>NZ_JAJUFE010000075.1 GCF_029263785.1 Pusillimonas sp. | reverse complement strand
TTTGTGCTGACCAGTGCAGCTGCGCTCGCTCATGGACGCTACGGGAAAAACACAGCGCTTATCCCCACCTTGGCGTTTGCAACCCTGTTGTGTTTGCTGGCATCGGCCCTATTGCCGGCCATTGGTTATGTCATACACGGCTTGTTCCCGCCGGGAGCGCTACATGGCGTCGCCGAAGCTCAGTATCGACTGGGGTTTTTTTATTACATGGGAATATTCTGGATCTGGACCCTGATCTACTTTGGCGTAGGGGCCGAGCTGGCTGCCCGAAATGCTCGCATTTCCAAAATGAAGGCCGAGAACCGCGCCATGTTGCTGGAGCTCGAACATCTGCAAAAACAGATTGAACCGCACTTCCTGTTTAACGCGCTGAACGCAGTGGTGGCGGAAATCTCAGACAGGCCGGCGCTGGCCGAAGAGTTGACGCGCCGTTTGGCCGACTACCTGCGCTACTCACTGGATAGACGGGGACGGGGCACGTCGAGGCTTGATGAGGAACTCGAGGCGGCAGAGTCGTATATACGCATTCAGGCGTTGCGGTTCGATGAGCGATTGGAGTTTCGGAGCAGGGTCGATCCTGCGGCCCTGGATTTTGAGCTGCCCCACATGACCTTGCAAGGCCTGGTTGAAAATGCCATCAAGCATGGGATGCGCGCCGAGTACGAGACATTTCTGATTCAATTGGATGTGCGTTGCAAGGGAGACGAGTTGGTCATTGAGCTTAGCAACCCGGGGCGCTTGCAGACCGCACAGGTCCCCAAGGGAAGCCGGCGGCAGGGCGGACTGGGGAATCTTTCGCGGCGCCTTGCACTGTATTTTCCCGATCGTCACGAGTTTTCCTTGGGGCAGCAGGCTGGATGTACCGTAGCTCGGATCACGCTACGCGGAAAACCGGTAGAGCTCGACATCACGGGTTCCGCAGCCTGACAGGTTCACCCGCTTACTGGCACACCAGAACCCGCGCAACAGTCAGTGAAGAGCTTCGTCGGTGTGCAAGCTGCAGGCGCTATCCTCGGCGTCGGCGTTCCAGTCGATGGCGATAGTGGCATGTTCAATGCCAAACATGTCGTGCAGCGCCTTTTCGACCCGTTTCACTACTATCCGGGCATCGTCGTCGACCAGGGCACGCACGTGCAAGGTGGCCATGGTATGCCCGGATGTCAGTTGCCAGACATGCACATGACTGACTGCAGCCAATCCGGAAACCGAACCCATAAGGCCCTGTTCGAGCTTGTCGGGTGACGCTTCTTCCGGCGCGCCCTCGAGCAGTATATGGAGCGATTTGCTCATCAGCTTCCAGGCGCTGCGTAATATCAGCGCGGCCACCAGAACCGAAAGAATCGGATCAATGGGCGTCCAGCCTGTCAGGTGAATGACGACGGCGGCGGCGACGGCGCCGACCGACCCAAGCAAGTCGCCCATGACATGCAAGATGGCGCCTTTTACATTGACATGCTCGGTGTCGCCGCGCGTCATTATCCAAAGTACAAGCAGGTTCACCAGCAAGCCCAGAACCGCCACGGCCAACATGGTCCCGGCCAGTATTTCGTGTGGTACGAAAAAGCGGCGCCATGCCTCGTAGCAGATCCAGACCACAATACCAAAAAGAGTCAGGGCATTGATGAATCCCGCTATGACTTCGAAGCGCAGGTAGCCAAACGTGCGCTTGCTGTCTGCGGCGCGGCGGCCGAACCGGAACGCAGCATACGCCAAGGCGAGTGCCGCGGCATCGGTCAACATATGTCCGGCATCGGCCAATAGCGCCAGCGACCCGGACAATATTCCCCCCACGGCTTCGACCAGCATGAAGCCAAAGATCAGGACGAACGAGATCAACACCTTGCGTTCGTTGGCGCGGGTGACCGTAGGCGAGTGATCGTGGTCGTGACCGTGATGCGAGTGAGAATGAGCCATTTAAAATTTGACAGGCTAACCGTCTTCAACTTGACCTTCCCATGATGGTAAGCCCTACGCTTGATCATGTCGAATATCACTTTCAGAGCGTCATCATGAATAACGTTGAACTCAGCGATCGTCCGTCAAGCCCGGTAATAAGCCTTCCCATTCAGGGAATGAATTGTGCGGGCTGTGTGGGCCGGGTCGAGGCGGCTCTGGGCAAAGTCGAAGGCGTCGATTCTGTTTCGGTGAACCTGGCCACCGAACGAGCGCAAATCCGGGCTCACCGTAACGTTGACAAAATGGCACTGGTCCAGGCCGTCGAGAAGGCGGGTTACCACGTACCGGCCCAGGTCATCGAGCTGGAAGTGCAGGGCATGAACTGCGCATCGTGTGTCGGCCGTGTAGAAAAAGCGTTGCTCACTGTTCCTGGCGTAGCCGAGGCCTCGGTCAACCTGGCCACCGAACGCGCCACCGTACGAGGCGTGGCAGAGTCCGGGCTCTTGATCGAGGCTGTGGCCGCAGCAGGTTATAAAGCCCGCAGTGTCGATACCACTTCGCAAGCGATGGATGAGGCGGGCGAACGGCGCGATGCCGAACAGTCCAGGCTCAAGCGGGACTTTATCCTGGCCCTTGTCCTGGCCCTGCCTGTGTTCGTCCTGGAGATGGGTTCGCACCTTATCCCAGGCATGCATCAATGGATCGACGCCGCTATCGGAATGCAACAAAGCTGGTATTTGCAGTTCGTGCTGACTCTGGCAGTCTTGGCGATACCCGGTCGTCGCTTCTACCAGCAGGGCTTCCCCGCGCTCTTTCGATTGGCTCCCGACATGAATTCACTAGTGGCGGTAGGCACCCTGGCTGCCTTCGGCTATTCGGTTGTTGCCACCTTTGCGCCTAGCCTTCTTCCATCGGGTACCGTGAATGTGTATTACGAGGCTGCCGCTGTCATCGTTGCGTTGATCTTGATGGGACGGTATCTCGAAGCCCGGGCAAAAGGCCGTACCACGCAGGCCATCAAACGGCTGGTCGGCTTGCAAGCCAAGGTCGCGCATGTTCAACGAGACGGTCGCACGATCGACATCCCTATCAGCGATGTGGTCGTCGGCGACATCGTCGAGGTACGTCCCGGACAGCGGGTGCCTGTAGATGGAGCCGTCATCGAAGGCAGCAGCTTTGTCGATGAATCCATGATTACCGGTGAACCCATTCCTGTCGAGAAAGCACCAGGAAGCAAGGTGGTTGGCGGAACTGTCAATCAGCAGGGTGCCTTGACATTCCGGGCGACGGCTGTAGGAGCCGACACCATGCTGGCCCAGATTATTCGGATGGTCGAGCAGGCCCAGGGGGCCAAGCTTCCGATTCAGGCCGTGGTCGACAAGGTCACGTTGTGGTTCGTCCCGGCGGTCATGCTGGCGGCACTGCTTACCTTCCTGGTGTGGTTGATTTTCGGACCTTCTCCTGCACTGACATTTGCGTTGGTCAATGCTGTGGCCGTGCTCATCATTGCATGTCCCTGCGCCATGGGGCTGGCTACCCCTACGTCGATCATGGTGGGAACGGGCAGGGGTGCCGAGATGGGGGTTTTATTCCGGCAAGGCGAGGCATTGCAACAACTGAAAGATGTCAAGGTTATTGCGGTAGACAAGACCGGCACCCTGACGCAAGGACGGCCTGCGCTTACCGATCTTGGCATTGCAGAGGGTTTTGATCGGACAGATGCGCTTGCCAAGGTGGCGGCGGTGGAATCGCGCTCTGAACATCCGATCGCCAGGGCGATCGTGGAAGCCGCCAGAAATGAGAATCTGGAGGTTCCCGTGGCAAGCGGCTTCCAGTCGGTGTCGGGCATCGGCGTGTACGCGGATGTAGAGGGTGTGCGGGTTCAGATCGGCGCCGCTCGATACATGCGTGACCTGGGTCTTGACATCGAGGCATTTGCGCCGACGGCCCAACTTCTTGCCGGCCAGGGCAAGTCGCCTTTGTACGCAGCGATTGACGGTCGCCTGGCCGCGATAATTGCCGTAGCGGATCCGATCAAGCCAAGCACCCCTGCGGCTATTCAGGCATTGCATCAATTGGGCCTGAAGGTGGTGATGGTAACCGGAGACAACACACAGACAGCGCAGGCAATCGCCAAACAGCTTGGAATCGACGATGTAGTGGCCGAAGTTCTGCCCGAGGGCAAGGTAGAAGCGGTGCGGCATTTGAAAGACATCTACGGTACGCTGGCTTTTGTAGGCGATGGTATCAACGATGCGCCGGCTCTTGCCGAAGCCGATATAGGCATGGCAATAGGTACCGGCACCGATATCGCAATGGAATCTGCAGACGTGGTGCTTATGTCTGGCGATATGCAGGGTGTGCCCCGTGCTATTGCACTGTCTCACGCCACCATACGCAATATTCATCAAAACCTGTTCTGGGCATTTGCATATAACACGGCTTTGATTCCCGTGGCGGCGGGCATACTGTACCCCGCCTGGGGCATCTTGCTGTCCCCCATCTTCGCCGCCGGTGCGATGGCGCTATCCAGTGTTTTTGTTCTGGGCAATGCCCTGCGTTTGCGACAGTTTCAGGTATCCGAAACACGGGCGCAGCAGGCGTGAGGGTCCGGCCGTTCGAGTCGGTTTTCTTGTGGGTGGTTACTTGCAGGTCAGACGTTTGCGCACGTACCCGGAACAGGCATAAAATCGGTTTCCCGCGCTGCATCTTCCCCGAACGATGTGGCGTGCGGCCTAACCGACATCCAGATGTGATGTTACGCGGGTGTAGTTCAATGGTAGAACGGCGGCTTCCCAAGCCTCAAGCGTGGGTTCGATTCCCATCACCCGCTCCACTTCAACTTTCCAGGTACTTCCAGCTAAGTGCGCTGACTGCCGGTGCAAAACGGTACGAAGCCCGTGAGACCGGCTGTGCATGCTCAGATGGCGTCGACGGTGATGGACGATGGCGTTATAAGTTTGCCCTCGTCAGTGCGCGGTCGCGGTGCTGGCTGGCCGCCGGCGGGCAACCCACCAGCCGGTGACGGTGTAGACCAATATGGTCGAACCCACTAGGCCGGCGCCGAACACCAAAGCGATCAGTAACCAGTCGACAGGCCCGGCCGCATCGGTGAAGCCCGAGGACGAAACCTTCGCCATCAAAACCAGGGCGAGTGCTCCACCAATGACGCCCAGCCCCGTTGAACGCACCCAGCGTCGTGAGTCGAGGCCCTTCTCGCGCACCAGCAGCACGGCGAACGCGAGCAGGCCCAGGATGACGACGGCCAGCAAAATCCAGAGCCAGGGGCCGAGCATCTCCTGGAAGACAGCCAGCAGGATGAAGGGATCAAGTTCTTTCATGGCAGTTTCTCCTCAGGCGCGGCCGCGCAGCATGCTGATGTAGGTGGGCTTGAGCGCCATGGTCTTCATGACCCAGCTGACCCACAGCTCCTCCAGCGGTGCGATCACGCCGGGAAAGGAAGGAACCAGGTTGTTTTGGTAATCGAATTCGACCAGCATGGCCCGACCCAGCCGCGTAATGAGGGGGCAGGAGGTGTAGCCGGTGTAGAGCGCATCGGAGGTCTTGCCCGCGATCTCGGCGACGATATGGTCGACTGCGACGGGTACCTGCCACTTAACGCTCGCGGCGGTCTTGCCCTTTGGCACGCCGGCGATGTCGCCCACGCCGAAGATGTTGCGGTAGCGCACGTGGCGCAGAGTGCCCTTGTCGACCTCCATCCAGCCTTCAGCAGCCCAGGGACCGGACTGCCAGGGGAGCGGACTGTTGCGGATGGGCTCGGGCGCGCGCATGGGGGGAATGACGTGGATGAAGTCATAGCCCTGTTCCTCGGTTCCCGAAGGAGTGCTGAACGTGGCGATGCGCTTGCCCGGATCAATGGTTTTGAGAACGCGCTCGTAGTTCACCTGGATGCTGCGTTCCTGGAACAGCATGCGTACCTTCTCCGACACTATGGGGACGCTGAACAGAGTCTTGTTGTTCGAGTTGTAGACGACCTCTGCCTTGCTGCGCTGACCGCGCCGGCTCAGGTAGTCGTCCGTGATGAACGTGTACTTCAGCGGCGCGCCCGCACACTTCATCTCGGTGTTAGGGCGCAGGAATATACCGCGGCCACCCTTGTCTGCGAAGTCCGACATGGCTTTCCACGTAGCTTCGGCTTTTGCAGGGCTATGGTAGATGCTGCCGATGCCGTGCCGGCCGATCAGTTCCTCGCTCATGCCTTCGATCAGACCGTACTCCAGCTTCATGCCGGTGGCGACTACGAGAAAGTCGAAGGCATAAGCCTGACCGCTCTCCGTGACCACCTTCTTGCCCTCCGGGTCGAACTCGGCGACTCGTTCTTGCACCAGCTCGACGCCTGCAGGCACGTATTCAGCGGTGGAGGAGATCACGTAGCTGGCTGGCTTGATGCCCGAGCCCACAAGCGTGAAGCCTGGTTGGTAGAAGTGCTCTTTGCGCGCATCGATTAACGTGATCTTCGCGCCGTCCAGCGCTCTGGAAAGGCGTGATGCCGCCGCCAGTCCTGCGGCGCCAGCGCCGGCAATGACGATGCGAGCCGTGGTTTTGACCTTATTTGCAGCGTTCGCAATGTCCGGTGTGAACGCGATGCCCGCGGCACCGGCGGCTCCGATCGCCAGCAAAGCACGGCGTTTCTTGAGCGGTTGGTCCATTGCAGTCTCCTTCGATTCGGTGATGGGGTTGTTTCATGGTCTCGCGCCCGTTCATTTCGGCGCGCAGTAAATTTCCCATAGCATGCGCATGATGCGCACGACGTTGTCGTTGGCCAGCCGGTAGTAGACGTACTTTCCCTCCTTCTCGGTTTCGACCAGGCCCTCCGTTCGCAGCACAGCCAACTGCTGCGACAAGGTGGGTTGGCGAATACCAGTGATCGCTTCCAGTTCGCCCACGTTGTGGCGAGAGGACGCGATCTGGCACAGCAGCATCAGGCGGTCTTCGTTGGCAAGAACCTTGAGCAAGGCGCACGCTTCGCCAGCGTGCTCGCGCAGTTGCTCAGGCGTTCTCAAGTTGCCCTTGTTGAACGTTGACATCGTAGTTTTCTCTGTGAGAAGGATAAACAAATTATAATATATAAATATATAAATCGATATGTGGAGTTATTCCCGTGATTTCGATGGTTTTTGAATGGCCTGCCCGCTTGCCGTTCCCGCTCGCTATCAAGGTTCGCCGATGAGAGAGGCTGACACATCCAGACGATGCACTGCGTTTGCGCGCTGGCTGCCGCTGTTGTCCTGGGGGAAGAACTACGACCGGGGGCTGTGGTCTGCAGACATGCTCGCTGCCGGCATCGTCACGCTCATGCTGATTCCGCAGAGTCTGGCTTACGCCATGCTGGCCGGCCTGCCACCCCAGGCCGGCCTCTATGCAAGCATGCTTCCCCTGTTGGCCTATGCCTTGTTTGGCAGCAGCCGCACATTGGCGGTCGGGCCTGCAGCGGTGACCTCGTTGATGACAGCAGCAGCCGTGGGAAAGGTTGCTGCGGTGGGTACATTGGACTACTGGACGGCCGCGCTTGTGCTGGCTTTGTTGTCGGGGCTTATGCTGATGCTCATGGGCGTGTTGCGTCTTGGCTGGCTGGCAAACTACCTGGGGCACCCTGTCATATCCGGCTTCATTTCGGCGTCCGGCCTGCTGATTGCTTTGAGCCAGGCGAAGCACGTCCTGGGAATCACGGCCTCAGGCGATACCCTGCCGGAGTTGGTTACTGCGCTTTGGAAAGGTTTGCCACAGATCAACGGTCCTACCGTGGTCTTGGGGCTGTCCGCCCTCTTGTTCCTCTGGTTGGCGCGCAGTCGGCTCAGGCCGTGGCTGTGCCGGATCGGTATCGGACCGCGCTGGGCCGATGCACTCGCCAAGGCGGGGCCTGTGGCAGCGATCGCAGCGACGACGGCCGCGGTGTGGTTCTGGGATCTGGCCGAGCGCGGCGTGCGGGTAGTGGGTGCCGTGCCGCAGGGGCTTCCGCCGTTCACGCCCCCTGCATGGAACCCGACCTTGTGGCAGGAGCTGGCCGTACCGGCGCTGCTTTTGAGCGTGGTCGGGTTCGCCGAATCCATTTCAGTGGGGCAGACACTCGCAGCCAAGCGGCGCCAGCGCGTCGAGCCCGACCAGGAACTGGTCGCGCTGGGGGCAAGCAATGTGGCGGCGGCCTTTACGGGCGGACTGCCGGTAACGGGCGGCTTCTCTCGTTCTGTGGTCAATTTTGATGCAGGCGCTCAAACACCGGCAGCGGGAATTTACACCGCCATTGGTATCGCCGTTGCTACCCTCATGCTCACTCCGCTGCTGCACCACCTGCCGCAAGCCACGCTGGCGGCCACCATCGTGGTGGCGGTACTGTCGCTCGTCGATATGGGCATGCTCAAGCGCACATGGCGGTACTCCCGATTCGATTTCACGGTGGTTGCGGTCACGCTCGTCACGACCTTGCTGGCGGGGGTGGAGGCCGGCCTGATTGCCGGCGTTGGCCTGGCGCTGATGTTGCACCTGTACCGTAGCAGCCGGCCTCACGTGGCCGTCGTCGGGCAGGTACCCGGCACTGAACACTTCCGCAATGTCCTTCGACATGCGGTGCGCACCAGCCCCCGGGTGCTGGGGCTTCGCATCGACGA
This sequence comes from Pusillimonas sp., assembly GCF_029263785.1. Lineage (GTDB taxonomy): Bacteria > Pseudomonadota > Gammaproteobacteria > Burkholderiales > Burkholderiaceae_B > Pusillimonas. Next base: position 695 of record NZ_JAJUFE010000075.1, on the reverse strand, counting down.
AAGTCTGTATTTCGCCAATGCGCGCTTTTTGGAGGATCGCATCAATGAGGCGGTTGCGGATCTCCCTGAGCTTCAGCACGTGGTGCTGCAGTGCTCGGCCATCAACGATATTGATGCGAGCGCTCTCGAAAGCCTGGAGGCGATCGAGATGCGTTTGAACGATGCGGGCATCCGCCTTCATCTGTCGGAGGTGAAGGGGCCGGTGATGGACAAACTTGCCCGCACGTCATTCCTGAAGAACCTCAGCGGACGGGTTTACCTTACCCACTACCAAGGCATTGCGGACCTGGCCCCCGAGAGCCTGGCTTGACCCCCACGCAGGTCCTGGCTGTGCGCCGGATTGCGGGCGACAACGGCGCCCCACCCGTTCAGCGCGAGAAGACGGCTACGGTGCCAAACACGCACATACCCAGTTAATTTCATCGAAAAAATAGGGGATTTCGTCGAAAAAAGGTTGTCTCGAACGAATTGCAGCGGTCAGACTTCAGTGGAATTTTTTGTATTAGTTTGTTGTCATGCGTACGGTTTCAGACACATGTGAATCTGATCCTCCACTGTGTGTTCCCGGCGGTTGGTAACAAGCGCTTACAGAGACGGCTGACCATGCAAACACCATTTCTTGTCGGGCAAAGAATTATTCCCACGCTGCGACCAAGCGTCTTGCGGCTGGCAGTGGTATCTGCCTTGGGCGTGTA
>NZ_JAJUFE010000046.1 GCF_029263785.1 Pusillimonas sp. | reverse complement strand
TGGGTCAAGCCAAGCGCGTCGAAGTGGGCAAAGAGAACACCATCATCATCGACGGCGCCGGCGACAGCAAGTCGATCGAAGCTCGCGTCAAGCAGATCCGCGTTCAGATCGAAGAAGCGACTTCCGACTACGACCGCGAGAAACTGCAGGAGCGCGTTGCCAAGCTGGCAGGCGGTGTTGCCGTGATTCGCGTTGGTGCTGCCACCGAAGTCGAAATGAAGGAAAAGAAAGCCCGCGTCGAAGACGCCCTGCACGCTACGCGCGCAGCCGTCGAAGAGGGTATTGTTCCTGGCGGCGGTGTTGCACTGATCCGCGCCAAGGCTGCCATCACCAAGGTCAAGGGCGACAACATCGACCAGGAAGCCGGCGTCAAGCTGATCCTGCGCGCTGTTGAAGCTCCCCTGCGCACCATTGTTGCCAACGCCGGCGAAGAGCCCAGCGTCGTGGTCAACAATGTTGCCAACGGCGAAGGCAACTACGGCTACAACGCCGCTACCGGTCAATACGGCGACCTCGTCGAGCAAGGTGTGCTGGATCCCACCAAGGTTACCCGCACCGCTCTGCAAAACGCCGCTTCCGTTGCAGCCTTGCTGCTGACCACCGAAGCTGCTGTTGCCGAGATCCCCGAAGAGAAACCTGCTGCTATGCCCGACATGGGTGGCATGGGTGGCATGGGTGGCATGGGCGGCTTCTAAGCCTCTTGTCACTCAAGCGCGGCAGCCGGGCCGGCAATACCAAGGCCCGCTGCCGTGCCGGATTCGACCGCAGTACAAGGCCCTCGAAAAAATCGAGGGCCTTTTTGCGTCCGGGCTCCATCAACGCGAGGGCTTCCAGAGAATACAAACCAACGACCTTTCCAATCGCCAATAAAACCGGGAGGGCTCTTTTTTGCGTTACTGCTGCAAACCACGCAAGCCTGCTTTCTGAATACAATGCTCATGTTCCGGCGAGGCCGGCCACGTCCAACCAGCTTCATGACGCCACAGAAATCTCCCTTCAAAAGCCATGGCGGCGCAGCCCGCCTGCTGAATGCACTGCGCTACTCGTTCCACGGCTTTGGCGCCGCGCTGAAGCATGAAGCCGCGTTCCGCCAGGAGCTGCTGCTATGTGCGGTGCTGATCCCGGTCGCAATCTGGGCAGGCAATACTCTGGCCGAACAGCTCCTGCTCATCGGCAGCCTGTTCTTTGTGTTGATCGTGGAACTGCTCAACTCGGCCATCGAAACCCTGGCCGATGCCATAACACTCGAGCGGCATCCCCTGATCGGCCGGGCCAAGGACCTGGGTAGCGCCGCTGTCATGCTGTCCATTATTGTGGCCGCCATCGTGTGGATCGCCGTACTGGCGGGCCTGGGCCCCGCCTCGTGATGCCCCCCTATTCATTTACGTCTTTACTTTTGATTCCTCAATGACCACCTTCCTCAAAAAGCTCGACGCCGCCTGGAACCACGCAAATTCGCTGTTGATGGTCGGGCTGGACCCAGACCCGATGCGATTTCCGTCCGAGCTGCACGGCCGCCCCGACGCCATTTATGAGTTCTGCCGCGGCATCGTCGACGCAACTGCACCTTACGCCTGCGGCATCAAGCCGCAAATCGCCTACTTCGCCGCCCAAGGCGCCGAAGATCAGCTCGAGGACCTGTGCCGCTACGTACAGGAACACTATCCGAATCTACCGCTGGTGCTCGATGCCAAACGAGGCGACATTGGCTCGACTGCCGAACAGTATGCGCGCGAAGCGTTTGAACGTTTCAAAGCCGATGCGGTTACGGTCAACCCGTATCTGGGCTTTGATTCCATCGAACCTTATTTGTCCTGGGAAGAGAAAGGCGTCATTGTTCTGTGTCGCACGTCGAACAAGGGTGGCTCCGACCTGCAAGCGCTCCAGCTGGAATCCGGCGAACCGCTATACCTGCGCGTAGCCGGGCTGGTCGCTGAAAAGTGGAACCGCAATGGTCAATGCGCGCTGGTAGTAGGCGCAACGTTTCCGGACGAGCTGTCGCAAGTGCGCCAGCGTGTCGGAGACCTGCCCTTGCTGGTCCCTGGAATCGGCGCACAAGGCGGCGACATCGTCGCTACAGTCAAGGCGGGCCGTACGGCAGCCGGAACGGGCATGATGATCAATTCATCGCGTGCAATCATTTACGCCGGCTCTGGCGACGACTGGCGCGAAGCAGCCGCCAAAGCGGCGATGGATACACGAGATGCCATAAACGCCGCCCGCGCCACCTTGTAGGTCGATACTAGGGCTGCACCAGATCCAGGACTCCATGCAAGGCGAATGCAACCGCCTGGGTGCGCACCTGGGCGCGGTCGCCCTCAAACACCTTGGTGACGGCCCGGGTGGTAATGCCCTGCCCGCTACGCTGGGCAAAGCCAAAACAGACCATGCCCACCGGCTTGCCGGGAACAGCACCTCCGGGGCCGGCTATGCCAGTTGTAGACACAGCCACCTGCGCATGACTGGCATCTAGCGCACCGGCCGCCATTTCCATTGCTGTTTCTTCACTGACGGCGCCAAACCGTTCCAGTGTGTCGATACCCACCCTTAGTTGTTCAGACTTGGCTGCATTGCTATAGGTTACAAAACCCCGATCAAACCACTGGCTTGAACCTGCCACGTCAGTGATTGCTGCGCTTAACATGCCGCCCGTGCACGACTCGGCGCACGCCAGCATCCAGCCGCGATCCACAAGCAATATGCCCAATTGCCGGGCAAGAGCAACGGTTTGAGTCTGACTCATAAGACCTCCAGGCGTACCAGAACAGCCAAAATCAGCAAACTATAGGCCGCAGCCAGGATGTCGTCCCACATGACACCCAGTCCATTCTTGAGCCTCTTGTCAAAATACCGGATTGGCGGAGGCTTGACGATATCGAAGAATCGGAAGATGACGAACGCTATCGCCTGAACACCCACATTTTCGGGCATGAGCCACAGCACGAGCCAGAACGCAACGATTTCGTCCCACACCATCGAACCGTCATCCGCGCGGCCCAGCTCTTTGCCAACCTGGTGGCACGCCCAGCACCCATAAGCAAACGCCACAACCAGTGCCACAGCGATGCCGGCATCGGACAGACGCGATACGACCAATACCCAAAGCAACCATCCTAGCGCCGTGCCCCAGGTTCCCGGAGCCGGGCGAAGCAAACCGCTGCCGAACCCCAGCGCCACAATCCGGACGGGACGTCTCAGCATCCAGGTGAACGATTTCAATTTACCGGAACTTGAATGAGGTGGGCTGGGTGGAATATCGGACATTTTGCTTAGGAGAAGTGATCGAAACCCGCGTGAGCTACAGACAACGGCACACCAGAATCATCGAGCACGACCAGCCCGGGGGGTTCTTGTATGAAGCCGATCCGGCTGACCTGCACGGCGTGCTCATTCGCCAGCTTTTCTATCGCCGCACGATGGTTGGGAGCCGCTGTAAAGCACAGCTGATACACGTCGCCACCGGCCAGGGCGGCTTCACGTCGCAGCGGCTCGTTCAATTTGTCCAGGGCGGGGTCTATCGGCAAACAGGCATAGTGCAACACTGCACCGTATTGGCTTGCTGCCAGAATATGCCCCAGGTCTTGCAGCAAACCGTCCGAGATATCCAGTGCCGCGTGAGCGAGACCTGGCAAGTGTTGTGCGAATTTCCACGGAGGCTGCGGACGTTCGAGCGCCGGACGAACAGCAGCCAGCAATTCCGGATCTGGAGATAGCTTGTGGGTCAAAAATTGCAGCGCCACATGGGGCGCGCCCAGGGTGCCCGTGACCCAGATGTCGTCGCCCAAGCGGGCGGCGTCGCGCCGAAGTGCCAAGGCAGGATCAACCTGACCGTAAACGGTAACGCTGATGACAATGCCGTCGCTGCGGGTAGTATCGCCTCCAACCAAGGGACACGCTGCCTGCTCGGCCAGACTGTAAAAGCCATCCGAGAATTCGCTAAGCCAGCGTTCGTCGACGCGGGGCAAGGAAAGCCCCAACACGCAGCCAAGTGGTTTGGCCCCCATGGCCGCCAGATCAGAGATATTGACCGCCAGAGCCTTGTGTCCGAGGCAACGGGGATCTGCACCTGGCAGGAAGTGCCTGCCTTCAATAAGCAGGTCGGTACTTGTAGCAAGCTGCAGCCCGACACCAATGGGCAACAATGCGCAATCGTCGCCCCCGCCAAGGTAGCCGGCCGGTACCGGCCGGGAAAAATACCGTCTGATCAGATCAAATTCGTTCAAGGGCTGTCCTGCCTGCGGCGGTGTCAGCCGCCCCTGCGTTGACGTGCGGCGGCTTCGACCTCGACAGAACGAACGTCGGCCGCCATGCGGTCGAGCACGCCGTTGACGAACTTGAAGCCGTCGGTGCCTCCGAAGGACTTGGCCAGTTCGACTGCTTCGTTGATGGCCACCTTGTAAGGCACTTCGATATGATTGACCAGTTCGTAGCTGCCGATAAGCAGGATGCCGTGCTCGATGGGCGACAATTCTTCCAGCGGGCGATCGAGATAAGGCTCGAAGCTTTTGCGCAAGGCGGGGGCTTCACGGAGCACTCCGTGAAGCAGCGTCTTGAACCAGTTTGCATCAGCTTCTGGAAACTCTTCGTCGTCACGCAGGTGAGCGTCGATCGCGCCGGCCTCTTGCAGGCCTTCATCGCCTCGCAAGAGCCACGCGTAGATACCCTGCAGGGCAAATTCGCGAGCACGGCGGCGAGCGCTGCGCGGATTGACGCGAGCGGTACCGGCTTGCGTTTTATTCTTCGTCAAGATCGTCGTCCTCGTCGTCGAAATCCTCGTCAAAGTCGTCGTCATCGTCCGATTCGGGCTCGAGGGCGGCAACAAGATTGGCCATCTCTACGGCCGCGCGTGCGCAGTCGCGTCCTTTTTCGGCAGCGCGGACATTTGCCTGCTCTTCGGTTTCGGTAGTAAGGATTCCGTTTGCAACGGGAATACCTGTTTCGAGCGCTATCCGGCTGATGGCGGCTGCACTTTCGTTGCTGACGATTTCGAAATGGTAGGTTTCACCGCGCACTACCGCACCCAGCGCAATCAGGGCATCGAATTCAAATGTTTCGGCCATTTGTGCCAAGGCAACGCCCATCTCGAGAGCGCCTGGAACCGACACGACCATGACGTCCCGCTCGTCTACACCCAGCTCTGCCAGTTCGGCCAGGCAGGCGTCCAGTTCGGCAAGGCCGATTTCTTCGTTGAAACGCGCACGGACAATGCCCAAATGCAGGCCTTCTCCGTTAAGGTCGGGCGATAAGGTATAAGGGTTCATGTCTGGGTTCCTTTAGGCAGAAGGGGTAGGTTCAGTATCGTAACCCGTTACGGTCAGGGAAAAACCTGCCATGCTGGGCATTTTGCGAGGCCGGGCAAGCAAGCGGGCCCGCCCGACGTTCAGGTCGCGAAGAATCTGTGCACCAATACCGTAGGTTCGCAGATCGAAGCGCTGGCTCTCGCCCGTGCTGGTTTCAAGAGGCTTGTTCCAGGCTTCGAACTGCCCAAACAATAATTCCGCCGAGCCCTGGCAATTCAGCAATACCATTACACCCGCGGGTGCATTGCTGATGGCCTTCATGGCACTTGGAACCGTCCAGCTGTGCGAGGTGGGGTCAGCCGAAAGGATATCGAGCATGGTCGTGGGCTCGTGTACACGTACCAGGGTTTCGACATCTGGAGAAATATCGCCATGGGCCAGAGCCAGGTGCGGCGCGCCCGATGCCAGATCGCGGTAGGCAACGGCCTGGAATTCACCCCAAGGGGTTTGGAGCAGGCGCTCGCTGACGCGCTCGACCATGGATTCATGTTCGCTACGATACTGGATCAGGTCGGCGATGGTACCGATCTTGAGGCCGTGCTCACGCGCGAAAACCATGAGGTCAGGCAGTCGAGCCATGGTGCCGTCAGGTTTGAGGATTTCGCAGATTACCGCCGCAGGCGTAAGGCCTGCCAGGGCGGTAAGGTCGCAACCTGCTTCGGTATGGCCGGCTCGAACCAGTACGCCGCCGCGCACGGCCTGTACGGGGAAAATATGCCCGGGCTGTACAAGATCGGAAGGTTTGGCGTTGCGGGCGACGGCTACCTGTATGGTCCGTGCACGGTCTGCTGCCGAAATGCCTGTTTCGACACCTTCTGCAGCTTCGATCGACTGCGTGAAGTTGGTACCAAAGCGAGCGCCGTTGCGGCTTGCCATCAGGGGCAGATCCAGCTGTTTGCAGCGCTCTTCGGTAAGGGTCAGACAAACCAGGCCACGAGCATGGGTAACCATGAAATTGATGGCTTCGGGCGTGACGAAATCTGCAGCCAGAACCAGGTCGCCTTCGTTCTCGCGATCTTCTTCGTCGACCAGAATGACCATGCGGCCGGCCCGCAGTTCGGCGATGATTTCCGGGATGGGCGCGATATCGTAGCTTTGTGCGCTGTCAGCGTGCGCCTCGGATAAATTGCTCATGACAAATGACTCAATGAAAGACCGTTCATTTTAACGCCAGGATGGGCGAACAAACCGCTATTGTCGCCCGAACTGCTTATTCGTGCAGACCGGGCACAAGCAGATAGCATTGGCCTTGATCAGCCCTGCCGGGCTCCCTTCAGCGCAATCAAAGTTACTATGCGTCATGGAAAGAGAACTCTGCCTCCACGTCCCTGCCCAAGCTCAATTTGCCATTGCCAAGGCAGTGCGCTCGCATAAAGCCGGCCGCCAGTCGCTTCGGGCGCTTTATTTCGACACTGCGACGCGCACTTTGGCCGGGGCGGGCATCGCCCTGCGCGTCCGCTGCGAAAATGGGCAGTGGGTGCAAACGGTCAAAGCCCCGGGACCTGACCCGCTATCACGCATTGAAATCAATCACCCTCGGCCTTCTGCCGAACTGGATCTGTCCCTGTACGACTCGAGTCCGCTCGCCGAATTTTTGGCATCGCTTTCCGAACCCCTTGGTGTACGCTACGAAACCGATGTTCAGCGCGAGTCATTCCAGTTGGAGCATGCCGGCGCAAACATTGAAGTTGCTTCTGACACGGGGTTCATTCTGGCCAAGGGCTGGAAGCTGCCTGTGAATGAAATCGAGTTCGAACTGCTGGAGGGCGAGATGGCGGGTGTGTTCGACCTCGCGCTCCACTGGTTGAACCATTACGGATTGATAATCGAAACTCGCAGCAAGGCACAGCGAGGAGACCGATTGGCCGCGCTGATGCCCGCAAGCAAAGAAAGCAAAGGAAGCGCACCCCCGGCAGTGTTCGAGCCGCGACGGGCCATGCGCTTGCCCCACCTGCGCGCGCTTCCGGCTGTTCAGGGCTACATTACCTGCAGCACCGAGTGCCTGTTGCAAGTTTCGGCAAACGCTTCGCTGCTTGCCGGGGTCGACGCGACCAGCACCACCGCCGAACAAACCAAGGCGCAATTCCATCAGTTTCTACGTGGAGTTCGACGCTTGCAAGCGTGCTGGAAACGGTATTCCGACCTGGCACCCGGTACACGCCCTGACCTGTCAAAAATGTTCCACACAAAGCAAGCGCACCAATGGCGCGACACTGCGGCCAGCAGGGAATTCCAGTCGATGCTGCTACGCCTGCTGAAGCAAACTGTGCTTACCGGAGACCGTGACCGGCAGCAGGTCGCCGTCAGTTCCCCACAACCGCTGTAGCAAATTCGCTTGCGACAAACGGTTGAAGGTCTTCGAGGCCCTCGCCCACGCCAATCCAGTACACGGGCACGGGACGCACCCCCTGGCTGCCGGCTGCGACTGCTGCCAGGGCGCCGCCCTTGGCCGTGCCATCAAGCTTCGTGACCACCAGGCCAGTCAGTTCGATAGCGGCATCAAAGGCGCGGATTTGCGAGATGGCATTTTGCCCGGTGTTTCCGTCGACAACCAGCAGCACCTCGTGAGGCGCCTGCCCATCCGCCTTGCCAATGACACGCTTGATCTTCTTGAGCTCTTCCATCAGGTGCAGCTGTGTGGGCAGGCGACCTGCGGTGTCGACCATGACGACGTCCACAGAACGAGCCCTGCCGGCATTGACAGCATCAAAAGCCACCGCAGCGGGGTCGCCGCCCTCTTGGGCAATAACGGTGACATTATTGCGGTCTCCCCACGCCACAAGCTGCTCTCGTGCGGCCGCCCGGAAGGTATCGCCGGCCGCCAGCAACACGCTTTTGCCCTGCCGTTGAAACGCGTTCGCCAGCTTACCGATTGACGTGGTCTTGCCTGCGCCATTCACTCCGGCAATCATGACGACCAGGGGTTTGGCCTGATCGATCGGGAAAGGTTTTTCAAGAACCGCCAGATGCTGGGTCAGGACTTCGCGCAAGGCCGCCTTCACCAGGGTCGCATCCGTAATCTTTTCCTTGCGGACACGTGCGCGCAGCGCAGTGAGTAATTTTTCGGTTGCCTCAACCCCGGCATCGGCCATGATCAATGCGGTTTCAAGTTCCTCGAAGAGGTCTTCGTCTACTTTAACGCCCACGAACAGCGTGCTGATGCTCTGCCCTGTTCGGGATAAACCGCTGGTCAGACGCGAAAGCCATGACGTCTTGGCCGGCGCCGCCGCTTTTTCGGCCTGCTGGCGCTCAGCGTCGGCACGTTTCGCTTCGGCACGTTCTGCTTCAGCACGTTCTGCTTCAGCACGTTCTGCTTCAGCACGTTCTGCTTCAGCACGTTCTGCTTCGGCACGTTCTGCTTCAGCGCGTTCTGCTTCAGCACGTTGAGCTGCCAGCCGTTTTTCTTCCAGTCGCTCTGCCTCCGCGCGCTGGGCCGCCAGGCGTTCAGCCTCGACACGCTCCGCTTCGAGACGTCGGACTTCAGCTCGCTCGGCTTCTGCCTGTTGCTCGACGGCAGCACGTTCAGCCTCGGCACGTTCGCGCTCTATCCGTTCAGCCGCCGGGGACGCTTCAGCCAGCCCGGCCTCCGAGCCCGATGCGTCACCAGATGGCCCGCTATCGCCTGACGTCGATCCGTCTTCTGTGATGGCGCCCTGGGAGGTTTCGGCATCGGCCGGCTTGACCTCAGACTTCTTCTTTCTTTTAAAAAAACTGAACATAGGCTTTACACTAGAGTAAATGGCTTTGAGCGGCGTGGCTGTCCGCATCAATATGAAAAAACATATCGTCCGTATTGTAGGCGGTGATTATCGACGCACCCCAATTCCGGTCGTTGATGCTCCTGGTTTGCGACCCACCCCCGACCGCGTTCGCGAGACGCTGTTCAACTGGCTGCACCACCTGTGGGGTGGCGACTTTTCCAATAAGCAGGTTCTTGACCTGTTTGCAGGTACCGGCGCCCTTGGGTTCGAGGCCGCGTCGCGCGGAGTTGCTCATGTACAAATGGTCGAAAACAACCCGGCTGCAGTGGCCGCCCTACGCGCATTACGAACCAAACTCCGCGCCAGCAATGTTCGCATTCATGCAGGCGATGCCTCGGTTGTCGCCCAGCGTCTGGACGCGACCCGCTACGACCTGGTGCTGCTCGACCCGCCATTCGGGCAGGGCTGGATTGAACGGCTATGGACCCGTCTGCCGCAATTCTTGGCTCCTGATGCACTGATTTACATCGAAGCCGAAACGCTTGCGAACATACCGCCCGGTTATGCAGTGTTGCGTCAGGGCAAGGCGGGGCATGTTCACTTTGGCCTGCTCCAGTTTGCTGCACCGCAAGAAAACGACAATAATCCCTCTTTTTCGTCCCCCGAAACCCATTTGTCATCGGAAGCCTCATGATAACCGTCGTCTACCCAGGAACATTCGATCCTCTAACCCGTGGTCACGAAGACCTGGTTCGTCGCGCCGCCAGCCTGTTCGATCATGTTGTTGTCGGAGTCGCTCACAGTCAGGCCAAGAAGCCCTTCTTCACGGTTGAAGAACGTGTTGAAATCGCCCAGGAAGTGCTGGGGCACTACCCCAATGTCGAGGTCAAGAGCTTTGCCGGGTTGCTGAAAGACTTTGTCCGGGAACAAAACGCCCGCGTCATTGTACGTGGCCTGCGCGCAGTGTCTGATTTCGAATACGAGTTCCAGATGGCCGGCATGAACCGCCACTTGCTTCCAGAGGTAGAAACCCTGTTCATGACGCCATCCGATCAGTACCAGTTCATTTCCGGCACCATCGTGCGCGAAATTGCAATTTTAGGTGGCGACGTCAGCAAGTTCGTCTTTCCTTCGGTAGAGCGATGGCTGCACGAAAAAGCCAAGGCAGTGCGCGAAGCCGCATCGGGCAGCTGAATATCCGTACAAGCAGGCAAAAAAGCGGCGGTTTGGCCTCCAGGGGGCCACGTTGCCATCAGCGCATTCGCCTCCCCTTCCGAAGAAGTCTAAAATAAGCACTGGCCACGGACCCTTACCCAACGGTCCGATACGTAGCGCCCACAAGGCGCAACTTGTTTACACGCGCGCGGGACACATGCCCGCCCTACTTCTTTTGAGCAGGAACCAGCCATGGCATTGCGAATCACCGACGAATGCATCAACTGCGATGTCTGCGAGCCACAATGTCCGAACACCGCCATCTACATGGGCGCAGAAATCTACGAGATCAACCCGAGTCTGTGCACAGAGTGTGTCGGCCATCACGAAGAACCCCAATGCATGGTGGTGTGTCCGGTAGAGTGTATCGAGGTCGACCCCGAACACCAGGAAGACGCCGATACACTGCTTCGCAAATTCCAGCGTCTGGCCGGGTTGCCTGCCTGAGGCACCGCTGAAGTACCCGCGTTGCTGCGACGCTTATCGGCCCAGCAACCCCTTCAGCGTATTTCCCAGGCTTTTGACAGGGTCGTCACCCAACGGCAATACGGGTTCGGGATTGACAGGCGAACCAGCGGTGCCGGGCTCTGTCGCCTTTTCTCCGACCAGATCCATCAAGCCTCTCTGGATGGCGCTTTTGACAAGACTGCCACCCATGACCTGCCATTGAACGTCAATTCGGGGCCCATCCAGCGGGCCGGCAACATGTACCGGCACCGTCATTCCGCGCAAGGCCGACAGGTCGATGCCTTCAGCACCGGCTTTGACGACTCGGACGTTCGCCAATAAATCGAGACTGTTGTGGACAAGGTTGACGCTTGCCGGCTTGCCCTGGGTGACACGAAGCAGGGGTGAACGGAAATCGAGCTTACGCACGTCAGCGACGCCATCCTTGATCGACAGGGCAACATCCAGGGAATCAAACTCTGTGCGACTTCCCAGATCGAAGGTCGTTGGCAGGGCAGGAACCTCGCCGCCCAGAGCGGTCGTGAGTATGCCGCCCACCTGTGCCAGAGTCTGGTTAAGATCGATGCCGCGCACCGCTCCTTCGCGCAACTGCATGTTGGCAGTACCGCTCAAATTGCTTTTCAGGGTCGCTGACGTAATGCCCTGACTTTTCAGGTCGATGACGGCATTGCCCTTGCCGCTGATGCGGTCACTGCCGCTTGCCGCCCGCATCAGTGGCCCCAACGCCACTTGCGACAAGTTGAACTTGCCCGCAATTTCGTTCCTGGAGTTGGCCGTGAACGTGCCACTGAGCGATCCGTCGTACAGGGCGGCGGAAATCTTGCTGATACCAAGCCGGCCTTCGCGCGCGACGACCGTCATGCCGAAGTCGTTGACCGCAAGGCCACGAACCTTGAGTCCCCCCAGTTTGACCGTGCCTTCGACGTCGATGTCATCAAGCAGGGAAAGGTTGATGGGCGCGGGTTGTGCTGATGATGCTTTTTGTTCACTTGTTTGCGCCTGTTCTGCCTTGCCCTGGGCGTCTGGCGTTTCGGCATCCTGGGCCGGCTCAGCCGGTGGCTTGGGAGCAGGAAAAAGCTTGTCCAGGTCCAGCATGTCCGCCTGCAAGGCAAATCGAAGTTTAGGGTCGGAAAGGTTCGCCGCCTTCAGGTTGAAATTAAGGGGTGCACCGTTAAGTACCGCGTTGATGTCGCTGCTGAGCTCGTCCTTGACCAGATCAGCGTGCAAGCTCCCGATCAGGGGGAACTCAAACGTCTTGGCGGGATCCTTGGTATCTTGTATGGATACATCGCCCTTGATGGCGGAGAGCGCACCTTTTTCGTTAAGGACATCCCACTGCACAGGACTGGACATATTCACCAGCATCAGATGGTCGCCGTCCTTTAACTGACCGTCGACCTTGAGTTCCTTGAGGCTGAGGTTCCAGGCGTTCCCACCCAGCCCGCTCATGCCAAGCGCCAGGCCAAGCGTTTGGCGTCCCACCAGTTTGACCGTGCCCGCGACAGCCTCGCCTTCGGCCGTTTCGGGCGAGATCGACAAACGCGGGGCATCGAAGGCGATATCGAACTTGCGGTCCGGCAAGGCACCCGTAGCGCGCAAGGACATCCGTTCGATGTTGAACTCTGCATAGGTCTGGTCGATTTTCAGGCGCGGCATGGCCAGACTGGCGTTAAGGTCCTGCACCCGACGATCTGCCTGCAGATCACCCTGCACCAGCATTTCAACCGCACGCGCATCCACCATTCGGGAATAGCCGTCGTACACGAAGTTGCCTCGCAAGGTTACTGTCTTTGCATCAAGGGGACCGACGGCGCCGCTGATCAATAGATTCAGTTTCTGTGCGGAATAGGTTTCGAGCAGGGGATCGACCTTGACCAACGCCTGACCTTCGACGGTGGCGTCCGCGCGGGGATCTTCCCCTTTCAGCGCGCCGCGCAGCGATACTTCAAATGGCTGATCAAAGGTCATGCGGCCTGTATTGAGCTGCAGGTCGACGAGCCGCGCCGCCTTCGCCCGTTTGACATCAAGGTAGTGGATTTCTCCACCCTTGAGCTCAAGACCGGCAATGTCCACATGCAGGGCGGCTTCTTTTCGCTGCCTTGGTGGCACCGTACCTTCGGCAACCGGCTGCGCCACCGCGTCACTGACGATACCGACCGATGTGTCAGCCCCCGGAGCAGGGTCTGGAACCAGGGCAATTGGCTGAGCAGGCCCGGCGACACTTTCGAACAGATCCTGGAAGTTATACTCGCCCTGCTCGTCTCGCCGTATCCAGGCCTTGAAGCCGCTCAAAGCGACATGATCTACAACAAATCGATTGAACAGCAGCGGCCAGATAGCGACCGCAAAACGTGCACTGTCGATGGAGGCAAACAGCTCATCGGGAGCACCGGGATTGGACAAGGACACATTCTGTACCGACAGTCCTATGCGGGGGAACATCGACAGTTCGATATCGCCCTGTATTGAGAGCGTTCGCTGATACCGCTCGTATACGAATTCTTCGAAACGGTTCTTGTAGGCGTTGGGGTCGAAGGTCAGGAGAAATATCGCCAAGGCTCCCAGCGCCACGAACACCAGTGCACCAATGCCCAACAGCACGCGTCTGAGCCCAACTTTCATCTGCTTCCTCAAGATGCTGGGGTTTACCCCAGCCGTTTGACACAATCGTTATGGTGAATGCTAACCTACCCGATCAGCGCAAGGCTGCGGGCGAATGGACGTAACTTTTTAAACGCGTATTTTGGCAGTTGCAATCATACCGTTGCAAATACGCTATCTTATAGTCTTCGTATAAGACCGCCAAAGCCCGGTTCGGTTCATCGTCACCTCAGCGAAAGTTCCGATAGTACGGTTCATCGCGCGCATGCTTCCTGGCACCATTGACCCATTTCGACACTCAAAAAACAAATATGAAACTTGAAACACTTGCCGTCCATGCCGGCTACAAGCCTGATCCCACGACCAAATCGGTAGCGGTCCCCATTTATCAGACCACGTCTTACGCCTTTGACAGCACCCAGCACGGCGCCGACCTGTTCAATCTGGCGGTTCCCGGCAACATTTATACCCGCATCACCAACCCGACGAACTCCATCCTCGAAGAGCGCGTTGCGGCACTGGAAGGCGGCGTCGGTGCGTTGGCCGTCGCCTCAGGCATGGCCGCCATCACCTATGCCATTCAGGCCATTGCCCAAGCCGGCGACAACATTGTTTCGGTCAGCAAGCTGTACGGCGGCACTTACAATTTGTTCGCCCACACTTTCCCGCGTCAGGGCATCACCGTAAAGTTTGCACCTCACGACGATATCGCAGCCCTCGAAGCACTTATCGATGACAATACCAAGGCTGTTTTCTGCGAGACCATCGGTAATCCGGCCGGTAATGTCGTAGATATTCAAGCTCTGGCAGACGCCGCACATCGCCACGGTGTTCCGCTTATCGTCGACAACACCGTCGCGTCGCCCGCCCTGTGCCGCCCCTTTGAACACGGCGCTGACATCATCGTGCATGCACTCACCAAATATATGGGTGGCCATGGAACCACCATTGCCGGCGCTATCGTCGATTCGGGCAAGTTCCCCTGGGCCGAGCACAAAGAACGTTTCCCCATGCTGAATGAGCCCGATCCTTCCTATCACGGGGTGGTGTACACCGAAGCCCTCGGGCCAGCCGCCTTTATCGGTCGCTGCCGGGTGGTGCCTTTACGCAATACGGGTTCGGCCCTGTCGCCGTTCAACGCCTTCCTGATTTTGCAAGGTATCGAAACCCTCAGCCTGCGCATGGAACGTCACGTCCAGAACGCGCAAAAGGTGGCCGAATACCTGAAGGCGCATCCGCAGGTCAGCTGGGTGCAATACGCCGGTCTCAGTGATCATCCCGACCACGAGCTGGCCAAGAAATATTTCGACATGGGCGGCAAACCCGCTGCGATACTGTCGTTTGGCATCAAGGGCGGCTTTGAAGCCGGGGCCCGTTTTATCGACGCCCTTCAACTTATCCTGCGGCTGGTAAATATCGGCGATGCCAAATCTCTGGCCTGCCACCCTGCCTCTACCACTCACCGTCAGCTCAGTCCCGAAGAGCTCAAGTCTGCCGGAGTCGGCGAAGACATGATCCGCCTTTCAATCGGCATCGAGCATATCGACGACATTCTGGCCGATATCTCCCAAGCGCTTGAAGCCAGCAAGGGCTAGCGCGTCAGGGCCCGGTTTTTCCAGGACCGGGCCCAGCGGTTATAGTAAATAGTTAAAAAATACGCGCCCACAACATAGGGGAATATGTCATGCTGATCGGAATTCCGCGCGAAAGCACGGCGGGCGAAACTCGCGTCGCCGCTACGCCCGAAACCGTCAAGAAACTTATTGCTGCCCATCACCGCGTCGTCGTTGAGTCCGACGCCGGGGTGGCAGCCAGTTACACCGACGACGCATACAAGGATGCCGGTGCCACCATCGTCGGCAAGCAAGAGGCCCTGGCAGCCGACCTGGTGCTGAAGGTGCGCGCACCTTCGACGGATGAACTTGGTCATATGAAACGCAGCGCCGTCCTGGTGGGCATGCTCGACCCATTCAATCAAGAAGGTCTGGCCGCACTCGCACAGGCCGGTCTCACGGCGTTCGCGCTCGAGGCCGCTCCACGCATCACTCGCGCACAGAGCCTGGATGTCCTTTCTTCGCAGGCAAACCTTGCCGGCTATAAGGCCGTAATGCTGGCGGCAAACGAGTACGGCCGCATATTCCCCATGATGATGACAGCTGCAGGAACGCTCAAGGCAGCACGGGTGGTTGTGCTGGGCGCCGGAGTCGCCGGCCTGCAGGCCATCGCTACGGCTCGTCGCCTGGGAGCCGTGGTCGAGGCCTCTGACGTACGTCCTGCCGCACAAGAGCAGGTCGAGTCGCTGGGTGCCAAATTTATTGAGGTCCCTTTTGAAACCGATGAAGAGCGAGAAATTGCCCAGGGGGTTGGAGGCTACGCTCGCCCCATGCCTCCTGCATGGATGGCCAGACAAGCGGCCCTGGTTTCCGAACGGTGCAAGCAGGCGGATATCGTCATCACCACTGCGCTTATTCCCGGACGCCCGGCCCCCACGCTGATAAGCGAGGAAACCGTTCAGGCCATGAAACCCGGCTCAGTCATTGTCGACCTGGCCGTTGAGCGTGGCGGCAACTGCCCCTTGTCCGAACTGGACAAAATTGTAGTAAAGCACGGGGTGAAACTGATCGGCTACAGTAACTTGCCGGCACGCGTCGCTGCCGACGCGTCCGCCCTTTTCGCCAGAAACGTACTGGATTTTCTGAAGCTCATCACCGACGCCGAGGGCGGCCTGGCAATTCAGCGCGACGACGAGATCGTGGCCGCTTGCCTCATGACCCACGACGGTAACGTACTCAGGAGCGCCTGATGGAAGCCATCAACCCCACCCTGCTCAACCTCATCATCTTTGTTCTTGCCGTCTATGTGGGCTATCACGTCGTCTGGAACGTGACCCCGGCGCTGCATACGCCCCTGATGGCTGTCACCAATGCCATCTCGGCCATTGTCATCGTCGGCGCCATGCTTGCCGCCGCCCTGACCGAAGGCAATCTCGCACGATTCATGGGCGTTTTTGCGGTGGCGCTGGCTGCGGTCAACGTATTCGGCGGATTTCTTGTCACCCGACGCATGCTCGAGATGTTCAAGAAGAAAGATAAAAAGACGGGAGGCAAAGCATGATCTCAATCAACCTTGTCACTTTCTTCTACCTGCTCGCGTCAATCTGCTTCATTCAGGCGCTCAAGGGTCTGTCCCACCCCACAAGCTCCCGCCGGGGCAACGTATTCGGCATGGTCGGGATGGCCATCGCAGTGCTTACCACGGCCGCTCTGATAGTAAGCCTCACCGAAGGTTCAGCGGCAATGGGTCTGGGTTGGATCGTTCTGGGCTTGCTGATCGGTGGCGTCATCGGCACCATCATGGCCCAGCGGGTAGAAATGACCAAAATGCCCGAGCTGGTGGCTTTCATGCACAGCATGATCGGCCTGGCCGCGGTAGCCATCGCCATCGCCATTGTGGCAGAGCCACATGCATTCAATATCGCCGCCGAAGGCCAGGCGCTTCCGCTTGGAAACCGCCTCGAACTGTTCATTGGTACATTCGTCGGGGCCATCACGTTTTCCGGCTCGGTCATTGCTTTCGGCAAATTGTCGGGCAAGTACAAGTTTCGGCTGTTTCAAGGTGCCCCGGTGGTATTCAAGGGCCAGCACCTGCTGAACTTGCTGTTGGCGCTGGTCATGCTGGGCTGCGGCTTGTGGTTCATGTTCACGCAACAATGGACGCCTTTCGTCATCATGACTGTACTGGCGTTTGTACTGGGCGTGCTCATTATCATTCCTATCGGCGGAGCAGACATGCCTGTGGTGGTGTCCATGCTCAACAGCTACTCGGGCTGGGCCGCTGCGGGCATCGGATTTTCGCTCAACAACCCCATGCTGATCATTGCCGGCTCGTTGGTGGGGTCGTCGGGTGCCATCCTCTCGTACATCATGTGCAAGGCGATGAATCGCTCATTCTTCAACGTGATTCTGGGCGGCTTCGGATCCGAAGGTGGTGCCGCGCAGGGCGGGTCGCAAGAGCAACGCAACGTCAAGTCGGGCAGCCCTGACGACGCGGCGTTCCTGATGAGCAACGCCGAGACAGTAACCATTGTCCCTGGATATGGGCTGGCCGTGGCGCGCGCACAGCACGCCCTCAAGGAACTTGCCGAAAAGCTCACCGAAAAAGGCGTAACCGTAAAGTACGCCATTCACCCGGTAGCCGGCCGGATGCCTGGACATATGAACGTTCTGTTGGCCGAAGCCGAAGTGCCGTACGACCAGGTATTCGAAATGGAAGACATCAACAGCGAGTTCTCGCAGACCGATATCGTGCTGGTCTTAGGCGCCAACGATGTGGTGAATCCCGCGGCCAAGACCGACCCGCAATCGCCCATTGCCGGCATGCCCATCCTCGAGGCTTACAAGGCACGTACAGTTATCGTAAACAAGCGATCCATGGCTGCCGGATATGCCGGCCTGGACAACGAGCTTTTTTACATGGACAAGACCATGATGGTCTTCGGGGACGCCAAGAAAGTGCTCGAAGACATGGTCAAGGCCGTCGAGTAGCCGCGTGGGGCGGTACATCGAGTACCGCCCTGTCAGGCCCGGCGTTTTCGCAGATAGGTCGGAGCCACGGATTCCAATGGTGTCGGAACAACGCCAAGCTCCGGCGCCATTGGTTCGTCGCTTACATTATCCACCTGCAACGAATTGAGGTTATCGCGCGACATAATCGGTTCACCGGGCAACAATTCAAAAAAGAAAGCTTGCAAATAACCGATAAAGTTTGGCATTGGAACTACCGGGCGCGGAGTACCTGCCCATTGCGACGCCAACCTTACCAGATCGGCCAGGCTGTACTGTGCGACGCCGGCAACCGAATACGTTTTTTGGTAGGTAGTCGAGTTTTGCAGCGAGTTGACCATGACTTTCGCCACATCCCGCACATACACGGGTTGCAGTCGCGATTGCGCTGCAGCGAGGGGAATCACAGGCATCCAGCGGGCCAGCTTCGCAAACAGATTCATGAAGTTGTCTTCGCGACCAAAGACCACGGACGGCCGGAAGATGGTGTAGTTGCCTTCGGGAAACGAGGCAAATTCGGCCTTGATTGCAGCCTCTCCGTCTGCCTTGGAGCGCAGATAGGCGCTTGGCCCCTGGGGATCGGCTCGCAGGGCACTGACGTGCAGCAAGCGCGAGACTCCTGTTTTGCGACATGCTGCGGCGATACGTCGGGGCAGCTCTATATGCACGCGACGAAAGTCCGGGCCATAGGGCTTGCCAGGTTTACTGTGCAAAATACCAACCAGGTTGATGACAGCGTCTACCTGCCTTAGGAGGCGCTCGAGAACGGCGTCCTGGTGTACGTCGGCCTCAAACAGGGTGAGTGTGGGAAATACCAGCAGGTCACGTCCCTTGCTATAGCGACGAGTGGGCACATGAACCACATGGCCCGCCTTAACCAGACGGGCCACCACATGTTGACCAATGAACCCGGTTCCGCCGATTACCAAGACGCGCATTGGACTCCCCACATTTGAACGCGACCAGAAGGCATTTTCGGCCGAGATGCGTTCAGGCGCAAGCAAGCGGAAAGCCCCCGGC
>NZ_JAJUFE010000047.1 GCF_029263785.1 Pusillimonas sp. | reverse complement strand
GATAGCGCCTGCACCAGCAACCGCCATGCGCAGTGTGCCGGCCTGGGAGACCGGCGTGATTGTAGTAGCTTGGGATGTACTCATTGTCAGGCTCTTCGTCCCGTTGATGAGGCCTTACTCTAGCATCAAATTGGCCTTCCTCAAATTGGCCTTCCTTTAACGAAGGCAGGCATCCAATGACTTTGCGGAACTCACCGATTTCAACCTGCGCGGTCTGATGTATGGTCGTGTCAGAAGCGTGCAAATCAGCGTCAATCCTCGAGTTTTACCAGGTGTTTTCCAATACCTCGGCCGTCCAGCATGGCGCGCAAGGCGGCGGGGGCATTGGCAAGGCCATGATGAATGGTTTCGTCCAGCTGGATATTGCCGGCCGCAGCAGCGTCGGCCAATGCCTTGCCCGCCTGGGCGAAGGCATCGGTGTGTTCCCAAACCAGAAACCCCTCGATGGCAAGGCGCTTGTAGAGGATGTCCTGGGAATTGATTTGCGCGCCCTTGCTCTCGTATTCGCTGCTGTGGCCGCACAACAGCAGTCGGGCCCGTGCGTTTGCGCATTGCACCGCTGCTTCCAGGACTGCACCATCGACGTTGATCGTTCCGCCAGTGGGCTCTATCAAGCCGGCGATCAAGCGCAGCAGCGTCGACTTTCCACAACCCGACGGACCCAACAGAAAGAACAGCTTCGATTCGGGAATTTCGAGTGTCAGTGATTTATAGATCGTGTGGCCGGCCAGCGTCAGGCCGACATCATGCACGTCGATGCGGGGTTGAGCGGCCATTACAAGAGCTCCTTCGCCAAAGACCCCGAATCGACGACGCAATGGTCGTCAAGAAAGACGGTGCAGTTGCGCATGGGGTAGTCAAAATGGCATCCGGTGTAGCGGCCCGCGGTTTCATTGGCGCCTGTTGAAAACAGAAAATTGCCGGCAAAGGCGCGCAGTTCTGTGCCATTGGTGTCGCGCTTGTCATACATCGCCAGGGCATCCCACCGGGCGGAGGGCGCCATTCCCCAACCCACATGGCTGACGGCATACGCATCGGCTTGGTTCCAGCTCCTGTAGTAACCGCGTATCAGTTCGGCGTCGATGCCCGAGCCCTCGATGGAGACGACGTAGTCATTCTCAATGTGAAACGTAACCGGCGTATCGAGATAACGCTTGAACGTGAGATTGACGTCGCCGGGTGACAGCACCAGTGTGCCATTGACGCTATCCGGCCGGGGAAAACAAATGCACAGTCCTGCCGGCCAATAACCGAAGCTGCCTGGCTTATCGGCGATGCCTGCACTGCCGCGCCCCTGCGTACCGTTCAGATTGACCGTCAGATTCGTTCCGGCGTCAGAGGTGATCTTCATGATTTCGGCGCCGGTGATCAGCTTGGCGCCGGCCAGGCATTTTTCCTGCAGCGCATGAGAAGGCTTGAGTCGCTCGAGAATCTCGGGGTGTTCGTTGCTGATCATGAAGATCCGGGCACCCTTCGACAGAATATCGGCGCGCTCGGGCGAATGCAGCAGACCCTCGACCGTGCAATCGACGACGACGTCACAGGCAGCCAGCAGTTGAACCACTGGCTGCAGCTCGCCAATAGCCTGCGAAGCGCCCGTAGAGCGCACCGGTATCGACGACTCCAGGCGGGGAGTGGGCATGCGTACATGGAATGCGCGTGCGCCCATCTGAATGAGTGCCAGTTCTGCCAGTTCGGTCAGCACGGGGCGCGACTGGCTTTCGGACAGTATGGCCACGACTTCGCCTCGCCGGATCTTGCAAAGGCCGAACACTTCTACAAAGTCTGCAACCCATTTGCCTTCGGCCCGTTCAATCAACATGGCTCGAACTCCTTCTTGAGGCGTTGATACCAAGGGTTGTCGGCGGCCTGCAGCACCAGGTGGGTGTCAAAGTGCCCTGCGCCCGGCACGACGGTGTGAGTGACGGCGCAACCCTGTTCGCGTAGCGCATCGACCATAGCATTGGAACTGGAGATAATGCGCTCGAAGTCATTTTCGCCCCAAACGATGTGAAATGGGACGCTGTTTTTATGAACAAAACGCAGTGGACTGGCGTCGGCGTCTTGCGAAGGATCGGCCAATACCAGTTTATACACGCGCTCTTCGCCACTGCCCGGTTTGGGGTTCTTGGTTCGAAGATCAAAGCGGCTACTGACAGGAAAGCATGCCCGGATCCATGGGTAATGGCCCTTGAGAATGGCCAGGGATGCCAGGTGCCCGCCCGCTGAATGGCCGCCAATGACCACCCGTTGCTCGTCATAGCCCCGTTGTCGGATCAGGTCTTGTATGCCGGCCAAAGCGGTACGGACATCATCGAACGCCGCCGGCCAGCGGTGTTCGGGGGCCAGGCGATAGGTAACGCCGATGAGAACTGCCGGCAATGAAAGGACCGCCGGCGCCATGAAGCGCAACCAATCCAGACCGCCATGCGTCCAGGCTCCTCCGTGCAAGAAGATCAGAACGGGGGCATTGCTTGCATTCGCAGGCTCGTAGACGTCGAAGCGCTGGCTGGGCAGAGGGCCGTAGCCACGGTTGAGCGCCGGGTCAATGACTGTCGCCTTGCCCAGCTCTTCGACGCGACGCGCGTAGGCCTCGGCTTCGGAGGTCGACATGGGAGCGGCTTGCGAGGGTAAAGAGGGCGTATGCATGCATAGGAGTCTAGCCACCTGCCTTCGGCAACGCCTACTATCCTTAAGGATAGGGTCCCAAGCGTTTACGCAACAGGCTTCAAGGTGGTAATTTGGCCTCTGCTTGTCTGTTGATATCGGAGCACGTGCAATGCAAACGATTGGTTTTGTCGGCCTGGGCAGAATGGGCACGGCCATGGCAGGTCGTCTGGCTGACGCCGGCCACAAGGTCATCGCCTGGAATCGCAGTGCCAAAGAGCCTCCAAAAGGCGTGGAGCGCGCGGCGACGCTTGAAGACCTGGTGGTTCGCAGCGATGTCGTGCTTTCGATATTAAGCAATGACGAAGCCACTATGGAAGTTCTAACCCGCATGTTGGCCGGCGGCCCGGTGCAAGGCAAGATCTTTGTAGAAATGGCCACGCTGCGCCTCGAAACCGTGCACAAGCTGGCTGCCATGGTTGACCAGGCCGGAGCCGCTTTCGTCGAAGCGCCCGTAGTCGGAACGGTGGGGCCTGCTGTCCAGGGGAAATTGCTGACCCTGGCCGGGGGCGATGAACAGGTCGTGCAGGCGCTGCACAGCATCTGGCAGGCCTATTCCCGTCGAGTCGTGTATTGCGGCCCAACCGGCCGTGGCATGGCAATGAAGCATTGCATCAACAATTTGATGAGCGTATATTTCGCGGGCCTTGCCGAAGCCCTGGGAGCAGGGGCTGCGGCTGGTCTGTCGCTGGACGCCATGCTCGATGTCATACAGGACACTCCTGCAGCCCTGCCGGCATTGGCGCTCAAGGTCGATGTCGTCAAGGGCGCGCAAGTTCCTGTCGCCTTCAGTGTGGCAGGAGCCGCCAAGGACATGGGCGTCATCGTGCAAAGTGGCGTTCAGAACGGCGTACCCATGAACCTTACGAAGCAGGCGCTGGCCTTGTTTGAGGAGGTCGCCAACGCCGGTAACGCCAACAACGACCTGGCGGTGGCGGCTCGACATTACCTTAAGTGAACGGCGTCAGAAATGAACAGCGTCAGAACATGCCGAGTCAGAACACGCCGAGTCAGAACACGCAGCGTCAGAACACGCAGCGTCAGAACATGCTTTGCTGGGTGGCCCCCGACCGATAGGCCATGACGATGGCTTCGGCCCGGCCGGACGCGCCTATCTTGCGGAAGATACTTTTGGCATGCAGTTTGACCGTGGCCAGAGACAGGCCCAGCTTTCGTGCGATGAGCTTGTCGGGCATGGCTTCGAGCAGGCACTGCATGACCTCTGTTTCGCGGGGCGTAAGGTTTGCCCACGGAAACGCGGGCGGCCTGCGTGCGGCCAGGCAGGCTTTTTCGATGACCGGCAGGAAGGAATCGAGTCTTTGGAGCGTGTCGGCCGAGAATTCGCCCTGGGATGCACTGCGCCCCAAGCGCAGCCCTGCAATGATTTGATTGCTGGAATCGCGAAGCAGCAGCTCTACCTTATGAGCTACCCCGATGGGCTGCATGAATTCACGCACATATCTGGGATGACTGTTGATGCCTCCGCAAACATCATTGGCGGTAATGATCGAGCGCTTGGTATGCGCAAATTTACGGGGGTGAAAGGGGTCGTAGCGACGGTAGGTTTCCCCGTATGGCTTGATCCAGCGTGTTTCGCCGCCCAGTACCACATGCGCCGACGGTTCCAGGTCGGGTCCGACTTCGTAAAAGCAACATCGTGCGACAGGCACCAGAGAGCCCGCCACTTGCAGGATGTTCTGCTTGAACTCTGAAGGCAACTGGTGGGTAGTCATGATCGGGGCAATTCTGGATTTTAGGGGGGAGTTCTGCGCCTTGTTTACCGAAGGGCATCCATATCTATGTATCGTATGGCCTTTCCACCATACCTCATATTGGCGTTAGTGCTAAGTCGGGCAAGCGACTGCCAGGGGTTCCAGGGGTTCAATGCCGGCGTGTTTTTGTCACCAGACCGGGTGTTTTTTCCTGCTAAAGTTGTTGGTTGCGCCGTACCCCGGCGTAATACAACGATAAAAGGATGGGTTTATGAGACAGCTTCCGGCAGCACGTAACTTTTTCACCGATTCTGATGTTCCACCATTGCGCGCCTATGTACGTTTATTGGGCCGAACGCTGGGCGAGGTCATTAAAGAATGTGAAGGGCAGCGCGCTTTCGATGTTGTCGAAAAACTCAGGCAGGTGGCGGTCCGCCTGCGGCGCGAAGGCAATGAACGGGATGGACGTGCGCTGGAACGGCAGATTGCGCGCCTGACCGACGACCAGGCTACGCAAACCGCGCGCGCGTTCGGTTATTTTTTGCATTTATCCAATATCGCCGAAGACCGGGATCAGGTTCAGCGTCGTCATCGACACGAACTGGTGTCGGCCGACCCCACTCATGGCAGCCTGGACTACGCATTGGACGTGTTGCGGGGGCGGGGCGTGGGCAAGTCGCGGATACGCCGCTACCTGGAAACGGCATTGATTTCGCCCGTGCTGACCGCCCATCCGACCGAGGTCCAGCGTAAAAGCACGCTGGATCTGCACCGCGCTATTGCCGAACAGCTGGCGCTTTGCGACGAGGCCCTGACCGACACTGAGCGTCTGCGCGTGCGGCAACGGCTGACCGGCCTGATTGCCACCCTTTGGCAAACGCGGATGTTGCGGCAACAGAAGCTGACGGTGCTGGACGAGATCGACAACGCCATTTCGTACTACCGCAGCACTTTCCTCGAAGCGATTCCCAGGCTTTATCAGGATTTCTCGGATCGTCTGTTGCCTGCACGCCGCTCGATATTCGATGTAGATGGCCGCATGCTGCCGCCGTTTCTGCGTATGGGCAGTTGGATTGGGGGCGATCGGGACGGCAATCCGAATGTGGATGCGTCGGCGCTTGAACAGGCGCTGCTCAAGCAAAGTGCCTGCGCCCTTGAGCACTACCTGTCAGAAATCAAGCTGCTTGGTACCGAGCTTTCGATGTCGCTGGCGATGGCCAGGCCTACACCACAGCTGGCGGAACTGGCCGCCCAAAGTGGCGACACCTCGCCCCACCGCACCGACGAGCCGTATAGACGGGTGTGCATCCACATGTATGCGCGGCTGGCTGCCACGGCACAAGAGCTGGTGGGGCGCTCGTTGGCCATGTTTCCGACCTATGCGGCTTCCGCGTACGAGAGCCCCGACGCCTTCCGGCACGAACTGGACATCATGGCGCAATCCCTGCAGTCGCATCACGGCGCTCTTATTGCCCGGTTACGGCTCGACAGGTTGCGTCAGGCCGTGGCGGTATTTGGCTTTCATCTGGCAACGATCGATCTGCGTCAAAGCTCGGATGTCAACGAGCGGGTGGTTGCCGAGCTGTTCGCGGCGGCCGGCAGCAGGCAGGATGGAAAGCGCCTGGATTACTTGCGGCTGAGCGAGGAAGAGCGCATCGAATTATTGCGCAGCGAAATCCGCCAGCCCCGGCCCCTGGTGTCTCCATGGTTGCGCTATACCGAAGAGACCGAGAAGGAACTGGCCATCTGGCGTATGGCGGCGCAATGCCGCCGCCGCTTCGGAGTGCATTCCATCGGTCAGGTAATCGTCTCGCATACCGAATCGCTTAGCGACCTTCTTGAAGTGCTGTTGCTACAGCAGGAGACCGGCGTCTGCGCGCCTCCCGGCCAGGCAAGATTTGACGATGGCGGCATGATGGTCGTGCCCTTGTTTGAAACCATTCCCGACCTGGAATGCGGGCCCGATATCATGAGCCGTTGGCTCGGCTTGCCGGAAGTTGCCGATCGGGTGCGCAAGGACCAGGGTGGGGTCCAGGAGGTGATGCTTGGGTATTCCGACAGCAACAAGGACGGCGGCTACCTGACTTCCAACTGGACGCTCTATCGCGCCGAGCGGCGGCTGGTCGAAGTGTTCAGCGAGCATCGAACGCGTCTGCGCCTGTTCCATGGCAGGGGAGGCTCTGTCGGTCGTGGCGGGGGCTCGAGCTTTGATGCGATTGTTGCGCAGCCGCCGGGGACCGTGGACGGTCAGATACGTTTGACAGAGCAGGGTGAGGTGATTCAGGCCAAATACAAAGACGTCGAAGTCGGCACCAGTCACCTCGAGCTGCTGGTGGCTGCCACGCTGGAGGCCGGGCTGACTCCCGCACGGTCGGCAGTGCGCGCCGAGCAAGAGAGCATGCGTCGCTTTGGCGCCAGCATGGATTTTCTGTCGAACACCGCCCAACAGACCTACCGTCATCTGGTTTACGAAACGCCGGGCTTTGCCGACTATTTCTTCGCTTCCACTCCCATTCTGGAAATCGCCGGGCTCAATATCGGGTCTCGCCCGGCAGCGCGTAAGCCCGGTCAGAAGATTGAAGACCTGCGTGCCATTCCCTGGGGATTCTCTTGGGCGCAATGTCGCCTGTTGCTTCCGGGCTGGTATGGCGTTGGAACCGCCCTGTCTTCATACATTGAGCAGGGGTGCGAAGGCGCCCCGACTGATCGCGGTCAACGGCTGCAGTTGTTGCGCGACATGGCGGCTTCCTGGCCCTTCTTCAAGATTTTGCTGTCGAACATGGAGCAGGTTCTCGCCAAGGTCGACATCAACATTGCACAGCGCTATTCCGAACTGGTGCCAGACAAGAAGTTGCGCGATGCAATTTTTGGGCGCATACGGCAAGAGTATGAACTGACGCTGGACATGTTCCGGCTGGTCAGCGGACATGATCTGCTGGAGCACGATGAGCCGCTTCGCTCCGCTTTGGACGAGCGCTTCGCTTACGTGGATCCGCTTAACCGTCTGCAGGTTGAGCTTCTTCGGCGTCTGCGCGCCAGATCGCGCAGTCGGCGAAAAGCAGAAACGATGGAAAGTGAAGTTCAGATCGCCATTCACCTGACCATCAACGGAATTGCTGCGGGGCTGCGAAACTCGGGGTAAGCTCGCTTTATGCACGACGCGCTTTCCACTATCTGGTCGACGCTGGCGCAGGAGTTTTCCGACGTGACCGAACTCGACGATGCAACCCGTATTGCGGTGCGTCTGTTGATGGCTGTTCTGCTGGGCGGCCTGATTGGTTACGAACGCGAGCAGCGTCGCAAGGCGGCCGGTCTGCGTACGCACATGCTGGTGGCGCTGGGCGCAGCGGTATTTGTGCTGGGCCCACTCGAAAGCGGCATGGAAGTTGCAGACATGAGTCGCGTGCTGCAAGGCGTGGTGGCGGGTATCGGTTTTCTGGGTGCGGGCGCCATTATCAAGCTTGATCAGGAAGGCATCATCAAGGGCCTGACCACGGCGGCGTCGATATGGATGGCGGCGGCCATTGGCATTACAGTTGCACTTGGGCGCGAAATCACGGCCATTATGGCCACCGTTCTGGCACTGTTTATTCTGATCGTGTTGCGCTGGATCGAAAGCAAGCATCCCCAGAAATACAAGTAATGCGGCAATGGTGCGCCTGGAATGCCCAAACCAGTGTCCCGGCTCCCAGAAGGGCATATACTATTCTTAGTACGACTCAATACGCGTGCGCGCAGCAGCGATGTTTCGTCGTTGTTTTGTCGGTCGACGACCAGGCACCGTATTTTTGTAGGGTCAAGTCATGGAAAATCTAGATCTCGTTGTGCTTCGCGCCTTGCGCGACTGGCGCCAGGCCGGTCGCCGTGCCCTGCTGGCCACCGTGGTGCGTACCTGGGGTTCCTCGCCTCGTCCCATCGGTTCCATCATGGCCCTGTGCGAAGATGGAACGGTAGTGGGTTCCGTTTCGGGCGGCTGTATCGAAGATGACCTTATCTATCGATTTACGCGTGCGTATTCGGGCGAAGGCGCCGGGCGCGAGATCCCGCAAGGCGCACCGCAACTGCTTAAATACGGCATCAACGCCGACGAAGCCCACCGTTTCGGGCTGCCCTGTGGGGGTACCTTGCAGTTATTGCTGGAATTCGACCCCCAGCCCGAACCCTTGGGCGAACTGGTCAAGCAGCTTGAAAACGGGCGACTGATGCAGCGCGAGGTAAACCTGGCAGACGGCAAGGTCACCCTGCACGCGGCAGAGCAGCCGTCAGAACTCTTGCTAACTGACACCACCCTGCTGAACAATTTTGGTCCCGAGTACCGAATGTTGTTGATCGGTGCCGGCCAGCTGACAGAATATCTGGCGACCATGGCCCTGTTCAACGGATTCACGGTCACAGTGTGCGATCCGCGCGAAGAATATCGGGGCAACTGGTCGGTAGAAGGCGTAACGCTTACTTCAGAAATGCCCGACGACGTCGTGCGCGAGTTTCGGGCCGATCGCCGCTCTGCCATTATTGCGCTTACTCACGACCCCAAACTTGATGACCTGGCCTTGCTCGAAGCGCTTGAAACCGAAGCCTTCTACGTCGGTGCCATTGGCTCGCGCAGCAACAACAACCTGCGCCGCGAGCGCCTGATCGAATATTTTGACCAGACCGAAGAGTCTCTGGCCCGTCTTCGCGGTCCGATTGGCATCTATATTGGCAGCAAGACGCCGCCCGAGATCGCGGTCAGCATCATGGCCGAGGTTCTGGCGGTAAAGAACGGTGTCACCTTGCCGCGCGACATGGACGTCGCCGCCGCCAAGGACAGCATTGGTGTGCCGCCCAACGATACCGACCTGGTCTGCGCGATTTAAAGAGGGCTGACATCCCTGAACCACCCGGTCAGGCTCCATCGCACCCGTGTGGCGGGCAATACCTCATGGGGAATCAGGTCGCTGCGGAAAATCGCAAGTCGTCCTGCAAGCGGCAATACCTTGGCCACCACCGTGTCGGCAGTGGCTACAGTGTCTGCCGTGGCCTGCGCTTCGCCCTGGCCTGTGGCCCGCACGCTATCGGGATCATTGTCGCTTTCTGGCGCATACAGGCATAGCTCCCCGCCTTCGTCGGCTTCCCAGTCTTCGTTCAAGTACAGCACCAGCGAAACCTTTCGTGCGGTGCTTCCGCGGTGCTGATCCACGTGGCGTGCGTAACCTTTACCCGGTTCGTAGCGCGCGAAATGAAACTCCTGATCGCGCAGGCATAAAAAGAAGTGCCGGTTAAGTTCTTGCCGCAGTTCGTTTGTAAAGCTCAGAAACTGGGTAGTGGCAGATGCGGGCGATTTTTCGTCGAGCCAGCAGATAGCGTCGCCGCGGATGTCGGGGTCGTAAACGACGCCTGCCTTGCGACCTATGGAAGCGGGTTTGAAAAAGCCTTGCTGCCACAACTGGTGGGCGTGCAGATACAAGGCCTGGGTAAGAGAGGGAAGAATGACGCGATCACTGATCGCCCAGCCGTGTTCTTCAAACGACTGGAAAAGCACATCTTGGAAGCCCATCGGGTTTCGAGCGCCTAAAGTCAGCATTGTTGCACACTTTAGTTATCATAGTGGCGTTCCTGACGCCCTACATTACTACTCGGTATGACCTCTGGCGAAATTATAGTTCTGCTGATCTTTGCGGTCGGCCTGGTTTGTTCGATTACCCTTTTTATGTGGCTGGTCCGGCTGGTGCGTCGCGACAGCAATACATCACGAGATTCCTGACGCCCCCTGGCGGTTGTTTGCGAACTCGGCGTGCGGCCCCGAGGCGTCAGCAGTTTGGGGAACCACCCGTTGCGCCAGGTTATAGCAGGAAGAAGACTGCGGCGACCACGGTAGGAACAGATGCCGACAGCAGCAGCTTGAGCGGCGAGATCGCCCCGTCGGGAAAGCATCCCTTCAATATGGCAAAGCCTGCCGGGTTGGGTGCGTTGGCGATAACGGTCAAGCCACCGCCGGTGACGGCACCGGCCACCAGCATATAGCGCCAAAGTTCGCTTGTGCCTTCCACCAGTGAACCCAGATAGGTAAGGGCTGCATTATCGGTGACAGCGGTGAGCGCCATCGATCCCCAGAAAAGTACGATGGGTGACAGGCCCCCGAGCAAGTCCTGCAACCACCATTGTTGCAGGCCCCCAAGCACGACCAGACCCGCCAGGAAGAACCCCACCATCAGTCCTTCCTTGATCATCAGACGATCCTGGTACCGGGCGTAGGCGTGCGCATAGCCGATAAACATCATCAGCAGTCCAAGGAAAACGACGGGGTGGTGCGCCCCCAGGACAATACCAATAAGTACCGCCAGATGAATCAGGATGACATAGGCAGGTGTCCTGACAGTGGATGCCTTGGGTTCACGACCGATTTCACCCGAGACCAGATACTTGCGGCAGATGAGCGTCAGCACGGCGGCGTTGATCACAACGGCGGCGGCTGCCCGCCAGCCGAAATGTGTGGCCATATAGGCGGAATCCCAGCCGAAAGTGCTGGCCACCATCAGTACCGGGGGCGCGGCATACGCGGTTAGCACACCACCTATGGATATGTTCACGAACAGCACGCCCAGTGTCAGGTATTTGAAACCGACCTGTTCAGGCTTGTGAAAATAAGCGTCGCGCAATAACAATGCCGCCAGCGTCATGGCTGCGGGCTCGGTAATGAACGAGCCGGCCAAGGGCACGAAGGACATGGTCACAAAAAAAGTGGAAAGCTCGGCGCGCAAGGGCAGGATACGCGACAGGGCGCGCACGATCATTCCAACCAGTTCGAGTATTGGCCTGCTGGCCGCCACCACCATAATGGCGAACACAAAAGCCGGTTCGGTAAAGTTTCGGGTATCGAGATAGGCCACTGCATCGCCGGCGCCGACCACCAGTCCGAAAATAATCACCAGCACAAAGGCCCAGACGCCGAACACCGCCTCGACTTCAGAAAGCAAGTGCCACAACCCTGCATGGGGTCCATTGCGGTTGGCCAGCCGCGCAAACACTGGAACCGAGAACGTATGGACGATGGCAATAGCAAACAGTATGGTGGCAATCAGCTCGATGGTAAGGGGCATGGTGATGGATTTTTTGGTCGAGTTTCGGTTGCTGAACTTTATCAGTCAGACTGCGAGTCAGACTGCGGGTAGCTTAAGAGTTCGAGCCTGACAGGCCCAAACGCTTGTATTCTGATGATGGAAAGGTCGGCGATATGCATTGAACACATCATAAAAGCGTGCCAACCAGCGTAGCGACAATCAACATGACGCCTACTGTCATGTTTGACCGGAACAGCATGAAGTTGCGGTCGGGTCGTGCCAGATCAAAGGTAAACATTTGCCATATGAAGTGGCCGCCGATGACGGCAAGAACTACAAAATATGCCAGGTGATGACCCAGGGCCAAACCGCCGTACAGCCATAAGAGGAAGGTGGCCAGGTAAAAGCCGCTGATCCACAGCTTGCCATGTTCGGCAAAGCGCATGGCCGTGGACTTTACTCCTACTTTAAGGTCGTCCCGTACATCCACGTAGGCGTAGATCGAGTCGTACCCCACCTGCCATAGTACGGCACCCACCCACATGGCTACCCCGGCCAGCGGGATGTAGTTTTGCGTGTCGGACCAGGCCATCAGCATGCCCCAGTTGAACCCGATGCCCAGCACAATCTGCGGCCAATATGTGAATCGTTTGCAAAGTGGATAAATGATGACAATGGGAACCAGGGCTACGGCCATCCACCGGCTGTACTCGTTGATGGCAAACAGCAGCAGCGCGCATACCGCAAACTGGCCCAGCAAGAAGTACAGTGCGTTGCGCAATGTGAGCTGCCCGCTGGTCAGGGGTCGAAAGCGAGTGCGTTCAACCTGATGATCCAGGTCGCGGTCGAAAATGTCGTTAAGAGTGCAACCGATGCCGCGCATCAGCAGCGCACCCAATGAAAAGATAAACAGACGCCACAGCGTGGGCCAGCCTTCTGCAGCCTGCACCAGGGCTGCGAGACAGGGCAACAGGGTCAGCCAGGTACCAACGGGCCGGTCTAGCCGGCAAAGCCGTGCATAGGGGCCCCAGCTTTTGGGTAACCAGCGCTCGACCCAATCGTCGTGGCGCATGTCAGAGAGATCGGGGAGCGGGCGCGAGTTGTGTTCAGAAGGCGGTTGTACGGACGACATGCGGGTAAATCAAAGGGCCTGCAGGCGCGAGGCGGGTGTACTGATGGTCGGGTCTGTGCCGCTTAGCATCGTTGCCGGCTCAACAGCATCAAGTTCGATGCCAGGGGTATCTGGGCTTGCGTGACTTTCTTCGATCAGGCGCCCAAGAATGGCGATGCCCTCACGAATCCGGGCTTCGGGGACGGTGACAAAGCTCAGGCGCAGGGTGTTGTGCTGGGCGGCGTCGGCGTAAAAGGGGGCGCCGGGCACGAAGGCGACATGGCGCTCAATGGCGCGGGCCAGCAGTTCTTGCGCATCGATGTGCTGAGGCAAGGTCACCCAGATGAACATGCCGCCTTCCGGACGGGTCCAGCTTGTACTCGATGGAAAATGCGATTGCATGGCGTCGAGCATGTAGCCACATTGCTCGCGATAGATGTCGCGAACCGCCGGCAGGTGCTGCGCCAGGAATCCGTTCTTGATGGTTTCGTATACCGCCATCTGTGTCAGCGTAGAGCTATGCAGATCGGTGGCCTGCTTGATCTGTACCAGTTTGCTGATGATGGGCGCCGGCGCAACGATATAGCCCAGGCGCAGGCCGGGGGCCAGCACTTTCGAAAACGATCCCAGCCTGATGACAGTGGCACCCGCTTTGCGCCCCAGTGCCAGCAAACCGGGCAGTGCTTTGCCTGCGTAACGCAAGTCGCCGTACGGGTCGTCTTCAATAATGGGAACGCCGGCCTGCGCACACCGTTCTACCAATGCCTGCCGACGCTCCAGGCCCATGGTGCGGCCGGTGGGGTTCTGGAAGTTGGGCAGGGCGTAGATGAAGCGGGCGTCGTTCAGCTGTTCGGCAGTGAGCTCTTCGGGAATCAGGCCGCCCTCGTCTGTTGCAACGGTAACGTATTCGGGCTCGAACAATGAGAAGGACTGCAGCGCGCCCAGATAGCTGGGTGCTTCAACCAGGACCTTGCTGCCCGGATCGATAAACAGCTTGCCCAGCAGGTCTAGCGCCTGCTGCGAACCCGAAACGATCAGCACCTCGTCGACACTGACATCGGTGGCGCCACGTTGCTGCATGTCTTGGGCCAGCCATTCGCGCAGTGGCGTGTAGCCTTCTGTCGGGCCGTACTGCAACGCCGTGTGCCCTCTTTCGGTCAAGACGCGGTCGATTGCCTGTTTGACGTCTGCTATCGGAAAACCCACCGGCGCCGGCAAACCGCCCGCAAACGAGATGATCTCGGGTCTTTCGGTGACCTTGAGGATTTCCCGGATGGTCGAGCTGGTGATGTTCTTCGCGCGTTGCGAAAATCGGTAAGTAGAAGAGGAGGGCATGAAGCGGGTCCGAAAAGAGCGATCCAACCGTCTAGAATACTGCAGATCGCCTTGTTTCGCATGAGTTGAGGCTGGAAATCCGCGCCCGGAGCCGGTGCCTCGGGGCTTCCGCTCAGAAATGTGCGTGGTCTTTTCCGACGGGATGACAAGACTTGATTTCTGCGCAGCCGACCTCATCTACTGGGGCGAAGGCCGGTGCCTTCTGGGTGGCAAACGGCAAAAACAGCTAAAATCACGCGTTATCCGTGGTTTTTATAGTCTGATTCGGCCGATGCCACTATCCGGGCTGAAGCTTTGCCGCGCGTCGCATGTCGTATCTTACGATCCCAGGGCGGCAGCCAGCGGTTTCCTTAGACTATTTTTCTTGGGATTTTTTCCGTGCCTATCTATGCATACAAATGCAGCGATTGCGGTCATGCGCAAGACGTTCTGCAAAAAATGTCCGACCCCATTCTTACTGATTGCCCCGAATGTGGCAAAAGCACCTATGTAAAGCAGGTGACGGCTGCGGGTTTTCAACTGAAGGGCTCTGGCTGGTATGTCACTGATTTCCGTGACGGCGGCAAGAAACCCGGCGGCGGATCTGAAAGCAGCTCTGCCAGCGATTCGTCCTCCTCGGCGGCGTCCAGCTCGGCTGCCTCCACTTCCCCGGCTTCCTCCACGGCAGCCGCAACCTGATACTCATGGCGTCCCGAAGGCCTCCGACTTTTCGGAAGCCTTCGGTCTGATTCGCCGACATCAACAGATTCAACAATACGGAGCACTCCTTCATGCGTACCTGCTACACCGGCGAGGTCAGTCGAGAACAACTGGACCAGACAGTGACATTGTTTGGTTGGGTGCACCGGCGTCGCGATCATGGTGGCGTCATTTTTATCGACTTGCGTGACCGTGCCGGCCTGGCTCAGGTAGTGGTCGATCCTGATAACGTCGAGGCTTTTGCCACGGCCGAGCGCATTCGTAACGAATATTGCCTGCGCATTACCGGCTTGGTGCGCTTGCGCCCCGAAGGTACCAACAACCCTGATCTGGCATCGGGCGAGATCGAAATCCTGTGCCGCGAGATCGAAATCCTCAATACGTCGGTAACGCCCCCGTTCCAGCTCGACGATGACAACCTTTCGGAAACGACCCGTCTGACGCATCGTGTGCTCGACCTTCGTCGCCCGCAGATGCAGCAGAACCTGATGCTGCGCTATCGCGTTTCGATCGAGGTACGCAAATACCTGGACAGCCTGGGCTTCATCGACATTGAAACTCCGATGTTGACCAAGAGCACCCCGGAAGGTGCGCGTGACTATCTGGTGCCGTCGCGCGTGAATCCCGGCGAGTTCTTTGCCCTGCCCCAGTCGCCGCAGCTTTTCAAGCAGATGCTGATGGTTGCCGGTTTCGATCGCTACTATCAGATCACCAAATGCTTCCGTGACGAAGATCTGCGCGCCGACCGCCAGCCCGAATTCACCCAGATCGACTGCGAAACCTCCTTCCTGAACGAAGAGCAGATTCGCGACATTTTTGAAGGCATGTTGCGCCACGTATTCAAGGAAGTGCAGGGCGTTGAGCTGCCGGCTTCCTTCCCGACCATGACGTGGGCGGAAGCCATGCGCCGCTTTGGCTCCGACAAGCCCGACCTGCGCGTCAAGCTCGAGTTTGAAGACGTGTCCGACCTGATGGCCAATGTCGACTTCAAGGTGTTCTCGGCTCCGGCCAAAGACCCGGCCTGCCGGGTTGTGGCCTTGCGTGTGCCGGGTGGCGGTGCGCTGTCGCGCAGCGAGATTGATGCCTATACCAAGTTTGTGGGTATTTACGGCGCCAAGGGCCTGGCCTACATCAAGGTCAATGACGCCAAATCCATCCCCGAAGGGCTGCAATCGCCCATCGTCAAGAACATTCACACCCAGGCGCTGACTTCACTGATCGAACGCACTGGCGCGCAAGACGGCGACCTGATCTTTTTCGGTGCCGACAAGACCAAGATTGTCAATGACGCCATGGGTGCCTTGCGTGTCCGTATTGGTCACAGCGACTTCGGCAAGGAAAACGGCCTGTTCGAAGCCGGCTGGAAGCCGTTGTGGGTGGTTGATTTCCCCATGTTCGAGTACGACGAACAAGAAGGCCGTTACTTTGCGGCGCATCACCCGTTTACCAGTCCCAAGGACGGCCACGAAGAGTTTCTGGAAAAAGACCCGGCCCGTGCTTTGGCCAAGGCTTACGATATTGTGTTGAACGGCTGGGAAATCGGCGGCGGCTCGGTGCGTATCCATCGCGCCGACGTTCAAAGCAAGGTTTTCCAGGCCCTTAACATCAGCGACGAAGAAGCCCGCGAGAAGTTCGGCTTCCTGCTGGATGCCTTGCAGTACGGTGCACCGCCTCATGGCGGGGTGGCCTTCGGTCTGGACCGCCTGGTAACCATGATGGCCGGAGCCGAAAGCATCCGCGACGTAATCGCCTTCCCCAAGACCCAGCGTGCTCAAGATCTGCTGACGCATGCTCCTTCGCCGGTGGACGAAAAGCAACTGCGCGAATTGCACATACGCTTGCGTCCGGCCGAGCCCAAGTAAGGGCAGCGGGCGGGGGTCGACATGTCTATCCTGCGCATCGTCAGCTATAACATTCACAAGGGCCGATCGGCGATCGGCTCGCGCGAATCGCTGTCGCAACTGCGTCTGGGTTTATATGGCCTGCAGCCCGACCTGCTCTTTCTGCAAGAGGTACAAGGGCGCAACGAACGCCAGGGCATCCTGCATGCCCAGCATGAGTCGCTGGGCGCTGCGCTGGACATGCAGTACTGCTATGGATGCAACGCCATCCGGCCGTACACCGATCACGGCAACGCATTGCTGTCGCGCTACGACATCCTTCATTACGAGAACCAGGACATCTCTGACC
The DNA here is from genome assembly GCF_029263785.1 of Pusillimonas sp. Lineage (GTDB taxonomy): Bacteria > Pseudomonadota > Gammaproteobacteria > Burkholderiales > Burkholderiaceae_B > Pusillimonas. The sequence goes on along the minus strand of NZ_JAJUFE010000047.1, from coordinate 1,759 downwards.
ATAAGCTGGAGCAGCGCGGCCTGCTGCACGCCACCATCATGGTCGACGAGACACAAGTACACTGCCTGGTCGTGCATCTGGGCCTGTTTGCGGGCGGGCGTACGCGACAGATCATGGCCCTGGTTGACCGCATCAAGCGCATGGTGCCCGATCATGCGCCCATGATCATCGCGGGCGATTTCAACGACTGGACCAATCGCCTGGCACCGCTGTTTGTAGAACAGTTGGGTCTGTACGAAGTGTTTGCAGTGTCGCCGCAAGGGCTGGCCACGCGGTCGATGCCCCTTCATCACACGGTCAGGCACCTGGGGCGCAGCCTGCGCCGCAACCGCCTGGCGCAATCTGTGCACGAGCTGGGCATCAACGGCATGGCCCGCATGACGCCGCCTCCGCGGACGTTTCCGTCGGCCTTTCCCTGGCTGCGCCTTGATCGCATTTATCAGCGTGGTTTTGCCGTGCGCAAGGCGCGCGTCCTGCATGGGCGACCGTGGCGTCAACTTTCGGATCATTCCCCTATTTTTGCCGAACTGGAACTGCCCTGACGGCAGCTTCCCGCCGGGCATCGGGTATGCCACGTGCCTGACGAGGAAAAATAGCATCTGGCCTTAATGTCATCGTGGGAGAGTTCATGGCGCGCAAAGAGCCACGCCTGATCTGGCGCGAAGGAAACTGTATCGAACTGCTGGAGAACGGCGGTGAGTTTTTTCCGGCCCTCTGCCGCGATATCGATGAGGCCAAGGCCAGTGTCCATCTCGAGACCTACATTTTCAACCTGGATGATACCGGCCGAAGAGTGCTGAGTCACTTGAAAGCAGCTTGTGAGCGTGGGGTCAAGGTTCGGGTCGTCATCGATGGTTTTGGCAGTTATCCGCAAGCCACCGAAATTGCCCGCCTGCTCGAGCAGATGGGAGCTCAGCTGCGGATTTACCGGCCGGAGCCCAATGGTCTGGGCCGATTTCGTTTCAAGCTCAAGCGCCTGCGCCGGCTTCACCGCAAGGTTACTGTCATTGATCGCCGCATCGGCTTCGTGGGTGGCATCAATATCATCGATGACCTGGAAGATGTTCCGGACGACGGCCAGGGCCCGCGACCCAGATTCGACTTCGCCGTTCGGATACGGGGTCCCATTGTGCAAGACCTGGTCAAGGCACAAAGTGATTTGTGGATACGGATGGGATGGCGCCGCCGTGATGACTGGAACGAGTTTTATCAGCGGCTGAAGGGCTGGCGCGAGAGGCGTGCTCAAGCCTTGGCCGAAACGCAGGAACGGTTCGAGCCGGGAATGCGAGCCAGTGTCTTGCTGCGCGATAACCTTCGGTTTCGCAATACCATCGAAAACGTATATGTGCATGCGCTGGAAACCGCCAGGCACGACGTCCTTATTGCCAATTCCTATTTCTTCCCGGGTCGCCGCCTGAAAGAAGCCTTGCGCCGTGCAGCAAGGCGTGGAGTGCGGGTGCGGCTATTGCTGCAGGGCAGGGCCGAGTACGCGATACAGTACCGCGCCTGCCGAAGCATGTACCACCGGGTGCTGCAGGCCGGCATCGAAATCTACGAATATCAGCCCAGTTACCTGCATGCCAAGGTCGCAGTCATCGACGGCTGCGCCATGGTGGGGTCTTCGAACATGGACCCGTTCAGCTTATTGCTGGCCAGAGAAACCAATGTGTTCATCAGCGACGAGGGCTTTGCAGAGGAACTGAAAAATTCGCTTGAGCGCGAGCTGTCCAACAGCTGCAATCATGTGACGGCGGAATCG
>NZ_JAJUFE010000013.1 GCF_029263785.1 Pusillimonas sp. | reverse complement strand
TGCGGCCATTGGCGGGCAGTATGCACAACATTCAGTATTCGCACCTGCATTTCCACAATGTCATATACGACCATATAGCTGCTGTGGACGACCAGCTCAAAGGTGTCCGGCACCCTCCCGCCCCGGCCCATTCTTGGGAAATCCCGGAGCACTGCTGTTCTTTCTGCTATCAGGCCATCGAGTGCCAGGGCTGCAAGAGGGTTGTCTTCCTCAATGTAGTCATAAATGTCTTCACGATCCCTGACGGCTTCTGGCGTCCATAGCAGCTCCATCATTCAGGGGCAGCCATGCGAGCGCGGGTCGCTGTGCGGCGAGCGGCAAAGCGGGCTTCAACATCAGACGCAGGAATCAGGTTGCCCGCCTCCGCAGATGCCCGCGACTGCTCGACCTTCTTCGCCAGCCAGGCATCGTATTGCTGGACTTCTTCCTGTTTGGCCACGTAACTACGCATGAAGTCGCGAAGAAGCTGGGCTCCGGTACGGTCATTAGCTTTGGCGGCATTGGCAAACTCAGCCTTCAGGCCGTCATCGACTCGAAAAGTAAAAGTGGCATCACTCATGGCACCATCCTCATGTGTTACACGCAATGTGCAGTGTAGCACTACACCCTGAATGTCTCTATGTAGTTGGTGCTCATACTAGAGTTTGCGCTGTACCGGAATCCGCATGGCCAGCGGTACAGTAGCGGTACATACATCAGGTTTGTCCATCTGCGCATAAATACGCTAAACTACTGATGCACAAGTACTTTATACTTATTTCAATTACGCTCGTATACGCTTGATTTTCCTAGACATAGCGTGTCAGCGGCAAACTCATAATCCGTTGGTGCCGTGTTCGACTCTCGGGGGGGCACCACTATTCATGCGGGTTTCCAGAGAACTGGGAACCCGCATTTCTTTTTGCGCCGTCAGCAAATTGTCAACAAGGTGGCTCTTCCCTAAAGGAGATAGGCACTCAGGCTCGGCTCTTCTCCATAAACGGGTGCCCCAAGTATTACAAATACAGTGCTGCGTAGCTCATCGACTCTAGCCGCAGCCGCGACTCATATTCCGTTGCGTCCGCAAATGCGGCAGCGCTGCCAAGGCGTCAGGCACATGGCTTGCGCACTGCTACCCATTGCAAAGACAAAGGAGCAAATCATGACCAGTAAACAATCTGACGCCCCACCGCCTCACACCAAAGCCAAGACCAGCTCCCAACCTAAGTCCGCCCAAGAAGACGGCCGCGAGTTTCCCAGCGAACAGGGCGATGACCTGGATGCGCGACTCAATGAACCATACGGACCAGGCCAATACCGCTCTGGCATTGAAAGCCCGGAGCAGCCTTCGAAAAAGAACCCCGGTCATACGAATCCTGCCCACAATACACCGGGTCATGAGCGTGGGGATAAGCCGCAGCAAGCACGGCAGTCAACGGCCGGCGGGGAACACGCCAGTTATCCTGGTATCGAGGGAGAAGAAACGCGTCGGATGAAAAGGGAATCCAAACCCCCTGTTGAGCCGGCTTCGGAAAAGCATCCTGAGACGATACATCCCAAAAAACGCGAACTGGATTCGGGGTCCTGATCGCCCTGTACGCAAAAATCCCGCGTGGCCAACGCCCAAAGCGGGATTCTTGTCATCATTCGGTCAACTCGTATTCTGTAATCCTGCACAGATTTTGGGTATCTTCCAGGGTTTCGAAGCGTTCGTCGCGGAACTCGAATCGTAGGTCGTATTGGCAAGCACCCCGCTTGTCTTTGAAGCGCACCTGATAGCGACCACCGGGCGGAATGGCGTCATCACCCAGCAAGTCCTCCTCCCAATCGCTCGCGTCAGTTGGAGATGCGTAAAACTTCTCTACCACACCGGACGTCTTGTTCACAATCGCAAAAGAAAATACTTTGGCGCTCGCAACGGGAGCTGCCCGAATGGGCACCGCAGTGATACCAACTAACGCGTTTTCATTTTTATTCCGGGTCAAAAAGAGCCGGAATAATATCGGAAACGAAATTCGCTGAATAGTGTTGGGCTTGTCACGCACGATGAACGGCGTTCGAATGTCGTCCAGACCTGAAGATGCGCCGCCCCCAGCCAGAATCAGGAGCAGTTTCACATCGCCGGCCGAATATTCTGGTCATCTCAAGAGGCGACTCCACCTCGAGCCGCTCGAGCGTCTCAACAGGCAATTCCACCTCGAGCCGTTCCGGCTCCTCGCGCTTTTCTTGAAACCGCCGTTGCCCGAGCATGACGTGTTCGCCGCGCATCGTGACCCGCGGCACCGGATATACTTGTGGTCCGCCCGAAATACTCTGCTAACGTTGAATCCCGCTGATCTCCAGACCCTGGTCACACTCAAGATGCCATTTGGAAAGTACAAGGGCCGATTATTGGCCGACCTCCCGGGGCCGTATCTTGCATGGTTTGCACGGAAAGGGTTTCCACCCGGCCAGATCGGGCGGCTACTGGAACTGATGTACGAGATCGACCACAACGACTTGCGAAGTTTGCTTGTTCCCCTAAAAAAGACTGAACGTCGTCAGACGGGAAGCTGACGTTCCAGGGTGTCCAGCACCTCGTAGCAAGGAAGGACACTCGCTGCCGAAGAACGAGCTTCGCGACCTTCCCGAATCGCCGCCACAAATTCGCGGTCTTGCAGCTCGACCCCATTTATTGAAACGTCGATGCCACTGACGTCCACTTTCTCGTTCGCGCCTGTGTACAGGTCGTCGTACGATGCAATATAGGTAGCGCTATCGCCGATGTAGCGAAACGTCGTGCCAAGCGGCCCATCGTTGTTGAAGCTCAAGGCCAGGGTACACAACGCCCCGGTACTGCTTTTGAGCTGAATGGACATATCCATGGCAATGCCCAGTTCGGCATGTTGCGGGCCCTGCAAGATATGTGATTGGGTAATAGTGCCTCCGTCCTGATACAGGAAAAGGTCTACAGTGTGCGCAGCGTGATGCCAAAGCAGGTGATCCGTCCAGCTGCGAGCTTGGCCCAATGCGTTGATATTGCTTCGACGGAAGAAATAGGTTTGCGCGACCAGATGCTGCAAGTGGAACTCTCCGGCCTCGATTCGGCGGCGAACGTATTGATGACTTGGGTTATATCGCCGCGTGTGCCCACACATGGCTACCAACCCCTGACGCCTGGCTTCCTCTACAACTTCGCGCGCTTCGTCCAGCCGGTCTGCCAGCGGAATTTCAATCTGTACATGCTTGCCGGCTTTCAGACAAGCCAAGGCCTGTCGCGCATGCATGGGAGTGGGCGTACACAGAATGACCGCGTCCAGGCCTGGCAGGGCCAGAGTCTCAATAAGGTCACTGCTATGGTGAGGCGCTCCAAAACGCATGGCGACATCACGCGCCCTGTCGACTTCTGAATCCACCACAGACAATAGATTGACGCCATCAATCTGGCCCAGGGATTCCAAATGCTTGACGCCGAAAGCTCCGACACCTGCAACGGCTACATTGATGGGTTTCGTCATTGACCTGCTCCTGGATAAGTGCTGTGACGCCGTCCGGGCCACCTGACTATGATAGCGTCACCCGCCACGGCAATAAATGTAAAAACGGGCCCGATGGGGCCCGTTTGGAATTGCAAGGGGAAACTCCCCATCAAGCGACAAGCAACTTAATTGCCCTCGAGGAAGCTCTTGAGCTTGTCGGCACGACTGGGGTGCCGCAGTTTTCGCAGCGCCTTGGCCTCGATCTGGCGTATACGCTCGCGCGTTACATCGAACTGCTTGCCGACCTCTTCGAGAGTCTGGTCGGTGCTCATTTCGATACCGAAACGCATGCGCAACACCTTGGCTTCGCGAGGTGTGAGTGAATCGAGTACCTCTTTGACCACGTCACGCATCGAACCGTGCAAGGCCCACTCTGACGGCGACAACGTACCGGTGTCTTCGATGAAATCGCCCAGGTGGGAATCGTCATCGTCGCCAATGGGAGTTTCCATGGAAATGGGCTCTTTGGCGATTTTAAGGATCTTGCGAACCTTGTCTTCCGGCATATCCATTTTCTGCGCAAGGGTGGCCGGATCGGGTTCGGCTCCGGTTTCCTGCAGAATTTGGCGATTGATGCGATTCATCTTGTTGATGGTTTCAATCATGTGCACCGGAATACGAATGGTGCGGGCCTGGTCTGCAATCGAACGCGTAATAGCCTGACGAATCCACCACGTTGCATAGGTGGAGAACTTGTAGCCGCGACGATATTCAAACTTGTCGACGGCCTTCATCAAACCGATATTGCCTTCCTGAATAAGATCAAGGAACTGCAAGCCGCGGTTGGTGTATTTTTTGGCAATCGAAATGACCAGACGCAGGTTGGCCTCGGTCATTTCGCGCTTGGCCTTGCGAGCCTTTGCTTCGCCAGTGGCCATTCGCTTGTTGACGTCTTTGAGGTCCTTGAGCGGTAGTACGACACTGGCCTGGAGGTCGATGAGCTTTTGCTGCAGCTCTTGAACTGCCGGCACATGGCGCTCGAGAGTTTCAGAGTACGGGTGCCCCGCCGCAACTTCCTGAATGACCCAGTCGAGGTTGGTTTCGTTACCAGGAAAGGCCTTGATGAAATGCGCACGCGGCATGCCGGCGCGATCGACACAGATGTGCAGCACTTCGCGCTCGAGCTGCCGCACCTGGGCAACCTGTTCACGAAGGGTATCAGCGAGGCGTTCAACCATCTTGGCCGTGAAACGCACTCCCATGAGCTCGTCCAAAATGGCTTGCTGAGCCTCTTCGTACTCGGGAGTGTTATAGCCCTTGGTTTCGAAAGCCTTGCGCATTTTTTCGAACCACACAGCAACGTTCTCGAACTTCTTGAGCGCCTTGGTACGCAAATGTTCGAGCTGCTTGCTGCTCATGCCGCCGGCAGGACCGTCTTCGTTGTCGTCATTACCTACGGCTACGCCCGCGCCTGCGTATTCTTCGCCCTCTTCGTCAACCAGACCGTCAACCACCTCGTCGATCTGGGCATGTCCGTCGCGCACACGCTGTACGTAAGCCAGGATTTCATTGACAGTGGTAGGGCAAGCAGCGATGGCCATGACCATGTGCTTGAGGCCGTCTTCGATGCGCTTGGCAATTTCGATTTCGCCTTCGCGTGTCAGAAGTTCGACCGTGCCCATTTCGCGCATGTACATGCGAACGGGATCGGTAGTGCGACCGAAATCCGAGTCGACGGTAGTGAGGGCTGCTTCGGCCTCGTCCTCGACGTCGTCGTCGTTGGAAGCAACAGGCGCGTTGTCGTTGAGCAGAAGCGATTCGGCATCGGGGGCCTGGTCGTACACCGAGATGCCCATGTCGCTGAACGTGCTGATAATGCCATCGATAGCTTCTGCATCGACGAGGTCGTCAGGCAGGTGATCGTTGATTTCCCCGTATGTGAGGTAGCCTCGCTCTTTGCCAAGCTTGATCAAAACCTTGAGACGGTTGCGACGTGCTTCCTGTTCTTCGGGCGTCATCTGGCTGCGTGCAGGGGCATCTTTATCGCCCTTGCCGCGCTTGCCACCACGTTTGGGGGTCGGCTTGAAATCAGGAATGACTTCGAGTTCAACATCATCATCGTTGAAATCGACGGAATCATTGTTGGCTGATTTGGCGGGCCGGCCGGGCCGACGTCCCGAAGGTGCAGCACGGGTAGCCTTGACAGCCGTTTTCGCCGCCTTCTTGGCAGCAGTCTTCTTGACAGCGGCCTTTTTGGCAGCTGTCGTTTTCGCCGCAGCCTTTTTAGCAGCAGCCTTCTTGGCAGGCGCTTTTTTGGCGGCGGTGGATTGAGCCGTAGCTTCGGCCTTGGCATCCGCCTCGACCTTTACAGACGTCTTGGAAGTGCTTTTGGTCGCGGCAGCCGTCTTACGCTTCTTTTCGGCCTGTTCTTCGGCTACCAACGGGTTCTTACCTGTGGCTTTGGTCATAGTCGCTTCCGTAATTGCAAATAGGGCGCGCAGGATAACGGCCCATATTGCATGGCAAAACTACTCTCGCACGTCAGCGGACCAAAGCACTCAAGACCGACCTGTAACTCAGTGCCCATAGCGATAAAATCCTTGTCTTCGTGTGTGCAAGGCCAAAAGGGGCTAACCGGCGTAAGACCGCATCCTGGTGCATTGGCCACTGGGGCAATGCGAAAAACTCTTTATTTTACAACACTCAATGCGCAGAGGCACTATTCAAAAGTGCCAGTCTGCGCGTCAATTTCTGGTATCGCTGGCGAGACGCCTCGTCCTTGAGGCCCTTTGCGATCAATTCAGACTGTTCGGCCTTGATTGCCTCCAGTTCAATGCGATGCATCGCGTCGTTCCACTCAGCCAGCGGGTCAGGCAGATCATCCTGATCCAGCAACTCTGTACTTAGACTATTAAGAACCTGCGTCAGTTCCTCAGCTGGGTCTGCCGCCTGCAGCAGCGCACCCACATGACGGGCACCACTGGTATGGGCTAACGCAATCAGATCTCGTACAAGTACAAGATGGGGCCCTTGTTCAAGAATTTCAAGCTGCTGATCGCCCAAATGGTCAACGAGCTCGGGATGCGCCAGCAACAGCCTCAACAAGCGCTTGGCCATGGGCGTCACGGCGCGCGGCCGTTGAGGCCGGCTCGAACGCGAAGCCACCCGGCCCTGGGGCTCAGGCTCCCAGGGTACCGAAGGCTCATGATCGCCAAACGGGATGTTGTCGAAATGCGGCGGCTCTTCATGCGACGAACCGAATTGCGGTGGAGCTTCTGCTGAAATTGGCTGGTTCGCACGACCGCCCCCAGACGAGTCCGGCGCTGCTTCGAGCATGCTCGCAAGCTCTTCGGGCGTAAGTTTTACCATCTGGGCGAACTCGCGCTCGATCTGCATTCTCAAGGTGCCCGGAGGTATTGCAGCCAGAAGCGGTTTTGCCTCGTGCACACAGGCCGCCCTGCCCTCAGCTTCGTCAAGCGCATGATGCGATGCCAGTTCATCAAGCATGAACCGCGAAAGCGGATCTGCCTCGGCCAGGGAAGCCCTGAACGCTTCTGCACCAAACTCGCGCACATACGAATCCGGATCGTGCTCTGGTGGCAAGAACAGAAACCGTATGGATGCATCGTCCCGCAATAATGGCAGGCAAACCTGAAGTGCCCTCCAGGCCGCGCGGCGCCCCGCCTTGTCACCGTCGAAACTGAATACGACCTTGTCACTGACGCGCAACAATTTCTGAACATGTTCGGGCGTTGTCGCCGTGCCCAGGGTGGCTACTGCGTTCTCGATACCCTGCTGGGCCAGACCCACCACATCCATATAGCCTTCGACCACCAATACGCAGCCTTCAGTGCGCACGGCCGACCTGGCTTCCCACAAGCCATAAAGCTCGCGCCCTTTGGAAAAAACGGCTGTTTCGGGCGAATTGAGGTACTTGGGCTCACCCTTCGCGATCAGTCGACCGCCAAACCCGATGACCAGGCCGCGCGAGTTCCGGATAGGGAACATCACGCGTTCGCGAAACCGGTCGTACCGACGTCCGTCCTCGGACTCGATGACCAGGCCCGATTCCACCAACAATGGGTCTTCGTAGTTGGAAAAGACCGTCGCAAGGCCACGACGGTCGTTGCCGCTCCATCCCAGGCCGAAGCGAGCTGCCACCTGCCCGCTCAAGCCGCGCTGCTTGAGGTAGGCCACGGCAGCCGGAGACCCCTTCAGGGAGCGCTGGTAAAAGGCATTGGCGGCGTCGAGTATCTGCTGGTGACGCGATACTTCTTCCTTGCGACGCTTGGACGCAGCCTGCTGGGCGGGGCTGCGATTTTCTTCGGGCACAACCAGGCCGACCGACGCAGCCAGGCTGCGCACCGCCTCGGGGAAACTGGCCCCGGTGTGCTCCATCAGAAACGATATGGCGCTGCCATGTGCTCCGCAGCCAAAGCAGTGGTAAAACTGTTTGGTGGGGCTGACAGTGAATGAGGGGGATTTTTCGTTATGAAATGGACACAGGCCAAGCAAGTTGGCCCCGCCCTTGCGCAACTGCACATAGCGCCCGACGACGTCGACTACATCTACCCGGGCGAGAAGCTCTTGAACAAAAGAGTCTGGTATCAATAGAGGCGCGGGGGCAATTGTTGGCTGCGGATGCGCTTGTAATGACGCTTGACCGCGGCAGCATGCTTACGCTTGCGCTCGGCGGTGGGCTTTTCATAGAATTCGCGTGAACGCAGCTCGGTCAGCAGGCCGGTTTTTTCGATGGTACGTTTGAAGCGGCGAAGGGCAGCTTCAAATGGCTCGTTTTCTTTAAGACGAACGGTAGGCATGTATCAATAGGCCTCGTAAAAAAGGTGGGCGGTATTTTGTAAAGCATTAGATTCTACCATATTACTTACCGCTTCGCTTTCCTTTGCGCACCCAAGCTTCCAACTGATGCGGGCGCAGGCTGTCGTAATCTTCGAAGGGCTGGTGAATCCAGGGATTGGTCGGAAGCTTCTCGACATAGTAATCGGGAGTGGCCTTGGAGTGGCCTTTCCACCACAATACAGCGCTGCGCATTTCGGTAATGGCCGGGAACTGCTCGCGAAGATGTTCACCGACACGGATGAACGTCAGGCCCGTATCGACCATGTCGTCGACCAGCAGGACACGCCCATCGAGCGTACCTCGAGTGATGGTGATGAACTGGGCAATGTCAAGGCTGCCCTGTTGGGTACCCGCTGCCTCGCGGTAACTGCTGGTTGCCAGTATACCCAGTGGAACGTCATAGATGCGAGACAGCACGTCTCCGACTCGTACGCCACCCCGGGCCAGACAGATAATCTTGTCGAACTGCCAGCCGGATTCATGGATGATCAGGGCAAGTCGATCTATCTGTGCGTGATAGTCATCCCAACTGACCCACAGGTCACGATCGGTACTGGGCGGCAGGCTCATGGTGTACTCCCTGGGTTTGCATGCAAGTAAGGAGCGTAATAATACCCCCCGCCGACGGCCGTTGCAAAACCCTTAATTACCAAAGGGGTGTCGTAACACAATGGTTTCGAGGCGATCCGGACCCGTCGACACCATGTCGATAGGCACGTCACAGACTTCAGCGATACGCTGCAGATAATTACGAGCATTGACCGGCAAGGCGTCGTACTCGGTGATGCCAACGGTGGACTCGTTCCAGCCCGGCATTTCTTCAAGTACCGGTTCGGCCTGGGCCGTGGCATGGGCACCGTTCGGCAGCACATCCAGGAACTCGCCCTTATAACGATAACCAACGCCGATCTTGATGGTTTCCACGCCGTCCAGCACGTCCAGCTTCGTTACGCAAAGGCCCGAAATACCGTTGATCATGACTGCGCGCTTCATGGCGGCGCCGTCGAACCAGCCGCAACGACGCGGGCGACCGGTAACCGAACCAAATTCTTTGCCGACTGTGGCCAGGCGAACCCCGGTATCGTCGAGCAATTCGGTGGGGAATGGCCCGGAACCCACGCGTGTGGTGTATGCCTTGGCGATGCCCAATACGTAATTGAGGCTTTGCGGGCCCACACCCGCACCGGCGGCTGCCGCACCCGCAACGCAATTGCTGCTGGTCACAAATGGGTAGGTACCATGATCGATATCCAGCAGCGAACCTTGCGCACCTTCGAACAGCAGCTTGTGGCCGGCCTTCTGGGCAAGATGCAGGTTGTTGGAGACATCTGCAACCATCGGCTGGATCTGGCCGGCGAATTCCATGGCCTGGTCGCGGACCTGCTGTGCCGATATCGCCTCGGCTCCCAGATACCGGGTTAGCACAAAGTTGTGGTAATCAAGCGCTTCTTCAAGTTTTTCGTCGAAGATTTGGGGATCATAGAGATCCTGGACCCGTAGCGCCCGTCGTGCGATCTTGTCCTCGTAGGCGGGGCCGATACCGCGTCCGGTCGTACCGATCTTGCCTTCGCCCTTGCGCAGCTCGCGGGCCTGGTCCAGCGCCACGTGATACGGAAGGATAAGCGGGCAGGCAGGCGATATCTGCAGTCGCGAGCGAACATCCAGGCCTGCCTGTTCGAGCTCGGCGATTTCCTTGAGCAGGGCCTCGGGCGAAAGGACCACGCCATTGCCAATGTAGCAGGTCAGCCCGGGGTGCATGATTCCCGAAGGGATAAGCCGCAGGATGGTCTTTTGACCGTTGATCCATAGTGTGTGGCCGGCATTGTGACCACCCTGAAATCGCACTACGCCCTGGGCCGATTCTGCCAGCCAGTCGACGATCTTGCCTTTGCCTTCATCACCCCACTGGGTGCCTATCACGACGATGTTCTTGCTCATAACGTTTCGATGTTTGACCCGCCTGGGGCCCTGAATGGTTGAACCGCGAGCCGGCGGGCGGCCGCACGAAGATAAAGAATCAGTTTATAGCCTTGACCTGCCATTTCCCGTCAATTTGAACAAGCTCACGATCAACGGTGAACTCATCCAGATCGTGGGCTTGCCCCGGCAGCGACTGCACCACGATTTCGCCGGAGGCACGCAGCTCGCGCAAGGTTTCCATCAGTGCAGGGTCGGTACCCCACGGCGCGCGGATAGCCTTGGTGAGCGCGGCAGGCGGAAGGCCGGACGACAATTTGCGCAAATCCATGCTGAAGCCTGTTGCCGGCCGTTCTCGTCCAAATACACGACCTATTCCGTCGTACCGGCCGCCCTTGACCAGCGCATCGTGCCAGCCCTGCGCGTAAATTGAAAATATGACGCCAGAGTGATACCCGTAGCCGCTTCCCGCATCAGCCAGATCAATGGAGAATTCATAATCGGGCATCGCCCTGACAAGCGTTTCGAGGTCGGCCAGCGCCTGTTTGATTCGGGGCAAATCAGGCAATACTGATCGTGCCTTTCCCAGGACACCGGCATCGCCGTACAGGGAAGGCAGGGTCAACAGCGCATCAAGGGTTTCCGGCCGTACATCGGGCACCCGGCCTGCAAGCTCTTGAATTCCGGGTATATCTTTGGTGCTGAGCAGGTCGATGACCTCGTCGGCGACCGGGGCCAAGGCAAGATCAGAATCGATAAGACTATGCACGATACCCTGGTGGTTCAGATCGAGACGCGCACCCTGCACACCTGCCCTGTGTACGCTTTCGAGCGCAAGCTGAATGATTTCGATGTCGGCCTCGACGCCGGCATGCCCGAATAGCTCGGCGCCGATCTGCAACAACTCGCGATCTGACAGCAACCCCGCCGGACGCGCGTGCAATACCGAACCGCAATAGCAAAGCCGGGTGACGCCTTCGCGATTGAGCAGGTGCGCGTCAATACGGGCGATTTGCGGGGTGATGTCCGCACGTAAGCCAAGGGTGCGACCCGACAACTGGTCGACCAGCTTGCAGGTACGCAGTGCTAGATCGCTTCCCTTGTCAGACAGGAGCGAATCCAGATACTCGACCAAAGGTGGCGCAACGAGCTCGAATCCATAGGCGCGATACAGGTCCAGAAGCTCTCGCCGCAGTTCTTCGATACGGCGCGCTTCGGCCGGAAGTACGTCTGCCAGGCTTTCTGGCAACAACCAGGTGGAAATCATGCGAGTCGGTATTAAAGCGGTTGGATTGGGTCCAAACAAAAAGCGACCGGGGGCGTAAGCCCGCCAAGTCGCTTGCGGAGTATTTCAACTTACGGCGTATTGTACCGTGATGTGGCGCCATTCCCAAATTGAGGGGAAACGGCCACTGCCGGGTACCATTTGCCGCAAAACTCGGGCTCAGGGCGAAGCCGGTTGTTGTCCACCTTGAACGCCTTCCCAGAAACGGAAGAAATGCGAGTCGGGGCTGATGACAAGCAGGTCGTCTTTGCTGGAGAATGCAGAGCGGTACCCCTCAAGGCTCTTGTAAAAACTGAAGAACTCGGGGTTTTTGCTGTACGCCTCGGCAAAGATGGACGTGGCTTCAGCGTCGCCCTGCCCTCGAATCTCTTGGGCTTGCGCGTAGGCCGAGGCCAGGAGCTCTTGTCGCTGACGATCTGCCTGAGCACGAATCCGCTCGCTATCTGCCGCGCCCGACGCGCGAAGACGGTTGGCTTCTTCTTTACGCTCGGCTTCCATTCGTCGATACACAGACTCAGAGATCTCAGGGGCAAAATCAATACGGCGCAGTCGGACATCGACCACTTCGACACCCAGCGGACGCGCGCGGTTATCGACGGTGGTCAGCATTTCTTTCATGATGTCGCCACGCTGGCTGGACACGACTTCCTTGACGGTACGTACGTTAACCGACGCGTTCAGCGCATCACGAATTTGGGCGCTGAGCCGTTCTTCGGCCGCGCGGGTGTTCGCCCCGAACGTCACGTAGAACTGACGGGGATCGATAATGCGCCATTTGACGAACGAATCGATAAGCAGGTTCTTCTTTTCGGCGGTCTGGATACGCTCGGGATCCTTGCTTTCGATAGTCTGCAGGCGCTTGTCAAGAAACACCACGTTCTGGAATGGCGGCGGCAGCTTGAAGTAAAGACCGGGCTTGGTGATGGTCTCACGCACTTCACCCAGCGCAAAAACGAGCGCCGAATCGCGCTCACGCACGACAAATACACAAGAAGACAAAACGGCCAAAATTATCAGAAGGCCAATGAGGTACGGAAAAAAGCGTTGCATTAGGGCCTCCGGTTAGCGCGAATAAGGATTGGCAAGCGCGCCCGAGGCGCCATTGCTATACGGAGTGTTTCGCGTTCTTGTCGACGACGAACCCTGGGCAGCCGCGCCTGTGGCAGCGGCAGCCGAGGTGCTCGAGTCTGACCCGGAATCCGGAGCCGGCGGAGCCGGACGGGCTGCCTGACCCGTTATCTTGTCCAACGGCAGGTACAGCATATTGTTTTCGCTGGCTGTGTCGACGACGATCTTGGCAGTACTTTCAAGTATGCCCTGCATCGTGCTCAGATACATGCGTTCGCGTGTGATTTCCGGCGCCTTGGAGTACTCGGTTTCCACACTGGCAAACCGTGCTGAATCACCCTGGGCATCACCAATGACCTGTGCACGGTAACCTTCGGCCTCTTGCAGCATGCGGGCAACCTGACCCTGGGCCTCGGGGAGCACTCGGCTGGCATAGGCGTTACCTTCGTTTATCAGGCGTTCGCGATCTTGGCCGGCCTTGACGGCGTCGTCGAATGCTGCCTGCACTTGTTCGGGCGGCTGAACGTTCTGTATGGCGACCGTGCTTACCTGTATGCCAGTTTGATAGCGATCGAGGATCTCTTGGGCAAAGCGTTGCACGCGGGCGGCAATTTCAGTACGGCCCGAATACAGGACTGAATCCATCGGCTGCTGGCCCACTACTTCTCGCATGGCGGTTTCGACGGCCTGGCGTACGGACTCGTCAGGCTGGCTTGTCTTGAACAGGTAGTCGGGCGCGCCTTCGGGATTGAGCCGGTACTGCACCACAAACTGGACATCCACAATATTCTCGTCGGTGGTGAGCATCAGGGATTCGCTCAGGACCTTGTTTCGGGCATTACCGCGAAAACCGACTTCAAATGTACGCAGCTGGGCGATGTTGACAGTTTGGGAATCTTCGATCGGGTACGGCAGTCGCCACTGCAGGCCGGGAGTTAGGGTTTTGGTATAGGCCCCGAAGCGGGTAACGACTGCAACCTGCCCTTCCTGAACGATGGTAAAGCCGCTGGCCAGCCACAAGGCCACCAGTACGACAAGGATCACACCGATGGTTTTAGGAGAACCTTTGGGCAACGAGGGGCCCGAACCACTGCCACCGCCCCCATTGCCGATACCACCACGACGAGGTTTGCGGCCAAACATGGCTCCCAGGCGATTATTGAAATCGCGCCAGACTTCATCGAGATCAGGCGGACCACCACCCTGGTTGGGCCTTCGGGGAGGCTCGGAATCGTTACCGCTTCCGCCACGGCCCCAGCCCGGGTCATTCAGATTGAAGATTTTCGATATTGAACGCATTGCTTCTCGTTGTCTGGCCAGCCTCTACGATTGCCCCACGCAAAGCGTCCAGGCCGGCACGCTTCAGGGCGCTTACAAATACTCGGGCAATGGTACCATGTTCGTCACGCTCCACCCGGGGTTCATAGCCCGTTTCGTCAATTTTGTTATAGACAAGAATGGTGGGAATTTCGTCGGCGTGGATGTCGGCCAACACCTTGCGAACTTCGGCAATTTGTTCGTCGCGCTGATGACTGGACGCGTCCACCACATGCAACAGCAAATCGGCATGAACCGTCTCTTCGAGGGTCGCGCGAAACGCGGCAATCAGCGTTGGCGGCAGGTCGCGAATGAAGCCCACGGTATCCGAAAGAACCACCTGGCCCGTACCTTCAATCCACAACTTGCGGGTCGTTGTATCGAGCGTGGCAAACAGTTGATCTGCTGCGTACGCGTCAGCACGGGTCAGGGCATTGAATAGTGTGGATTTGCCTGCGTTCGTATAACCAACCAGAGACACTGACAGAGTGCTGCTGCGAGCACGCGCGCGCCTTTGGGTAAGGCGCTGTCTCTGCACGCGGTCGAGCCGTTCCTTCAGAAGCTTGACCTTGGCGCCAATCATCCGTCGGTCCATTTCAAGCTGGGACTCGCCCGGACCACGCATGCCGATCCCGCCCTGCTGCCGCTCCAGGTGGGTCCATAAGCGAGTCAATCGGGTAGACAGGTGCTGCAACTGAGCCAGTTCAACCTGCAGCTTTCCCTCATGGCTCTTGGCTCGCAAGGCAAAAATATCCAGAATCAGGGAGACGCGGTCGACTACCCGCCGCTTGAGCACGCGCTCGAGATTTCGCTGTTGGGCCGGACTAAGGGCCTGGTCAAACAGGATGATGTCGGCTTGTCCGGTGTCTGCCATCAGCAAGGCCTCTTCGACTTTGCCCTTGCCTATGAAATGCGCAGCGTCCGGTCGCGCCCGGCGTGCCACGACCGTCCCGACGATTTGCGCACCCGCCCCTTCGGCCAGCATGGCAAATTCTTCGGCATGCGCCTGGTAATCCGGTTCGCCCAGATCGACGCTTACTATCAAAGTCTTCATTCACCGCCTAAAAATGAAACCCGCCGGCGCATGGCACTCGGCGGGCTTTTCCAGCTTGCAATGGCTTCTGACAAATCAGGCTGCAGACTGATCATCCGACTGAAAATTCACCGGGCGTGCGGGCACGACAGTGGAAATCGCGTGTTTGTAGACCATTTGAGTGACTGTGTTGCGCAGCAGAACGACGTATTGGTCGAAAGATTCGATCTGCCCCTGCAGTTTGATTCCGTTGACTAGGTAGATGGATACGGGCACGTGATCCTTACGAAGAGCGTTCAGGAATGGATCTTGTAGTGTTTGCCCTTTATTACTCATTGGCTTAACTCCAATTGTGTTGTTATATGAATGATGCTCAAAGAGATACTTTACAGGGTTTTCCCGCAATGCGCCATGAGACTACGACGCTTTAGTGTATATTTTTGCGCACCTTTTTTACTGTACGTTGCCCAGAATATCCGCCAGGGCCACGCATAAACGTCGACAATCCCGGTCGGTACCGACGGTGATTCTCAGGTATTGATCAATACGGGGCAACCCGAAGTGGCGAACCAGAATGTGCTTTTCGCGAAGCGCTGCGGCAAGCTTGGTGGCGTCGGCAACACGGTGTCGGGCAAAAACAAAATTGGCAGCACTGGGCAATACATCGAAGCCCATGCCCTGCAGATCCAGGCAAAGCTGCTCCCTCGATTGGATGATTGCTTTTCGAGTCTGATCAAAATAGGCCGTATCCTTGATTGCGGCCAATGCTCCTGCCTGTGCCAGCATATCCAGCGGGTAAGAATTGAAGCTGTCCTTGACCCGCCGCAGCCCTTCGATCAGTTCGACGGACCCCATAGCGTAGCCGACCCGCATACCGGCCAGTGAACGCGATTTTGAAAACGTATGAACAACCAGCAGGTTGTCATGCTGATCCAGCAGTGACACAGCCGATTGTGCGCCGAAATCGACATACGCTTCATCAACCACCACAACGGTATCCGGATTGGCGCCGGCAATTTGCGAGATTTCGTCCAGCGTCAGTGCCATGCCGGTCGGAGCATTCGGGTTGGCGAAAATGATTCCCGCCGCGCGCCGCGCCCTTTCGTCCGTGTAATCAGATATCCTCAAGGAAAAATCTTCAGCCAGAGGGACCGTTTCGAAGGGAACGTGGTAAAGCCGGCAATACGTGGGATAAAAGCTGTATGTGATGTCGGGCATCAATACCTGCCGGCCTTCGCGCAGAAACAAGCCATGAAAGATATGCGCCAGCACTTCATCCGAACCGTTTCCGACAAACACCTGCGCAACGTCCACCCGGTAACAGGCCGCGATTTCTGTACGCAGCGCAAGCGCCTCTGGATCGGGATACAGGCGCAGGCGATCATCCAGCATTGCCTTCATGGCCTTGATGGCCAAGGGTGATGGGCCGTAAGGATTCTCGTTGGTATTGAGCTTCAGCAGGTCAATGACCTTGGGCTGCTCACCCGGAACATACGGGACAAGATCAGCAACGTGATCGCTCCAGAAACGACTCACTTGGACTCCTGGATGTAAGGATTGCGGGAAGCCTTGAATTCGATGCGCAAAGGAGTGCCCTCCAGCTTGAACGCCGCCCGGAACCGCGCTTCGAGATAGCGCCTGTAGGAATCTGGAATCGCATCCAGCGCACTGCCGTGCACAATGATGCGCGGAGGGTTTTGGCCCCCCTGGTGAGCGTAGCGCATCTTGGGACGATAAATGCGTTTCCGCGGTGGGGGTTGCTGTTCTACTGCTGCAAGAAGCTCTCGAGTCAGACGAGGTGTGGAAAGCTTGGCGAATGCCGCCGCATGCGCTGCGTTGACGGAACGCAACAGCGCATTGACTCCCTGCCCGTTCATGGCAGAAATCGTATGCATCTTTGCAAATGACAGGAAGCGCAACTTACGATCGAACTCGCGGCGGATCAGCTCTCGGCGCTCGTCATCCAGACCGTCCCACTTGTTGATGGCAACGACCAAAGCGCGTCCTGTTTCAAGCACAAACCCGGCGATATGAGCATCCTGATCGGAAATCTCAGTTGTGGCGTCCAGCATAAGGACAACCACATTGCACGCTTCAATAGCCTGCAATGTCTTGATGACCGAGAACTTTTCAATGGCTTCGAACACCTTGCCCCGCTTGCGCAGGCCGGCTGTGTCAATCAGCGTGTACGACTTGTTTCCGCGGGTGAATTCGATTTCAATGGCGTCACGCGTGGTGCCGGGCATATCGAAGGCGATGACACGCTCTTCGCCCAACAAGGTGTTGATGAGCGTTGATTTACCGACGTTTGGCCGACCCACAATGGCAAGCTTGATACGGTGAGGCGGCTCATTGGCCGAAGCGTCGTCTTCGCCTTCGGGTTCGCTTGCCAGGTCGATGCCCTCTGGCCAGGCGACATCGGCATCGTCGACGGTTTCGTCGTCGGCCTCGAAAGGTGCGTCCACGTGAGCAAGTGCCAGTTCTATGAGATCGGCAACACCATCGCCGTGAGAAGCTGAAATGGCATGCGGCTCGCCCAGGCCCAGTTCGTGAAATTCGGCAGTGACACCCGAGTGACGCATGCCTTCGGCCTTATTGACGGCCAATACCACCTTCTGACCCGACTTTCTGAGCAGGCTGGCAATTTCATGGTCGTGAGCGTTGACACCCGCCCTGGCATCAACCAAAAAAATGACCACATCGGCCTCGGCAATTGCCTGGCGCGTCTGCCTGGCCATCTCGCGCAAAATTCCGTCCTTGGCGACAGGCTCGAATCCACCGGTATCGACGACGAGGAACGGACGGTTGCCCATCCGTCCCTCGCCATAGTGGCGATCACGCGTAAGGCCCGAAAAATCGGCAACCAGTGCCGCCCTGGAACGAGTCAGGCGATTGAACAACGTGGACTTCCCCACGTTGGCCCGGCCCACCAGGGCGACAACCGGCTTGAAAAAAGTAGAGTTCAATTCACACCAACCAAAACCAGATTGCCGTTGCCCGTTTGAACGAGCACGCCGCGATCGCTGCCCACCAGCGGCGAAACCACGGCCCCGCCGCCAACCTGAACGCGGCCAAGCAGCCGGCCGTCAGAACGCGACAGGAAATGCACATAACCTTGGTAGTCTCCTACCGCAACGGCTTGTGGAACGACTGCCGGGCCCGATAAGCGGCGATTGCGCAGGCCGTCCTGCTTCCAGACCTCCTGACCGTTTACCAATCCATAGGCGTAAACCACGTCGCGCTGATTGACCGCGTAAACATGCTGCGGATCGGTGGTCATGCCCGTGGTACTTGAGAAGGGTTGTTCCCATAGGGGTCGACCGCCCTGAGTGATATCAAAGCAGACGATGTGTCCCTGATAGGCTACACCGCACATCAGGGGGCCTTGAATCTGCGGTGCGCCAACGATGTCACTGATACGTTCCAGATCGGTTGCACCACGCGAAACGGTGACAGTGCCTTCCCATTGCACCGCACCGCTGGCGGCATCGATTGCAATGAGCCGGCCATTGGGCAAACCGGAGATCAACATCTCTTCGATGATGACCATCTGCATATTGGTCTTGAGAGCCAGCGCCGGCCCGGGTCTTTGCACGTTCCATAGCGGCTCGCCGGATTGGGCGTCAAACGCCTGAATGCGGTAATCGCTGCTGCGGACAGCCACAATTCCGGCACCCACAGCCGGAGGAATATCTACCTGGCTTGATGCACGCGCCTGCCATTTTTCGCGGCCCTGTTCATCGAAGGCGATGACGGTTCCGTCGCGTGCGGCGACGGCAGTTACGCGACCGTCGGAACCCACGCCTGCAGACAAAGCCTTGCCCGCGTCGGCGCGCCATTGCACGGCTCCGGTGGACAAGCCGACCTTTACCACCGAACCATTGGGGGCCGCCGCATAGGCAGCATCGCCTACCACATGGGGAGCGAAGCCGCTGCCACCATCTCGGCCTACAGATACATTCCAGGCAATGTTGGCAGAGATCCCCGCCGGATACTCGGTTAACGGAACAGGTTCATAACGCGGATTGCTCGGCGAAAACATCGAGCAACCTACAAGAACCGCCGCCCCAAGGCCTGCAGTCGTTAATGTCAAGACACGACGGAAGAAGTTAGCTTGCATGGATCAGGCTCCACCATTTGCATCGATTTTTAGTTGTATGACCTGCACCAGTGGATCGTCCCCGAGCTGGGTGACTGCCGTCTGCCAGGCCTGTACTGCTTCGTCCTTCTTGTTCTGCGCCGCCAGGATATCGCCCCGCCGATCTGCGAACAATCCCTCAAATGCCGGCGGTGCGGCATCTATCTGCGCAAGCGCTTCATCGTATTTTTGCTGTTCAAGCAAGATGCCCGCAAGACGGAGACGAGCCAGGGGAACCAGCGCGGGATCGTCGCCCTGAGCTACCAGCCATTCAAGCTGCTCGCGCGCGCCATCAAGGTCACCCCTGGACTTGAGCGCCGCAGCGGCTATCAATACACCACGCGATGTGTAGCCGGAGTCAGGGAAATCCTTGCGCAAAGTTTCGCTGGCCGCCTTGATACGCGGCAACGAATCCTCTGACTGTTGCACAGCAGCGTTCTCGAGCGCTTCAAAGTAACCCATGGCTTGCGAGGCCTGGTGCCCCTGATACCACTGCCAGGCCCGCACACCGGCAAAAATGAGTACCGCTCCGACGAACACGATGACAATCAATGTTCCGTAACGGTCCCACCAGGCCCGTAGAGCGTCCAGTTTCTCCTGTTCTTCTAAATCGTATGCCATGCTTTAGACCTTTTGTTTCAGTTCTTCTACGAGGCGATCCATGGGGATGACCTCTTGTTGTGCTTGCGTGTCGTCGGTTTGACGCAGCCACTTGACACTAACCTGCCGGTTCTTGAGTTCGTCTTCACCCAGGATGACGGCCACCTGCGCCCCACTTGCGTCGGCCCTCTTGAATTGCGATTTGAAGCTGGCCGATCCGGGATGAACAATAACCTTAAATCCGTCATCACGCAGTGCCTCTGCAAGTTTAGCTGCCTCTCGCTGCGCGTCGTCGGACTGATGCACCATATAGATCTGGCACTCGGGCGGCGCCTGGAAAGGCGCGGTCTGGTCCCACAAATCGAGAAGGCGCTCCATGCCGATGGCAAAGCCCACGGCAGGCGCAGGCTTTCCACCCAGCAACTCAATCAGACCGTCATAACGTCCGCCTCCGCAAACCGTCCCCTGCGCACCAAGCCTGTCTGTAACCCATTCAAAGACAGTCAAGTTGTAATAGTCGAGACCACGAACCAGGCGTGGATTCAACTGATAGGCTATTCCGGCATCGTCCAGACGCTTGCGGACGCCCTCAAAATGAGCAAGAGACTGTTCGCCCAGAAAATCAAACAAGCGCGGAGCACTGTTGGCCATATCCTGCATTGCCGGATTCTTGGTGTCGAGCACCCGCAGGGGATTGGAGTGCATGCGCCGGCGCGCTTCTTCGTCCAGCACATCGATGTGCCGTTCCAGATGTTGCACCAAGGCTTCGCGATGTGCCTTGCGCTCGTCCGCCTGGCCAAGCGAATTGAGCTCGAGCCGGATATCGTTCAGGCCGAGCAGCTTCCATAGCCGGGACAACATGATGATCATCTCGGCATCAATGTCCGGGCCGGCCATGCCAAGCGCTTCGACGTCGATCTGGTGAAACTGCCGATAGCGCCCTCGCTGCGGCTTTTCGTGCCGGAACACAGGACCCAGTGCATATACGCGCTGAGGGCGATCATAGAGCAAATTATGTTCAATGGTGGCGCGCACCATGCCAGCCGTAAACTCGGGACGCATGGTCAGGTGCTCGCCATTCAATGCATCCGTAAACGAATACATTTCTTTTTCGACGATGTCGGTCACTTCGCCAATACCGCGGGCAAACAGGCGGGTATGCTCAAGAACCGGAGTGCGCATATTGCGATAACCATAAGCGGCCAGCCACTTTCGGACGATGTCCTCAAGATGCTCCCATTGGGCGCTGCTATCGGGTAGGGTGTCCTTCATGCCCGTGACGGCATGAACTTTTCTGAACGACTGCGACATAAATACTTTTTAGGAAACTGTTAGGGTCGTTGTGCGCCCGGCACCCCGTAGCGCCGCTCGACATAATTCTCGACAATGGCCTGAAACTCGGTCGCGATGTGGTCGCCCTTGAGGGTGACCGTCCGCTCGCCATCGATATACACAGGCGCCGAGGGAATCTCGCCCGTACCCGGCAAACTGATGCCAATATCGGCGTGCCGGCTTTCGCCCGGCCCATTCACCACACACCCCATCACTGCCACGTTCATGGATTCGACGCCGGGATAACGGGTTCTCCAGACCGGCATCTGCTTGCGCAAATAAGATTGAATGCTATCGGCAAGCTCTTGAAAGACCGTGCTGCTGGTTCTACCGCAACCCGGACATGCAACCACCATGGGCGTAAAGGCACGAAGCCCCATGGTTTGAAGGATTTCCTGCGCAACGACAACTTCACGAGTGCGGTCACCGCCGGGCTCAGGAGTAAGCGAAATGCGTATCGTGTCGCCTATACCTTCTTGCAGCAGTACGCTAAGGGCAGCGGTAGAGGCAACGATTCCCTTGCTTCCCATGCCGGCCTCAGTCAGGCCCAGGTGCAGCGGATAATCGCAACGCGAGGACAGGTCGCGGTATACGGCGATCAGATCTTGTACATGACTGACTTTGCATGAAAGCACGATGGCGTCGCCAGGCAATCCGAGCTCTTCGGCCCGCATTGCATTGCTGATGGCAGACACAACCAGCGCTTCCCGCATGACCGCCTGGGCGGTCCAGGGACGATCTCGCTTGGCGTTTTCATCCATCATGCGGGCCAGGAGCTCGTGATCGAGGCTGCCCCAGTTGACGCCTATACGCACCGGTTTGGCGTTGCGAGCGGCGACCTCGATCATTTGCGCGAAGTTGTCATCGCGTCGCTTGCCCCCTCCCATATTGCCGGGATTGATCCGGTACTTGGATAATGCTTGAGCACACTCGGGGAACTGGCTAAGCAACTTGTGGCCGTTGTAATGAAAATCGCCTACCAGGGGCACCGATACGCCCATGCGGTCGAGTTGTTCACGAATGGCTGGCACCTCGCGAGCGGCCTCTGGCGTATTGACCGTGATGCGCACCAGTTCGGACCCCGCCATAGCCAGTTCCTTGACCTGAATGGCTGTAGCTACCGCATCAGCGGTATCGGTGTTGGTCATCGACTGCACGACGACCGGTGAGTCACCGCCCACCCGCACGGTATTGTCGGCCCAGCTTACGTTTACGCGGCGCGTTTGCCGACGCGGAGCAGGTCCAACCAAAGCGGGAGAGCCAGTGCTTGAACTAAAATTTGACGAATCTGTCATTACCTGAGTGCTTTCAGCCAATCAAAGATCAACCAGGATTCGGGCACCCAACCCCGATTGATCGCATAAACACCGGCAACAACGACAACGGCAACTATTACCAGCAACCAGCCCCACGAGCGGGAGCTGCTTTCAGAATGTAAAGGTAGGTCGGTTTCGCTGAGCCTGGCCCTTTGAACAGGCATTGAGGCGGGTGCGGCAGCCTGGCTTCCCACCTGATTCTCGAGCATGGTCAGCAAAGCCTGCATGTCTGCCTCGAGAAAGCGCGCATAGTTCTTGACGAAGCCACGCAGCAGCATGCCCTGCGGAAGTTCGTCCCAGCGCTCGTTCTCGAGCGCATCGAGTTGACGAACAGAATATTTGAGACGCCCTGAAGCGTCAGAAAGGCTGATACCCCGGGCATTGCGGATCTGGCGCAGCGATGCGCCCAGGCCTTTTGCCTCGTCGGGTTCGGCCAAGGGTTCGGAATTGGAACTGACAGCTCGAAGCAGCGGTTTATTCATTCGCGTTCCTCTATGATGGCTATGGTCGCGCGATCAGGTAGCCGCTCATGGATACGTGTGCGGTCCTGGACGTCGCCGGCAAGCTGCCCGCAAGCAGCTGCGATGTCGTCGCCACGGGTTTTGCGCACAGTCGTAACGACGCCACCATCCATGAGACGTTGCGCGAATAATCGCACGCGAGCCGCAGGAGAGCGCTTTAGCCCCGACTGCGGAAAAGGGTTGAACGGAATCAAATTAAACTTGCATCGGACACGTTTTGCAATAGTTATTAATTCCGCCGCATGCTCATCGCTATCGTTGACGCCATCGAGCATGATGTACTCGAAAGTAATGAAATCGCGTGGCGCATGCTCCAGATAACGATTGCACGCATCGAGCAGTTCAGAAAGCGGGTGCTTGCGATTTAGAGGGACCAGCTTGTCGCGCAGCGCGTCGTTGGGCGCGTGCAAGGACACGGCCAGCGCCACCGGGCAGTCGCGTGCCAGCCGGTCGATCATGGGAACCACCCCCGAAGTAGACACCGTGACCCGGCGTCGGGACAAGCCATAAGCATTGTCATCGAGCATGAGCCGCAAGGCTCCCAGCACCTGGTCGTAATTGAGCAGGGGTTCTCCCATGCCCATCATGACGACATTACTGATGACACGCTGGGGCTGACTGGCCGGCGTGCCATCTGGGCGGGAAATACGGGCACTGGAGGAATCGGCCTCAAGCACGCGCTTTGCATACCAAAGCTGCCCGATGATCTCGGCGGTGGTCAGGTTCCGGTTGAATCCCTGATAGCCCGTCGAACAAAAAGGACAGGCCACCGTGCAGCCGGCCTGACTGGAGATGCACAAGGTACCGCGATCGTCTTCGGGGATGAACACCGTTTCGACAGCATTATTGCGCCCGACATCAAACAGCCACTTGCGCGTACCATCGTTCGACCTTTGTTCGGTCTGGACACTTGGAGCGGCCACGACGCAACTCTGGGCAAGCTGCCGCCGAAAATCGCGGGCCAGGTCGGTCATGTCGTCGAACGAGTCAACGCCACGCTGATGAATCCAGCGCTGCAGTTGCTTGGCACGAAACGGCTTGCACCCCCACTGTGCGACCAGATCGCTCAGTTCGGGGCTGCCAAGGCCAAGAAGGTTTACAGGTTCGGTTTGAGACATGGACAACTTGCCTGCCCGCGTTTGCGGCGTCAGAAATTAACGGCTGTAGATATTGCTTTCGGGGAAGAAGAAAGCGATTTCAACGGCGGCGGTTTCAGGAGCATCAGAACCATGAACGGCGTTGGCGTCGATGCTGTCTGCGAAATCGGCGCGAATCGTGCCGGGCTCGGCCTTCTTGGGATCGGTGGCGCCCATCAGGTCGCGGTTCTTTTGAATCGCGTTTTCACCTTCGAGGACCTGAACAAACACCGGACCCGAAATCATGAATTCCACCAGATCCTTGAAAAAGGGGCGCTCTTTGTGAACCGCATAAAAACCCTCGGCCTCGGCGCGCGACAATTGCTGCAGGCGAGCGGCCACCACCTTGAGGCCTGCCTGTTCAAAACGGGCGACGATTTGTCCGATAACGTTTTTTGCAACGGCATCGGGCTTGATAATGGAAAGAGTGCGTTCAATAGCCATAAAATATCCGAGGAGTGAAAAAAGGAGATTTCGAGCCGCGAGCCCGGACGAGTATGCTTGCGCATAATGGTCCGATCCTTTGACCGGAAACCATAAGGTTTAAAAAAAGCAAATTTGCAAGACAAAACAACGACTTCGGCGCTGTTTTTGCTAACCGTTCATTTTACCATGCCCATGATTCCGCACTCCATCATAAAATGATGGATTACCTGTCGGCCGCGGCATTGCCCACGGCCGACCACGCACACGCTTCACAAGCGTTCCTGCCATACACCCCTCAAGACGGCGCCTGAATACCGGCGCCGACACTTTTTGACGCTTTACTCGCCATGACTTCAAACTCTGCAGCAGACACATCGGCCCAGCTTTCAAAGAGCTTCGAGCCCCAAGAAATCGAATCGCGCTGGTATTCATACTGGGAAGCCCGTAACTATTTCAAGGGCGGTCGCCATGTGGAACCTGCGGCAGGCCATCAAAGCGTACCCTTCGCCGTACAGTTTCCGCCGCCAAACGTCACGGGCACCCTTCATATGGGCCACGCTTTCAACCAGACCGTCATGGACGGGCTGGTTCGCTACCATCGCATGAAGGGAGACGATACCGTCTTCATACCTGGCACCGACCACGCCGGCATCGCCACGCAAATTGTGGTTGAACGTCAACTTGACGCTCAAAATATCTCTCGACACGACCTTGGCCGCGAAAAATTCGTTGAGAAAGTCTGGGAATGGAAGGAAAAGTCCGGCAGCGCCATCACCGAACAGTTCCGCCGCCTTGGATCATCAGCCGACTGGGAGCGAGAGTACTTCACCATGGACGACAACCTGTCACGGGGAGTTGTCGAAACGTTCGTTCGCCTGTACGAGCAAGGGCTTATCTATCGGGGCAAGCGCCTCGTCAACTGGGATCCGGTCCTTGGAACCGCAGTATCCGATCTCGAGGTGGTCAGCGAAGAAGAAGACGGATCGATGTGGGAAATCCGCTACCCGCTTGCCGAACCGGTTTCTGGTGTCTCACATCTGGTTGTAGCCACCACACGCCCGGAGACCATGCTGGGTGACGTCGCGGTGATGGTGCACCCCGAAGACGAGCGCTATGCCCACCTTATCGGCAAGCGCGTAAAGCTGCCATTATGTGACCGCGAAATTCCCATCATTGCCGACGACTATGTAGACCGGGAATTTGGTACCGGTGTTGTCAAGGTCACACCGGCTCACGATTTCAACGACTATGCGGTGGGCCAGCGACACGCGCTTGATCAGATCAGCATCCTGACCCTCGACGCACGAATCAACGAAAATGCCCCAGAAAAATACCGGGGGCTTGATCGATTCGAGGCACGCAAGCAGATTGTGGCCGACCTGGAATCCCAAGGCTTGTTGCAGGCCGTCAAGCCCCACAAGCTGATGGTGCCCCGTGGAGACCGTACCAATACGGTTATCGAGCCCATGCTGACCGACCAATGGTTTGTCGCCATGAGCAAACCGGCTCCCGAAGGCACGTTACACCCGGGCAAAAGCATTACCGAAGTCGCCCTGGAAGTTGTCGCCGACGGCCGCGTGCGCTTTTACCCGGAAAACTGGACGACCACCTACAACCAGTGGCTGGAAAAAATACAGGACTGGTGTATTTCGCGACAGCTTTGGTGGGGACACCAGATTCCCGCATGGTACGCCCCTGATGGCCGCATTTTCGTCGCTCGCACCCAAGAGGAAGCCACACAAATGGCACGGGAAGCCGGTGTTACCGAACCGCTCGTACGCGATCCCGACGTCCTTGACACCTGGTTCTCGTCCGCACTGGTACCGTTCACCGACCTGGGATGGCCTCAAGAAACTCCCGACCTCCAGCGCTACCTGCCTTCAAGCGTGCTGGTCACCGGATTCGACATCATCTTCTTCTGGGTTGCCCGGATGGTAATGATGAGCATGCACCTTACCGGCAAGGTGCCATTTCGCGATGTCTATGTGCACGGCCTCATCTGCGACCTCGAGGGCAAGAAGATGAGCAAGTCCAAGGGCAATACCATCGACCCGGTCGACCTGATCGACGGCATTGGCGTCGAAGAACTGGTGGCCAAGCGCACAACCGGGCTTATGAATCCCCGGCAGGCTGCCAGCATCGAAAAGCGTACCCGCAAGGATTACCCCCAAGGCTTCCCCGCCTATGGCACTGACGCCCTGCGATTCACAATGGCTGCGTACGCGACTTTGGGCCGCAACATCAATTTCGACCTCAAGCGCTGCGAAGGCTACAGAAACTTCTGCAACAAGCTGTGGAATGCCACTCGCTTCGTGCTGATGAACACCGAGGGTCACGACCTTTGGGGCGACAATGATCAACAGCTCTCATTTGCCGATCGCTGGATCGTCAGCCTGCTACAGCGCCTGGAAGCTGATATCGAGCGCGGCTTTAATGAATACCGCTTCGACTACATTGCCAATGCCCTTTACCATTTCGTATGGGACGAATACTGTGATTGGTACGTCGAACTTGCCAAGGTACAGATACAGCAGGGCGATGCGGCGGCACAGCTAGGCACTCGGCGAACGCTCATCCGCGTCCTTGAAACGGTGCTGCGCCTTGCGCACCCTATCATGCCCTTCATTACCGAAGAGTTGTGGCAGAAGGTGTCTGTCGTCGCCGGTCAACGACAGGTCGACACTGAAACCAGTATCTGCGTCCAGCCCTACCCCGTTGCCGACCTGACGAAAATTGATGAAAAGGCCGAGGCCCAGGTGGCTGAGCTCAAGGCCCAGATAGAAGCCGTGCGCGCCTTGCGTGGTGAGATGAATCTGTCGCCGGCCCAGCGTGTTCCACTTATCGCCTTGGGCGACGCGACCACTTTGGCAATCAACAGTCCATATCTTGCGGCATTGGCCAAGCTCGAGAAAGTAGAAATTGTCTCAAGCCTGCCCAGCCTGGGCGCACCCGTCCAGGTGGTCGGTACCACCCAGTTGATGCTGCATGTTGAAATTGATGTGGATGCCGAGCGCGCCCGCCTGGGTAAGGAAATCGAACGCCTCGAGAAAGAAATTGCCAAGGCTCAGGGCAAACTCTCGAATGAAAGTTTCGTTCTGCGGGCACCTGCCCAGGTTGTCGAACAAGAGAAGGCCCGCGTCGAGCAATTTAGTCAGACACTGCAAAAAGTGCAGGAACAATTGCAGCGACTGGTTTAAGCCCGTACCCAACCCGCCCGGATAACACCCGGGCGGGAAAACCCGTTCTAATTCTTGGTCAAAGACGCCAGAAACGCCTCATCAGACTTGCTGAGGCGCCCCGCCTGACGGGCGGACTCAATCAGATCGGGCCGGCGGGCCATGGTAAGTGCCAACGATTGCCTGCGCCGCCACAAAGCAATGTTGGCGTGGTGGCCGGAAAGCAGCTCAGAGGGCACGGCCTGCCCTTGATACACCTCGGGCCGTGTGAAATGCGGGCTGTCAAGCAATCCGGTGAGCGTATCGTGAAAAGAGTCTTGCAAAGCCGACTCCTTGTCGTTCAGAGCGCCCGGCAGCAACCGAACGGCACTGTCCATTATTGCCAGAGCGGGGATCTCTCCCCCTGAAAGCACAAAGTCTCCTATAGAGACCTCATGCGTCACGCAACGATCGATGAAGCGTTGATCGACGCCCTCATAACGGCCACATATCAAAATTGCGCCCGGCCCCAAGGCCAGTTCTTGTGCCATCTTCTGATCGAAGCAGCGCCCTGTCGGACTCATGAGCCAGACGGGCGGGGTCTCATCGGTTCGATCGGCGCGCGCAGCATTGACGGCATCTTCAAGCGGCTGGGCCATCATGACCATCCCGGGGCCGCCGCCATATGGCCGGTCGTCTACCGTACGATGCACGTCTTGTGTGAAATCGCGAGGATTCCACACCTTCAGTTGCCACAAACCCTGGGTGTGTGCACGACCCGTTACACCGTACTTGCAGACTGCTTCGAAAATATCGGGGAACAGAGAGACAACATCGAAGCGCATGGCAGTCAGAAATCTACCGGCCAGTCGCTATCCAGCCGCTTGCCGGCGATATCGACAGTATGCACATGCGCACGCACAAATGGCACCAAGGTTTCGATGTGCCTGCCCTTCTGATTCTGTAGCAGGGTCAACGAGCCGTCGGCCTCGAGCTGCGCGCGCGCAACATGCAATACCGCATGAACGCCGTTATCGGAAACATTGACCACTTTTCCGATGAGCGCAGGACTGCCATCGGAATCGTGTCCGTACAGGACACAACCGATGAGATCGACCCAATAGTATTCGTCAGGATCCTCGGGCGGAAACTGCGCACGAGAAACCCAGATGGTATGCCCCTTTAGCGCTTCAGCAGCGTTGCGATCCGGCGCAAGATCGAGACTTGCCACCACCGTCGCCGAATGCGGACGTGACGCCAGCACTTTCGCTTTTCGAGGAGGCGCAAAAGCGCCCGCCCCGCCGATCTGCGGGACGGGCGCCTTCAACCACCAATCTGAAGTCTGCAAAAGGACTTCGGCCTGAGACGAGTGCGGCTGGATCTTGATCCAGCCGCGCACTCCGTACGCCGAGACAATACGCCCAAGTTCAATGAGATCCTGCGGAGGACCTTCGGAGTACGCGCCGGTCATGCCGACATTGCCCTGATCAGGCCACAAGCCTATCAGGCAGCTGCCTTGGCGGAGTATTCTTTGACCAAACGCGTCACGGCCGGGGACATCTGGGCACCATTGCCCCTCCAGTACTCGACTCGATCCAGAGCCAGGCGCAGATTTTCCTGGCCTTCGCTGGCTACCGGGTTATAAAAACCCAGGCGCTCGATAAAACGGCCATCACGACGATCGCGCGAATCGGCTGCTACAACATTGTAAAACGGACGCTTCTTCGAGCCACCACGGGCTAAACGAATCACCACCATAGGTAATCCTTTGAAAATGATGTGAAAAACAATAGATTCTAGCATCTTTAAGGCTTGCTAAGCAAACTAAAGACGCAAATCTCCCAAGGATAATGCTGCACCTGCGCAAGCGCACGTGGCTTGAGCAGCCAGACAACAACACCTAGCGACGCGACAGATAATGAATTGTCGTTTCGCCACTTTCTATTTGGGCCTGCAAGCCATTGCCCGTCTGTCTGGAAAACGCCTGAAAATCGCGGATGGCATTAGGATCTGTAGTGATAACCCGCAGCACCTGACCGCTTTGGAGTTGCGCCAGGGCTTTCTTTGCCCGCAATATCGGCAACGGACATTTCAGACCCGAGGCATCGACTTCGAGGTCGAATTCCGGATGCGTAGTGGTATCTGCCATGTTTACCCCTGTAGACGGGCAAGCACCCAATCATGCACCTGAGCAATGGCTCCTGGCAACGCAGCGACGTCAGAACCACCACCCATCGCCATGTCAGGGCGTCCACCGCCCTTACCGCCTACCTGACCAGCAACCATACCCACCAGCTCGCCCGCCTTGACCTTTCCTGTCAGATCAGATGTGACCCCAGCAACCAGGCTGATCTTGCCTTCGGCCTCGGTGGCCAACAAGACCACTGCCGATTTGAGTTTATCCTTAAGCTGATCGGCCATGCCGCGCAGGGCTTTGGGGTCGGCCCCGTCGATATTGGCTACAAGCAGTCGGGAATCACCCGGCAAGGCAACTGCCTGCCCCGCCAGATCGTTGCCTGCCGAGGTCGCGAGCTTGCTCTTGGCCTGATCGAGGTCTCGCTCAAGAGACTTCAGCTGCGACTGCAACTGCTGAATTCGGTCGGCAAGGTCAGCGGGCTGCGTCTTGAGCAAGGAAGCGGCATGATTCAGGGTAGCCTGGGTTTCCTGGACCCAGTTCAACGCGTTGACACCCGTCACGGCTTCGATGCGCCGTACACCCGCTGCAACGCCACCCTCGGAGACAATCTTGAACAGCCCGATGTCTCCGGTGCGAGCCACGTGGGTACCCCCACACAGCTCTCGAGAAGAACCAATATCCAGCACGCGGACCACATCACCGTACTTTTCATCGAACAATGCAACGGCACCACCCGCTACGGCTTCGTCGTACGACATGTGATTCACCTGAACCGGGTGGTTCTGCAGAATCTCGTCGTTGACGATACGCTCTATCTCCTTGATTTGCGCTGCAGTAACAGGAGCGTCGTGAGCAAAGTCGAATCGTGTCTTATCGGCGTCTACCAATGATCCGCGCTGCTGCACGTGACCACCCAGCACCTGGCGCAAGGCCTTGTGCATCAAGTGAGTCGCCGAATGATTGCGTATTGTGCGCGCACGGCGCTCAGCATCTACCGACGCCTGAATGGTCTGACCGACCTGAAGGCTTCCTGAGGCCAGAGTGCCATGGTGTCCAAACACATTGGCCTGAACCTTCTGCGTGTCCGAAACCTCGAATCGCGCATCGCCCGATTCAAGCACACCCGCGTCTCCCACCTGGCCGCCCGACTCGGCATAGAACGGCGTGGCGTCCAGGACAATGATGGCTTCGGCGCCGGCGTCAATACGGTCGACCGACGTGCCATCCACGTAGATGGCAGTGATGTTCCCCTGCCCCTGAAGCTGTTCATATCCTTCGAAGCGGGTGTCTACGCCCTGATAACTCAGGCCGCCGGCCGCCTTGAACTTGCCCGCCGCCCTGGCCTGCTCGCGCTGGCGGGACATGGCAACGTCAAACCCGGCCAGATCCACTTCGACATTGCGTTCGCGGCAGATGTCGGCGGTGAGGTCGACCGGGAACCCGTATGTGTCATACAGGGTAAACAGCGTCTGGCCATCCAGTTGGCTTCCCTCGCTCAAGCCAGCCAAGGCGGATTCAAGGATCTTCATGCCGTTTTCAAGCGTTTCACTGAAACGCTCTTCTTCCTGGCGCAGCACCTGTTCGACCCTAGCCTGATTGGCGACCAGCTCGGGATAGGCGTCCCCCATCTGCTCGACCAGATCCTTGACCAGACGGTGGAAGAAAGGCTTGGTCTGCCCCAGCTTGTGACCATGACGCAAGGCCCGACGCACGATTCGGCGCAAGACATAACCCCGACCTTCGTTGCTGGGTATGACACCGTCAACAACCAGAAACCCGCAGGCGCGGATGTGATCGGCAATTACCTTGAGGGAGTTATTGCTCAAATCGGCAGTGCGGGTTTCTCGCGCTGCAGCTGAAATAAGAGCCTGGAAAAGGTCAATTTCGTAGTTGGAATGCACATGCTGCAACACGGCAGCGATGCGCTCAAGGCCCATGCCGGTATCGACACAAGGCTTTGGCAAGGGCAGCATATTGCCCTGTGCATCGCGCTCGAATTGCATGAACACGAGGTTCCAGATCTCGATGTAGCGATCTCCGTCCTCTTCGGGTGACCCGGGAGGCCCGCCCCAGATCTGGGGGCCGTGATCGTAAAAAATCTCGGAACAGGGACCGCATGGCCCCGTGTCTGCCATCTGCCAGAAATTATCAGAGGCGTAACGCCCACCTTTGTTGTCGCCGATGCGAATGATGCGCTCGGCAGGCACCTTGATTTCGTTCAGCCAGATATCGTAGGCCTCGTCATCTTCCTGATACACCGTAATCCACAGCTTTTCGGCGGGCAGGCCATATACCTCGGTAAGGAGTTCCCACGAATAGGCAATGGCCTCGCGCTTGAAATAGTCTCCGAAGCTGAAGTTTCCGAGCATCTCGAAGAAAGTGTGGTGCCGGGCGGTGTAACCCACGTTTTCTAGGTCGTTGTGCTTGCCGCCTGCGCGAACGCATCGTTGCGAGCTGACCGCCCGCTGATACGACCGGCTGTCTTTGCCAGTGAAAACATCCTTGAACTGCACCATGCCTGCATTAGTGAACAGCAGGGTCGGATCGTTAGCTGGAATCAACGACGACGACGGTACGACCGTGTGGCCTTTCGACTCAAAAAAAGACAGGAATTTCTGACGGATCTCGGTGGTTTTCATCGGGGCACAACGCGCAGAATAAAGAGGTAACCAATGATTATAGAGGTTGTTGCGCGTAAAGTGCCCACAGCGGCTCAGGGCTTGCCGGCACCTGCTGTTTCGAACAGCCCGACCAGCTGTGCAGCGACCGACACGGCAATCACACCTGGCACCTTGCTGGACGTCTCGACGACTCCAATAGGACAGGTAACTCGGTCGACCAATGATTCGGGAAACTTGCGCAGCAAGCGCGATCTGAACTTGGCCGACTTGGTTTTTGAGCCAATCAAGCCAAGGTACGAGAATGATTTATGTCGCAGTACCTGCTCGAGTATCTCAAGGTCAAGAGCATGACTGTGCGTCAGCACCAGCCAATATGCATCATCCGGAAAATCCGGAACTTCGTCTGCGCCCCCATTGACGCATTGCACATTATCGGGAAGGTCGGACGGCCATTCGTCTTCGCGGGGATCGAGCCAGGCCACTCTGACCGGTAGTTCGGCCAACACCCGGACCAAAGCCTTGCCGACGTGACCCGCCCCGCATACGACAACCAGCGGTGCGTCTCCTGGTGTAATGTCGACAAGCTCACCAGAGGCTTCCTTCCAACTGGCGTCGGGCTGGGTCACCGCCCTGGCGTCCAGGGCTTCGAGTGAAATGTGGCGCGCCGAAGACGTGGCATCTTTAAAGAGCGTGGGACTGGCTGATGAGTCAGGTGAGAGTCGCCGCGTTCGACGCACGCTGGCTCCGCTATCAAGCAGCGACTGGTATTTTTCGCACCAGTCAATATCGTTTCGATCAAGCTTTTCGAAAGCCAGCCATACGGCGCCTCCGCAACATTGTCCAAGGCTCGGCCCCAGCGAGTAGTGACGCACGTACACGGCCGGCGATGAAGCATCTTCCAACATGGCGCGAGCCGTATCTATGGCTTGCAGCTCGAGATGGCCTCCACCTATGGTGGCATGTGCGCCACCACTGCTTACCCACATGCGCGTACCCGCGTCGCGCGGCGTCGAACCCAACGAGCGTATGACAGTGATCAGTACCATGGAACCCCCACCGCCAATGCAACGCAAGGCGGCTTCCACCCAGCGACCGTGAACGCGCTGAGCCGATGGGGCCAACATCTGACTCATTGTCCCGCCCCACCCTCGGACTCTGTCGTCAGGGCAACCGCCTCGGCAGGGTCGGCCGCCGTCGTGCCCGAGGCCGACAAAAAGCGGTCTGGTGCAACATGGTCGAGTACTCTCAATACTTGCTCGGCGGTCGCAGGCGCATTCAGGGGAATGTCAACCTTGCCATCCGCGACAGAGGCGATGGCATCCCGTATGGCCAGAAATACCGAGATAGCCAACGGCAGGGGCGGCTCGCCCATCGCCTTGGACTGATAGATGTTGTTCTCGGTGTTTCCGTTGTCGAAGAACTGAATATTGAGCTGTTCGGGACAATCTGAGATGGACGGAATCTTGTACGTGGACGGGGCATGCGTTTTGAGTGCGCCGGCATCGTCCCACCATAGCTCTTCGGTGGTAAGCCATCCCATGCCCTGTATGAACCCACCTTCGATCTGGCCCAGATCAACAGCTGGGTTGATGGGCCGGCCGGCATCATAAAGAATATCGGCACGAAGCAGCTTGCTTTCACCCGTCAAGGTATCGACAACGACCTCCGAGCAGGCAGCAGCATAGACAAAGTAGTAAAACGGGCGGCCGGTAAGGGTCTTGAAATCGTAATGTATCTTGGGGGTTTTGTAGAAACCCGACGACCAAAGCACAACTCGCGCCATGTAGGCCTTCTGAACGAAGTCGCGGAAGCTCATGACACGTTCGCCGCAGTAGACCTGGCCATCGCGGAACCGTACTTCTTCGGCATCGCACCCGAATTGGTCTGAGGCGTAGGCCACCAGCGCAGCCTTGATCTTGCGACATGCGTCCTGCGCCGCCTTGCCATTCAAGTCGGTTCCCGTGGATGCCGCGGTAGCAGAGGTGTTTGCGACCTTGGAAGTATCGGTGCCCGACGCCCGAACCTGGCTGATGTCGACTCCGAACTCTTCTGCGACCACCTGGGCGACCTTGGTATTGAGCCCCTGACCCATTTCTGTACCACCATGGTTAACCAGGATGGAGCCATCGGTATAGACATGAACCAGCGCCCCCGCCTGGTTCAGATGTGTAGCAGTGAACGAAATGCCGAACTTGACGGGAACAAGCGCAAGGCCTCTTTTCAACACTTTGCTTGTCGCGTTGAACTGGCGGATTTCTTCGCGGCGACGACGGTACTCACTGCTTTGTTCAAGCTGATCGACCAGCTCGTGAATAACGTTGTCTTCGATCAGCATTTCATAGGGCGTTACGTTGCGTTCGTCACGCCCATAGAAGTTGCGCTTGCGCACGTCAAGCGCGTCAACGCCCAAACGACGGGCAATGTCGTCCAGCACGTACTCGATACACAGGATTCCCTGTGGACCACCAAACCCGCGGAAAGCCGTGTTGGACTGCGTATTGGTTTTTACCCGCAATGAATGAATGTCGAAGGTGGGCAGGTAATAGGCATTGTCGCTATGGAACACCTGGCGATCAGCCACCGCGCCTGAAAGGTCGGCCGAATACCCACAACGCAAGCGCTGCTGAAACGCCACGGCAGTGATCACCCCCTGATCATCGTAGGCAACGTCATAATCGGCCGAAAAGTCGTGCCGCTTGCCCGTGATCATGAAGTCGTCGTCCCGGTCGCACCGCAACTTGACGGGCTTGCCTGTCCGCCAGGCCAGCAAGGCGGCTGACACGGCGAACGGCCATGACTGGCTTTCCTTGCCTCCGAAGCCGCCTCCCATGCGGCGGCATTGCACGCGAACAGTGTGAAATGGCTGCCCAAGCACATGCGAGATCATGCTTTGCATTTCAGAGGGGTGCTGAGTGGAGCTTAATACCAGCATCTCGCCGTCCTCGCCGGGCTGCGCATAAGCAATTTGCCCTTCGAGATAAAACTGCTCTTGCCCGCCGCAATACAGGTATCCCTGATGGCGATGAGGACTTCGCTCAAGTTCACCGGGCACGTCGCCGCGAGAGATACGTACCGGTGGCAATACATATGATTCGCGCTGTGCACCCTCATCGGCCGTCAGGACGGGTTCGAGATCTTCGTACTCAATTTGGGCCAAAAGTGCAGCACGACGCGCCGCCTCGTGAGAAGTGGCTGCTACCGCAAACAAGGGCTGGCCCACATATTGCACCACCCCGTCGGCAAAAACCGGCTCATCGTGCAGGAAGGGCCCCAGGTATTTTTCGCCGGGCACATCATCCAGGCACACAACTGCGACCACACCCGGGGCCTCACGCGCCTTGGACAGATCCATGGAGACAATTTTGGCGTGGGCGCGTCGGGACAACCCCAGCGCTGCGTGCAGGGTTCCGTGTTGCTCGGGGAGGTCGTCGGTATATTGCGCCTGACCCGTCACATGCAATCGCGCACTTTCATGGACTAGCGATTGCCCCACGGTTTGATATGTTTTGGTGTTCATGACGTCTCCTATGGGACGGTGGGCTGCCAATACAAAAAATCGACGCCCTTCTACAGAACTAAACAGCAATTCGGACGTTCGCCTGACCGATGCTTTCGAGATAGAAGCGATACAACAAGTTGCGTGCCGAGGTACGGCGATACTCATCCGACGCCCGCATATCGGTCATGGGTTTGTAGTCTTCGTCAAGCGCCTGCATGGCCGCAGCGACAGTGGCCTCGGACCATTCGCGCCCGAGCAGGGCCTGCTCGGCCTGGTACGCGCGCCTTGAAGTTGCTGCCATGCCTCCGTGAGCGATGCGCACCGACGCAATCTTGTTACCGTCGAGCTTGATGGCATAGGCACTGCATACCGCCGAAATATCCTGGTCGACACGTTTCGAGAGCTTGTAACTCGCCACCAGGCAGTGGGGATCGCGCAAAGGCACTTTTACACTTTCGACGAGTTCGCCAGGTTCGCGATCTTGCTTGCGGTAGTCGAGATACAGGTCTTCCAAAGGCAATTCGCGGCGACGCGAGCCTTTGCGCAATACCACGGTGGAACCCACCGCAATCAGTAGCGGAGCAGTATCGCCAATAGGCGAGCCGTTCGCGAGATTGCCTACCAGAGTGCCGGAGTTGCGGATCGGGGTCGAAGCGAATCGCTTCCAGAGCT
Organism: Pusillimonas sp.; assembly: GCF_029263785.1. Classification (GTDB taxonomy): domain Bacteria; phylum Pseudomonadota; class Gammaproteobacteria; order Burkholderiales; family Burkholderiaceae_B; genus Pusillimonas. The sequence continues at coordinate 18,282 of NZ_JAJUFE010000013.1, read as the reverse complement.
CGCGAACTTCGGGGTACTGCCCGGTAATGGCTTCGTAACCGGCATTCAAGGATACCGCCGCGCCAATATGCAGGTAACCATCGCGCGAATCGATGTAGTCGAGTTCGTGCACATCACCCAGATAAATAACGACCGGAAGGTCCTTCAGTTGCTTGGTTACCCATAGTCCCACATCGGTTCCGCCGGCAAGTACGACAGCATCGGGATGGCGATGGAAGAGCTCTGCCAGTTCGTCGGCGGTGGTCGGCGCGAAATAGGCCTTGCCTGCAGCTTCGAAGGCCAGCATGCCCTCGGAACGTTCACGCAAGCCTTGCAGCTGCTTTCGAAGTTGTTCGTGCTCGACCGAAACCGGATCGTACTTGCCCATATTGCACGCTGCGTCGATGATCGGTCGGTAACCGGTACACCGGCACAGGTTTCCCGACAGCGCATCCAGCACCTCTTCGCGCACCGGACGACGCTTGCCGTTCTGGTACATGGTGTACATGGACATAATGAAGCCGGGCGTGCAAAAGCCACATTGCGACCCGTGATAATCGACCATGGCCTGTTGAACCGGGTGCAATGCACCGTTTTGCTCGAGCCCCTCGACAGTCCAGATAGCCTTTCCATCAAGAGTAGGTAAAAACCGGATGCAGGAATTGACCGCCTGGAAGTGGACCTGGCCGTTGGGCCGGAGCACCGCCTCGGTAATCGTGCAGGCTCCGCAGTCGCCTTCGCCGCAACCCTCCTTGGTGCCGATCAATTTACGATCTTCACGCAAATACTGCAGCACAGTTTGCGTGGGCGACCCGGGAGCGACTTCGCAAAGCTCGCCGTTGAGATAAAAGCGAATGACACGTCGAACGTTCATGTTGCCTCCGTAGCCGGCGGCGGCATCAGATGCAGCCGGCTCATTCTTTTACTTTTTATGTCCGTCCCATAGGGACACTATAAACCTAAGCAGACAGACTTCGAAACTGCGCAAACCGCCACAGCACGTCGTCTGGAGTTTGGCTATCTGGCTCAGGGCCCCGATAGCGATATGTCTGCGCTACCCACTTCGAAACTGCCATCCACGATACGTGGCTGCTGAAGGGTGCGCTCATCACAATTTGGAGCTGTGCCGATACGGTCAATGACGATGAAATCGCCTGTGCGGCCAAGCGACATCAAGGGGTGGTGCCAGGTGCCCTGGTGATAATTGACCCCTTGCACACCTTCGACGTAAAAGGCGCGGATTCCAGTTTCATCAGGAAGGTCATTGACCCCGTTTGGTGCCACGACGGCGATAAACGGGGTGCCATTCACGGGAATCCACGCCTGACTGCCTAACGGATGTCTTTCGAGCATGTTGATGGAAAGTGGAAACTCGAACGCATCTCCCCTGGCCATGCTGATGCCACCCTGACCATCATCGCCTGTCACTTGCACACGAGCCTGATCATGGTAACGGCGCGTGGTTCCCCCGTTGATGGGGAACCAGTCGCGGTTGCCTATCTCGATGACATCACCGAAAGGCGCGAAAGACTCTCTGGTCAGACGTTCAAGCTTGAGAATTGACATTCAGACTCCACAAAATCCAGCATTGCTCGCTTAACGGGCCAGACGACCCCAGATACGCACCCGGCTGATCCCGCCATCTGGGAACATATTGACCCTGACATGTGTGACCGGTCCGAGCGCGTTGATCTGGTCACCGGTGTAATAGTGCTGCTTGTGCATTTCGGTCTTTTGTTCACCCAGCAGCTCCGGCCAGAACATGGCCTGAGTCGTGATTGACTGATCGGTACCCTGCTCGACTCGTGCTGCCTGGATGGAAACCTTGTCTGGATAGTTGCCCTTGAAATGCGCGGTGTCGACTTCAATTTTCTCGACGATCGCAGCGTGACCCAGCTCGATTACACACCAGTCAAAGCCCGGATCGCGTCGGCGCCGGGTTTCCCATCCGTCTCCCATGTTGACACCGCGGCCGGGCATGATCAGTCGAAACGGGGTTCCAAAATGCGCATCGCTGTAGCTCACAATGCGTCCGCCCGACGCCAGCGCCGAGACTTCGTACAACGCGTCCGGATCTTTTGAATGCCAGTCACAGAGCGGTTGCCCAAACACACGAAAGCGGGCGACGCCACCATCAGGATAAATGTGCAGGCGTACGTGCGTCCAGGGACGGTCGTCCTGAACGGGCAGGAAATGGTGCGAACCGCCGGACAAGGACGTGGCCGGAAGTATGTCTGTCCAGACGGCATCTTCTGCAGGGTCGGCCCCGTCGGCACAGTAACAGGCCTGAACGGATGCCGCCGGTGGAAAATTACCGGTGAAATGGCTGGTATCGATGTCAAAGCCGCGAATGACGCCCGGAAGACCAAGCCTGACGACCGCGTGGTCGTGGCCTCCGTTACGCCGACGTTGCGTTTCCCAGCCATCGACCCACTTCCCGTGGTCGTCGAATTTTCCAACAATGAAAATGGAATCGGACGATTGCAACATGCGCTCGGCAGCGCCAAAGAACTCATCTGAACACGACACGACACGCGCACCGAAGTCGGCTGAGGCCAGATTGGCGTGGCGAACCGCAAATTCAGGCGGCTCGGCGACAGGTGGTGCATTGATGACGGTTCCGACGGGCAAATTGGGTGCAGCCATGAAAAGTCACTCCAGAAAAATGAGCACGTTCAACCGTTGGACGTGCTGATGAGGTCATCGAGGCGAAAACGCCCGATCTTGTATATTTGCTCGAGGCATTCCGTGATTTCCTCTGCTGGTGTCAGGGCCAGTCGACGCCGAAATTGTTCGATGATGCTACGTCTGTCATGACCCCGCACCGCAAGGATGAACGGGAACCCGAATTTTTCGCGGTAGGCCTGGTTCAACGCCGTCAGCTCGCTATATTCGTCGGGCGAACACTGGTCAAGACCCGCTCCGCGCTGTTCGGAAGTGGATTCCGGTGTCAGCTCACCGCGAATCGCCGCTTTACCCGCCAGCTCGGGATGAGCTCGAATCAAAGCCAACTGAGCCTCTTGTCCGGCGTCGACAATGCGGTCCACCATGGCCTGGTGCAGGTCATCGATACCCTGAAACGGACGCATGCCCGCTACCTGCTCGGCAACCCATGGTGAGTGTTCAAAAATTCCGCCCAGCACGCCGACGAACTGATCGACGGGCATGGTATTGAGTTGGTCAAGCGTTACACGGTTGCTCATGTTGTTCCCTCGGCCGCTTTGGCCTGATACGGATGCCGCTCGATCCAGTGACGAGCGATATCAATGCGACGACATATCCAGACACGCTCGTGACCTTGCACGTAGTCCAGAAAACGCTGCAGGGCGGCGAAGCGTCCCGGGCGCCCAATAAGTCGACAGTGCAGGCCGATGGACATCATCTTGGGGGTGGCTTCACCTTCGGCATACAGCACATCGAACGCATCCTTCAGATAGGTGAAGAAATGGTCACCGGTATTGAAACCCTGAGGCGTGGCAAACCGCATGTCATTGCAATCGAGCGTATACGGAACGATCAGGTGTGGCCTGGAAGCTCCGTCGGAAGTTTGAATCGTTGTCCAGAAAGGCAGGTCGTCGCCGTAGTAATCGGAGTCGTACAAAAAGCAGCCTTGCTCTACCACAAGACGGCGGGTATTGGGGCTGTCTCGACCGGTGTACCAGCCAAGAGGCGTTACACCCGTGACATTCCTGATCGTCTCGAGGCAACGCTGCATATGATCTCTTTCGATATCGGCCGGCACGGATTGGTAATGAATCCAGCGGTACCCATGAGCTGCAATTTCATGGCCCATCTCGACCATCGCCCGCGCGACGTCCGGATTACGCTCGAGCGCCATTCCTATCCCGAACACGGTTAGCGGCAGCTTGCGTCGATCGAATTCATTGAGAATGCGCCACACCCCCACCCGGGAACCGTATTCGTAGATGGATTCCATCGACAGATGACGATCGGGGTATTCGGCCGCGCCGATGATCTCCGACAAAAACTGCTCGGATCCGTCGTCGCCATGCAAGACGCAGCGCTCGCCTCCCTCTTCGTAGTTCAGCACGAACTGCACCGCCACCCTTGATTGGCCGGGCCAGTCGGCAAATGGCGGCTTACGTCCATAACCGATCAGATCGCGAGGATAGATGTCGTTCATGGATGCTCCTTGAGCTTGACGCTGAAGGCAGACCACGGGTCGACCCTACCGGGCTGCGCTTCCAGCATGCGTTCTTCACAATCACTTAAATGGTGCGACATGGCTTGTCGCGCGCCTTCGCGATCGGCCGCTTCGAGCAAATCGAGGATCTGCTCGTGTTCTGCATACGAGCAGGTGCTGCCTGCGGGGGTGTCGCGATAGGCAATGATGAGGGTCGTCCGTGAGCACAGACTGTGCATGAGTTCAGTCAACAGATCGTTGCCGGCAAGCTGGGCCAGCTTCACATGAAACGCATTCGAGAGCCTGAGCCAGCTGATGCGATCGCCGTGCTCGAATGCTTGCCGCTCGTGGCGGACCATATCTCGCAGGGGTTTAAGGCGTGCCGGCAAATCTGGCAATGCGATGAGCTTGTCAATCAGAAGACATTCAATATCGCGCCGCAATTCGAAGACATCTCGCATTTCAGCCTGACTGGGGCGCCAGACGAAGGCACCTCGATTCGGCCTTAGCACCACCAGCTTGTCGTGTGCCAACTGGGCCAGTGCAGCCCGGACAGTGGCTCGTGAGCACGAGAATATTTCGCACAGGGCGGACTCGGTCAGCTTGGCACCGGGCAGTAGACGACGATCCATGACTGCGTCGAAAATCTCGGCGTGGACGCGATCGACCTCGCTGCCGCCCCGGCCGCCTTCCAGTAGTGAAGACGCACGTGGCGCGGCGATGTCGCTACCGGAATCGGCATGTTGGTCCAAACAAAGCATAAAGTCTCCGCATGAGGCGAAAATCGGCCCAGCTGCCTGCAAGGGCCGGATCATTTAGCCAGGTTGCAAAGCAGATTGTGGGCAAACCGCTATTGACAATTATTGGTAGGTAAAACAGAATCGTCAACACAAATTGTTGACAATCCATAGAGACCTCGGGTTTCTACTCATAAGAATCAAGGCTCGGCTCAGGGGCCCCACCGGAGACAACATGGGAAAGCTTTCCACGCACGTACTCGATACCATGCATGGCAAACCCGCAGTTGGCGTACAGCTGGATCTGTACACAGGCCAGGGCGCTGCACGAGTACTCGTCAAACAGACACAGACAAACACCGACGGCCGCTGCGATGAACCCCTGCTGCAAGGCAGCGAACTCAAGCCCGGTCGCTACGAGCTGGTGTTTCACGTAGGGGCCTACTTCGCATCCAAAGGTGTCGCCCTGCCCGACCCCGCGTTTCTCGATCAGGTCACGATCAATTTTGGTGTCGCTGATGCGGGGCAGAACTATCACGTACCTCTCGTCGTCACCCCGTGGTCATACTCCACCTACCGTGGCAGCTAACTATTCAACTTGCGGCACCTGGCTAAGTACTCGTCGCTCGGCACAAGGAAACTAGACACATGGAAGCGTACCTCTTGGAATTCGGCAACCTGCTGCTGCGTTGGCTGCACGTCGTGGCCGCCATTGCCTGGATCGGCGAGTCAATTTATTTCGTCATGCTCGACAACAGCCTGCGTCCGCCCCAATCCGAGCAAGACCGCAAGCGCGGTGTTTTCGGCGAGATGTGGGCGGTTCATGGCGGAGGCTTCTACCACAATCAAAAATTCCTCACCTCTCCATCCGAACTGCCCAAGGACCTGCACTGGGCCTTCTGGAAGGCCTATACAACCTGGCTGAGCGGTTTCGCAATTTTTGCCACGCTTTACCTCAGCAAACCTACGTTCTATCTGGTCAACCCGGGTGCCGACTGGGCGTGGGTTGCCGCACTAGATGGCTGGCAAGCCGGTGTCATTGCGGTCGCATTCTTGCTCGTGGGCTGGATAGTCTACGATCAGCTCTGTCGCCGGATCAGTCCAAATATGGATCACGACGGAATACTCAGCGTGGCAGTCGCCGTGATGATGATCATCGTCTCGTATCTGGCCTGCCAGATCTTCCCGGGCCGTGCCGCGTTTCTTATTACTGGTGCGGTCATGGCTACCTGCATGTCGGCCAATGTGTTCTTCTGGATCATCCCGGGGCAACGCCGCATGGTTGCGGCCCTGAAGGTAGGCCAGGAACCCAATGCCCTTGACGGAAAGCGTGGCAAGCAGCGCTCGGTACACAACACCTATTTCACTTTACCGGTAGTGCTGTTGATGCTTAGCAATCACTACTCGTTCATTTATAGCGGACCAAATGCCTGGATCATCCTCAGCCTGTTCATCATTTCGGGGGCCGCCATTCGGCAATACTTCGTTTTGCGTCATAGCGGCCTGAACAAGCCGGTCTATCCCATCGTTGGCGTGATACTGCTGGTGGTCATCGCATTTCTGGCGGCACCGAAATCAGGCCCGGTTGACCGCAGCGAAGATTCTCCAGGAGTCACCACCGCCCAGGTTATGCAAATAATGGAAGCACGCTGTGTACAGTGTCACGCCGCCAAACCCACCCAGCCCGGGTTTGCCGCTGCGCCAGCGGGCATGGCCCTCGAAACCGAGCAGCAGGTGCTGGCTCAACCAGACCTTATCAAACAGGTCATCGCCAATAACTATATGCCGCTGGGCAACCTTACGAAGATGACGCCAGAAGAGCGAAATGCCATTGCTGCCTGGCCTGGGCGCTAGAATGCAATCCAGTCAACCGACACACAGGTATCCTCGGGTCCTGCCCTCGGCAGGTACCGCCGAGGTACTGTCGGCAATTCTCACCGGCCCATAGCCCGAGGGGCACGAGCAAGTACCTGTAACCGGGTTAAGGCCTGCTGACGAACAGCCGGTCAAACTGTTCATCGAATAGCCGCCTCCTCCTCTTCCCCCTGCACTGACCCATTGCGCCATCCGACAAATCAGCAAACCACCATTCGCTTCCTGCACGATTGCACCCTCGGTTGCGCATGAGGTCTGTGCCAGGGCCACCGTGCCGATCTGCAGATGTTCGCTTACTCGCAATGTTGCGCCGGCGCTGATATCACCTGCAATAGTGGCCGGTCCTTGCAGCTGCGGATCTCGTTGATCCCTGACCTTGAGATAGGCAAGCTGATTCATTTGTTCGGCTGTGATTGCCATGGCGACGGTTCCGACAGGCAGCGTGGCAACGTGCTCATCCGGTGGATTGGGGAAAGAGAACCCTGCACCTCCAATAACGGAAGGGCTGTCATTGAGGACCGCGCCACCATGTCCGGCAGTGGAAATCAACCAGTGTGCAATCAACGACGGATCATGAGAATGTTGCGCGTCCTTGCCCAGGGGGTGGTCACTATAAATCAGCGCCTCCAATCTGCAGCTATCGGAGGGACAATGGTTGCTTGCGACAACGCGTATGCCTGCTGAGGTCCCCCAGGATCCGTGCAGAGGGAAGCCTGGCGACAACATCCCATTCAACCTCAGCTCGGCAACCGTAGGCGCATACGGATCCAGATATCCGTGAATCGCTGGCGCACTACCCTGCTCGGCAAGCGACGCCACATGATGCTCGAGGTAACGCACCGTCGCCTGACGAACAGCAGTCATCCAGACAGCGTGATTTTCAGCAGCATTTTCGTTTACCTTCTGTCTGACCCGGTCGGCTGCAAATACCACCAGCAGGGTAGCGATCAGCACCGCTATTGTCAGTTCCAGAAGTGCAAAGCCCCGAGCAGCAACATTGTCCATTTTGATTGAACGTCCGACCTAGTGGCTGATGGTGAACAGAAAATCATTGGCATCACCGCGAGCACACCGCGATTCCACCATTAGGGCGCTATAAGGCGTGAGGGAGTCCTTGACCACCGTGGCACCGCCCCCTGCCGGCGTGAGCGAGATGGTATTCGACACCCGTTGCAAAATAGACGCCAGAGACGGGCACGCGGCGTGATGGACGCGTGACATTCCGATCGAAAACGCTGCACCTGCACTGACGGGCTGAACGGTTACCTCGCCTTCTGTGCCCAAGCCGTGAAATACCTTTTGAGCAGCCTCCGTTCCCACGACAGAAAAGATGCTCGAATCACGCACCAGAGCAGCGAAATGAGCCGTGCTGATTCCAGCAAAGGGCTGAGCGCTTCCGTTGGGGGCATTGACCTTGGTTTGAAGAATAAATCGGGCAAGCTCTTCGCCCGCCCTCGGCACCTTGTTCTCTACAACATAGCTCCCAATGGCGGGAATCCCGATGATGGCCAACAGCAGCACGATGGCTGTGACCATGGACACTTCCACCAGTGAAAAGCCCTTCTGGCGATCCGCAGATTGATTGAATGTGCTCATGGATATCTCCTTGGTAAAAATTAGACGTGCCCATCTCAGCGGCTCGCGTAAAAAATCATCATCGACCGGCGCAACTCGTCAATAGTGGCGTAGTGCCATAAACCAAGCATCAACATGCCAGCCACACAGGCCAGCAGCAAAGACCAGCGCAAGGTCTGAGCCTGCCGTTCCACCTGGGGCAGCACGCGCTCGTCAAGGCGTTCGCACAGCAAGCCCACACCACCGGCCAGGCCACGCGCATCGATCATGTCCTGCAGATACCAGTAGAGCTCACGCTCCAGCAGGCCGGTATCGAACGTGTCTGCTCCGACAAAGCCGTGATCGATTCGATTGACCATTTCGTCCAGGTGGTCCCTCAGCCAGGGTGAGGCTCCAGCACCAAGCATCGTCAGCGCGGTCCGCAACTGAGTGGAACCTGATTCACGATGCTGCAGCATCACCTTCAGGAAAGACATGAATCCCAGCGCGCCAAGGGATCGATATATGCGCCACAGAAACCAGCGATCCAGAAATCTTCTGAACGGCCCTGTCAGATTCGCCATGGACCAGCAAACCAAAAATGCAACGCCGGCGGTCAAGATGAGGACAGGCAGCCAGACTGCTTCTACCATCGTCGAAAATGAAAAAAGAGCACGGGTCCACGAACCGAAATACTCCGGCGGCAACGAGTCAAACAAACCCGCCAATCTGGGTACCGTCACTGCAGGAATGGCCAAGACCATGCCACACAAGATCAATAAGGACAGCAACGCCGACCATACTGTGCTGCGCAAGATATATCCTGCCTTATGGCTAAGGCCGGCGACATGTGCCAGATCGCGTAAAGTGTCGACCAAGGCGTCATTCCCCGCCAACTGTGCGACTCGCACGAGCGCAAGCTCGCTTGCAGGGACACATCCAGACCAGGTTGCATACAGATCGCCCCCGGATTCCTGGTAAGTCTGGCTCCAGGATGCTGCGAGACGGCCGCGGGGCTGAGTCGCATAACGATGAGCATCCTTGTCAAAAATATCGCGCAGCGAGTGCCGACCCCGCGCACCCTTGATCGACGCCGACAAATAATCGAAATAATCGGCGCGGACCGAACGAAACGAGCGCTTGTCCCAGTAGACAAGAAGTGTTTGGAATATTGCGGCCACGCGCACAAACCATGCGTGCATCATGCGGCAGCCCCATCACCCCATCGGCTTGCCAGACCGCGCCTCCGGTATTGCACGGACAACGGCATGAAAGCGCGTTCCACGTCGCGCACATCCAGCAGGCCTCGGGACGCCTTGTACATGGCGCATTGAACGATGGAGGACATCGACTCCGGTCGATGAATATCGCATGACCTTGCTGCAGGCCTTGAAAGATATTCAAGACTTTCGCCGCGGCCTATCGATTGCAATAAGTCGTGGTCATAGGCCGGCTCAAGATATTCGGCGACAACTGTTCGCCCCATATATCCGGCCAGTTCAAGCGAGCCGGTCTTTTGGCATACTTGGCAGCCGCCGGGCCTGCGCATACGCAAACAGTCGCGATCGATGCCGTACATTTGCCATAGCCATTCGAGCCAGCGCGCCCACGACCCGGCGCCCGATGGCGCGCATTCAACTCCAGCCATCTCTTCGAGGGTCAAACAGCAGTTGGCGCACAATTGCGGCAAAAGCGCCTGATGTACGATGAGCTTGAGCACGCCGGGAGTCGCCAGGAAATCACGAGGTACCCCAATGAAGTCAGAAGCCAGCCTGTCGCCGACAAGAGCCGCAGAAGGGGCGTGGGTAGTCGTGTATACACTTACGCCGGAACCGGCAAGATCCAGAAAGGCGCGTCCGGTTTCTCGATCACGAATCTCGCCAAGCAGCACATCATTCATCGCCGAGCGTTTAAGTGTGCGCAACTTTGCGCCGTAATCATCGTGTGCGGTTTCGCGCAGGGTTCGCACCAGAGAGTTTTGAACCGCATTGGGGATCAGGTATTCGACCGGATCCTCGAGGGTGACTATTTTTCTGTCCGTCGGCACAGCGGACATCAACGCGGCGAGACTGGTGGATTTTCCCGAACCTACGGCACCGGAAAAGATGATGGCGCCTCCGTGCGTCGCCAGCGCAGATTCTATGATTTCGCATTGATGCGGCAGATAGCCCAGCTCGTCAAGCGTTGGCATGTCCAGGCCAGCTTCGCGGGGCAGCAATCGCAAGCAGACACTTGGCCCACGTTCGGCAGCCATTGATGCCCACCGTAGCAGCACCGGCTTTCCATCCACCATTCGAACAAAGCTGCCCTGCTGCTCGGTAAACGTATCAAACACCGCCCCATTGCCACCGCGAATATCCATCCAGATGACGGACAACATGTCCAGAAGCGTACGCGTGGGTATGCCCTGAAAGCGGTCTGGTGCGACATAGCGTCCGGACAAGGTAAACCGGACTTCAGACTCGGCCTCTCGAAGATGAATATTGATATGCAAATCGCTGGCACCGAACCGCACACCCCATTCCACCATTTCCTGGAATGCATCAGATAAGGCTGTACTTGAAGAGACGGGTTCTTTGCCGACCTGGTCATGGTTCGGGTGCATCTGACCGCGCGCCACGGCGAGCAACAACGGGGCTGGCAAGATATATCGTTGAGGCTGAGCCAGCCGGTAACCATGCTGCAACACATGGGCAGCCAAAGCCTCAGCCTGATCTCCGTCGACATGCTCGGCCAATGACAAGATGGCAACGGTACCGTCCTGCAGCTGAACGGGGCAAAGACGGGCTGTCAGGCCCTGCACGTCGAGCTCGCGACCGAGCGGCCTGATGATGGGCGAACTCATATTGAGCAAATCATCCAAGCATTCGAACACGGGTACAGTCGTAACATCGAAATTGGCGTTGCAGGCAGAACCACTTGTCCATCGGTTTGCGTTTCGACGAGTCTGCAAGCTATCCATACTTCAGCCCCCAGTCGGCAGTTGCGCATTCGCACACAGGACACGCTGCTGATCGCCAATGGCAATTTCGACACACCGCTCGGTAAGACTTAACAGCCGCATGCGATGAGATTTTCCCGGTCCGACTGCATTTGTCCGACCGCGCATGAACAACAAGGACGCGCCATCGATACGAACTTCAGCCATCAGCTTGCGCCCTACTCCATAGATTGCAATCAGGCTGGCAGCGTTAAGGTCTGGAGCGGCCCGGTGCGTGTGACGCTCTGTTCCCGCAGAAAGTGATTCCCGATCTGCCCTCAGCCGCTTGAGCGCCTGTGACGTTTCCCAGCGCATCAGTTCACGCACGGACAATTGATCGGCAAGCAAACCATCGCCTTCGCTGGAGTCGATGGCCGGCGTGTTTGAGGCGACGACGGGTGTTTCCATTTTTTCATCGGCAGGCGAGGCCGCCCAACCTGCACAAGCAAAGCAAGTCGCCATCCACATCAATGCCCGGGAAATGGCACGCATCAAGAAACTGGACCGCGATGCATGGACAGTTCCCATGCATTCATGTGTCGACTTCAAGCTGCTCATAAAGCTCTCCATGTAGCGTTACACGCAGCCGGCTGGTTGCAGACGTCGGGATCGTGGGGTGACCGACAACCAGGCTGAAACTCCGCCACCCAATCGATTGGGTGTACGGAAGCAGCAAGCTCAATGAACGCAGTGGACCTTCGATATGGACCGGCCTTCGTGTATACCGCGGCAAGCCCTGCGGAGACGGCAAGGCCCGGCCTGCGTTGTCGAGAGGCGTACGTGTGGCGATTGGGACGTCGCTACCCAGTTCCATGCGATTGAACGCCATCCGTATTCCTTGCAGGGCGCTAAGAAGATGCCGCTTGTTTTGTTGCGGTGAAAATAGACGCTGAGTAGCTGCGGTTTGAACGGACGTGTGAAACTCCCACGTGGCGCTTGCCTTTTCTATCGACGGAAATGACAGTGTCCAGCCCTCCGGCGCACGGCTCATGAGCCCCTTGCTGTTTGCATGCGGATGGCGTCGATCCAGGTCGGCAAGGCAGCGCCACAAGGGGCCTTGTGCGCGACACTCGACACGCGCGAGAGCCCAGCCCGATAGGCGTACCGGAATCTGATAAACCTGGCTCAAGACCGCATGCGTAGCTGCAACACCGTGAAGCGCAATGCTGTGCTCGACTTCGCTGACCGCCACTCGCCACTGTTCGCGGATTTCCGTGCTCGCTACCTGGGAAACGTCGACCGCTTCCTCCGGGACGAACCATGTACGGTATGCCATCACACAGGCCGCGCCAAGCACCAAGAAGGAGAACAAAGCCGAGAGACGACGACTGCGGCGCAACCCGGTGTCTCGCAAGGCTGTACCATGATCGGAAGCGGTAGCAAGCGACGCGAGGGTCAGGCCGATTTGTTCTGGATCAAGAAGTGCCAGTCGAGGGTGGGATTCACGCAGGTTTTCGTATGCGTCGCGTGCCTGTTGCTCTGAATGGAACACGAGATCAGAGCGGGACATCACCGCAGCTTCATGCACTGCCACCAGCCAGTATGAACCAGAGGCCACCGGCAAGATACAAGCAATACTGCCGTTGGGAACCATTCGCGCAAGAATCTGCGCCGCAGAATGCAAGGGACGGCCGCGATTTTCGCCAGCCAGTACAGGCGTCCCGAACGCAAACGATGCCGGCGATTCTCCGTCCATCACCAAGTGGGTCGCCCGCCGTTGTCGCGCAATGCGACGTGCCGTGCTGGCCGCCTTTCCGCTGATCAAGGGTCGCCATTCCAGGCCAAAGACCAGCTGGATGTCCTGAACAGGCAAGGTAAGCAAGTGTCGCATTCCGCCTCCTTCAGCCCTCTTCGAGTTGCGCCGTGACCACCATGATGGTGGTCAGGAACTGACTGGATGCACGATCGTTGCCGCCAAGCAGCATCGGAAAACCGGGATTGAGGCGACGTCCTTCGGTTTCTTCCTGACGACGCTCGAAGCCAGAGATCACTAACGGCTGGCCAGGCCGGAGTGCAACTTGCTGAACAGTACCGTTGCCATCGATGGTGACCTGCTGAAGCTGCAGGGGATTTGCCTTGTCCCCGAAGGTGATGGACTTCAGTGGCTGAGCCACCGTATTGTCATACGCGACAGAAAGCAGGATTTGCCCGTCTTCCTGGGCGTCAGGAACCAGCGTAAGCAGGGAACCCACTGTTTCTTCCCGTTGACTGACGGATACGGTAGGCAGGGCGGCTCCGGCACCATCCGGCAAAGCTGTTGTTTGCACCTGATCGATATACGAAAAGGTTGTACGCACGGCGTGCGACACCGGCCTGCGATTAAGGGTAAGAACCGGCAGACTGCTTCGTCGGACGATGCGCCCGGCCCGGCCCAGGGCCTGCACGATCACGTCTGAACCCGAGAAAGAGCCTTGTTGCAGCCCCAGCGCAAAGCCGCCAGCTTGTTCAATACCGCTGCCGGGCATGAATGCAGACGCAGCAAGTTTCGCGCTGGAAAAAACCAGATTCCAGTCCAGACCCGCCTCACCGGACTCGTGGGTTGCCAGCGTAATTTCATCGACAATCAGACGCACACGCCGCGTTAGAGAACGATTCTCGTGCTCGAGATATCGGGCAATCTGCTTCAGCACGTCGGGTGTATCAGTAACCACTACCATGGAACTTGCGCCCGGTTCGGCGACAACGATGCCCGCCTGCGACAGGAATGGTTCGATACGCTGACGTACGACTTCCATCAGCGCTGTCTTGCCTCCGCTCAGGCGGGTCTTCGAAGCACTGGAGAATCCCTGACCTGAAGTGTCGTTTGCGGCACCAAGAGCCGCTTCTGCATCAGCGTTGAGCGTCAGGGCGCGGACATTGAACAAGCGTGTTTCAGTCCGGTAGAACTCAATTCGGCGGTCAGCGTATCGCCAGCGCACACCAAGTGTGGCCGAAATCCGGTCCAGCAAGGTGCTCAGGGGCCCGGGCTCACCAGCCAGCGTCATGGCCGAGGGGGCTGTTGCCGAGAACGCTGTGCCACCGCCCAGCCGGGGTGCAAAGCGCTCTTGAGGCAATAGGGCATCGGGCCGAACATGGACAGGAATGCCCGTCGCCAAGGTAATGCGTTGAGCGATAGCGGAAAGATCAAGTGCAGCCCCCGGGAACACCATCGTCGTGCGCACATCCGCTCGCAAAGCGGGCGGAAGGGATACCTCGCGAGCAAGTGGCTGGGCCGGCCCTGCCAGCCACGGACGATTGACGTGCCGGGCTGCACGCCGCAGTTTCTCGTTGCTGATGGAGTCTGAAAAAAGACGGCGCTCTTCGGCTACCTGTGCATGCACTGCCTCGGCTGACAGACCGATCTCGCGCAGCTTCTGTTGCAAGGCACATCCGGTCAACAGTGCGAGAGCACCCCCGATCGAGGCAAAGCGCGCTGCACGCGTGCGCCTTGCTTCAGACAGTTGAATGCGGGACCAGGACCTGGCCTTTACTTTGCGCCGGCACATCAGGCATGCTCCCGGGTTGCAGTGGGGTCGCAGCTTTGCGCGTAAGACACCACCCGAAGCACCTTGTTTGCATAGAAACATGGTTGCAGGGGACGTTCCGAGAGCTCAGTTGAAGCAAGCAACTCTTGAACAGCCTCGTCAAACTGCAGGTCGAACTCGGCTGATCCTGCAATAGGAATATCCACCTCTACCGCCCAGTGCTCTGCCTCGAATGTCCACCCGGCTGACCGTGCCCAACGTGCCAGCGCAGTTCGGATGTTCCCGTCATCCGGCGAAACGCGATAAAGCGGCGGGGATCTGAAGGACGGTGGCAACGGGAAAGCAACTGCCTCGGCTGGGAAAGCTGGTGTCTCGGTTGAGAAAGCAACCGCCTCGACCGGGTAAGCTGGTGTCTCGGTTGGGAAAGCAGGTGCCTCAGGCTGCGAAAGTGTGGAATCAGCCTTAAGTGCCGTTGCGGACTCGGGCTCGGCGCCGTCCTTAAGCGATATGACTTCAACATCCCTCGCCAACGCGGGCTTATCGGCCGGCGCCCCGCCCGGCACTTCTGCTTCCGGTCCGAGTCGACGTGCCTGGCTTTCAAGCTCACCAATTCGCAGGACCAATAATGGCCATACTCCGTCCACGATCACGTAGGCTGCAGACCTTTGAGGAGTAAGCAGATGATCTCCGGCATCAGTACGGGCGAAGATGGCAGGTACTGTTTGATCGGATCCGAACTGCAGCCAGGTACTGCGACCATCGTCAAAAACCTGTATTGGCCCGACTCGTGGATCGCCCGTCAATCTCCAGGCGAAGTCGTATCTGGAGGCGAAAGAGCCGGAGTCCGTTCGCAAGGGATCGAACAAAGACCAGTCGGGCAGGCTTGCACATCCCGATACTGAAGCGGCGCATAATCCCAGTACACAGCTTCGCAAGATAGGTAGCGTCATCATCGTCCCGTAGACCCGTCGGTTGACATGGAGCCGATGTTCGCAACACAACACGCGCCTCGCCAGACTGAGATATACGCACGGCGAAATTTATCGCATCTGCCTGCTCCCCTGAAAGTATCCAGCGTGTATTAATTCTCAACAGGTTAACGACAGGACTTAAGAAAGCACTTCAAATTCAGGGGAGCTCGCGCAGGACCATATTCAATTTGTCACACCAAATTCATGCAGGCTCTGGTAACCTACGGTACGCACGAAAGGTACCTATGACAAGCAGGCGGCATCGCCCCAAAACCTTTCTTCCGGCCTACACCCAGGCCTTTTAACCCGACCAGGCAGCATCACGACCTGCATGGCACCGGCACCACAATAACTACACTGCCAGCTCGATACGATAGGTCTGTCGCAAGGCGACAGACGCGATCCATCCGTCGAAAACGGCATCTACTCAGGAGACTAGTCATGAACGAACTCATTGAGCAGTACTGGGCCCGCGCACTCAAGATCACCCGTCAATATGAGTCAGGCGAGGTCAACTTTGCCGACCTGACCGGCTTGGGCGATGAATTCGCAGCATCATTCATCGAAGAACTGAACGACCTTCCCGAACCTGCCCGAGCGCGCTATTGCGCGGGCCTTGAAACCAGACTAAGCACGGCGATTGCCCAAAAAGAACTCGACAGCCAAGCGGCTCAGGCGCTTAACGAACTGCGCGTGTCCATTACCCGTACGCCCATATACTGATTTCATCCCCGGCACGGGCCCTCGGCGCCCGTGCCTTACCTTCTCGCAGTGCTGCAGATGAAACCCGGCGATGCGGATACCGGCCCGTATGGGCCGCCGTTACAATATTCGCCATGAAAATCGGTTTCATCGTACTTAGCATGCTGACCATGGCGTTCACCTTCTGGTGGGCGACACGCCGCCATATGACGCAGTTGCCACTTAGCTGGCGAGACAAAAAACGCATTGCCATTCAAAGCTTACTGGCGGGCATCACCGTCTATTTCGCTCTTTTGCTGGGCGCTGCACTGTATTTGGCAATATCAAGTGGCTGAGCGTTTTTAAACCTCTGATCGGACTTCAATCGCCGCAACAAATAGAATAGAATGTAAAGGACTTTACATTCAGTGCCCGGTTGCGCTGCGCTTGTCCTGGCCTGCCACTTTCCTTATAGAAAATCTGGCGGCTTTCACTGTCACAGAATGCTATGCGTCGCCACACTCCGACACGACAGTTTCTACTGCTGCTCCTCACGTTCGGCATGACCCTGAGCCATGCAGCGGGTGCATCCACAGACTGGCCTTCTGCCCCCTCGCGGCTGGCGCTCGATACGCCCTACGGCACGCTTCAAGTCACAAATAACGAATACATCTACGAATCGCGACTTCGCTTCAATGATGCCGACGTCACGCCCGAAGTGCAGGGCCTGTTGAACATACCGTATGCGTTCAGCCTGCCTTCATCCCAAATCGCCCTGGTGTCAATTCATACGGGCGACGAAAACTGTCCGGTTTCGTATCGGTGGATCGTCCTGCAAAAAGACGGTTATACGCTCTCGCCGGTTTTTGGTTCGTGCTCGGAACAAATAAAGGTAACCGTCAAGGGCAATACATTCCTGGTACAAACTCCCAGTAAGCAAAAGCCGGATAAAATAGACGTCTATGCCTACGATGGTAAAAACATCCGTAAGCGCACCAAACCCTAGTCACTTCAGGCACAAATCTTGTCGAAACCAGAATCTTGGGGCTTTCTGCACCCCGAATGTCATGGCCAGAACGCGCTGCTGTTTTTCAGCTGGGATCTCGCCAAAACTATCGAGCAGCAGTTCAAGCTACATGCTGACTCTCCCGTTTCCACTCAGCTCTTTGAGGCCCAAAAAGCGGTTGACAGGCTGCTGAATCAGTACGTGCAGATTCAAGCCAACCCTAAAGCCTTCGAAGGCCAAAGCATTACCTTGAAGCTGGAACCTGACACGGGCGACGGTCAGGCAACACCGGTGCTGGCTTTACAAACTTCGCCCGAACTGGAAGCGCTTATTCTGGAAATGCAATCGCAGTTGCAAGCCACCCGAAGCGTCAACTGATCGTAAAGCTGCGGGCTAGGTTCCGGCCTTCTCCCGAGAGCAAGGCAATAGCGCCAGCCTGTTGTCTGCGACAGCGACAGCATGCCGGCCCACAACCCCTTCGCGAATCGCGTCGCGTAGAAACTCCAGCAGCTCTTGCTCGCGCCTTTCGACGTACATCGCAGGCACGTATATGGTGTCGTCCCGGCTGAGATAAAGAAGGCAGCCATCACCTTCCTCAAAATATCCTTTTATCCAGCCTTCGATTCCCTTGTTCAACCGCTTTATAAAATCACCGTACGTCATTTTTATTTACGCCGACCAGAGTTTCCTGAACAAGTAAAAAGTGCAGTCGGGGCAAGCTTAGCGACTGTCCAAATTCTTGTGAAGGTGTAGTCGATGTAAACCCTATAGAGGGGTCTTGCGAGCCTGTTCGTTACAGGGTCACCTCATACCCGCGCCTGAGGTAAGCTTGCACAAGCGCACCCGATGCGGTGGCAGTCACGAATACCTGGCAAAAAATAGAACTCCCTG
>NZ_JAJUFE010000036.1 GCF_029263785.1 Pusillimonas sp. | reverse complement strand
CGGCTGGCTGACTTACTTCTACAAGCCCGACGCTTTTGTGGAGTCGTGGCAGAAGGTGTGCAACTATGCTGAAGAGGCCGGGCGCGATCCGGCCACCTTGCTCAATGGCAACCAGTTGCCCATTATGGTGGGCGACTCCCGTGCCGCCGTTGAGAAGACCATGATGGATTGGCTTAACGTAGACTTCGATATCGCCCAAGGCAGCAAATCCACGATGGACAGCGCCATTATGGGCAATGTCGATGAGTGCGTGGCTCAATTGAAAGAGCACATCGACGCGGGCGTGCAGAAACTGATATTTGTGCCGTATAAATACCAGATGGAACAGGTCGAGGTCATCGCAAAGGAAATCGTGCCGCAGTTGCGTGCCTATGCCGCCGAAAAGAACAAGGGCTGATTTCCGGCGGGCCGGGCGACCGGCCCGCGATGGTTTATTGCGATAGCCAGGACCTGGACATGACCGATACAAGTGGTGGAGACGCAAACGCCCTGGACGAGGCGGTCTTGATTTCAAACGAAGGGATGCAAGTGCCAAGCACGCGAAACCTTACTGCCCTGGAACGGCTCGAGCTGCTGTTTGATCCGGGCACAGCCCTGGATCAGCGGCCGCATCTTCAGGCCGAGGCCGATGCTGCGACCTGGCCTGTGCTAAGCGCGGTCGGACGCATCAACGGCATGGCAGTGTGCGCCATTGTGCAAGACGAGCAGGTTCATCCGGCAGGGCTTGAGGCAGTCCATTGGCGCCAGATTCAACTTGCCATTGCCTTTGCCTGCGATAAGCGCTTGCCCCTGGTCGCGGTGTTTGACGGTTCGCCAACCCGGCTGGCCGGCAGTCTGCACGCCTGGTCGGCGATTGCGCAAAGTGCCGGCGGTTCGGCCGCGTGCCCGTCGCCCAAGTTCGCATTGATCATCGGGCAGAACACCGGGCCGGCGGCCATGCTGGCGGGGCTTTTCGATGCTGTCGTCATGGTGCGGGGCCAAACCGCGCTGACACTCACCGACGCCACAATCACCAATCGTGTCACCCATACCAATATGCAGGAAGCCGACCTGGGCGGCTGGGCGGTGCATGCCGGGCAGACGGGCCTTGCCGATCTGGTGTTCGATAACGAAGTCATGGGTTTGCGCCACATTCGGCGTCTGATGCAATACAGCGCCCAGTCGTCCGGCTGGTCGTGGCCCCAAAACGTGGCCCTGGCAGAGTGCCCCGGGCTCAATACGCTGATGCCTGACGACCCCCACGAAAGCTACGACATACGCGAACTGCTGCACGACATCAGCGATACGCGCTCGTTTCTTGAATTGGGTGCGGCGATAAGCAGCAGCATTGTTGTCGGGTTTGCGCCCGTGGCTGGGCGTGCCGTGGGGCTGGTTGCCTCACAGAATAAAGAGTTGGCCGGAGCCCTTGATCTGCGCGCTTGCCGAAAAATAAAACGCCATTTGCAACTGTGCGCGGCAATGGGTGTTCCCGTCGTCACCGTCGTAGACGTACCCGGCTTCGTGCCTGGTCACGAGCAGGAATCAGGCGGGCTGGCCGTAGAAGTGGCGGGTGTGCTTCGTGCCTACGTCCAACTGACCGTCCCGAAAATCACCCTGGTGATTGGAAAGGCATTGGGTGCGGCGGGGATCGCCCTGGGTTCGCGCGCGAGCCGACCCGATCAAATAGCGGCGTGGCGGGGTGCCAGTCTGGGGCTCATGGGCGCAAGCGGCGTACGCGAACTGGCTCAGCGTACTGGCGCTGATGTCGACCAGATGCTTTCCGTACTGGAGGTCGACCATGCCCTGCGCGGTGCCTATGTGGACGAGGTGCTCGAACCAGACCAGACCCGGCGGTGGCTGGGCCAGACCGTGGCTTCCTTATGCAAGACCAAATAACGGCGTATTAAAGACAGGGGCGCCTGCATGTTTTCCAAGATTCTGATTGCCAACCGGGGCGAGATCGCCTGCCGGATCATCCACACGGCCCGCCGAATGGGAATCGCGACTGTTGCCGTTTATTCCGATGCGGATCGACGCGCCTTGCACGTGCAGATGGCTGACGAGGCCGTACATATCGGCCCGGCGCCGGCGATCCAGTCTTATCTGGTGGCCGAGAAGATCATTGAAGCCTGTCACCGAACCGGCGCGCAGGCAGTGCATCCCGGGTATGGCTTTCTGTCCGAACGTTCATCGTTTGTCGAAGCACTCGACGGTGCCGGAATCGTCTTCATCGGCCCGAACAGGAGGGCGATCGATGTCATGGGCGACAAGATTGCTTCCAAGAAATTTGCCAGCGATGCCGGGGTTTCAACCATTCCCGGTTACCTTGGCGTCATTGAAGATGCCGAACAAGCCAAAGAGGTCGCCCGCCAGATCGGCCTGCCGGTAATGATCAAGGCGTCTGCGGGCGGGGGCGGCAAGGGCATGCGCATTGCGCGCTCTATCGATCAGGTTGCAGAAGGCTTTACGCGTGCACGGTCTGAAGCGGCGGCATCGTTTGGCGACGACCGCGTCTTCATCGAAAAATTCATCGAGAACCCCCGGCATATCGAAATTCAGGTGATGGGCGACAAACACGGAAACGCCATTTACCTGGCGGAGCGTGAGTGCTCGATTCAGCGTCGAAACCAGAAGGTGCTCGAAGAGGCGCCTTCCTCATTGCTGGACGAACACACCCGTCGTTTGATGGGCGAGCAAGCGGTGGCGCTGGCCCGTGCCGTGGATTACGATTCGGCCGGAACCGTAGAGTTCGTGTGCGGGCAGGACAAGTCATTCTATTTTCTTGAAATGAACACCCGCCTGCAGGTTGAACACCCCGTTACCGAGCTGATAACCGGTGTCGATCTGGTAGAGCAGATGATACGGGTCGCGGCGGGTGAGCCCCTGGCGCTTCGCCAGGAAGACATCAGGATAAACGGCTGGGCCATTGAAAGCCGTGTGTACGCCGAAGACCCGTCCAACAATTTCATGCCGGCCGCAGGGCGTCTGCGCACTTACCGTCCGCCTGCACAAGAGCAGCGCGCGGACGGCATTACCGTACGCAATGACACGGGTGTGTACGAAGGTGGCGAGATCGCCCTGCATTACGACCCGATGATCGCCAAGCTGGTTACACATGCGCCTGCACGTGAGCAGGCCATCGACGCCCAGTGCGAAGCGCTGGACTCATTCGCGATCGAAGGCATCGCCAATAACCTGTCGTTCCTGTCGGCCCTGATGCATCATCCACGCTGGCGCAGCGGACAGTTGTCTACCGGCTTCATTGCCGAAGAGTATCCCGACGGGTACAAGCCGGCGCAGCCCGAAGGCGACATGGCTCGCCGTGTCGCCATGGTGGCTGCCGTGCTCGACCGTTGCCTGCATCCGGTTGCGCTAAATGACGGCAATTGCGCAGAGGTGGTTGTCCGGCTCGCAGACGCCAGACAGTCCTTGTCCATTTCCGGTGGCGCAGGGCAGTGGCTGGTGCGATTTGATGGCGATTCGAACGAACACACAATTCAATCCGATTGGCTTACCGACGAGCCGGTCTGGCGAGGCCTGATCGACGGCAGGCGTGTCGTCATGGGCGTTGATATCAGCCGGGAACCCTATCAGATCTCTTACGCCGGGACCCGGTCTTCAGCACTGGTGCTTCGCCCCCGTGAAGACGAACTGCTGGCCCTGATGCCCGAGGTTCAGTCCGAGGCCGGCACGAAGAGTCTGGTCTGCCCCATGCCTGCCATGCTGGTGTCGCTTGCCGTAAAGGTGGGCGATCAGGTCAAGGCCGGCACTGCACTTTGCGTTCTGGAAGCCATGAAGATGGAGGTCAGCCTGGACGCTGAAGCAGACGCAGTCATTACAAGAATACTAGCCAAGCCCGGAGACAAACTAGCCGGCGGCGACATCATCATGGACTTTGCCTGAGGCAATTATGCGAATTGGAGTTCCCCTAGAAACCTTTCCGGGAGAAAGACGTGTGTCTGCAACTCCCGAGACAGTCAAGAAGTACGTCAAGACCGGCCACGAAGTGGTGGTTCAGCAAGGGGCGGGTCTGGCCGCCAGTTGCACAGATGAGGCCTATGCCGAGGCGGGTGCAACGCTTGGATCCGCCCAGGACGCCTTTGCCGGCGACCTGATCCTTAAGGTTCGGGCACCGTCAGAGGGCGAACTGGGCATGCTGCGACCCGGTTCGATTGTGCTGGGCATGCTGGACCCTCACAATGCGCCGCATCTAGAGAATATGGCCAAGGTGGGTGTCACCGGATTTGCCCTCGAAGCCGCACCTCGTATTACGCGGGCACAAAGCCTGGACGTTCTCTCGTCTCAGGCGAATCTGGCCGGCTACAAGGCGGTACTGCTGGCGACCCAGTATTACGACCGCATCTTTCCCATGATGATGACCGCGGCCGGAACACTCAAGGCAGCGCAGGTGGTGGTGCTTGGGGCGGGGGTGGCGGGCTTGCAGGCCATTGCCACGGCGCGCCGCCTTGGCGCGGTGGTGTGGGCATCCGATGTGCGTCCTTCGGCCAAGGAACAGGTTGAGTCGCTGGGTGCTAAGTTCATCGACGTACCGTTCGAAAGCGACGAAGAACGTGAAATTGCCGAGGGCGTAGGCGGCTACGCCCGGCCCATGCCAAAAAGCTGGATGGACCGTCAGGCGGTGCTGACTGCCGAACGCTGCGCCCAAGCCAACATCGTCATCACGACAGCGCTCATACCCGGCCGCCCGGCACCGGTTCTTGTCAGTGAGGACACCGTGCGCGCGATGAAGCACGGTTCGGTGATCGTCGACCTGGCTGTCGAGCGCGGGGGCAATTGCCCCTTGTCGGTTGCCGGAGAAGTGGTTCAGAAACATGGCGTGACCCTGGTGGGTCTGACCAATCTGCCATCCATGATCGCAGCAGATGCGTCAGCGCTGTATGCCCGCAACTTGCAGGATTTCCTCAAGCTCATTGTCGACGACGAGGGGAAGCCGGCCATCAATACAGAAGATGAAATCGTCAAGGCGTGCCTGGTGTGTCAGGACGGCCAAGTACTTTGGGGAAAACAATAATGGAAGCGATCAATCCGACGATCATGAACCTGATCATTTTTGTGCTGGCCGTCTATGTGGGCTACCACGTGGTGTGGAACGTCACACCCGCCCTGCACACGCCATTGATGGCGGTGACCAATGCAATTTCCGCCATCATTATTGTGGGCGCAATGCTCGCCAGCGCACTCACCGTAGATCCCTTGGCTAAAGGTATGGGCGTGTTTGCGGTCGCCCTGGCGGCGGTGAATGTGTTTGGCGGTTTTCTGGTGACCAGGCGCATGCTTGAGATGTTCAAGAAAAAAGAGAAGAAATCCCAAGGAGGCAAGGCATGATCTCGCTTGATCTGGTTGTACTGTTGTACCTCGTTGCCTCGGTCTGCTTCATTCAATCGCTCAAAGGGCTGTCTCATCCCACGACATCCATACGGGGCAACACCTTTGGCATGACTGGCATGGCCATCGCCGTGCTTACCACTGCAGCGCTTATCTGGTCTCAGGTGGGTGAGGGCGCGGTCAGCGGATTGGGCTGGGTGGTGCTGGGCCTGCTTATCGGCGGCATCATCGGCACCTTGATGGCCAAGCGCGTCGAAATGACGAAAATGCCCGAACTCGTCGCCTTCATGCACAGCATGATAGGTCTGGCCGCGGTGGCCATCGCCATAGCCATCGTTGCCGAACCTTCAGCCTTTGGCATTGTCGACGCACAGGGTGCAATTCCGGTCGGCAACCGTATTGAACTCTTCCTGGGGTCCGCCATCGGCGCCATCACGTTCTCGGGGTCGGTCATCGCCTTCGGCAAGTTGTCGGGGCGCTATAAATTCCGGCTGTTTCAGGGGGCTCCAATAGTGTTCCCCGGCCAGCATTACCTGAACCTGGTGCTGGGTATTGTTCTGGTTGCGCTGGGGATCTGGTTTGGCATCAGCCAGGAGTGGGCACCGTTTGTATTGCTGACGTTGCTGGCGTTTGTGCTGGGCTTGCTGATCATCATCCCGATTGGCGGTGCGGACATGCCGGTCGTCGTATCGATGCTGAACAGTTATTCGGGTTGGGCCGCGGCCGGTATCGGTTTTTCGCTCAACAACTCGATGCTGATCGTGGCGGGTTCGCTGGTGGGTTCCTCGGGCGCCATTCTGTCGTACATCATGTGCAAGGCCATGAACCGCTCGTTTTTCAACGTGATTTTGGGTGGTTTCGGCAATTCGGGTTCCGGTGCTGCCACCGCCACTGACGGCCAGCAGCGAAACGTGAAATCGGGCAGCCCCGATGACGCCGCCTTCCTGCTCAGCAATGCCGAGACCGTAATTATTGTTCCCGGCTACGGACTGGCCGTCGCACGCGCCCAGCATGCACTCAAGGAGCTGACCGAAAAACTGACCGAACAGGGCGTTGAAGTGAAGTATGCGATTCACCCGGTTGCCGGCCGCATGCCCGGCCACATGAACGTGCTTTTGGCCGAGGCCGAAGTTTCCTATGAACAGGTGTTCGAGATGGACGAGATCAACGGTGAATTCAGCCAGGCTGATGTCGTGCTGGTGCTGGGGGCTAACGATGTGGTCAACCCCTCGGCCAAGACTGACCCCAATTCTCCGATTGCGGGCATGCCCATACTCGAAGCGTACAAGGCTCGTTCCGTTATCGTAAACAAGCGCTCAATGGCATCGGGTTATGCCGGTCTGGACAACGAGCTGTTCTACATGGACAAGACAATGATGGTCTTTGGGGATGCCAAGAAGGTCATCGAAGATATGCTCAAAGCGGCGTAATTTGCTGTGGTCTTGAGGAAATTGCACCGGTCGCAAGGCCGGTGTTTTTTTGTTGGCGGTTTTCGGGGTGAACCCGGTTTTGGTGTGTCCACGGTTATGGCGGGCGGTGGCGTGAAGGGCGTTTCGCTCCTTCCCGGGGCTGCAGTGCGCATGCTTTAAAATGGCTTGTGTACAAGAGTTTCCAAGCAGGAGAAAGATTTGAGTTCGAAAATCAGGGTGGGTATTGCCGGCTATGGCAACCTCGGGCGCGGTGTTGAGGCGGCCATCATGCAGAATCCCGACATGGAGCTGGTTGGCGTCTTTACACGCCGTTCACCCGAACAGGTCCAGCTGTTGGGACCGGCCACCGCCATGCATATCGATGAAATCGGTCAGTTCCAGGGCAAGATCGACGTGCTGATCCTTTGCGGCGGTTCCAAGAACGACCTGCCCGAACAAGGCCCGGCACTGGCTGCATTGTTCAACACGGTCGACAGTTTCGACACCCACGCCAAAGTGCCCGAGTACTTCGAGGCAGTGAACCAGTCTGCCGAGCCCGCCGGCAATACCGCCATTATCTCGGTGGGTTGGGATCCCGGGCTGTTTTCACTGAACCGTTTGTTCGGAGAAGCCGTGCTGCCCGAAGGCGCCACTTATACGTTCTGGGGCAAAGGCCTGAGCCAGGGGCATTCTGACGCCGTACGTCGCGTGCCGGGCGTAAAGGCCGGCGTTCAATATACCTTGCCTGTGCCCGAAGCTATCGAGCGCGTCCGGAACGGCGAGCTGCCAACGCTTTCTACCCGCGAAAAGCACAAGCGTGAGTGTTTCGTGGTGCTTGAAGAGGGGGCGGACGCCGCAGTGGTAAAGCAGGCAATCGTTACCATGCCCGATTACTTTGCTGACTACGACACCACGGTCCATTTCATTGATGAAGAAACCCTCAAGCGTGACCACGCCGACATGCCGCATGGCGGCTTCGTGATCCGCAGTGGCACCACCGGCCAGGGCAATACCCAGGTGGTGGAGTTTGGCCTGAAACTGCAAAGCAATCCGGAATTCACCGCAAGCGTGCTGGTGGCCTATGCCCGGGCCGCACATCGCCTGAACCAGATGGGTCAGGCCGGCGCAAAATCCGTGCTGGATGTTCCCCCTGGCCTGCTGTCGCCAAAAAGCGCTGCGCAGTTACGCAAAGAGCTGCTATAAGCAGGAGCTTGGGAATTTTCAACATGAAAATCGCCCCGTAGCCTTGCGCTTACGGGGCGATTTATCTAACCAATACCGGGCGTTTACTCGATGGGTTCGTACGGCAGGCCCACGTAGTTTTCGGCGATGTTGGTCAGGCCGGCCTCGGAACTCGTGTAGTACTCGAGCTCGGCGATCTGGATGCGTTGGCCGAAGTCGTCGTCGTTGAACTTGTGCAGCATCGAGGTCATCCACCACGAGAAGCGCTCGGCCTTCCAGATGCGGCGCAGGGCGATCTCGGAGTATTTGTCGAGCAGGTCGATGCGGTTTTCCTTGTAAACCTTGACCAGGATGCGGTACAGCGTCGATACGTCGCTGGCGGCCAGGTTCAGTCCCTTGGCACCGGTGGGCGGCACAATGTGGGCGGCGTCGCCGACCAGGAACATATTGCCGTAGCGCATGGGTTCGGTCACGAAGCTGCGCAGCGGGGCAATGCTCTTTTCGATCGATGGGCCGGTAACCAGACGGTCGGCGGCAACCTTGGGTATACGGGTGATCAGTTCATCCCAGAAGCGGTCGTCGGACCAGTCTTCGATTTTTTCGTCCAGGCCAACCTGCACGTAGTAGCGGCTAAGTACGTCAGAACGCTGGCTGCACAATGCAAAGCCGCGTTCGTGGTTGGCGTAGATGAGCTCTTCGTATACAGGAGGGGTTTCAGAAAGAATGCCCAGCCAGCCGAACGGGTACACACGTTCGAAAGTCTTGATCTTGTCTTTGGGAGCCGTCTGGCGCGACACGCCGTGGAAGCCGTCACAGCCGGCAATGTAATCGCATTCCAGCTCGACCTTCTGGCCGTCCTTGACGAATGTGACGCGGGGCTTGTCGCTGTAGATGTCGTGAAGCTGCACGTCTTCGGCTTCGTAGATGGAAACGCCGCCTTCGCGCTTGCGGGCGTCCATGAGGTCTTGCGTGACCTCGGTCTGGCCATAGACCATGACGGTCTGACCCTTGGCGTATTTTTTGAAGTCGACGCGGTGCATCTGGTTGTTGTAGGCCAGATAAACGCCTTCGTGGACATGGCCCTCGCGATCCATGCGCTCGCTGGCTTTGGCTTCGCGAAGCAGGTCGACCATGCCTTGCTCGAGAACGCCCGCGCGAATGCGGCCAAGGACGTATTCGGGCGTACGGCGCTCGAGAATGACGGTATCAATACCTTGATGGTGTAAAAGCTGACCGAGCAGCAGGCCCGAAGGGCCGGCGCCGATAATGGCGACTTGGGTTTTCATGTGCGTCTCCTGACGTGACGGCGGGCATTGGCCCACGCGGGCTTATGACAGAATTCGGTTAAACGACAACAGAAGGTCGATCAACTGCAATGATGGCCCGGATCGCCACGGGATGGAATGCATTTCTGCCTATAATAATTGTACTTTTCGAAAATATGGCAGTTTTATGGCAACTACAGCGACGGTGCCGGTATACCAGCTCTACGGAGAGCGGGAGCAATGGCCCACACCCGATATGGTGCACTGCGAGCTTATCGCAGACCGAAGCAAATTGCACGATTGGCAGATAAAGCTGCATCAGCATCACAGCCTGTTGCAGATGCTTTATCTTCGCGGCGGTGACGCCCGCGTCGGTCTGGACGGCGGCTACCATGACATGTCTGCCGGTCAGCTTATTGTTGTCCCGCAGATGTGCGTTCACGGTTTCCGGTTTGCACCCAACGCAGTGGGGCATGTCGTGACTCTGGGCTACCCTCTGGCCAATCGACTGGCGCAGGGTATTGATGACGCCGGCGTGTTGCCGCGCGCACCGCATATCTATACGGTGGGCCCCGACGATGCCGCCGCCATCAATATGGCGTTTGAAACCCTGCAGGATGAATACCTGGGTAACCGCCCGCACCGCAACGCATTGATCGAGGCCATGCTGACGACCCTGCTGGTATGGACGGGTCGCCAGCGCGATCTCAAATCCACCGAGCCGGAAGTATTGGCCGACCGTGGAAGGCGCCACTTCAATACCTTCAACGATCTGATCGAAGATCATTACGCCGAACAGTGGTCTGTCGAGCAGTACGCGCGCACCATCGGCATTACGCCTGCTCATCTGAACAATCTGTGCAGGCAGATTGTGGGGCATTCGGCGCTAGAACTTATCCACCAGCGGGTGGTGCTGGCCGCCAAGCGAAATCTTGTCTATACGTCGATGACGGTCAGTGTGGTCTCGCACACGCTGGGGTTTTCCGACCCGGCGTATTTCACACGTTTCTTCAAGCGCGAAGTGGGCGTGTCGCCAAAGGAGTTCCGGCGCCAGGCGGCTACCTTGCTTGAGTAGCTCGGCACGTTCAGCTTGCGCCTGAACGCCAATGCGCAGTTTGTTCGGATACTTGACTGCGACCGAAGCAAAAAAAAACGGCGCTTCAAACGAAGCGCCGTTTTTGATGCAGGTGCCGACTAGGCCGAGCGGGCATCGATCAACGGTACCGGCGTAAGCTTTTGCAGTTCTTCGAAGCTTAAACCAGGAACGATTTCGATGACCTTGGTGCCTTCGGGAGTCAGGTCGAAAATGGCGACGTCAGTATAGACGCGGCTGACACACTCAACACCGGTGATGGGATAGGTACATTCCGGCACCAGCTTGGATTCGCCGGTTTTGGTCAGCAGATCCATCATCACGTAGGTTTTCTTGGCGCCGATGGCCAGGTCCATGGCACCGCCAACCGCGGGAATGGCGTCAGGGGCGCCGGTGCTCCAGTTTGCCAGATCGCCGTTGGCGGCTACCTGGAAGGCACCCAGTACGCAGACATCGAGATGGCCGCCGCGCATCATGGCGAAGCTGTCGGCATGATGAAAGAAGCAGCCGCCAGCAAGCAGGGTGACAGGCTGCTTGCCGGCGTTGATCAGGTCGTAGTCTTCTTCGCCTTTGGCGGGCGCCGGCCCCATGCCGATCACGCCGTTTTCGCTGTGCAGGATGACTTCGCGGTCGGCCGGCAGGTGGTTGGCAACCTTGGTGGGCAAGCCAATGCCCAGGTTGACGACGGCACCGTCGGGAATGTCGACGGCGACTCGCGCGGCCATTTCGTCGCGCGTCCAGGCGGGGGTAGTTTTGGTTTCGCTCATGACGCTATCCTTAATCCTGTTTGAAGCCTGCCGGACCGGTGGCGGTGCGTGGCACTTTCACAATGTGCTTGACGAACAGGCCCGGTGTAACGACAGTTTCAGGGTCGATCTGGCCCAGCTCAACGATTTCGTGAACCGACGCAATGGTGCACTTGGCGGCCGTGGCCATGATCGGACCAAAGTTGCGAGCGGTTTTGCGGTACGTAAGGTTGCCCCAGCGGTCGCCCGTTTCGGCCTTGATCAGCGCAAAGTCGGCAAAGATCGGGTATTCGAGCACGTAGTGGCGCCCGTTGATCTCGCGAACTTCCTTGCCTTTGGCCAGTTCGGTGCCGTAGCCGGTGGGCGTGAAGAAGGCACCGATACCAGCGCCGGCGGCGCGGATTCGTTCGGCAAGGTTGCCTTGAGGAACCAGTTCGAGTTCAATCTTGCCGCTGCGGTACAGCTCGTCGAACACGTATGAATCGGCCTGACGGGGAAACGAGCAAATAATCTTGCGCACCCGGCCGGCCTTTAGCAAGGCGGCCAAGCCGATTTCGCCGTTACCGGCGTTATTGTTGACGATGACAAGGTCTTTGGCGCCTTGGGCGATCAGGCCGTCGATAAGTTCGGCCGGTTGGCCGGCACCACCGAAGCCGCCGATCATGACGGTGGCACCGTCGTGGATCCCGGCCAGGGCCTGCTCGATCGAAGGAGAGATTTTATTGATCATGTTTCCAGTACGAACATTTCGTTGAAAATAGGGCGTTTCGTTCTTATAATGAATTTTTATTCGGTTGTAGAACTATTTTAATAAGCATAATCAGGCGAAGCCGGCTTGTCAATGATAGCGGCTTGTGTCGCCCAATAGCTATTCGAGACGCAAATGAATTCCCACGAATCCGTTTTCAAAGAACACCAGGTTCCTGCGCCCAAAGACGACGAGGCGCCCAAGCCGGGCGATAGCTACGTTCGCTCGTTTGCGCGTGGTCTGGCCGTATTGCGCAGTTTTGGCGCCGAAGCACCGGCTCAGACTCTTTCTGAAGTTGCCGAACGAACAGGGCTGACACGTGCGGGCGCACGCCGCATACTTTTGACCCTGCTCAGCCTTGGCTATGTCTCGGTAGAAGGCAGGCTGTTCCGTCTGACACCAAAAGTGCTCGAACTGGGTTTTGCGTATTTGAGTTCGCTGCCGGTGTGGTCGCGGGCGCAACCCATCATGGAGGCTCTGGTCGAAGATCTTCGGCAATCTTGTTCGGTCGCGGTGCTTGACGGAGACGAGATCGTCTACGTATTGCGTGTGCCCGCTCACCGCATCATGTCCATCAACCTGGGTGTGGGCAGCCGTCTGCCCGCCGATTGCACCGCCATGGGCCGGGTCCTTCTGGCAGGCCTGCCTGACGAGACCCTGCAAGCCAGGGTGGCCGCCATGAAACTCGAACCCCATACACCGGCTACCATTGTCGATCGCGACGCGCTTTTAGCCGAAATCCGGCAAGTCAGGGTGCAGGGCTGGAGCCTGGTTTGCGAAGAACTCGAACCTGGACTGGTCTCAGTGGCTGCCCCGATCCGTTCTCCAGATGGGCGCGTGGTTGCTGCCGTTAATGTCAGCGGTCACGCTCGGTCGATAACCTCTGATCATCTGATCAAGGTATGTCTGCCGCGCTTGCTGGCGGCGGCGGCCAAGATCAACATGACAACCGGCCAGCGCCCGGTGTAGGCGCCGGCCGGCAGCAACTTCAGTGTTTTAGTGATTGGTAGAGTCGGTGATGGGAGCGGGCTTGCGCTCCTGGAGCCGTTCGACCTTGGTACCTTCCAGCGACACACCCGCCATCAGGCCGGCATTGGTCATGACGAAACCGACCACCGGCTCATTCAGGGTGTTCAAGTCGACAGCGCCGGTGGCGCTAAGATTTGCGACGGCCACCGTGGCGTCCACACCCGCAGTCCAGCCGTTGCTGGCCAGAAACTTGTCCAGCGCTTCTTGAGTCTTGAAAACAAAAATAATGGCCTTGGATTGCGCACCTGCCTGCAGCCCGATCGAGCCGCTGGTTGTGGTGAAGTAGCCCTGGTTCTTGCCACCCACACGCAAGACGCCTTCTCCGTGTTCGGCTCCGACAATAAAGCCGCCGCCAAGCACCCGCGGGAAGATCAGAACGCCCTTGGATTGCGAGACCAGCTCACGGGCGCTGGGAGCGACTTCGTACAGCCGCTTTAGCGCGGCATCGGCGCGCTGGTCGGTGTCAGCCCGTTTTTCGGCACTGCTTTGCTGTGACTGGGGAACGGTTGTGGTGCAGGCGGTCAGTGCCAGGCCGGCAGCGGCAATGGCCACAGCGACGCAGGTACGCGACAACATGTTTGCTTTGAATTTCATGGTGTACTCCAGGTAAGAATGTTGGAACCGGGTTTTATGACGTGCTTGGCGCTTGTTACTTGTGCGCGGTGCGGGCAGCTTCCTGGATGCTGTTCCCGACTTTTTCCATTTCTTGCCCTGCTTGGCTAAGGGCCTTGTCTATCTCTTTACCGGCTTTTTCAGCTGGACCTTCCTGCTCGCACCCGGCAAGTGCCAGGGCAAGGACTCCCAGGGCGGTCAGGCTTAGCAAGGATTTCTTCTTGTTGAACATGCGTTCCTCCGATTTGAGAGATGAGGCATCCCGAAGACAGACGACGCCTTCGGGATGTAGGCATTTTGGGCCAGAACTACAGCATGTTCAATGCCGGCAACAATTGTTATCTTTGCTTGCTTATCGGTAGTTGACGACCTGGTCGATTGATGATTTTTCGACGACCTGTTGCTGCGGATCGACGATATAGTCGTGATCGCCGTGGCGTGCGCGTGTGACCAGACCCATGCGGTTCATCAAGGCGATGAACGGCGCAGGGTCGAGCTCTTCGACGTTGACCATGCCGCCAACATCCCAGGTTCCGTTGGCGATAAGCAGCGCGGCGGCAACCGGGGGGACACCTGCCGTATATGAAATGGCCTGGCTGCCAACTTCCTTGTAGGCTTCTTCGTGGTCGCAAACGTTATAAATAAGAACCTCTTGTGGCTGTCCGTCCTTTTCGCCCTTGATCAGGTCGCCGATACAGGTCTTGCCCGTGTAGCCAGGTGCCAGCGAGGCGGGGTCGGGCAGTACGGCCTTGACGACCTCAAGCGGCACGATCTCCTGGCCCCGGGCCGTGCGAACCGGCTGCTCGGAAAGCAGGCCCAAATTATTCAGCACGGTGAACACATTGATGTAGTGGTCACTGAACCCCATCCAGAAACGGATGTTTGGCACATTCAGGTGGTGCGACAGTGAATGGATCTCGTCGTGACCGGTGAGGTAGGTGGTGCTTTTACCGGTAACGGGCAAATCCCAGTCCTTGCGGTGCTCGAACATTTTGTTCGCCTTCCACGCACCGTTCTCCCAGGACCATACTGTCGAGGTGAACTCGCGGAAGTTGATCTCGGGGTCGAAGTTGGTGGCAAAGTAACGGCCATGGCTGCCGGCGTTGACGTCGATGATGTCAATGGAATCCACGCGGTCAAAATAGGTGTCGACGCCATAACGCGCATACGCATTGACCACACCGGGGTCGAAGCCGACGCCCAATACCGCAGTGACGCGCGCTTCCTTGCAGGCCTCGCGGCGCTTCCATTCGTAGTTGGCGTACCACGGAGGCGTTTCGCAGACCTTGGCGGGATCCTCATGGATGGCGGTGTCCATATAGGCGGCGCCCGTCTCGATGCAGGCCTGCAACACCGACATGTTCAGGAAGGGCGACCCCACGTTGATCACTATCTGGCTGCGGGTAGCGCGGATCAGGAATTTGGTTGCCTCGATGTCCATGGCGTCCAGCTGGTGCGCCTGAAGCAGGCCCTGTTGCTGAAGGTTGCCTTTCTCGTGGATGGACTCAATAATCGCTTCGCACTTGGAAAGCGTGCGCGAGGCAATATGTATATCGCCCAGCTGGCTGTTGTTCTGGGCGCATTTGTGGGCAACGACATGGGCGACCCCGCCGGCACCGATGATCAGGACATTGCGTTTCATGGATGTGCTCTCTTTTTAAACTCAAACAGGTTGGAGGGTGTCGTCAGGACAAGCTGTCGACATAGTCGCTGTACGAGAATTCGCGTACCAGCCGTGTTGTGCCATCCATATGCTTGATGGCGATGGCCGGCATATGTATGCCGTTAAACCAGTTCTTTTTGACCATGGTGTATCCACCTGCGTCGCCAATCGAAATGCGGTCGCCTACCTTCAAGGGCTGGTCGAAGCGTCCCTCGCCGAAAATATCTCCGGCCAGGCAGGTCTTGCCGCAAATTTCGTAGGTATGTTCGCCGCTGTCATTGCCCAGCGGAGCGGTTTCGCGATAAATGAGCAGGTCAAGCATATGGGCTTCGGTCGAGCTGTCGACCACTGCCAGATTCTTGCCCCGGAACCCGACATCGAGCACGCTGACTTCAAGCGTTGTGGTGTGACGCACCGCCGCCTCGCCGGGCTCGAGATACACCTGCACATCGTACTTCTGCGCAAATTCGCGCAGACGGTCGGAGAAATCGTCGACCGGGTAGCCGGCGGCTGTAAAACTTATTCCGCCGCCCAGACTGACCCAGTTTAGCCTGCGCAAGACGTCACCATAGCGTTGTTCGACCTTGTTCAGCAATTCGTCGAAGCTTTCGAAGCTGTCGTTCTCGCAGTTGTTGTGAATCATCACTCCGTCCAGCCGGTCGATGACAGACAGGAAGGTGTCGGGGTCGGATTCTCCTAGTCGGCTGAAGGGGCGGGCGGGGTCGGCAAGGTCGAAACCAGCGCGGCTGATGCCAGGGTTCAAGCGCAGGCCAACAGGCTTATCGGCCACCCGGCTTTCGAAGCGCTGCAGCTGGTTCAGTGAATTGAAGATGATCTTGTCGCAATGCGCGAGGACTTCGTCGATTTCGTGGTCGGCATAGGCCACGCTATAGGCATGTGTTTCTTTGCCGAATTTCTGGTGGCCCAGCTTGACCTCAAACAACGATGAGGAGGTGGTGCCATCCATGTGCGGACGCATCAGGTCGAAGACAGACCAGGTAGCGAAGCACTTCAGTGCCAGCAGGAGCTTTGCTCCTGAGCGTTCCCTGATGCGATCCATGATTTGCATGTTGCGCAGCAGGGCAGATTCGTCAATCAGGTAATAAGGCGTTTGAATCATTTATGGAATGAGGGCGTCAGGGTGAATCGAGTCCGGCCGGCTTGCGGCCCCGTTTTTTCGGTTCGTTTTGCTTGTCGTCGCTATAGTCGATGATCATGGCAGGCTGGTCAGGAAAGGTGGCTACCAGGGCAAGCTGGCCGCCGATACATTCAATATAGTGACGCAGGGTAGACAGCAGCATGTCGCTTCGCTTTTCGAGCCGGGAGATGGTGTCCTGCCCCACGCCAAGCGCCGCCGCCAGTTCTTCCTGAGTATGGCCGGCGCGTTTGCGTAGTTCTTTAAGCGTCGTCAGCGAGGCCGGGTCGGCCAGAGTCACGCCGTGACCGAAATGGGTCTCGGCAGACGTTGCGCTAGTGTGCTTTCTTGGCATGTAAAAAATGTCGTCTCAGTTTGGCAAGCGCGCAATTATGACTTGAAGGTCATATGGTGTCAAATGCATATTCTGCCACTGTCGCATGAGGCCGGGCCAAACAAAAAAACGCCCACGGCGTCGTGTGAACGCGGTGGGCGCTGGGTGGGCGGGTCAGGCCGCCCGGGGTGTCTTCAGCGGATCAGACGTCGAAGAACACGGTTTCGTCCGGGCCCTGGATGTGGACGTCGAACTGGTAGACGACTTGACCGTCTTTTTCGGTACGCTGGGCAATGAGCGTCTTGCGGCGTTCGACCCATTCGATTGCGTTGAGCACGGGATCTTTGGCGTTGGCTTCTTCTTCGTCCGAGAAGTAAATGCGAGTGTTCAGACCCATGTTGATGCCACGCGCGACGATCCAGACGTTGATGTGCGGTGCCATCACCTTGCCGTGCCGACCGACGACCGGACCGGGCTTGATGGTCTCAAATGAATAGACCCCGGTGTCGAAGTCGGACGTGCCGCGTCCCCAGCCACGGAAGCTGGGGTCGATGGGCTTGTCTTCCTGCTTGTCGGCCGGATGGTTGTAGCGGCCGGCAGCGTTGGCCTGCCAGATTTCGAGCAGAACGTCGCGGACCAGGGCACCGCTTCCGTCGAAAACGCGGCCTTCGATGCGGATGCGCTCACCCTTGGTTTCGGGGGTGACCAGCACGTTGGTGAAGTTCTTCTCGAAAATGTCGAAGCCGGCCTGCTTGGGAGCCAGCCCGATGTGTACGTATGGACCCGCTGTCTGGGAAGCGGTTTCCTTCAGGTATGTGGGCTTGTTGTATTCCCTGAACATTATTTCGCTCCTTGGATGGTGTTTTCGAACAGAGTGGCTCGCGTGCCGCGAACGACGATGTCGAAGCGATAAGCCATGCTGTCGAGTGCGACAAAGGCGCCGCGGTCCAATTGGGCGATGAGGCCACGAACGGCTTCTTCGTTGTTGATGGAGCGGACAATCGGGCAGCCGGCAATGAGCGGGTCGCCTTCAAAGTACATCTGCGTGATAAGACGCTGGGCAAAGCCCGATGCGTGAATCGAATAGTGGATGTGCGCAGGACGCCAGTCGTTGATCTGGTTGCGCCAGGGGTATGGACCCGGCTTGATGGTGCGGTAGAAGTAATAGCCGTTCTCGTCGGTCAGGACACGTCCACAGCCGCCAAAGTTGGGATCGATGGGGGCGATGTAGGTATCGTTCTTGTGACGATAGCGACCCGAAGCGTTGGCTTGCCAGACTTCGACCAGTGCATTGGGAACAGGGCGTCCGTTTTCGTCAAGGACGTAACCATGCACGAGGATGCGTTCACCAATAGGCAGGCCGTCTTTGGCGTAGTTGAGGATAAGGTCGTTATCCAGCGGGCCGAGCTCGTCGGGAGAGAACCGGGGGCCGGTGATTTCCGACAGGGAGTTCTCGATCGAGATGAGCGACTTCTGGGGGGAACGCAGCACGCTGGTTTTATAGCCAGGCGTATAGGCGGGCGGATGCCAGCTTCGGTCGCGTTGCAGGAACTCGCCGAATTGTTCAATAGGGGTGGTCATAAATTCTCCTTTAGACTGGCTGCGTCGTGCAACGACTCAGTGCTCAGTATGGTAGGCCTTTGAATTGGTGATGTAAATTGAATTAACCGCCAATGTTTGATAATGTCAGGTTATCAAATTTCGTACGGCCCCGGCAATGACCAGCATTCAGGAACAGTTCAACAGTCGCATTCGCCTGCGCCATCTCCAATGCTTTGTGGCGGTGGCCCAAGAGCAGCATTTGCGCAAGGCGGCAGAACGGCTGCACCTGAGCCAGCCCGCTGTATCCAAGACCTTGGCCGAGCTCGAAGAGCTCGTCGGCAAGCGCCTGATGGAGCGGGGTCGTTTTGGTGCTCGCCTGACACGGGATGGGCAATCGTTTCTGGAACATGCCTTGTCAGTTCTTGAGGCGCTTGAGGCCGCCCGCCGGGTGGTTCAGGATGGCGGGGAGGCAGCTCACGAGACCGTAATGGTGGGTGCCTTGCCAACTGTGGCTCCCGATCTGCTGCCCGAAGCACTGGGCAGCTTCCGGGATGCCTGGCCGCAAGCCCGCGTTGATGTGCAAATTGGCGTCAATGCGACATTGCTCGATAAATTGCGTTCCGGCGAGGTTGATTTTGTATTGGGACGAATGGCCGACCCCGCTACCGTCGCCGGGCTCACCTTCGAACTTCTATACGTCGAGCCGCTGGTGGTAGTGGCCCGTCCCGAGCATCCCCTGATGACCGAGGGCGAGCCGGGGATGCATCGCATTGTCGAGTATCCGCTGATCGTCTCCACTCGCGGAACGGTGCCGCGCCACAATACCGAAAGCTTCTTGCGTGCTCGCGGCCTCAGCCTGCCCGTCAACTGCCTCGAGACTTTGTCAGTCGCTGTAGCCAGGTTACTGGCCATGCGCACGGATGCAGTGTGGTTCACCCCTATGGGAGCAGTGCGTGACGATCTGGTGAACGGCACTTTATTGCGTGTGCCCGTAAAAACCGATGGCACCGAGGAACCGGTGGGTCTGCTGCGGCGCAGTGATGCGCAACTGGGGCAGGCCGCCAGTGCCCTGATGAAGTTGCTACGCGATACTGCCGAGCAGCGCCGTGCGTCCGGACGCGACTGGACTCTTGGGTCCTGATTAAAACTGACTTCCACTTGCGGGCAGATTGAGGGAGAGATTCTTGCTGGGCAATCCGCGTCCTTGATCGGCGGATAGACGTCCCTATTCAATGGTTTCACGCAGGCCTGGCGGTTTGACAAAGCTGCCTGTGGCTTCTAACCTACTATAATTATGTTCTATACATGAATTATTGTTCGTGTTACGAATTTTTTAGTTTCAAACCAACCTGACCTGCTTGAGCCGGCAGGTTCGCTTTACCGCAGGAGATTTGAATGCGTATTCGCAAGACCTTTGTAGCCGTCGCCCTGGCATTCGGCGTCACCGGCGCCGCTCAGGCCGCCGACGATCTGAAGATCGGCATGGTGTTGCCGATGTCCGGCCCCTTTGCTTCGTACGGCGAGCAAATCCTTAACGGCGCTCGCTTGTACCTCGAGCAACATGACAACAAGCTGGGTGACAGAAAGGTTGAGCTGATTGTCAAGGACGACACAGGTGTGGCGCCCGCTGTCAGCCGCCGTGCCGCCCAGGAACTGATCAACCGCGACAAGGTTGAAGTTCTGGCCGGTTTTGGCCTGACGCCTTCCGCTTTCTCGGTCGGCCCGCTGGCGACCCAGGCCAAGATGCCCATGGTGGTGATGAATGCCGCCACATCCTCGGTTACGGAGAAGTCGCCGTATATCGTGCGTACGTCAATGGCGCTACCCCAGATCACGGCTCCGATCGCAACATGGGCCGTCAAGAACGACATCAAGCGGGTCTACACCCTGGTTGCAGACTATGGCCCGGGCCATGATGCAGAAAAACAATTCATCGAGAGCTTTACCGAAGCCGGTGGTGAAATCGTGGGTCAGGTTCGTACCCCTGTCGGCAACCCCGACTTCGCTCCGTTCCTGCAGCGGATCAAGGACAGCAAGCCCGACGCCGTCTTCCTGTTTGTTCCTGCTGGCGAGCAGGGCGTTTCTTTCCTCAAGGGATATCAGGAACGCGGTCTGGCTGACGAGGGCATCAAGCTGATTTCCACCGGCGACCTGACGGACGAAGATGTTCTGGACGCCATGGCAGCCGCCGAAGGCGTGATGACGTCCTTCCACTACTCGGAAGCTCATGATTCCGAGCTGAACAAGCAATACGTCCAGTCTTACTACAAGGCGTACCCGGGCAAGCGTCCCAACTTCATGTCGGTGGCGGGTTACGACGGCATGAAGCTGATTGACGAAGTGCTCAAGAAAACCGGCGGTGACGCCAGCGGCGACGCCTTCATCGAAGCGGCAAAGGGCTTGTCGTGGGAAAGCCCACGTGGACCGGTAACCATCGACCCCGAAACCCGCGACATCGTGCAAGACATTTACGTGCGTGAAGTCAAGATGGTTGACGGCAAGCTGCAGAACGTCGAGTTCGACCGGTTGCCGCAATTCAAGGACCCGGTAAAAGCTAAAAACTAAGCTGATAAAAGCTAAGCCGATATTACGGCTGGTTAAAGGCTTCCATGCTTCGGCACGGAAGCCTTTTTGATGAATGCACCTGTAATTGTGGCTCAATACGTGATTTCCTTATTGGCGTAAACCCTAGACTTGGGCATTATGGATTGACAAACAGTTACCGCCTTTTTAGCCTTTGGTACTATCGATCTTCCGACAATATCTCGATAAATTTTCCTGGAGGAGTATCAATGCGTATCAAACGAGCCTTACTAACTGCTGCACTGTCGCTGGGCGTTGTCGCCGGTGCCCATGCAGCAGAAGACCTCAAGATCGGCTTCGTGCTGCCGATGTCGGGGCCGCATTCATCATATGGCCTGCAAATTCTTAATGGCGCCAAGCTGTATATGCAAGAGCACGGCGACACGGTTGCCGGCCGCAAGGTCCAGATCCTGGTTCGTGACGATACCGGTGTTGCTCCCGAAATCAGCCGTCGTGCTGCCCAGGAACTGGTCAACCGTGAAAACGTCGACATTCTGGCCGGCTTCGGTCTGACGCCGTCTGCCTTTGCTGTGGCACCTTTGTCGGCATCCGCCAAGATTCCCATGATCGTCATGAACGCGGCAACGTCGGCCGTCACCGAAAAATCGCCCTATCTGGTGCGTACGTCCATGACCCTGCCGCAGAACTCGGCACCTATGGCTACCTGGGCATTGGCCAACGGCATCAAGCGCGTTCACACCCTGGCAGCCGACTACGGTCCAGGTCACGACGCCGAAAAGCAGTTCGTCAAAACCTTTACTGAAGGCGGTGGCGAGATCATCGGTCAGGTTCGCACTCCGGTTCAGAACCCCGATTTCTCACCCTTCCTGCAGCGTATCAAAGACGCCAAGCCTGACGCCATCTTCATGTTCGTACCTTCGGGTGAGCAGGGCGTATCGTTCCTCAAGAGCTATGCCGAGCGTGGCCTGGCCGATGAGGGCATCAAGCTTATCGCTACCGGCGACCTGACCGACGAAGACGTGCTCGACGCCATGGGTGATCCCGCCCTGGGCCTGATCACTTCCTTCCACTATTCAGATGCCCACGATTCCGAACTCAACAAGAAGTACACAGAAGCCTACGCCAAGGCCTATCCCGGCGTGCGTCCGAACTTCATGTCGATGGGCGGCTACGACGGCATGCAGCTGATCTACAAGGTGCTTGAAAAGACTAATGGCGATGCATCGGGCGATGCCTTTATTGCTGCCGCCAAGGGCATGGAGTGGGAAAGCCCGCGCGGTCCGATCAAGATCGATCCGGAAACCCGCGATATTGTCCAGAACATCTACATTCGCAAGGTTGAACGCCGCAATGGCCGCCTCGAGAACGTGGAGTTCGACGTAATTGAAATGGTCAAGGATCCCGGCAAGGCCGAGAAATAATCGGCAACGGGCTTCAAAGCCTAAGCAAAAACCGCAGGTCAATGACCTGCGGTTTTTTTTAGTTTAGCCCGGCGGTTTTGGTCAGGGCTTTGCCAGCGCCTCCTCGCGAATCTTTCCGGCGTTTTTATAAATGTCTATCAAGACGTTCAGTAGTTCGGTTTTTGGCGTCAGTTGGTCGACCTGCACATTCGAGCCCTTTTTCCAGTCGGCGTCGGCATAGACCTCTTCAGCAGAGCGGTCTCCGAGCGAGATTGAATACAGGCCAAAGCCTTCTTCGTCCCAATATTTGTTCGGGAACCCCGGGTTCGAGTTGCCGCCTTCCTGTTTGATGTCGGAACCCCCGTCTTGCTTCCACCATTCGTCGCTCCATTCGAAATAGAACATGCCGGCCACCACAGGGTGCTTGAACGCCTGCGGTATGACCTGGCCGACGACTTTTGCGGTTTCATTGATGCTGGCCTCGGTGGAATGGATGGGAGGCGGGTTGCCGTCGCCATTGCGGACGGTGGTGGGCATACCGTACTCGGTAAGAATAACCGGACGGGCGGTGTCTGACTGGGCCGATTGCTTCCAGGGGTCGAGCGTAGTGGCCAGCTGCTGGGTCTGGAACGCATTGATGCCGTAGAAATCGATCGCCTTGGCGTATTGCCTTCGGTAATCGAGTGTATGGGCGGCGAACATCGGATCGTCGAAGTATGCCCAGCCGACCAGCTTGCTGGGGGCGATCTGCTTGGCGCGTTCTGAGTATTTTTGGACCTGTTCCCAGAAGTGCTGGGCCCTGGCGAGATTGGCATAGGTATCGGCTGAGCCTATGACTTCGTTGAATAGGGTAAAGCCCAGCACCGCAGGGTGGTCTTGCATCTGCGTGATCGTTGCGGTGAAGTTGTTGTCCCAGTACTCGATCTCGATGGCCCTGGCGTCGTCGTAGGTGTCTTTTTCGAAAATTGCCGGGGGCATGGGAATGCCGACGATAACGTAGATGGGATTGACGCCGTTGTTCCACATTTCGTCGAGAAATTTCTTGTGCTCGCGCACCAGAAGTGAACCTGGGCTGTTGATTTCCGCCTGGGTGGGGATCGAGCCGTCGTCCTTGATGAAATTGGCAATAAGCGAATACGTGCGTACGGCGTTGAATCCATGTCCGCGTATTGTTTCGACGTCGCGCTTCCAGACTTTCTCGAAGTCAAGAAAGCCCCCGGGAGTGTCCCAGAATATGTCGCCGAAACCGGGACCGTATTTATTGGAAAAACCGATGGGGGCCGGCGAATAGCCCACCCCTTTGATCAGGAAGCTTTGCGCCGGACCCCCTTCGACTGCTACCGTGAGCGTGGCGTTGCCATGAGCGTCGATGCTGCTATGCCATTGCGTGGTGGAGGGCTCTACAGCAGCGGGCACGGGGCTGGCCGAGCCGGCGGCATTGTTCCAGGTGATGGCCTCGTCGTCGCTCGCCAGGGCAAAGCCGCCGTTGCGTAGATAATCGACGGTGATCGAGCTTGCGTTCAATGGAACGTCTGGAATGGTTACCTGGGGAGTTGCAGGCACCTCTATCGGCCCATACAGCAATTGGCCGTTGGCGTCCTTGAATTCAATTTGCATGCTGTCGACGCCGCTGGGGAAAGCAGCCGGCGATTGGGCGCTGGGCGTAGCGGCAGGTATGGCGGCCGCAAGCTGTTGGCCTGACTGCGCCGAGGAGCTGCCTGGACTCGTGCTGTGCAAAATGGTGACATCGCCCGTTTTGGGAGAAGTGTCGGAACCTGAGCCGCCGCAGCCAGCTGCGACGAAGGCAGCCGCCAGCGATGCTGCCCAAAGCTTGTTGTGGGGAAATAAAGAGGGGATCATGCAGCCGCCTTTCGGTAGATATTCTTCTAGAATGTG
This sequence comes from Pusillimonas sp., assembly GCF_029263785.1. Lineage (GTDB taxonomy): Bacteria > Pseudomonadota > Gammaproteobacteria > Burkholderiales > Burkholderiaceae_B > Pusillimonas. The sequence goes on along the minus strand of NZ_JAJUFE010000036.1, from coordinate 289 downwards.
CTTCTTTAAGGTGTTGCGCCCGCGATGTACTGCTGTGAGCTGGAATAGCTCGTTGTAATTATTTGTTTCTTATTGTAGTGGGTCGCGCTTTATTCGCAACAGGAATTTGTCTCGGTACGGTATATCAGGCGCGCGGCGGTGGCCTCGATGTGGCATCCATGTAACGATGGCAAGAGGCAGCCTCGGACCAATTTTGCTGGCAACTGGCTTGGGAGGCCTCGCAGGAAATCCATACTTGAAGGCCCTGTATTTTTTCGCCGTAAATGGGCCGCTCCAGGTTGCTGGAGCG
>NZ_JAJUFE010000030.1 GCF_029263785.1 Pusillimonas sp. | reverse complement strand
CGGCGAACGTCAAGGGAGGAAACTCGCCTTCAGGAGCGCTCATCATCTGGCCGTAGAAACGGAACAGGTTTCTTTGCACCCCTTCTTCGAAGCGGCTCTTGTAGACAATTCCAGGCCCAGGCCAGCTGCCGTCTTCGACACGGGTGGCAATGCCCACATCGGGAAGTCCCATCTGATAGTTGAGATCCATCTGCAGCTTTTCGCCGGCAACCGAACGCCCGGCACGAGCGATGGTGATCCAGGGTTCGGTGTCATCAATCTCGAACGTGCCCCCCATCGAGAACGTGGCCAAACCAGACGCGTATGTGCGCTGCTTAAGTTCGGGACTCATGTTCTTGTAGCCAAGGAACCAGTTCCATGCCTCTACCCTGCCCGGCCCTTTGGGCTGCCAGCAGCGTATGGTCAGCATTCCGGTGGCCGGATGCTTTGACGGATCGTCTGTCGTCGGCAGCATCAGGATGGAAAAGTTCGGGAACACGTTGCCGACGAACACGCGGGACATGCGTGCGGCGTCTAGCTGATGCTGCGAGATACGCGATGTGTCGAAGGTCTTGGACAGTTCTTCGGGGAAGCCGAAGAAGCGCGGACCGGGCTCTTCTTCGCTGGCCGCCATCGAGAACGAGATCGAGTGACCGGGCGAAGCCTGGATGTGATAGCCCTTCATGTTCTCGGCGAACGGAACAGGGAATGCACCGATCTCGATTGCAGAACGGTGAAGCGTTCCCAGGTGGTAGTCGTCGCCCGAGAAGTTATCAGCGCCCGATTTCCAGTCGGCATCGATCACGAAGCGCTGGGGAGGAGCAAGAACCTCGACGCCGTGTTCGTTAAGCCCGAATACAAGATCCAGGTACCAGGCCATATCGCCCAGATACTCTTTGAGCGGGGGTGTTTTTTCGTCGAGCGTGGCGAATATCAGACCCTGGTAGGTATCTACCTGAACTGCAGAAAGGAGCCCGTTCTTGTCCTTGTCCATATCGCCGTATGCACTGCGCCAAAGAGGCGCCCCGGTAAGGCGGCCCTTGATATCGTATGTCCAGCCGTGGTACGGGCAAACAAAGCCCTTTGTGTTTCCGGCGCTGGCACGGGCAACCTTCACGCCTCGGTGACGACAGGCATCAAACATGACATTGATGCCGCCTTCCTGATCGCGCGAAACGATGAAGTCGTCTTCACCAATCTTTCGAACGACGTAGTCTCCGGCGTTCGGGATCTCGGATTCATGAGCCATGAATACCCAGCAGCGACCAAAGATCTGGCGCAACTCACGTTCGTAAACCGAGGCATTGCCATACAGCCCGACCGGGACTTCGCCCCGGTCGATACCGTTGTTCAGCCGTTCGAGGAGCGTATCAACCTCGCTGGAGGCACAGGATTTGGATGTAGTGTTTGACATGTTGCACTCTCCTTCGTAGCGCTCAGAAAATGATGGCCAAGTTATGTGAAGCGATGGCTGTTGTATCGAGGTAGACCACACGTTTTGCCAACAGGAAACCATCGCCTGCTTCCTGCAGGACATCGTGGCGTTCGCCAGAAAAGATCTGTGGCGTGGTTTCGTCCTGACGAGAGCGATACAGGAGCAGATTGGAACGCACTTCGACGCGGCCGTCGCGAAGCTGGCCGACCCGGATGTTGGTAATGAAGTGGCGGGTACGCGATTGTGGATCTTCGGCCCAGGAATAGCCGGTTTCCGCCTGGGCAAGCTTGCTGTTGAGCGAACCCCAGCTTTCAACCAGGTGATATGCACCCGGAACAAAACCTTTGCCCTCGCCGCGCCCGACAGTCTGACGCAAGGGCACCTGGTATTCGACCTCTTTGCTGACCAGGTTGTTCAGCCAGTCGCGCTCTCGCTGATCGTCCAGCAATTCGGCTTCGACCATCAACCAATCAGTTACCTTCTGGCGAAGTGACGACTCTGCAAACGTGCCTATCGCACTCATCGCTTTGCTCATGTCCTAAGACTCCTTTAGTGTTTTTGCCAACCCCAATGAACTCAATTTTGCATACAAATTTGTGCACAAAGTATTGGGGTTAATACTCATTTAGGGGAAACACTAAGAGCCCGGGAACACGCGACTCTTCTGGCGAACACTGGAGTCGCTCAGTTGATGAATGATTTCGGCCACTTTACGAAACTCGTACAACGACGCGCCACCCAGGAACTGGTCGATGTGGGGCAAGGCCGCCCGCATTCCGGCTGCAGTGGGTTCGAAGCCCGCACTGGATTTATGCGGATTGATCCAGACGACCCGGTGCGCTACCCGCCGCAGTCGAGCCATCTGAGCGCCCAGGACTGCGGCTTCGCCACTTTCCCAGCCGTCCGAGGCAATGATGACGACTGCCTGGCGAACCATTCGATGCTGGCCCCATTCGTCGAGAAATTGCTTGATACTTTGGCCCAAACGCGTGCCACCCTGCCAATCGCGAATAGATTCAGCCACCTGGACCCGCGCCACGTCCGGCGACATGCGCTTGAGATTGTGTGTCAATCGCGTCAGGCGTGTACCCATGGCGAATACCTCGGCTGCTTCGGGCATTGATGTCACCAGGCCGTAGCCAAATAAAGTGAGTGAATCGCCATAGTCTCGCATCGAACCGCTTATGTCGAACAGCAAAACACAACGCCTGGGTTTGTGGCGAGCCGTCACGTAGTGGAAATCACCCACCTCCCCCAGCGAGCGCAGCCAGGCGCGCGCGGTGCGCGCAGCGTGCAGTTCGCCCCTGCGCGCCGCTTGATGACGGTGAGAACGGCGCAAAGGGGGTCGCACCCGCAAAGCGGCGATCATGGAAAGGACCATGTCACGCTGCCTCGTATCGAGGGTTGAAAAATCTGCGTGGCTCAAACGCTCAAACTCAGCCGCCTGGGCTATCAGACGGTCTTCGCTATGGGCTGCATCGTCTTCTGAATCCGCCGCAGCCAGCGACGTCCCTGGCTCTTCATTTTGCTCTGGATGTGGATTGGGGGTTTTGTCCTGAACCACGCCGTCGAAGTAACGTGAGAAACAGTCGTCGTAGACCAAGACATCTTTCTCGCTTCGACAAAGCCCAAGGCGACCTGCCCAATAAATTTCGTGACGTCCCGGGTCACCCAGCTTCGCCAGGGCGCGAAAAAAAACCTCGATGTCTGCCGCGCGTACATGCTTGAACGTCGTACGCAGCTGATCCAGAAAGTTCAGGACATATGAGGCCTGCATGGCTAAGCCACCTATCGTGTTAGCGCGGGTAAATCGAGCGACGCATAATCGTCGCGTCTGACTTGCACCTGATCCTCATGATATTTCAAGATTGTTCCCAAGGTAGCATCGAGTGCATCTTTGTCGAGGCGTTCGCTTCCCAGGGCCTGTAGCGCTGCTCCCCAATCCAGCGTCTCTGCAATACCCGGCGCCTTGGCCAGCTCGAGGGCCCGCAATCGTTGAACGACCGACACCAGATCCTGCGCGAGACTTTCTTGCAGACCCGGCAGCTTGCGCTCGAGGATGGCCATTTCGTGGTCACGAGTCGGGTGCTCCATCCAGTGAAACAGGCAGCGACGCTTGAGAGCCTCGTGTACTTCGCGTGTGCGATTGGATGTCAGGAATACCAGCGGCGGTACCTTGGGCCGTATGGTGCCGTATTCGGGAATAGTGATGCTGAAGTCGGAAAGGGCTTCGAGCAGATAGGCTTCGAATTCGTCGTCTGCGCGATCAATTTCATCTATCAGCAAAACCACCGGACTTTCACGAAACGCCCTGAGGATGGGTCGGGCGACAAGAAATTGCTCGTCGTACAACGCATTGTGGCGTGAAGACTGCGTGTCGTTATCTTGCCCCGCACGCACAAACAGAAGTTGTCGACGGAAGTCCCAGTCGTAGATTGCTTGCGTGACGTCAATACCCTCATAGCACTGAAGACGTATCAGCGGCAGATCAAAAGCACGCGCGACCGCAAACGCTAACGCTGTTTTGCCAACCCCGGGTTCGCCTTCCAGATATAAGGGCCGGTTCAGGCTTGCCCCTAGAAAACACGCAATGGCGGCGCCATCCGCACTGATGTAATCGACTTCCTCGAGCTTTGCGGCAAGGTGTTGTGGCGACTGAAAAAGCTGCTTGTAAAACATGCGGTCTCACTATGAGTAGTCAGGCGACGAAACGCCAGATTCCATATCCGATGCAGGCCGCAACCATGACAATAATGGCCGCACGAGCCAGCACCGGCTTCCAGGTCAGGCCCACCAGGTCGAGCGCTTCATTGTCTGCCCGGACCGGAGCCGGATCAGGCCTGACGGCAGCGGGTTCAGTTGCAGACGCCACTTGAGTTTCTGCGGCAATACGGGCACTGAGCCGCTTTGCAAATTCATCCATCAGGCGCTTTCCTACCGACTGGATGACCCCCGAGCCAAGCTGCGCCGCCCTGCCACTTACTGCATAGTCGCTGTCTACCGTGATTTCGGAGCCGCTGCCCTGCGGTACCACGGAAAACTTGATGGTCGCCTTGGCATTGCCGGCACCCTTGAGCTCGTTCGCGGCAGCTTCCAGCAACGCCCGACGCTGGGTATCGTCGCGCTCGAGGAAACGAATATGCCCATTGAAGATCATATCGATGGGGCCGAGCTTGACCTTCATCTTCCCTTTATACCCCTTGTCATCCTGACCATCGAGAGAGGCCCCTGGCATGCAGGGGGTAATGCTGGGGATATCGTTCAAGACAGCCCACGCCCGGTCAGGGGCAACGTCAAGAGTAAACACATAGTTGATATTCATAAGCCAGATCTTTAAAGCAGTTGGCCGCCACCATCATGGCGGCGGCGAGAAACGTGAGTTCGAGCAGGTTTACCCGCCGTACATTGCCTGGTACAGGCGTTCCGGCGTAATCGGGGCCGTCTCGATAGATACCCCCAGATGGGCGATGGCATCGTTGACCGCAGAAAAAACGGCTGCGGGCGCGGAAATCATTGCAGATTCACCCATACCCTTGATGCCGCCCGGAACCAGGGGAGAAGGTGTCTCAAGGTGTTCAATCTTGATGTCCGGCACATCCTGAGCGGTCGGCATCAGATAATCCATAAAGGTCGTGGTCAAGAGCTGACCATTTTCATCATGGACGATTTCTTCGAGAAGAGCCATGCCAATGGCCTGCGCCATACCGCCACGCATCTGGCCTTCTACGATCATGGGATTGATCATCTTTCCGCAGTCTTCCACAGCATAGAAGTCAACGACCCTTACACGACAGGTTTCGGGGTCGACCTCGACCACAGCGACGTGGCCCCCGTTGGCCAGGACAAGGTCGGAAGGATCGTAGTTGGCTGTTGCCTCAAGCGTCGCGTCAAACCCGGCCGGGTGGGTTTCCTCGGCAAAATAGGCCGCGCCGGCTACCTCTGCAAACGCCATTCCCTTGGCGGGTACGCCTGCCACATGTACCTTCCCGCCATCCAGCACGATGTCGTCCGGGGACGTTTCGAACAAATTGGCCGCCAGCTGCTTCATGCGTTCGCGAACAATGGATGCGGCCCTGCCAATTGAACCCGCCCCAACCACGGCACCCCGGCTGGCATATGTACCGAACCCATAGACTCCGGTCACTTCATTGAACACGCTGACGCCCAGACCCAGATACTTGCCTCTGGCCCGTGCTTCTTCTTGGCGTGCGCGGAAAGCGTCGTAACCCACCATTTTTTCGAGGGTATCGATAGTTTCCAGGAAGCTTCCCTCGCGCATGGTCATTCCCATGCGATTTGTGTAGGGAAACTCTTCCGGGCGCACCACGTTACGGCGACGAATCTCGAAAGGCGATATTCCCAGTTGGCGTGCCGCCTTGTCGATCAGTGTTTCGCGGGCAAGCTGGGGTGCACTGAAACCCACTCCGCGGTAGGCACCGATGGCTACCTTGTTCGTGGCGACGTTTACGCTTTCGTCACGGACCTTCGGGACCTTGTACACGCCCAGCACCACTGCGTTGCCCACATGAGACTCAACCAGCGAGGTCCAGGGCAAGTTGTTATATGCGCCGCTATCGGTGACGGCACGCGTTTCCAATGCCTGGAACCGGCCCTCGGCATCAAACGCCAGACGCATGTCGATGTGCTGTTGCTTGGCATGAGTGGCGGCCAGAAAATTATGCTGCCGGTCTTCGATCCAGCGCACCGGCTCGCCCAGTTGGCGCGCCAGCAAGCACACAAGAATTTCTTCGGGATGCAGATGCGCCTTCTGACCAAACCCTCCACCGACATCAGGAGTGATGACCTCAACCTGATGTTCGGCAAACCCCGCGAACATGGCTATCATGGTACGAATGAATGAGGGCATCTGGGTTGCCGTCCAGAGCGTGAGCTTCTCGGTCGTCCAATCGTATTGCGCCAGGGCGCCGCGGGTCTCCATGGGAGCCGCCGACACGCGCGAACAACGGAAGTTTCCCTCTACGGTGCATGCGCTGGACGCGAACACGGAGTCAACGTCGTCGTTGAAGCGGGCACTACGGTAAATGACGTTGCTGGACAGCGTGTCGTTGGCCAGATCGCTTGATTCAAGAGCCTGCTCCACATTTGCTATGGCCGGCAGCTCTTCGTACTCGACCATGATCTCGGCAAGCGCATCTTCAGCGACATGAATGCTCGTCGCAACAACGACGGCTACCGCTTCTCCGACATAGCGAACCACTCCTTGAGCCAGTACCGGCTGGATGGTCGCCTGGAATGCAGGGTCTGCGTGTCGTGTAGGGATGCCGATAGTCAAAGGAGCGGTATCTTCACCCGTCCAGATGAGTTCAACACCCGGTATGGCGGCAGCCTGGCTGGTGTCAATCGAAACGATACGCGCATGCGCAAACGGACTGCGCAAAATGGCCACGTGCCGCATATTGGGCAGCTGGATGTCGGCAATGTACTTGCCACGACCGGTCAGCAACTTCGCATCTTCTCGACGCAATACTGAAGTACCCGTAGCCTTGGGCACAAATTCGGCGACTTCGTGCTTTTTCATTACAGCTCCCCTTTCGCTGCAGCTTCAAGAACGGCAGGATCAACTATGGCGTCAACAATGTTTTCGTATCCGGTGCATCGACACAGGTTGCCCGAAAGCACTTCCCGCACCTCGTCGCGAGTCGGCTCAGGATTACGACGCAGGAAGGTCAGCGCCGTGTTCAGGAATCCGGCGGTACAGAAGCCGCATTGCAAAGCGTGATGCCGGTGGAATGAGTCTTGAAGCACTCCCAGCGAAGGCCCCTTGACCAGATCCTCTACCGTGCTGATCTCGCGACCATCGGCCTGGACGGCCAGCATCAGGCAAGAGCGCATTGGCGTACCGTCGACGAGTATCGTGCACGATCCGCAGATACCCTGTTCGCAACCGACCTTCGTTCCGGTCAGGCCAAGCTCATCGCGCAGTGCATCGGCCAGATGCACGCGGGGTTCGACGCGAAACCTGCGGTTACGGCCATTGATGGTCGCACTGACTTCCATCGTGTCTTTTTGTTCGGTCCCGACCATGTTTATTCTCCTTTTGATGCGCGCAAGATGGCACGTTTCATGGCGGCTCGCGCCTGATGCTTTCTCAAATCTTCGCTACCGTGAATGTCCGAACGGACTGAAAGGCCTTGCAGCGCTATGCCTGCGGCCTCTTCGGCAACGGACTCATCGATGGCCTTGCCTGTCAGGAACTGCACCGCCTCGCTGCACACCGTAGGTCTTTCGCACAATGCAGCCATGACAAGCCGGGCCTGGGTACAGCGGCCCTGATCCATCTTGAGACCTGCAAAGGCCATGGCCAGGGCGAAGTCACCCTTGCGACGGACAATCTCTTCAAATGCCCAGAGGTATGGCGTGAAGGGAATCTGAATATGAGTGAGGATCTCACCCGGCTCAAGAGCTGTGGTGTAGTGCCCAAGCAGGAATTCCTCGGCCGGCAGCACACGCGAGCCGCTCTGCCCGGCGATATGCATCCTGGCCTGCAGCGCAATCATCAAGGCGGGCATTTCTGCCGCTGCGTCTGAATGACAGACACTGCCGCCGACCGTGCCGCGACTGCGCACAGCCTCGTGGGCAACGTGCTCGACAACCTTGGGAATGATCGGCATGCATTCGGCAACGGTTGGGTCGGTCAGGTTACGAACGTGTGTAACCATCGCACCCAGCACCAAAGAATCGACATCCTTGCGAATGACTTCGAGCTCGGAGACTCCCGACAGATCTATCAGTTGGGAAGGGTACGCCAGCCGAAAAGCCAACAGGGGCAGAAGACTCTGCCCACCGGCAATGACCCGGGCACTGTCATCTTCGGCCAGGATTTGAGTGACCTCTGCCAGGGACGCCGGCTTTGCATATGAAAACGAGGGGAATTTCATTGTTTTCCTCACTTGGACTTGATCGGCGGCACGCTTGAATCACAGCGTCTTCAACTGTCTCCGCCCGTTATTTTCAACTTTGCATGCAAAATTGAATTCAAATAAGTATGGATGAGGAACGTGATGAAATCTGTCAGTAGAATCCCCTATTTCGTGGTCGATTACCAGATAGTGCCACCGGTCACTTGCCGCAACCATCTGCCAAACAGCCGGGCTTCCCGCTCATCACTGGCCTGAACTGCGGGGCAAAAAAAAGCGCCCGGAGGCGCTAAGCGTTACTGCAACGTTTTTTGTTGGTTATTACTGGTGACCAGCCGTCGGTTGGGCAAGCTGGCGCATCTACTGTCTAAACTGGCTTTCGCCCAGGTCAAACAGGCTGGTGACTTCCATTTCGAGCACCTGCTCGTCGCGCTGGTTATACAAGCGCCACGTCCATCGCACGATACCCAGATCTTCACGCGAGGACGACACCCTGACGGAATCCACAGTGATTTCAAGCCGTAAGGCGTCGTTTGGTCGTACCGGAAGTATCCACCGGACCCGCTCAACGCCAGGCGAACCAAACGACTCGGAATCGTACAGCACTTTCTCGACCACCATGCGCATGGCCAGGCCGCAAGTTTGCCATCCACTGGCGATGAGGCCGCCCCAGCGGCCTTCCTTGGCTTTTACCGGATCGGTATGGAACCACTGGGGGTCGTAGAGCCTTGCATAGTCGAGCATCTCTTGCTCTGTAATGACCACGGGCCCGTGGTTGATGACCATGCCATTACGAAACTCATTAAATTTCATGTTTCCATCCAGAAAACTGGTCAATAAGTCTCGAAATGCAGCCTCCCTTGAGACTTGAGCTGCGCATGAACTTCCGACCAGTTGCGCCCTGCTCCCTCTACGACATCCTTAAGGGCTTCAAGTACGCCGGTTTCCATTCCCTTGAGGCCACAAACGAAGATGCAGGTGTTGGTGTCATCGATAAGCTCAAGGACATCAGCACCCCGTTCGCGGATCAGGTCCTGCACATATTTCTTGGGTTTGTCTGCGGCTCGCGACAACGCCAAGTTGATATCGATAAAGTCTTTGGGCAAGTTCATGAGCGGGCCGAAGTACGGCAATTCTCGCTCGGTGCGTGCGCCAAAAAAGAGCATAAGCTTACCATTAAAGGCCCTGTCCTTGGTAAGGCGGCGGCAGCGTTCCGTCATGGCGCGCATCGGGGCGGAACCGGTTCCCGTGCAGATCATGATCAGATTGGAATGTGGCAGATTCGGCATAAGGAAGGTGTTGCCGAAGGGGCCGATCACGCGCACCTTGTCCCCCTTCTGCAGATCACACAAGTAATTCGAAGCCACTCCGCGCACAGGGTTGCCGTCGTAATCGCTCGTGACACGCTTGACCGTCAGCGACAGGTTGTTGTAGCCCGGCCGTTCGCCGTCACGCGGGCTGGCGATGGAATATTGGCGGGCGTGATAAGGGCGGCCGTTTTCATCGGTTCCGGGAGGGAACACGGCAATGGACTGACCCTCGAGCACAGGAAACGGCAGTTCGCCAAAATCCAGCACGATGTGATGAATGGCGTTATCGGTTTCCGCATCGGTCAGTCGATAGTTACCGGCGACGGTGGCGGTGGCGACGTTCTTGTGCGTATAGAGATTGACGTAAGGATGAGCGGCAGACCACGGAGGGATGCTCGCGCCTGAACCCGTTGAAGGCACACCTTCAAGCTCGGATGTCACGTCTTCAACCGCCTCGGTGGCGGCTTCGGCACCGGCCGCAGCGCCGTTGGCATTCGCAGGGGCCTCGACGGTATCGGCGGGAAGTTCCTGCTCGGCCGGCAGCTCTGACCAGCTGAACTGATCCTCAAGCGAATAGGCCTCGGTTGCTACAACACGCAGCCAATTGTCGATGGCACCTGTCGGACAGGGAGGTACGCAAGCCATGCAGCTGTTGCATATGTCGACGTCCACGACATAGTTATTGGAATCGTGGGTAATGGCATCGATCGGGCAGGTCTCTTCGCACGTATTGCAACGAATGCAGATCTCTGGATCGATCAGGTGTTGTTTGATAACGCGATTTTGGGTTTCGACTGTCATTCTAGGTCTCCGTATCGCCAGAGTCGCCACTGCAGGCAGGCCCGACCATTGGAAGGACCACCGGGCCCGGCCCACACTGCGCCGGACCCGGTGGACACCCTGTATCAACAGGGCAAAGCATCGTTAATTAAAGCGCACATACTCGAAGTTGATCGGCTGGCGGTTGATGCCCATCACCGGAGGTGCGATCCAGTTGGCAAACTTGCCCGGTTCGACGACTCGACCCATAAGCGAAGCCACGTACTCACGATCTTCTGCAGTGGGCAGCCACTCGTGTTCGTGGTTCTTCCACTGCTCTTCGGTCAGCACCTGACCCTCGGGAGACACACGAATACCGGCCAGCGTGCCAATCTTGCGGTTGAAAGCCTTGTGCGGCACGGTCAGGCGGAAGTTGATGCCTTGCTTTTCGAGGACCTTGTTCCAGCGACCGACGCCGGCGACGGTGTCCTTGATGAAGTCGTCGCGCAAAACTTCGTTCAGTGCGTTGAGCATCGGAACCTCGACTTCGCGAAGTTCGCCATTGTGTACTTCGAGAACGCGGTAGGTGTCGTTCTTGAGCTGGTGATCGTCCGTGCGCTTGCCTTCTTCGTAACGACCCTTAAGGCCAGAGCTATAGAAGATTGCAGCGTTGGAGGACTGGTCTGCACCGAACAGGTCGATCGTGACGCTGTAGTGGAAATTGATGTAGCGCTGGATAGTCGGCAAATCAATCACGCCGGCCTTGCGCAAGGCTTCAGGGTCTTCGGTCTTGAGCTCGTTCATGACCTGTGCGGTACGTTGCAGCACCCGCGAGACACCCGACTCACCCACGAACATGTGGTGAGCTTCTTCGGTAAGCATGAACTTGGTCGTACGCGCCAGCGGATCGAAGCTGGACTCGGACAAGGCACTGAGCTGGAACTTGCCGTCGCGATCAGTGAAGTAGGTGAACATGTAGAAGGCGAGCCAATCGGGGGTCTTCTCGTTGAAGGCGCCAAGAATTCGGGGACTGTCTTCGCTGCCCGAGTTGCGCTGCAACAGCGCGTCGGCCTCTTCACGACCGTCGCGTCCGAAGTAGCGATGCAGCAGGTAAACCATGGCCCACAGGTGACGACCTTCTTCGACGTTGACCTGGAACAGGTTGCGCAGGTCGTACAGCGACGGAGCGGTCAGGCCAAGGTGTCGTTGCTGCTCTACCGAAGCGGGTTCGGTATCGCCTTGGGTGACGATGATGCGGCGCAGGTTGGCGCGATGCTCGCCCGGCGCTTCTTGCCAGACGTCTTCACCAATATGCTCGCCAAAGTGGATCTTGCGTTGACCGTCTTGCGGCGTCAGGAAAATTCCCCAGCGGTACTCGGGCATCTTGACATAGTCGAAGTGAGCCCAGCCATCAGGCTGCACGCTGACTGCAGTACGCAGATAGACATCCATGTTCTGGGAGGCTTCAGGGCCCATGTCCTGCCACCACTGCAGATAGTTGGGCTGCCAGTGTTCAAGCGCGCGCTGAAGCGTACGGTCGCTGGACAGGTTGACGTTGTTGGGAATCTTCTCGGAATAGTTGATACCAGACATGTCTTGCTCCTTAATAGCTCTGTTTATCGCGCGCTTATACGCGGTTCCAATCAAAGTTGGCCTTTTCGCCCTTGCCATACAGACTGAGCGCGCCCTTCTCGCCCGATGCATTGGGACGGTAGAAGATCCAGTTCTGCCAGGCGCTGAGGCGGCCGAAAATGCGGGTTTCCATGGTTTCGCCAGGACCGAAGCGCAGGTTGGCTTCAAGGCCGGTGAGGGAATCTGGCGACAATGCACTGCGCTCTTCAAGAGCCAGACGTATTTCATCGTCCCAATCCAGGCTGTCCAGGGCGTACGTGATCAAGCCGAGCTCTTCAGCCTCTTGCGGGGAAATCCGCTTGCCGATGGTGGCTTTCACGGCACTGATCGCCGGCTCTTCGTCGTAAAAGCGACGTTGGATCCGGTATTGGTTGCTGACCATGGGATAAACACCGAAGTTCAACGCATTGACAGCGATTTCAGCGCCGTTTTCTGCATCCGGGTCGTCGAGCATATAGCTGCGGTCGCATGCCAGTGCCAGTTCAAGCAAGGTGCCGGCGAAGCAGGAACCCGGCTCGATAAGCGCGAACAGCGAGCGAGAGCTGACGTCGAGGCGTGCCAGTGTGCGACGCAGCATGCCACGGGTTTCACGCACGAACCAGTGGTCGGCGAATTGTTCCAACGTAGCGTCAGCTTCCAGCACTTTGGCGATATCGCCTTGTGTACGGAACACCCAGGTTCCGATATCGAGCTCGTTGGTGCGCAACTGAAGAATGGCATCGTCAAGCTCGCGGGCCATTTGCAGCGGCCACCACGTAGCACCAGCGGCCACAATGGCGTCGACATCGGCAGGAACGTTCTCGGGACCGCGCACCACCAGGTTTGCGATACGCTTCTGGCGGTCGATCTGAACGTCGACATACTTGTACGACAGGCTGTCGGCGCCGTCGGTGCGCTCAACGGGCGTGAGTTCAATGCCCTTCGCATCGGCGGGGCGATCGCTTTTTGCCGCGAGTTCAGCAGCACGTTGACGAACCCCCTCGGCAAACTGGGCAGGCTTGATTACGTCGTCGACCAGGCGCCAATCCTTGGCGCGCTGACCGCGGACACCTTCAACCAGGGTGCAGAAAATATCAGCGCGATCGTGACGCACCTTGCGTTTGTCGGTTACGCGGGTCAGACCGCCGGTACCCGGCAAAACACCCAGCAGGGGTACTTCGGGAAGTGATACGGCCGACGAGCGGTCGTCGACAAGCAGGATTTCGTCGCAGGCCAGTGCAAGCTCGTAACCCCCACCGGCACAGGCACCGTTAAGAGCCGCTACGAACTTGAGGCCGCTATGACGGCTGGAGTCTTCGATACCGTTACGGGTCTCGTTGGTGAATTTGCAAAAGTTGACTTTCCAGGAATGGGAAGACAGACCGAGCATGAAAATGTTGGCGCCCGAGCAGAAAATCCGGTCCTTTCCGCTGGTGACAACTACCGTACGGACTTCAGGATGTTCGAAACGGATGCGTTGCAGGGCATCGTGCAGTTCGATGTCCACACCCAGGTCGTAGGAATTGAGCTTGAGCTTGTAGCCCGGACGCAGACCACCGTCTTCGGCCACGTCCATGGTCAGCGTCGCAATCTCGCCGTCGAAATCCAGTTTCCAATGTTTGTACTGGCTGGGGTCGGTACGGAAGTCGACTCGGCTGGCGGCGGCCTGTTCGACCGCGGGGTTGGCGACTTGATTCATCAATATCTCCTGATTATTAGAAGCCCGAACAATAGTGCATATTCGAAAGGTGCATGCATAATAATGCAAGCTACACTACCCGTCAATAAAAATATGCATAAAAATGCATCATCAGGCTGCCTGCCTGGGCATGCCCGCTACTTCTCGAATATGGTTGCGCAAAATGTTGAAGGATTCTTCCAGTGACTGATTACTGGTCGAGCAGATGAAGTCGGCCTTTGAATAGAAGGCTTCGCGACTGGCCAGGATACGCTTGAGGTCGGCCATGGCTTCGTTGTTGCCTGCCATGGGACGAAAATCGCCCTGCGCCATTACCCGGGCCATATGGTCTTCGGGAGTGGCCTTGACCCACACGCTATAACAGTGCGAAAGCATCAGGTTCATGGTGGAAGGCTCGGATACCAGTCCGCCCGGCGTGGCCAATACCATGTCGGGGTAAAGCTGCAACGCCTCTTCGAGGGCGCGGCGCTCGTAGCGCCGGTAGGCAGTGGCGCCATACAGACTGTGAATTTCAAGAATGCCACAGCCTGCAACGCGTTCAATTTCAGAGCTTAACTCTATGAAAGGATAGCCGATATCGGCCGCCAGCATGCGACCTAAAGTTGACTTGCCCGCCCCGCGCAAGCCGATCAGGGCAATTTGACGCAGGCGATTGCGCGGCGGCATGGCCGGACGCCCTTCAAACAGCTCGGACAGAGCCTGGCGGGCCAGTTGAAGATCATTTTCGCTCCGACCCTCCAGAAGCTCGCGAATCAGCAGCCACTCTGGAGAGGAAGTCGTGAAATCGCCTATCAGCTCGGCCAGCGCGCAATTAAATGCATTCGCAATACTTTGAAGAACGAGAATGGAGACATTGCCCACCCCGTGCTCGAGATTCGCCAGATGCCGTTCGGATACCGAGGCGGCCCGGGCGAGTTCCTTGCGTGTCATGCCTCGCCGCGCGCGAAGCCGGCGAACTCTTTCACCCAGCGCCACCAGGAAGACATCACGCACTGTCTCCGATTCGGTCTGTTCGACCTTTTTATCTTGTGCTTTATTCTTCACCCAGAAAAACCCTAAGAAAGCCGTTGATATGCATTATAGTGCTTGACATCACAGAAGAAAAGGCATAATTTTCAGCCTGACAAGCACATCGGGTGCCGGCCACCTTCCAGATATCAACTGCCGGGCACCTGATCCAAGAAGGATGCATCAATGAGCAACATCGAGACATTTCAGGGGCTTATCCGACAGGTAACAGATTTTATCGGCGCCAAGGCGCTCGACAAGTCCCTTCAGGATCAACTGAACCAACAGTTTCCCTACGAAGGCGAGACCTGTCAGCGCATTGTCGAGATCTGCAAAAGCGCGGCACAACAGGGCTGGATGTGCCAATATGAAGCCGGCGGCGTGCGCTACGGCCGGGTCATCAAGCCACACGCCGACATGCATGGCTATTCGGTAGACGTCGTTGATATGGAAGATCTTGCGGGCCCTCACCATCGGCACCCCAATGGCGAGATCGATCTCATCATGCCAATTTCCCAAGACGCGCTTTTTGACGGCCATCCCCAAGGCTGGCTGGTTTACGGTCCTGATACGGCGCACAGCCCTACTGTCACACAAGGACGCGCCATGGTTCTATATCTGCTTCCCGAAGGCAAGATCGAATTCACCAGGCAATAAGCCGGGCCCGGCCGGCACCTGGTGCCCGCCGACCTCGATGGCCGTCCGTAGCGGCCCGCTGCACAGAGCTTCGTCGCCACGGGCTTCGTGCACCCGTCCACCACCAAACTGGATATCTATGAAGAAACTCGCTAATTATGTTCAGGGCCGCTGGCAAGAAGGCACCGGCGAAGGCACGACCTTGTACGACCCCGTTCTGGGAACGCCCCTGGTCAAGGTCTGCGCAAAGGGTGTCGACATGGCTGCCGCGTATGACCATGCCCGAACGCAGGCCGGACCCGCATTGCGTCGCTACACCTACGCCGAACGCGCGGGCTTGCTCGCCCAGGTGGCACAGGTCCTGCAGGCCAGCCGCGACAAATACTACGACATATCGCTACAAAACTCGGGCACAGTCAAAAATGACACTGCAGTAGACGTCGAGGGCAGCATCTACACCCTGGGCTATTACGCAAAACTGGGATCCAGGCTTGTAGACGGCCAAGTGCATCTGGATGGCGACAGCACTTCGCTGGCCAAGGACAATGCCTTCGCCAGCCAACATATCGAAGTGCCCGTGCGCGGTGTCGCCCTGCTGATCAACGCCTTCAACTTTCCGGCCTGGGGACTCTGGGAAAAAGCCGCGCCCGCGCTACTTTCCGGAGTACCGGTTGTGGTCAAGCCCGCCACTGCAACGGCTTGGCTGACTCACGAAATGGTCAAGGATGTCATCGAAGCCGGCATCCTGCCCGAAGGAAGCATCAGCATCGTTTGCGGTCGCCCCGAAGGCCTGCTTGACGCTTTGAATGGCCTGGACCTGGTCTCGTTCACGGGCTCGGCCGAAACTGCCGCCACCCTGCGCCAACATCCTCGCATTCAACACGACGGCGTCCGGTTCAACGCCGAAACCGACAGCGTCAATTGCGCTTTGCTCGATCCCGAAGCCACCGGCAGCGACCTTCTGGTTCGCGAGGTGGTGCGCGAACTCACCATCAAATCCGGACAGAAATGCACCGCCATCCGGCGCATATTCGTGCCCGAAGCCAGCTATGACGCCGTCGCGAAGGGTATCTGCGAGAAGCTGCAGGGGATCACGGTTGGCGACCCTCGCAACGAGTCAGTACGTATGGGAAGCCTGGTCAGTCAAACTCAAAAGAAGGCGGTGACAGAAGGGATCGAACTGCTCGCCAAACATTGCGACGTTCTGTTTGACGGCCGTACGCAAACCAGCATGCAGGTTGACGGAAACGATCACGCCTGTGTCGCCCCCATGCTTTTTGGCACTCGCGACCCTGACAATCTTGCCCTGGTCCACGAAACCGAAGTGTTCGGCCCTGTTGCCACCATCATGCCGTACCGCGATATCGAACACGCCTACGAACTGGCACGTCGCGGAATGGGCTCGCTGGTGGCATCGGTATACGGAGAAGACACCGACTTTCTCGCCCAGGCCGCAGTGCGACTCGCCGAAAGCCACGGACGGGTGCACGTCATCAATAGTGCGGTAGCCAAGGTTCAGACTGGACACGGCAATGCCATGCCGCAGTCCAACCACGGCGGACCGGGCCGCGCCGGCGGTGGTCAGGAGCTGGGCGGCCTTCGTGCGTTGGCGTTCTATCACCGACTGGCTGCCGTTCAGGCGGCGCCAGAGGTGCTCGCGCGCCTCGCGGCTCAGTAGCAAAACCCTTAAACATTCATAAAAGATCTGAATCCGTATTTCCCGGGGCCAGCGGGCCCCGACAGCAAGACCTGGAGACAACCATGCACGCCTGCCCCGCAGAACTCAACTTCGCCCAACATATTGCCGAGATCAACGCAAGTCGCGCCGGCAAGACTGCATACATAGACAGCCAGGGCGAACTGTCCTATGGGGAACTGGCGACGCGGGTGGCCAAATTCGCCGGACTGCTGAAAGAGCTGGATATCCGTCGTGAAGAGCGCATCCTGCTTTCCATGCACGACATCAACGACTGGCCGGTGGTTTTCCTGGGCGCCCTTCATGCCGGCGTGGTGCCTGTGGCGGTCAACACCTTGCTGACCGCCGCCGATTATTCCTACATGATGGAGCATAGCCGTTGCCAGGCCGTCTTCATTTCGCCGCAATTGCTTCCTGCCATCGAAGAAGCCATGGGCAGCGCGCAGCACGAAGTCAAACATGTGGTCGTTGCCCGTCCAGAAGGCGCGCTTGCTGCCGGTTACATCGACCTCAACAGCCGGCTGGAGCAGGCGCCGGCAGTGCCCGCCATCAAGACCAAAGCCGACGAGATTGCCTTTTGGCTTTATTCATCCGGATCAACGGGTCAACCAAAAGGCGTCGTTCACAGCCACGCAAATCTCTGGTACACGGCCGAACTCTATGGCAAGCCCATCCTGGGGGTCCGCGAAGACGATATCGTGTTCTCGGCCGCCAAGCTCTTTTTCGCCTATGGCCTGGGCAACGGACTGACCTTTCCCCTATCCGTTGGCGCCACCGTCGTACTGATGGACGAGCGGCCGACGCCCGCCGCCGTTTACAAGCGTCTGGTCGAAAACAAGCCAACTGTGTTCTGTGGCGTGCCCACGCTGTACGCCAGCATGCTGGCCTACGAGAACATCCCCGCAAGACAGGATGTGGCCATACGTGTTTGCGCGTCGGCCGGCGAAGCCCTGCCCAGCGAACTGGGCACGCGCTTCACCCAGCATTTCGGGTGTCAGATTCTGGATGGCATCGGCTCAACCGAAATGCTCCATATCTTCCTGTCCAATCGCCAGGACGACCTGCGCTATGGCACAACCGGAAAGCCGGTGCCGGGTTACGAGGTCGAACTGCGCGATGACGAAGGGAAACCGGTACCGCGCGGAACCATCGGAGACCTGTACATCAAAGGCCCAAGTTCTGCCCTGATGTACTGGAACAACCGCCAGAAAACCTGCACCACGTTCCTGGGTGAATGGACCAAGAGCGGCGACAAGTATGTGTGTGACGAAGACGGCTACTACACCTACTCGGGTCGTAGCGACGACATGATCAAGGTCAGCGGCCAGTATGTGTCGCCGATTGAAGTCGAGAATGTGCTGATCCAGCACACTGCTGTTCTCGAAGCTGCCGTCATTGGCGCATCAGACGGGCAAGGCCTGATCAAGACGACGGCATTCGTCGTACTGCGCGCCGGCAATACATCGTCTGAGGCCATTCGGCAGGAACTGCAGACGTTTGTCAAAGAACATCTCGCACCATTCAAGTATCCACGCACCATTCACTTTGTCGACGAACTGCCCAAGACGGCCACCGGCAAGATTCAGCGCTTCCGCTTGCGCGAGCAGGAGAACCGCTGACATGAACACTATGATTCCCGCTCAGGAATCCGGACTGGTTTCCATCAAGGCACTGGATCGCGAGATACAGATCGAATACTCGCTGATCTCGCCCCATAAACAGGACGCAGACCTGATCGTCTTCCTGCACGAGGGCCTGGGTTCGGCGTCGATGTGGAAAGACTGGCCGGCCCAACTGTGCGAGGCTGCCGGATGCCGTGGCCTGGTCTTCTCGCGCTACGGATATGGCTCGAGCACACCGCGCCCCCATGACGAAAAATGGCCCATTGACTACATGCAGGACCAGGCTCGCGAAGCACTGCCCGCCTTATTTGAAGCGCTTGGCATGCAAGACGAAAAGCCCATTCTGTTGGGACACAGCGATGGCGGCTCGATTGCTTTGCTGTACGCCGCCATGTACCCGGATGCCGTTCGCGCCATTATTGTGGCTGCACCGCATATCTTCGTCGAAGACATTTCTGTCGAGAATATCGAGCGGGCTCGCGAAGCCTACCTTAATACCGACCTGCCCCAGCGCCTTGCCCGGTACCACGATGATCCTGACTCTGCGTTCTGGGGATGGAACGATGTGTGGCTGAATCCCGAGTTCCGCCACTGGAACATCGAGTCGTACCTGAACAAGATCAAGTGCCCCATTCTTGCCATACAGGGCGTCGACGACGAATACGGAACACTCGAGCAAATTCAAGGGATTAAACGGATTGCAACACATGCAAAGCTCTGTATCATTGAGCGCTGCCGCCATTCTCCCCACAAAGACCAACCTGAAACAGTCATCAACGAGGCCGTGAAGTTCATTCACGGCCTTGTCTGAAACGCGCCCTTTTGCGCACCACTGCAGTCACTTTTTCATAATAAACAGGAGTAGGCAATGAAAAAAGTACTTACCCGCACCGCCTTGGCGACAGTGCTGGCATTCAGCGCAGGCACTGCCTTCGCAACCGTCAAGGTTGGCTTCATGCTGCCGTACAGCGGCACGTATGCCAAGCTGGGCGAAGCCATCGAAAATGGCTTCAAACTGTACGTTCAGGAACAAGGCGGCAAACTTGCCGGGCAGGAAGTCCAGTACTTCAAGGTCGACGACGAATCCAACCCGTCAAAAGGTCCGGAGAACGCCAACCGCCTGATCAAGCGCGACCAGGTCGACATTCTGATAGGTACTGTGCACTCCGGTGTTGCCATGGCACTGGCCAAGGCCGCTAACGATTCCGACACAACCCTGATCATTCCCAACGCCGGTGCTGACGCCATTACCGGCCCTCTTTGCAGCAAGAACGTTTTCCGTTCCTCGTTCTCAAACTGGCAACCGGGCTACGCCATGGGTTCGGTCGCTGCCGAGCAGGGTCACAAGACTGCAGTCACCATTTCCTGGAACTACGCCGCCGGTAAAGAATCTACCGACGGTTTCAAGGAATCCTTCGAAAAGGCCGGTGGCAAGGTCGTCAAACATCTGACACTGCCCTTCCCCAACGTCGAATTCCAGCCGCTGCTGACCGAAATCGCATCGATCAAGCCTGACGCCGTCTACACCTTCTTTGCAGGTGGCGGCGCTGTCAAGTTCACCCAGGACTATGCTGCTGCAGGCCTGAAAGATTCGATTCCTTTGCTGGCCGCAGGCTTCCTGACCGACGGCACGCTTGAAGCACAAGGCGCTTCCGCCCAAGGCCTGCTGACTACGCTGCACTATGCAGACGGTCTTGATACGCCTCGCGACAACGCTTTCCGCGAGAATTACAAAAAGAACTTCCCCCAGCTTCCGCCTGATGTCTATGCCGTTCAGGGCTATGACGCTGCCCAGATGCTCGACGCCGGCCTGAAGGCCGTCAACGGCGACGTCAGCAAAAAAGACGCCATGCGCGAAGCCATTCGCAATGCCAGGATCGACAGCCCACGTGGCGAGTTCACGCTGTCGAAGGCCGGTAACCCTGTTCAGGACATGTATCTGCGCAAGGTCGAAGGCGACGTCAATAAAGTTGTAAAGGTCGCCGTCGAAAAACTGGCTGACCCAGCCCGCGGCTGCAAGCTGTAATCCGCGTGCATCCGGCATGCGCAATGTTGCGCGTGCCGGATGTTCCGTCGACTCAAAGGAATTCTCGTGGACCCGGCCATCTTCCTGATCCAGTGTCTTAACGCCGTGCAGTACGGCTTGTTGCTATTTCTGGTCGCCAGCGGCCTGACTCTTATTTTCGGCATCATGGGCATCATCAATCTTGCCCATGGAAGCTTTTACATGATCGGGGCCTACATGGCCTTTGCCCTGCAACCGCTTGTGGCTCAATACCTCGGCAGCGGCTTTGTCGTTACCGTGCTGGTCTGTGTGCTCCTGGCCACCCTGCTCGGGTATTTCCTCGAATGGGCTTTTTACAGTTATCTGTACACGCGCGAACACCTTCAGCAAGTGCTCATGACTTACGGGCTCATTCTGGTGTTCGAAGAGCTTCGCAGCATTCTCGTGGGCAACGACGTACACGGTGTCCCTGTTCCGTCGTGGCTGGCCGGTTCGGTCCAGCTGGGCGACGTGATGACATATCCCGTATATCGCCTGTTCATTTCGGCGATGTGCATCCTGGTTGCACTACTGATGGTCTGGGTTCTGACACGCACCCGCCTGGGCATGATGATTCGTGCCGGTGCCAGCAACCGCGAAATGATCAATTCCCTGGGTATCGACATCAATCGATTGTTCCGTATCGTATTTGCCATCGGCGTGGCGCTGGCGGCTTTTGCCGGGGCCATCGCGGCTCCCGTGTCCTCGGTCTATCCGGGAATGGGTAACGCAGTCATCATCATTTGCTTCGTCGTGGTGGTAATTGGCGGCATCGGGTCGATAAAGGGTGCCTTTCTGGCCGCCATGCTGGTGGGCTTTGTCGACACATTCGGGCAAGTGTTCTTCCCGGCTGCAGCCGGCGTCATGGTGTACTTGCTGATGGCCGCCATCCTGTTGTTCAAGCCCGAAGGGCTCTTTAAACATTAATCAAGGCTGATCCACGCATGCGTTTCGTTCTTCGTGCCATTTTGTTCCTGGTGCTGCTGGCGGTGGTGTTGTCCTTGCCCTCGTTCGCGTCCACCTATTATCTGAGCCTGATCATCAAGATCATGATCTACGCTCTGTTCGCGCTAAGCCTTCAGCTGCTGGTCGGGTGCACCGGCCTGGTCAGCCTTGGCCATTCGGCCTTCTTCGGCATAGCCGCATATTTCGTGACACTGCTGTCGCCTGAATCCGGTGCCGGAAACATGCTTTGGCTCCTGCCGGGTGCCGTGCTGGCCGCCATGGTCTATGCGGCCATTACCGGAGCGCTGGCATTACGCACCAAGGGCGTTTATTTCATCATGGTCACGCTGGCCTTTGCACAAATGGCCTACTACGTGTTCCATGACACGGCCCTTGGCGGTGGAACCGACGGCATCTATCTGTATTTCCGTCCCGAAATTCGGCTGGGTGACTGGGTCATACTCAATATCGACGACCAGTTCGTGTTCTACGTATTTACCTTGGCCTGCATGCTGCTGACCTGGTTGTTCCTGGCACTGTTGATGCGTTCGCGCTTCGGTGCCGCCCTGACCGGCATCCGTGTCAACGAGCAGCGCATGCGCGCCGCGGGGTTCTCTACCTTCAAGTACAAACTCACTGCCTACATCATCGGATGTGGTCTGGCGGGTATCGCAGGGTTCCTGTACGCGGTCAAGGACGGCTACGTCAACCCTGAACTTCTTGCCTGGGAACAGTCCGGCCTGGTGCTGCTGATGGTTATTCTGGGTGGCATGGGCCGCCTGTGGGGAGCCGTGCTGGGCGCCATCGCACTGACCCTGCTGCAAGAGCTGTTTCAGTCGCACGCACTGTTCGGCGAATTCGCCAGCCGCTGGCACCTGACTTTCGGCCTTGCCATCATTGCCCTGGTAGCCGTCTTGCCTCAGGGTCTGGCGGGTCTTCCCGAACAACTACGAAACCGCCGCCGCGCCAGGTCCATCACGCCGGCCTCGGCTCAGTAAAGGCAGCACCATGACGCAAATTTTATTATCGGCCAAGAACATTACGCGCCGCTTTGGCGGCCTGACGGCCATTGACAATGTGTCGCTTGAACTCAAGCGCGGTGCCGTGCATGCGGTCATCGGTACCAACGGCGCTGGCAAATCCACCCTGGTCAGTGTGCTTTCGGGCGAGCTTGCGCCCAATGAAGGCACCATATTCATGAACCAGGAAAACATCACGAACTGGCCTCAGCCTCGTCGCGCGCGTGCGGGTATGGGTCGCAGTTACCAGCGCACCACCATTTTCCCTTCGCTGACCGTACACGAAAACTGCCGCCTGACCGCTCAGGCCAATCACCAGCATTTCTGGAGCTGGTCGCCGTCCAATCGCTGCAAAGAAAGCAATGAGGCAGCCGACCGCGCACTCGAGCTGGCCGGTTTATCTGCATTCAGCAACCAGGTCGCGGGCCTGCTCTCGCACGGCGGCAAGCGCCAGCTCGAGATAGCCATGAGCCTGGCCACTCACCCCACGGTGCTTTTGCTGGATGAGCCCCTTGCCGGCATGGGCTCCGAAGAAACCGATCGTATGCTCAATTTGCTCGACTCCCTCAAGTCAGAACACGCCATCCTATTGGTTGAACACGACATGGACGCAGTATTCCGGATTTCCGACGAGATCACGGTCATGGTCAATGGCTCGGTCATCGCCCACGGCGACCCAGCCAGCATCAAGGCCGATCCGCAGGTACAAACTGCTTATCTCGGAGAAGAAGAATGAGCACACTCATCGAAGCGTCCGGTCTGCACACCTATTACGGGGCCAGCCATATTCTGCAAGGCGTCGACATCCGCATCGACGCGGGCGAGTCCATTGGACTACTGGGCCGTAACGGCATGGGCAAGACCACCCTGATCCGTACCGTCATGGGTCACCTGCCCGCGGCGCAAGGCAAGATTGTCATCCGTGGCAAGGACAATACCCGCGCGCAACCCCATCAGGTAGCCCGGCAGGGGGTCGCTTACGTGCCCGAAGGGCGTGGCATTTTCCCTAACCTCGATGTTCGCGAGAACCTGCTGGTGGCCGCTCGCCCGGGATTCAATGGCCGCAACGACTGGACCTACGAACGGGTACTTGAAACTTTTCCGCGGCTTTCCGAACGTCTTGGGCACGGGGGCCAGCAACTTTCCGGCGGCGAGCAACAAATGCTGGCGATCGGGCGGGCCCTGATGACCAACCCCGATGTCCTGATTCTTGACGAGGCCACCGAAGGTCTGGCTCCGCTCATCATCGCAGAAATCTGGCGCATCATTGAAGCCATTCGTGAAACAGGTGTGGCTACGCTTATAGTCGACCGCAATTATCGAAAGGTACTGGCCCATACTGATCGCTGCGTGGTCCTGGAAAAAGGTCGGGTTGTCGAGCAGCGTGACAGCGCCACCCTGGCAAGCCAGAGCGATCTTCTTACCAGGTATCTGGGCGTATGAAAGGTCGGGCGTCGCGGATGCACGCCCGCGCGAACGGGCCTCTATGCGTGCACATGGAAAACCCCGAACTTGTTTTGCGCCCGAGACTTATTTGCTGAATGCCGCGGCGGCGCGACCCAGGCGATCATTGATGGCACGCCAGGCCGCTGAGCTTGGCGGCTGCTCAAACACCAAACGACGGTAACCGCCCCTGTCCAGTTGTCGAAGCAAGGCGTAAAGTTTGCGCGCATACGCCTTGGGGTCGCTGTCAATCAGCACCCACTCCACGCCGGGCAGAACAGGATTTTCAACGGCATCGAACACCACACAAGCGATCGGCAGTTGATCCTGGGGC
Organism: Pusillimonas sp.; assembly: GCF_029263785.1. Classification (GTDB taxonomy): domain Bacteria; phylum Pseudomonadota; class Gammaproteobacteria; order Burkholderiales; family Burkholderiaceae_B; genus Pusillimonas. The sequence goes on along the minus strand of NZ_JAJUFE010000030.1, from coordinate 1,429 downwards.
AGTTGTGCGACCCATTGCAGTATTTCGGCTTGCGGCAAGACGAACAAGGGCGTGCGCGGCGCATAGTGCGCCTTGAGCGATCCTGACACTCGGGGTGCACCGGTTTTGTTTTCAGACGCTTGCTGGTCTGCCCCCTGACGCTTCAATCCAAACAGACTTTCAGGTTCTGTGCCAAGCACACGCGAAAGATCATCTGCAGTGATATGACCGGGGCGCAGTATCATCGGCCCAACGCCCTCTTCCAGGCGCGAAAGATCGACTATTGTTGATTCAATGCCCACTTCTGATGCGCCCCCCTCCAGAACAAGTAACTCCTCGTCGCCAAGCTCGACGAACTCGGCGCGCACATGATCAGCCTGGGTGGGCGAAACCTGACCAAACTTGTTTGCGGACGGCGCAGCCACGCCGGCATTGCCGCCCTTCAATTGTGAGAACGCCTCCAGCAGGTCCTGGGCAACGGGATGCGAGGGGCACCGCAGCCCGATGGTGTCCTGCCCTCCGGCGACCGCAGCCGGGACGCGGTCAGCCCGCGGCAATATCAAAGTTAGCGGACCAGGCCAGAATGCATCAATCAGACGGCGAGCCTGAACAGGGACATGCGACGCCCAGTATTCAAGATTGGCCCCATCAGCCACATGAACAATGACCGGGTGATCAGAGGGTCGCCCCTTGGCTGCGTAGATCCGCGCAATGGCCGCTTCGTTCTCGGCATCGGCACCCAGCCCATACACCGTCTCGGTAGGAAACGCGACAAGCCGGCCGTCAGCCAGGCGTTGAGCAGCCTCCCGTATCAGATCGTCCATCTGATTCCCAACGCATCTGCCACCTGGCGGGCGCGGCTCCGGACCTCGGACAGGGTGCTTCCCAACACAGTGACGTGACCCATCTTGCGACCCTTCCTGGCGTCTGATTTGCCATATAGATGCAGCTTTGCGCCGGGCACCTGCAACACGCGCGACCAATCCGGCTCTCGCAGTTCGTCTTGCGAATCAAACCACACGTCACCCAGGATGTTGACCATGACGCTGGGGCACAGGCAAGAAGGGTCACCGAGAGGTTGCCCGGCCATTACGCGAGCCTGCTGGTCGAACTGGCTGCTGATGCAGGCGTCAATACTGTAGTGACCGCTATTGTGCGGACGGGGTGCCATTTCGTTGGCTACCAGGCTGCCATCATCAAGCACAAAGAACTCGACGCACAACACGCCAACATAATTCAGTGCGTGAGCAATGTCCTTGGCCAGGCTTTGCGCGGTGGATTCGTAGCGGGACGCGTCTTGTGGCAATGAATCGACCAACGATACAGCAAGAATGCCGTCGCGATGTTCGTTCGTCGACGGACGATACGCCACTGCGTTCCCTTTGACGTCGCGCGCCACAACCACGGACACTTCGGATACCAATGGCACGAATGCCTCGAGCACACACGG
>NZ_JAJUFE010000044.1 GCF_029263785.1 Pusillimonas sp. | reverse complement strand
GGGCCGAGATCTGGCAGGCGCTTACGGCGCTCAAAGAGCAGGGCATGTCGCAAATCGTCATTGACAAGAACGTGGCGGCACTGCTGCCCTTTGCCGACCGGCACTATGTGCTGGAAAAGGGCAAGGTCGTCTGGAGCGGCAGCTCGGACGAATTGCGACAGAACAGTGAGATCGTCGAACAGTATCTTGGCGTTTAGGTCTGACCTGCTGCAGTCTCGCACGTCCCAATTGGCACAGGCTGCAGCAGCATAATTCAAGCGCCAGGGGTCGGAGCGCCGCACATGAAAGACCTGAACCTGCTGTATGTTTTTGAGGCCATGTGGCGGGATCGCTCTGTTACGCTGGCCGCAGAAAACCTGGGTCTTACCCAGGCAGCCGTAAGCAGCGCCTTGAAGCGTCTTCGGCAAGAACACGGCGACAAAATGTTTACGCTTGTTGGGCGTCGCATGGAGCCCACGCCGTATGCCGTTCAGGTCTCCCAGCAGTTATTGTCGGCTCTGGACATGATCCGCAAGGCGACATTGCGGCGTGCTCCGTTCGATCCATCCGCGTCGCGCCGACAATTCACCATCCGTACCCGCGATGTGGGCGAGGTAGTGTGCTTTCCGCAGCTGTTATCGGACGTGGCACAGGTAGCGCCGAACATCCGCCTGCGCACCACCTTCCAGCCGCTGGGCGAAACAGTAGCCGGACTGGCAAGCGGGCGTATTGATCTGGCTTTGGGTTTCCTGCCTTCCCTGGAAACGGGCATTCATCGGCGTCCCCTGTTTACGCAACATTATGTTTGTGTCGTTCGACAGGGGCATCCTTACGCCGGCCGCGAACTCACCCTTCGCCAGTTCAAGGCCCTGGACCACCTGTTGGTGGAATATTCGGGTAGCGGACACCAGGTAATCGAGCGCGCCTTGCTTGAAGCCGGCCTGCGAAACCAGATCCGGATCCGCCTGCCGCAATATTTATCCGCGCCGCACTTCATCCTTCAATCCGACCTGGTCTGGTGTGCGCCGTCGTCGCTGGCCGAAAAACTGGCCCGCTTTTACCCTTTGGTACTCAAGCCTGTACCGCTTTCCTTACCGGAGTTTGAGATCGCGCTGTACTGGCACGATCGTTTTCATCGAGATTCGGCCAATCAATGGCTGCGAGATATTGTGACTCGCGCGTGTCAGAGAAGTCTGGGCGTTCACCATCCTGAGGAAACCATAAATTCCATTAATACTAATTAATCAACGAATCGCTATGGTTTAAGCACTGCCCGCCCGATAGAATCATCGGATAGACACAAGGAGCCAAGACTCCTTTACAAAACGGAGACAACCATGGTGGAAATTAAAACCGTGGGTATGGTGGGCATTGGGCAGTTGGGTCTACCTGTTGCGGGAAACCTGCTTGCTGCAGGGTTCAGGGTTGTTGGGTTTCGTCGTACCAACCAGCAGGCTTTTATTGAGTTAGGCGGCGAAGCACTCAACTCACCCGCCGAAGTAGTTCGCCAGGCCGATGTCATTTTGTTATGCCTGCCCAACGAAGAAGCATCGCTTCAAGTACTCGAAGGCCCCGAAGGTCTGTTGTCGGCACTCGAGCCGGGCAAGGTCTTTGTTGAAACCGGCACGTATCGCAAGACTTTCAAGTTACAGCAGGCGGCGCGGCTCACCGAGCGCGGCGCTAAAGTACTCGAGGCCGAAGTCAGCGGCTCGCCACCCATGGTCAAGGCGCACAAGGCTGCCATCTATGTCGGGGGCGACGCGCAACTGCTTGCGCACTGCAGGCCTGTCCTCGAAGCCATAAGCCCCTCGGTCTTTCATTTGGGCGAGTTCGGCTCGGCCGTGTCGATGAAGCTGATCGCCAATTATCTTTTGGCCATTCATACCCTGGCCGCAGCCGAGGCCATGAATATGGGGGCCCGCGCGGGGTTCGATCCAAAGCTGGTTGCTGAAGTCATCCAAAAAGGAGCCGGGGCATCGGCCATGTTTGGCGTTCGTGCGCCGCTTATGGCAGAACGCGCCTTCAGCCCGGCACCCGGGCCGTTCACCACGCTCGAAAAATATCTGGAGCTGGGCCGTGCCATGGCCGACGAGCTGGGTTGCGCCACGCCACTTTTCTCGGCCACCGAGCCGTACTACCGGCGCGCTCTCGAAAGCGATATGCGTGATGAAGACATCGCCGCTTTGATCAAGTTGATCGAAGCCGACTCCACGCCTGAAGACGGCGCCTGATTTTGTCGGCGGCCATATCCTGCCGACCTGTCTGACTAGAGGTTTTATCGATGATACGTTCCTTACTGCACGTGGGCTTGCGTGTGCCCGACCTGGAAGTGGGCCGTGCGTTCTACGAGCTATTTGGTCTTGAGTGCCGCTCAAGCGGCAACGACCTGGTCTTCCGGTGCCAGGGGCGGGACCAGGACCAAATTCGCCTGATGCAGGGCTCGCCCAAGAAACTGGCCTATACGTCGCTGGGTACGAATGAAGCCGGCATGGCGGCGCTTACCAGCAAGCTTCGACAGGCCGGGGTATCGATTCAGGCAGCACCGTTTGATGTGCCTTTTGGCGGTATCTGGTTTCAGGATCCGCACGGTGACTGGCTGAACGTGCAAGTTGCCGAGCCTGCTCCGGTTAAAACGGATGTGCTTCCACCCGAAATCAACGCTCATGGGCGTTATCGTCGGGTAGGCCGCGCGTGCACCACCGAATCCCGCAACAAGAAAGCAAGGCCATTGCGTCTGGGCCACCTGATCAAGTTCTCGCCGGATGTTCCGCGCTCGGTCAAGTTTTACACCGAAGTACTGGGTATGAAAGTGTCCGACCAGGCCGGTGACGTCATTGCGTTCTTGCGTGGTGCGGCTGGTGGCGACCACCATATGGTGGCCTTTGCAAAAAGCACGCACACCGGACTGCATCATGTCAGTTTCGAGGTGGCCGATCTGGACGAGATCGAAATCGGCGCGCAAACCTTGCTCAGAGCGGGATACCGCGATGCCTTTGGCCTGGGCCGGCACATTGGCGGGTCCAACTATTTCCACTACATACGCGATCCCTGGAACAGCCTGGCCGAGTACTTCTGGGATATTGACGTCATCCCCGAAGACGATAGCGACTGGCAGCCGCTGCAAGCGGAATCACCCAAAGATGTGATCGCGGTGTGGGCTACGTCGCCCCCACCCGAAGACTTCATCGTCAATTTCGAAGAGGCTTAAGGCGTGACCATTGCTCATATAGAGGTAAAGCCATGACGACTCCGGCGCAGGCTCAGGCCCTGATGCAGGGCATGCTCAAAAAGAATTTGTACGTGGTGTTGCGTACCCCCGTGGATTTGTCACGAATAAACGAACTGCTGCCGGCTCACCTTGAGTGGGCCATACAGTGCGAAAGGCGCGGCGAGCTATTTGCGTCCGGTCCTTTCGTGGCCGAGGGCGGTGCGCCGGGGTCCGCCGGTGGTATGTCGATCTTTCGTGCAGGCTCAGTGGAAGAGGTCGAGCGAATCTTGTCGGGTGACCCATTCATTCACCAGGGTGTATTTGCGGCCGAAATTAAAAAATGGGTGTTGATGGAAGGCGGATTCACCTTGTCAGTGCGCTTTTCTGACCAGTCTTACCTGTTACGTTGACGTCCCATCTCAAGGAAAGCGTTTAATGAAATATCAGTTGTTTACCTACCTGGGTGCAGACGGAGAAGCGCGTCCGGGGATGGCGGTGGATGGTGGCTTGTACGATCTTCCTGCAGTGCTGGGCGTACACGCCACACGGTGGAGGTCTGTCGACGACATGCTTGCTGATTGGGCTCAAGCGCGCCAGCGGTTGGCTGCGCTGGCCACGGAGCTTGCCGAAGAATCCACCCGGCCCGCCGGTGCTGCAATAAGCAACCCTACCTATTTGCCTCCTTTGACACGTTGCGGTGTGGTGTATGCAGCAGGCGCCAACTATCGTGATCATGTCGAGGCCATGGCTCGCGCCATGAATATGAAGCTGGTTACCGACCCCAAGGCCGAGGGGATCGCCCCGTGGCATTTCATCAAGGCGGGGCAGGCAACCTTGTCAGCGCATCAACAAAATGTTTGCATGCCTGCAGATACCGCCAAACTCGACTGGGAAGCCGAACTTGCTGTCATCATCGGCAAGAAGGCCGAGAAAGTAGAAATTGAAGACGCTCTGGATTATGTGGCCGGTTATTCCTGTGCCAACGATCTGTCCGCCCGCGATCACCTTAACCGGCAGGCCGTGGATGCCAGTTCGCCCTTCAAGTTTGATTGGATCGGCCACAAATGCTTTACCGGAGCCTGCCCCCTGGGGCCATTCATTACACCGGCCGAATTCGTTGACACACCCGAGAACCTGGGCATCAAGCTTTGGCTCAATGACGAAATCAAGCAAAACTCCAACACCAACAATCATTTGTATAGCGTTGCAGAGCAGATCAGTTACTTGAGCAAACGGCTCAGTCTTTTACCCGGCGACATTCTCTTGACAGGGACTCCCGCCGGGGTCGGTATGGAGTCCGGAGTCTTCTTGCAGCGCGGCGACGTCATGCGCGTATGGATCGAAGGTCTCGGAGAACTTGAAACACGCATCGTCTGATTGCCCGCCCCCGGCTTACAGAGCCAACCGGTGATGGGCACGAAACAAATCATTGCTTGACCAAAAAACGGAGACAAGACCCATGATTAAAAAACACAAACTTGCTGTTCTGGCGCTGGCCCTTTCGACAATTCTGCCCGCGGCGGCCATGGCCGACGTCAAGGTGGGCTTCGTTGCCACCTTGTCCGGCCCGTCCGCGGCTGTGGGTCAAGACCAGCTCGACGGCTTCAAGCTCGCCCTGGATCAATTGGGCGGAAAGCTGGGGGGTGTCCCGGCCACGTTGGTCGTTGAAGACGACCAACAGAAACCGGACACCGCCATCACCAGCGTGTCGCGGCTGGTTGATCGGGAAAACGTTGACGTTGTTGCCGGCCTGACGTTTGCACACGTGCTCATGGCCTTGCAGCCCAAGATTTCCGAGACCGATGTGCCCTTCATTGGAACGGTGTCGGGCCCTTCACCGACTGCAGGCAAGCTTTGCAAGCCAAATCTGTTCATTACATCGTGGCAAAGCGATACCCCCGCCGAGGCGATGGGCAAATACTTGCAAGACAAAGGCGTCAAGCGCGTAAGCCTGCTCACCCCCAACTTTGTGGGCGGCAAGGACAAACTGGCGGGTTTCAAGCAGGAATACAAGGGTGAGGTTGTCGATGAAATCTACACGCCGCTCAACCAGCTGGATTTCTCGGCCGAACTTACTCAGGTGGCATCGTCCAACCCCGATGCCGTGTTCATGTTCTACCCCGGTGCCCTCGCCATCAGCTTCGTGCGGCAATACCGGCAAGCCGGCCTCGCAGACAAGTACCCGCTTTACTCTGCCAACTCCATCGAAGGTGCCGGCGTGGCGGCAATGGGCGATGCCGTATTTGGCTCGATTGTGGTCGATACCTGGACGCCGGGCATCGAGAATCAGAAGTCGCGCGACTTTGTTCAGGCCTACGAAAAGAAGTACGGTCGTTTACCCTCGGCCTACGCGGCATTTTCGTATGACGCTGCGATGCTGCTGGACGCAGCGGTTGCTTCGCTCAAAGGCGACGTAAGTGACAAGAAAGCCTTCAGCAAGGCGATCAAGAATGCAAAGTTCGATTCCCTGCGTGGTGACTTCCGCTTTGGCAACAACAACTATCCTGTTCAAAGCTATCACGTGTTTGAAATCGTGAAGGGCGACGACGGCAAGGCTCAGTTCAAGATGATTGCCAAGGAAGTGCTCAAGAACGAGTCAGATTCGTATGCGGATGAATGCGCGATGAGCTGACGCCGCGAGGTGATGACGACGTAATTGCAGCAGGACAAGCTACGCGGTCCGCGTGACCAGTCGGATTCCGGGCATGATCTCGGCCGCCAGTTCGGGGTTTCTGGTAGCGTATTCCACGTTCATCCGGGCAATTTCAACATGTTCTTCGCCCAGCGCCTGAGCACGCGAGCCTTGACCGCGTTCAATGGCCTGAACGATGGCATGATGCTGAAACTGGGCTTGCTGCATGGCCCGCGTGCCTTCCTCGTGTGATGACTGCATGGGCAGCATGGCACTTGGTGCGGCAAAGGGTTGGCCGTTGAGCATTTCCATCATGCGCAGCACCGTGCGGTTGCCACAACCCTCGAGTATCAGCGCGTGGAACCGCTCGTTGATTTCAACATACGCCGCGTAATCATCGAAGCTCATTTGCGTCTTGACGACCTCGTCACCTTCCTCGAGGCATTGGTGCAATTTGCGCAGAATTTCTTTCGATGGGCCTGTCTCGGCCAGCAAACGCGCGGCATACCCTTCGAGTACGCCTCGGGTCTGGATGGCGTGGGAGACTTCGGTGGGGGTAAACCCACGCATGCGGTAGCCCCCACCGGACATGGATTCGATCAGACCTTCGTATTCCAGCGTAGTAAGGGCCAAACGGACGGGCGTACGTGAGGCTTCGAGGCGCTCGGCCAATGGAATTTCGGCCAGACGCTCGCCGGGGGCGAATGCGCCTTTCAGGATGAGATCGCGCAGCTGGATCAGCACCCGCGATTGCTGTGATTCGGCGATGGGTTTCATGACTACTCCATTTGCTGCCACGGATTCTACTGTAAACGCCCGGCTGTATGCAATGGAAGCAGAGGTACCTAGTGTTTACCCTAGGGTGTGAGTTTGAGCCCGGCACCCAAAGTGTGGTCCAAGAACCCGGCTTAATTTTCTATAAAATATTGATTTATAACGGTTTATTTGGCCTTAAAATTAGTCGGCCTACCGTACTTCAAGCTTTCTTTCTGTTCGCCGGGGCGGCATTCCTTATTTGACATCCGACCTCGAAATCGTAAAACTGTATGCAATCAAAAGCGACGCCAGCCGTGCATTTCGGCAAGAAACCGGCAGCTTTGACCTCATCGCAACGCATCGCAAGGAGCTCTCATGCTTACAGCTGAACAAAACGATTTCATTACCCGGGTCGGCCCCGATGCCCCCGCCGGAAAATTATTGCGCCGGTATTGGCAGCCTGTGGCCCTGGCCGAAGAACTGAACGGCGTCAAACCCATGAAAGCCGTCCGTCTGCTGGGCCAGGACATGGTGCTGTTCCGTGATGACAAGGGTCAGCTTGGTTTGCTCGACCGCGACTGTCCACACCGTGGAGCCGACCTGGCGTACGGCCGCATCGAAGACGGCGGCATACGATGTGCGTTTCATGGCTGGTTGTTCAACATCAAGGGCGAGTGCCTGGAAACACCGGCCGAGCCTGCCAACAGCAAATTTCACACGACTATTCAACAGGGTGCCTATCCTGTTGTCGAGCGCAGCGGCATCATTTTCGCCTATCTGGGAGAGGGCGAGCCTCCTGCTTTTCCGGATATGGACTGCTTTGTTGCGCCCGACTCGCATACCTTTGCGTTCAAGGGTCTTTGGGAGTGCAACTGGCTGCAGGCGCTTGAAGTGGGTATTGATCCTGCACACGCTTCGTACCTGCACCGCTTCTTCGAAGACGAAGATGCGTCAGCCAGCTATGGCAAGCAGTTTCGCAGTACCTCGATGGAGTCGGATATCCCCATTACCAAGGTGTTGCGCGAGTACGGCCGTCCGACCATCAACGTAGAGCCCACCAACTACGGCATGCGTATGGTTACGCTGCGTGAGCTCAACGAAGAGCTGACCCATGTGCGTGTCACAAACCTCGTGTTCCCGCAGGCAATCGTCATCCCCATGAGTTCGGAAATGACCATCTCGCAATGGCATGTGCCCGTGGACGACACGCATTGCTATTGGTACGCAATCTTTACCAGCTTCACCGAGCCGGTGAATAAGGAACAGATGCGCGCACAGCGTCTCGAGCTGTACGAGTTGCCCAACTACACTTCGCGCAAGAACAAGAGCAACAATTATGGGTTCGATCCCCAAGAACAAATGACCGAGACATACACAGGAATGGGGCACGACATCAACGTGCATGACCAGTGGGCGGTGGAATCGCAAGGGCCCATCCAGGACCGCACCCGCGAACATCTGGCCGCCACGGACAAGTGCATCTACACATACCGCAGAATGCTGACGAAGGCCATTGAGGCCACGCTGGCGGGCGAGGACAACGTGCCCATGCTGCTCAACGAGGAAGAGGCCAGGAAAATTACCGGTCCTGCTTCCATCGATGGTGTCGGCCGACGCAATCAGGAGAAGTCCTACTGGGTAGAGGCCGACCTGAAACGCCGTCAGGAATCCGATTGGGCATCTCAACGGCTTAGCGCCTAAGGACGAAACATGGCGAGTTTTGTCGAGAGGTTCGACGTATGGACGCCTGAACAGGCGCGCGCCGCCGAAGAGCTGGCGCGCCGCCTGGAGGCCGGCGAAGTAGATGTGGTTCGCTTCGCCTTCCCCGACCTGCACGGGATCTTGCGCGGCAAGACTCTGGTGGCCTCCGAAGCCGTCAGTGCCTTGCGGGGCGGGGTAAACATGACCACGACGCTGTTTGCCAAGGACACTTCACACCTGACGGTGTTCCCGGTGTTTTCTGCAGGCGGAGGGTTCGACTTTGAAGGGATGCAGGGCGCCGCAGATTTCGTCATGGTGGCCGACCCTGCCACGTTCCGCGTCCTGCCGTGGTCGCCTCGTACGGGCTGGGTCTTGTGCGACGCCTACATGACCGACGGGCGCAAGGCCCCACTCGAAACCCGCGGAATTTTGCGCCGCGCTCTTGGCCTGCTTGAAGAGCAGGGCATGAGCCTGACTGCAGGTCTTGAGGTGGAGTTTCACGTATTTCGCGTCGAAGACCCCAAGATGGGGTTACACGACGGCAGTCAGCAGGGCCAGCCTGGTTTGCCCCCCGAGGTTTCGCTACTGACACACGGCTACCAGTATCTGACCGAGCAACGCTACGACGCCACCGAAGACCTGATGGAATTGCTGCGCACGACCATGCAGGGCTTGCAGCTTCCGGTGCATTCGATGGAAATCGAGTTCGGTCCGAGCCAGTTCGAGCTGACATTCGGGCCCATGCCGGGCATGATGGCGGCGGACGCCATGGTGCTGGTGCGCAGTGCCGTCAAGCAGGTGTGTCAGCGCCATGGGTACCACGCCACCTTTATGTGCCGTCCCAAAATTCCAAACGTGATGTCCAGCGGTTGGCATCTTCACCAGTCGTTGTGCGACCTGAATACAGGGCGCAATCTTTTCATACCTGAAAAGGAAGGCTCAGATCTTTCCGAGGTGGGTTATCAGTATCTGGCCGGCCTGCTGGCCCATGCTGCTGGGGCGGCGCCACTATCCACGCCTACCATCAACGGTTATCGACGGTATCGTTCATTCTCGCTGGCGCCTGACCGGGCCAGCTGGGGTCGTGACAACCGCGGCGCCATGTTGAGGGTGCTGGGGGGTGTCGGACAAGCGGCGACCCGCATCGAGAATCGTGTAGGCGAGCCTTGTGCCAATCCATACCTGTATATGGCTTCTCAGGTGTTTTCGGGTCTGGATGGCATCCAGCGCAAGTTGCAGCCGTGCCCCAGCGCCGACGAACCCTACGAGGACACAACCGAACCGTTGCCACGTTCGCTGCCTGATGCCTTGCGCGCACTTCGTCAGGACGAATATCTGTGCCAGCAGCTGACCCCGCAGTTCGTCAACTATTACTGTCATATCAAGGAGGCCGAGCTGTCCCGGTTCAACCAAGCAGTTACCGAATGGGAGCAGCGCGAGTACTTCACGCTATTTTGATCGGACGCGCGCTGCGCCACTCTGATCATTGCCCGGTGCCGGCGGGCCTCCGCCGGCATTTTTATTAGTTTTATGAGGCGCTTGCCGCCAAGGAGTAACCCGCTCAATGAAACCCATCGCGATTTTCCAGCATACACACGTTGGGCAGCCCGGGGCTGTCGTTACGGTCCTGAATGAGCTGGGGGTCCCCTGGGTGGTGGTGCCGGTGATGGACGGCGCCCCGATTCCCGAAGATCCTTCCAGCTTCAGCGGTCTTATCCTGATGGGGGGATCCATGGGCGTCAATGACGGCCTTGACTGGATCGACGACGAAATCCGCCTTGTTCGCAAGGCGCGCGAACAGGAGATTCCCGTTTCGGGGCACTGCCTGGGCAGCCAGGTGATGTCGGCTGCCTTCGGTGGCAAGGTGGAACGCGGACCGGCCATGGAGATCGGCTGGCACAAGGTGGATTACGCGCCGGTAACCGAGACCCGGGAATGGTTTGGCAACGGAGCTGACGAGATCTTTCAATGGCACGGGGACGCTTTTGAGCTCCCGGAGGGTGCAGTTCGCCTGGCGTCCAGTTCTTTATATCCCAACCAGGCGTTTGTTCTTGATGACCGCCATCTGGGCATGCAGTTTCATCTTGAAATGACACCAGAGCTGGTTGAGCTGTACCTTCAGGCCAACGGGAACATGATAGATCGGGAATTGGCCAAGGGCGCGCAGGCAGTCAACAGCCGGGACGAAGTAGCCTCGAACCTCCAGAAGCGCACCTCTGCCATGCACGAGATGATGCGAAAGGCCTACGCAAGATGGGCAAAGGGCCTGAAATAGGTCTGCATTTCGTACTGGTAATTAAACCGGCAACGCAGTATCTTTATGGGCAGTCAATAACAACCAACAGGGCGGTGATGCCGCCCTTCATGCTTTTGGCGCCATACCGAAGGCAGGCAGCTGTACAGGAGACAATGCGTGGTCGATCAATCAGAGGCGCTGCGCCGCCTTTATGAAGCCGATGACGAGCGATACCGGGCAATGCTGGCCAATGATGCCGACGCCCTGGCGCCACTTTTCGCCGAAGATCTTGTGTATACGCATTCCTCGGCGGTTGTAGACAATAAACAGCAATATCTGGATGCCGTGCGCGAAAAGCGCATGCGCTACCTTGCTGCGCAGCGTCATGATGCTGTGGTTCGGTTATATGGCCCAGTGGCTGTGATGCACGGGCGTGTCATCATGCAGGTCGAGACACCTGACGGTAAAAAAGACTTGCACAATCTCTTTCAAGCTGTTTGGGTCGAACGCGACGAGCGCTGGCTTCTTGCGTCCTGGGCCTCGACAGTCATTCCTTCTGCCTGAATCAAATCGCTGTAACGCGAGATTCTTCTGGCAGTCACGACGGGCTTTATGTCTTTGTTGCGACGATATATAAAGAAGGGAAGCAGCCGCCCGATATGGGCCCCACCAAGGAGACCAGAGTATGAATGCCGCAGTACCCGAACCCGCATCGAATGCGCCCAATTGGGTCAGGCATGCCGCCCTGAAGCAGTGGGTAGCGCAAATTGCCGAACTGACTCAGCCCGATCGCATCGAGTGGTGTGATGGCTCTGAAGAAGAATACGACCGCCTTTGCGAAATGATGGTCCAGGCCGGCACATTGCGCCGGCTTAATCCGGATAAACGGCCAAATTCTTATTTGGCCTGGTCCGACCCGTCGGACGTGGCGCGTGTTGAAGACCGCACCTTTATTTGTTCCCTTACTGAAGAAGACGCCGGTCCGACGAATAACTGGGTCGACCCGACCGAGATGCGCAAGACGCTGGATGGGCTGTTTTCGGGTTGCATGCGCGGCCGGACGATGTATGTGATTCCGTTTTCGATGGGTCCGCTGGGCTCGCCTATCGCCCATATTGGTGTCGAACTGACTGACTCGCCATACGTCGTGGCCAATATGCGCATCATGACCCGGATGGGACGCAAGGTCTACGATGTCCTGGGTACAGATGGCGCTTTTGTTCCATGCGTGCACTCGGTAGGCATGCCCCTGCAGCCTGGCCAGAACGACGTGGCCTGGCCCTGCAACGAAACCAAATACATCGTGCACTATCCCGAAACTCGCGAAATATGGTCGTTTGGCTCGGGCTACGGTGGCAATGCCCTGTTGGGCAAAAAGTGCTTTGCGCTGCGCATTGCCTCGAACATGGGTCGAGACGAAGGGTGGATGGCCGAACACATGCTGATCCTGGGCGTGACATCGCCCGAGGGACAAAAAATGCATGTCGCTGCCGCTTTTCCGTCAGCTTGCGGCAAAACAAACTTTGCCATGCTGATTCCGCCCAAGCAGTTGTCGGGCTGGAAGATCACAACCATCGGTGATGACATTGCCTGGATCAAGCCCGGGGAAGACGGCCGTTTGTATGCCATCAACCCCGAGGCCGGCTACTTTGGCGTGGCACCCGGCACCAACGAAAAGACAAACTACAACTGCATGGCTTCGCTGCGCGAGAACGTGCTGTTTACCAATGTGGCGCTGACAGATGACGGCGACGTGTGGTGGGAGGGCATGGGTCCGGCCCCTGAACACTGCCTGGATTGGCAGGGCAACGACTGGACACCCGATTCCGGTCGTAAAGCGGCACATCCCAATGCTCGGTTTACCGTTTCCGCCGTGCAAAATCCGGTCATAGATCCCGAGTGGGACAATCCCGCCGGGGTGCCCATTGACGCTTTCATATTTGGTGGGCGCAGGTCAGACACCGTGCCGTTGGTGACCGAGGCACGCAACTGGACCGAGGGCGTGTATATGGCTGCCACCCTGGGCTCAGAAACCACGGCGGCCGCTGCAGGCAAGCAGGGCGTGGTTCGACGGGACCCGTTCGCCATGCTTCCGTTCTGTGGCTACAGCATGGGCTCGTACTTTGCCCACTGGCTCGAGCTGGGCAAACGACTCGAGAAAGCCGGCGCAACCTTGCCACGAATTTATTGCGTCAACTGGTTCCAGACTGACGAACAGGGCAGGTTTATCTGGCCGGGTTTTGGCGAGAACATGCGTGTGCTCAAGTGGATGCTCGAGCGTATACAGGGCAGGGCCCACGGCGAAGAAAACCTGTTCGGCGTTTCGCCGCGGTACCGGGACCTCAGCTGGGACGGCCTTGATTTCAGCAGCGAGCAGTTTGACGCCATAACCCTGATCGATACCGAGGCCTGGCGTACCGAACTCCAACTGCATGCCGAGCTGTTTGAAAAACTGCGTGATCGCCTGCCGGCCGAGCTCGCAAGCCACCAAGAGCGCTTAAGCGCTCAGTTGTAGTTGTTGGCCGCGGGAAGCTCGAAGTCTACGTGACTTCTTGCGTCCCGCATTGGTCCCACCAGCTTCTTGATGGCGATATGAGCCGGATTCGTTTCGTAGGCTTTCAGGTGCTCGGCCGATTCAAAAACGGTATATAGCGCTACGTCCCACTCACTGTCCCGGTTGACGTTGCGACCGATGTCCAGGTGCAGCAAACCAGGGATCTGTTCCTTTATCCCTTCAAACGCTGCGATGATCTCTTGAGCTTGATGCTCTTTGATTTCAGCGGTCCTGCCATTCAGGCGCCATAGAACCATGTGTGCAAGTTGAGGCATGTTCCTGACTCGATAGGAAGATGGCCTAGCTGTTCTTGGGAGGAACAAGAATCAGTTTTCGGGTGGTGGGAAACAACGACCATCCCCAACGTTCTTGCGCAAAGCCCCATAGACCCTGTTTGAAAAATATGGTGGTGATGATGGCCAATGTGCCAAGCCCCATCAAATACCATGTACCAAAATCGCTGAAGAACTTGTTCAGCGCCCAGAAAATGATGGCGCCCACAAGCGGCCCTTCGATGCGGCCGATGCCTCCGATGATGACCATGAAAATCGCAAAGGCAGTCCAGTTAATGCTAAAGGCTGCGTCGGGGCTGATGCGCAGGTTGCCAACGAAGTACAGGGCTCCGGCCAGACCCGCTCCGACAGCTGCCACGGTATATACGACGAGCTTGGTGCGTCCGACAGCAATGCCGTGTGACTCTGCCGCGATCTCGTTGTCGCGGATGGCCAGCAGGGCGAGTCCTTTTTTGCTGCGCAGGAAGATATAAATGAGTGCGATACACGCCACCACGCATGCCAACGCTATCCAGAACGTCACGGATTCGCGCGTCCAGCGACTGATGCCCCGTAGCGCTGTCAGCGACGTTCCGGAGCCACCGCCGACTGCAGAGATATTTGCGAAGCTGAGACGGAATACTTCGGCAATGACCCAGGTGCCTACTGCAAAGTAACCCCCTTGAAGCCGGAAGGCGACCAGGGAGACAGGTACTGCGATAGCGCCGGCCACCAGGGCGCCGATCGGGATGGCAAGAAACGGATTCACTCCGTAAAAGTTGCCCAGGATGAGCATGGTGTAACCGCCTAGCCCGAAGAAGGCTTGCTGGCCAATGGAAACCATGCCGCCATAGCCCGCCAGCAAATTCCAGGTCATGGCGAATATGAAGTAGCACGAGAAGACAACAAATTCGCGCATCCAGCTCGAGGTACCCCACCATGGCATGGCTGCCGCGGCGATAATCAGAACTATGGCTACAGCAAGCGCCACCTTGTGGTTGCGAGTTCCGCGCTGGACTTTATAGGTATGGTTCATATTGATGTCTGGTCAGTCGCGGGTTTTGGGGAAGAGGCCTTGAGGACGCAGCACCAGCACTATCAGAAACATGATGTGCCCTGCCCAGATTCCCCATCCGGGATCGAGCCTGGAACCAATCTGCTGGGTGATGCCCAGCAATATTGCTCCCATTAGCGTGCCCCAGAAGCTTCCCATGCCTCCGATAATGACCGCCTCAAAGGCAAATAGCAGCAGCATTGGCCCGTCGGAAGGAGAGACCGTGGTTCGCATTCCCTGCATGGCACCGGCCAGTGAAATCAGTACAAAGGCCATGGCGGTTGCCAGCGCATAAATCTTGCGGCTGTTCAAGCCCATGAGTTCGGCAACTTCACGGTCGTCCGAGACGGCACGAAATGCCCGGCCCAGCCTTGTGTGGTTGAAAATCCCTTGCAGGATAGCGGTACAGGCAATCGCCAGGAGAAGGATGAAAACCGGCAGGACTCCCACCGAGATATTTTCGCTAAGTTGCAGGCTCAGCGTGCTGAGCCCGCCGGAATTGATCGAACGTGGATCGGCAGAGAACATTTCTTGAAGGAAGTTCTGCGTGACGATGGCCAGGCCGAACGTTACGACCAATGAAGGCAAAGGGTCCTTGCCAAGCGTACCGTTCAAGATAAAGCGCTGGATAGCGTAGCCCGCAGCCCAGGCCACGGGCAGTGTCAGCAAAATGGCAAGTGCCACGGGCACGCCCAGGCCCGACAGAACCAGCGCGAAGAACGCACACAATATGATGAAGTCGCCATGCGCGATGTTGGTCAGGCGCATGACACCGAACATCAGCGACAGGCCCAGCGCGAACAAGCCATAAAGTCCGCCCAACAGCACGCCCTGTACCACGACCTCCATGTCAGGCTCCAAAGTAGGCGCGACTGATCTGGTCGCGTGTCAGTTGGCTGGACTCGCCATGCAGGGAGACCCGTCCCTCTTGAAGACAGTACAGGCGGGACGACACGCTCTGGGCCATCGAGACGTCCTGCTCAACGATGACTACCGACATGCCCTCGGCTGTGATCTTGGGCAAGGTGGCGTATATCTCGCGAATGATCACCGGAGCCAGCCCCAAGGAAAGTTCGTCGCATAGCAGGACGTCCGGATTGCTCATCAGGGCGCGTCCGATAGCTACCATTTGCTGCTGGCCACCCGAGAGTGTCGTGCTGGGAAGCTTGCGTCGCTCTTGAAGGATGGGAAACAGCTTGTACAGGCGCTGAAGGTTCCACGGTCCACGGCGTTTGGCGTTGGTGCCCATCAAGAGATTCTCTTCGACCGTCAGCGATGGAAAAAGACGGCGACCTTCGGGCACCATGGCCAGGCCCATTTGCACGATCTGACCGGGAGGCGCGCCGCCAATCGCCTGGTCTTTCCAGACGATTGCCGAACGCGGAGACTTGATCAGCCCGGTAAGGCATTTGAGGAAGGTTGATTTGCCCGCGCCGTTGGCACCAATGATGGCGATCAGCTCGTTTGCCCTGAGCTCGAAGTCGATGCCGAACAAGGCTTGCGCATCGCCGTAAAACGCTTTGAGATCATGGGTCTGCAGTAGCGTCGTCATACATTATGTCTCCATGCCCATGTATACCTGCCTGACCTCTGGATTATCCATCACCTGCTGCGGAGGACCCTCGGCCAATTGCTGCCCAAAGTTGATGACGAACAGCCTGTCGGCCACGCTAAGCAGGGCGTGAACCACGTGCTCGATCCAGATCATGGTGACGCCTTCGGCCTTTATGCGTTGCAGTTCTTCGACGAGAACATCTGCTTCGTGCTCGGTAAGGCCGCCGGCGATTTCATCGAGTAAAAGGATCTCGGGTTGAGTGGAAAGCGCCCGGGCCAGTTCGAGCCTTTTGCGGTTAAGAAGAGTAAGTGATCCGGCGGGCTTGTTGGCGTGCGGCATCAAGCCGGTTTGGTCCAGGGTCTTGACGGCGATATCCCATGCTTCGGCTTCGGGGATGTCACTGCCATAGCTGGCCGCAGTAACCAGGTTTTCGAAAACGGTCATGTTTCCGAAAGGTTGGGGCACCTGATAGCTGCGGCCGATGCCGAGCTTGCAACGTTGATGTGCCCGAAGATGCGTGATGTCGCGATTGTTGTAAGTGATGCGGCCGGCATCCACCCTGATGTCTCCGGAGATCAGGTTGAACAGGGTGGTTTTACCGGCACCATTGGGCCCCAGAATGCCAAGCGTCTCGCCTTTGCTGACAGTCAGGTTGATGGTGTCTGTAACGACGAGAGCGCCGTAGGCCTTGGTGACCGAGTGAAGCTCCAGCAGCGGCATATCCAGCGCCCTTTTTACATCAGCTCGAGTTTGCCATTGGTGGGTATGTTGCCCGCTTCGTTGTTGTTGACGATGAACAGCTCGTAGGGATGTTTGCTGCCCTTCTTCCACTGTCCAAGGACCAGCGGTGTCTTGCTGACGTTCTTGAACGGCCCTTCGCCACCCCATTTGACGGGTCCGACGATGGTTTCCAGCTGGGTGGAAACGATGGCGTCCCGAATATCGGCGGGCTCAAGGGATTTGCTGCGTTTCAGTGCATCGGCTGCCAGTTCAAACAGGGCATGGGCAAAGCCGATGGGCTGTGTCCATTGCTTGCCTGTGCTGCTTTCGTACGATTTGGCAAGATCTGCCGCACTGGCTTTGGACAGGCTGGAATTGAACGGATGGTAGGGGCTCCACCAGACCTCGGTGCTCAGGCCGTCTCCCAGGTCGCCGAGCGCCTCGATGGCGCTGGGGAACAGCAAGGCCTTACCCAGCGTTACGGCCTTTGGCTTGAAGCCCTGTTGCTTGGCCTGTGTAAGAAAGGTCTTGGCGTCGGGTGGAATGACTACGCCGGTGACAATCTCGACATTATCGCGTTTGAATGCCGCGATCTGGGCGCTGAAGTCTTGCGTGCCGTTCTGAAAGCGGCCCGGGTCGGTCAGCTGATAGCCCTTTGCAGCCAATGGCTTGGGGAATCCGAGTTCTTTGTCGCCCCAGGCATTGCCGTCGCCGTCGTTTGGAAAGAGCCCGCCTATGCGTTTGTTGGTATCAAGGGAATCCCAGCCGTTGATAAAGTTTGCGATGACATCTTCAAGGCCCCAGAACATGTGGTATGTCCAGTCGAAGCCTTTGGCCGGATCGCCTTTGCGGCCAAAGAACCAGGGCTGCCAGGGAACGACACTGGAGATGCAGGGCACTTCATTGAGTTCACAGGCGTCGCTGACCGGGTTGGCTGTTTCGGGCGTACCTGCTGTCAGCACCAGGGCGACCTCATCATTAAGGATCAAGTCGTTGGCTACCTCGCCCGCACGGTTGGGGTTCGATTGGCTGTCCTTTAACAGAATCTGCACGGCATAGTTCTTTCCGCCGACATCTATGCCGTTCTTGAAGAATTCCGCCATCTGGTCGATGACCCATTTATCGGCCTCACCGAATGGCGCCAGCGGGCCGGTCTGTGGAGACACATAGCCGATCTTGATGGTGTCGGCAGCGAATGCAAGCGGCGAAGCGCTGGCGGCCGTGGCCGCCGCTATGGCTTTGATGAATGTTCTGCGAGTTATTTTCATTTGTCTGCTCCGAGTTATGAGTGGCAATGAAACGCGCTTGTTGCCTGTGGCGGCAGGTGTGCGAGCACCGCCGTCCTTACCGTGGGTAGTACGACGGAATGTGGGCGTCCACGTTCACCCAGACACTTTTGACCTGCGTGTACTCGCGCATGGCGTCAAACCCCATTTCGCGCCCGTAGCCGGACACGCCGACACCGCCAAAGGGCGAGCCGGGATTCACCCGCTTGTAGCAGTTGATCCACACCATGCCGCTTCGCATCTCACGTGCGAACTTGTGGGCGCGCTGCAGGTTGTTGGTCCATAGCCCGCCTCCGAGGCCATATTCGGTGCCGTTTGCAATGCGCAGGGCCTCGTCGTCGTCCTTGAAGGTGAGAACCGTAGCGAAAGGGCCGAACACTTCTTCCTGTGCGACACGATCGCTGCTGCTTGCTGCACGAACCACGGTAGGCTGCACGTAGCACCCGGCGGCAAGGGGGCCTTCGCCGGGTTTGCCGCCCAGAAGCACCTCGCCACCTTGCTGTTTTGCGACGTCTACATAGCTGAGCACGCGCTCTTTGTGCTGGGTGCTGGTCAGTGGCCCCATTTCGGTTGCCGGGTCCATCGGGTTTCCCAGGCGGATGCTTTCTGCATGAGGCAGGAAGCGGTCGAGAAATGCCTGTGCAATGCTTTCGTGCAGCAAGATGCGTGAACCCGCGATGCAGGCCTGGCCCTGATTATGGAAGATGGCTGTGAGCGAACCTTCGACAGCCGCGTTCAAGTCAGCGTCTTCGAAGACAATATTGGCGCCCTTGCCGCCCAGCTCGAGTTGCACCTTCTTGAGATTCCCGGCGCTTGCCCTGACAATGCCCCGTCCGGTTGCTGTGCTGCCGGTGAAGGCGATCTTGGCGATACGCTCGTGTTCGGCGATGTATTGACCGGCCACAGAGCCCAGGCCGGGCAGGATATTGACCACGCCGTCAGGCACGCCCGCTTCCGACATGAGTTCGGCGATCTTGAGCGTGCTTAAAGGCGTGAGTTCAGCAGGCTTCAGTACGATGCAGTTTCCCGCTGCCAGCGCCGGACCCATTTTCCAGCTGGTGAACATCAGCGGAAAATTCCAGGGGACGACCTGGCCGACCACACCGACGGGTTCGCGCAGGGTGTAATTGAGAAAGCCCGCCTCGACGGGAATCTGCTCGCCCTGGAACTTGTCGGCCATGCCGCCAAAATACCGATAGCATCCGGCAGTGCGAGGCACATCGAGCATGCGCGTGTCCCGGATGGGATGACCGGTATCCAGGGTTTCGAGCCTGGCCAGTTCTTCGGCATTTTCAAGGATCAGGTCTGCAAGCTTTAGCAGGATGCGCCCCCTGTCCATGGCCGCCATGCGGCTCCAGGCAGGAAATGCTTTTTCTGCGGCACGTACCGCGCGATCCACGTCTTCTTTACCGGCCATAGCGACTTCGGCGATGGGCGTGTTGTCGTGCGGATTCAGCGATGCAAGTGTCTGGCCGTCGGCCGCATCGACAAACTTGCCGTCAATAAACAATTGATGCCGTATTGGCGTGTTTAGCCCTGCCGCCGCGGCAATGTCTTTCAGATCCATGGTGATCTCCGGGATGCGCCGGTGCTGCCTCGCCCGCTATTAGCTTGTTGCGGGCCGGCAGCAATGCAGACGCTTTAAAACGAAACGGGAACTTCGGGTGCTTCGCCGTTTTGAATCTCGTACACGAGCTTTGGTGAGCCGTTCTCCCACACCAGCAGCATGGAGCGCTTGGGACTGAAGCCCTGATGCCGACAGTAAGCGGGCATGGCGGCCATGTCTCCGGCTTTCATGATTACACGCGCCAGCGGTTTGCCCGTGTCCTTGTGGGCGCAGTCCCAGTGGATCTCGTCGCTCATTTGAAAGAACCATTCAACCCTGTCGTTGGAGTGCAAGATGGGCAAGATATGCTCTTCGGTGGTGGGGCACATATAGCTGTGCTTGACCACACTGGTAAAGGAAGGATTCCAGGTAACTTGTGAGCGGCTAAGGAAAGCGAACAGGTTGAAGCCATGCACCTGGTCTTCGTAGCCGGGTTCCGGGTGAAGTTCGGGTTCTTCTTGCGGTACATCGGCAAAGGCGCGGTTAATCGGGGCGCCCCGTTCGTCGGTGCGCAGGGGCAGGTCGCCCTTCAGG
>NZ_JAJUFE010000073.1 GCF_029263785.1 Pusillimonas sp. | reverse complement strand
GCTGATAACCGTCTTGACTGACTGAATAGAGAGAGTCGAGACTCTATTCGGCTGGATATTGTGGATACGTTCTCGGGCCGAACTGTGATTCGACGCGGCGGGGTCACTTGCTCAAAATACTTCTGTCGCGCAGACTCCTAGGCGGTCTGGTGATGTATTTCAACGGCCAGATCAGGCTTGAGATCGACAATGAGGCGCTCAGAATTCACGTACCACCTCTGACCGGGCTTGGGTTGATCGGTTTCACCACCGGCAAACATCGTATTCCACTGACTTCGATCAGAAAGATTGAGTTAGCTCCGGTTACCGGTATCAAGAACCTGGTTCAGGCGCTCCAGCATTCAAAATTGATTGTTGTTACAGACACACAGACGTATCGGCTGCAACTCTACAATTATTTGAAGGTTGGCCAACCTGACCATCGCATTGGCTTCAGGAGCGCGTTTGGTAAGCCCAAAACACAAGCCGAAACCCTGATTGCAGAAGCGCCACTAGTCAAGGCATTGAGCGAGTTAACCAGAGGTGAAGCCGAGTTTTCGTCCAGGCCAACGGATCGAACCGGCCCTCTGGCCAACCATTTTGATTTGACCAAACACCGCGGCATCTTGCTGCTGCTGGTGCTTCTGACAGGACTCGGCACCTACGCGCTGGTGGACTATGTGTTGCTGACGGAATTCCTGATTTTGGGAGACCTGCCGCTCTGGCCGTTCATATCCTCGGGTCTGGTAGCAGGAGCTCTTGGGGTCCGTCTGGGTCGCGGCGCGCCGGCGGCGGAACGTTTCGGTATCACCGCCCTGCTCTGCGCCGTCGCTATGCTGGCGACGTTTCCCGGGCTGCAGAGGTATACACTTCTGGTGTCACCGGAACCGCAGACTGTCGATTTTCAGAACACCGAGACGGCTTATTTCACCAACCCGCAGTACCCCGATATCGATCAACGGCAAAGCAACATTCCCGAATATTGGCAGAGCTTCCCGGCAGGCGATGTCTACACGTTCAACCTTCACTAATCGGGGCTCGGCTTCGTCCTGATCAGTATGTCCTCTGTTTATGCGGAGAGTCGTGCGTTTTATGGGGCCCAGTCACCAACGCAATAACGCGTCGAGTGACACCTTGCTCACCCTTCACAGGCGAATAGCAGGCCTCCATAACCAGATTTTGCCCGTTGGCGTCAATTGCCGGGAAACCGCCCGACTTTACATTCCCGGTGACCAGTTCACGCCAGAACCGGATATACTCTTCGCTGGCTGCGTAGTCGCTGTCGCAGATCATTCTGTGGTGCTTGCCGAGCAATTCGTGCTGCTCGAACCCCATCAAATCCAGAAAAGCCGGGCTTGCGCGCTCGATAATGCCGTCCTGAGACATTACCAGTACTGCCATGGCGGCTTCGATCGCCTGCCATTCAGCTTCCAGTTCCTGTACCCGGCGCTCTGCCGCGTCACATCTTGCCAACGCCTCCTGCAATTCCAGTTTTCTGCGATTGTAAAAAGCCAATCTCACTTCTCCTTTCCAGTCACAAGCTCACTTACATGAGATGTTTACGAGTGCTTGAGCCGCGGGATCATGGTTGCGTGCCGGGTCGTTCAGAAGATAGGTGTTCAGCAATGGTGACCTATCCAAGACTGCTCGCAATACGCGGCACAGCAAAATCAATAAACGCCCGCAGTTTCTGTGGAACCAGCGCCCGCTGCTCATACACGAACTGAACAGGCAGAGGCGCCGGTTCCCAGCGCTGCAAGATCGCTTCCACGCGACCGGCTGCTATTCCGGGCGCCGCTTGATAAGAGAGCACCCGAGTGATGCCAAGGCCGGCCTCTGCAGCGTCCAGGGCGGCTTCGGCCGTATTCACATGAAGGCGTGCGTTGACGGGAATTCGGAGGGTCTTTCCGTCGGCCTCGAAACTCCAGGCCTGATCCGCTAAAAACTGGTCGAAGACGATGCACGAAGCCTCTTCAAGGTCGTTTGGCGCTTTGGGTTCACCGTGCATCTCGAGGTAAGACCGGCTTGCACAAACGATACGGCGCACCTCCCCTACCTTACGCGCAATCAGACCGCTGTCTGGCAGTGGACCAATTCGAACGGCCATGTCGATGTGTTCCTCACTGAGGCTGACTGGCCGGTCGATGAGCTGCAGCCGAACGTTGATGTCCGGATAGCATTGCAGGAACTCAGTGACCACGGGCAACACGTGCATGCGCCCGAAGACTATTGGTGCCGTCAGGGTCAATGTTCCCTTTGGTGCTGAAAATTCGCCTGAGGCGCCACGTTCAATCTCAGCAACGTCGTCGAGAATTCGGCGGCACGCGGCCACGTAGGCAACCCCGGTATCCGTCAGCGTCAATCCACGGGGAGAACGCAGCACCAACTCGGCCTTCAGGTCGGTTTCCAGCTCAGATATCCGTCGACTCACGGTCGCAACAGGCATTCCCAGAGCCTTTGCGCCCGATGAAATGCTGCCGTTATCAACCACTTTCACAAGGATGGCCATCGTTTTCAGTCGGTCTGGCATAACCCTTCAAGCCTCTCTACGGTTGCCCCTTTAGCCTTCCTTAAAATGGAAATTAGTCTTTCAAAAATGCCGTCTACTGCATGTTTATGGAAAACCTTACCCTTGATGAGCAACAAATGCCAAGCCCGCAAAAGAGCAACGTCTCATCCGAAGGAACCTGACTATGAATGCGAACTTTCCTGCCCACGCTGATCCCATAAAGCTCTATCGACATCCGAAATCCGGCCACTGCCATCGTGTTGAACTCATGATGGCCCTGCTCGACCTTCCCTATCAGGCGATCGATATTGATGTCGCCAATGGTGCCCACAAAGCACCGTCGTTCCTGGCCATGAGCCCGCTGGGGCAGGTTCCGGCCATCGATGACAATGGCGTCACACTCTCGGACTCCAACGCCATCCTGATCTACCTGGTGAAATCCTACCCCACCGATTACGACTGGCTGCCGGAAAGCCCTGAAGCCGCTGCTGAAGTCCAGCGCTGGCTGTCGGTTGCAGCTGGCGAGATTGCCCACGGCCCCTGTGTAGCGCGGCTGGTCACGGTTTTTAATGCACCGCTGGATCACGAGCGCGCCAAGGCAGCCTCTCACCAGTTGTTTGCGGTTATGGAACAAACGCTGGAACTACGTGATTTCCTCGCCGGGTCCGCGATTACGATTGCCGATGTGGCGGGCTATAGCTACATCGCTCATGCGCCGGAAGGTGGTGTGAGCCTCGACGGTTACCCATCGATCCGGGCCTGGCTGAAAAGAATCGAGAGCCAGGACCGCTTTGTGGGAATGGCCCGTACTCCACTACCTGTAGGCGTCTGACCAAGAGGAGGCTCCCATGAAGAAGATCCCTGGTGTTTTCCACATCGGTGAACGTGCTGTGCAGGCCCGTGCTGAGGTTCCAGATGAGTGGTTGGCGCAGTCGGAAAGCTTCGTACGTACCGAAATGCCCGAACAACACAGGGATTTCTTTGAGAACCTGCCCATGCTGTTCCTGGCGCTGCTGGACCGCACCGGCCGGCCCTGGTGCGTTCCTGCTTTTGGAGCGCCGGGGTTCGTGGTCTCCCCTGCTCCGGATAGGCTTGAATTACGAAGCACACCGGTGCTCGCCGATGAACTCGAACTGGACCGGTCGACCGGCGCCAGTGTCGGTATCGTCGGGATTGATCTGAGCAACCGGCGCCGCAACCGGATGAATGGTCGCGTTCAACAAATAGCCGGTGGCGCGATGACCATTCAGGTGGACCAAAGCTTCGGGAACTGCCCGCAGTACATTCAAATGCGGGCTCTGAGCGCAGTTCGGAGCGAACCCAAGCCAGCGAGCCGTCGGCGGGCCAACCTGCGTGATCCGGAGGTTCGCCGCATCATTGAAGCTTCCGATACCTTTTTTATTGCTTCCCGTGCGGCGGGTTCGCTCGATGGCGGGAGTGCCGGGATCGATGCCTCCCATCGTGGCGGCCGGCCAGGGTTTCTCGGCATCAATGAGGACGGCACCCTCTCCTTTCCGGATTTTTCCGGCAATCGCTTTTTCAACACACTGGGCAATATTGAAAGCGATGGCCGGGTCAGTCTGTTCATTCCCGATTTTGAAACAGGGTGCGCGGTATTGGTGACCGGGCGCGGCACCATCGACTGGGATTCCGAACGTGTTTCGTCGTTTGAAGGTGCAGAGCGTATCGTCGACGTTGTGCCGGAAGAGATCTGGTACGCCACTGCGGCTGTACCGGTTAATGCGTCGGCCCCTGAGCCATGGCCCGGGCTTGATAACACTGGAACCTGGACAGGTGCGCGTCTTGCTGCCCTCAAAACCGGCGGTTATCGTCGATTCCAGATTGCTGCCAAGTGGAGGGAAAGCGACACGATCACATCCTTCTACCTGGCGCCTGCTGACGGTGGACCGATTGAACCGCACGTGGCCGGGCACTTTCTGCCTCTGAGGATTCCCCAGAAAGACGGCGCTATTCTGCGCAGTTACACGATATCTCAGGGGCCGAACGGGAAAGATTATCGCCTCTCGATCAAACGTGAAGAACATGGCGTGTCGTCCCGACTCCTGCACGATCACTTCAGCAGTGGCGATATCATTGAGGTCGGCTCACCATCAGGCGATTTTGTTCTGGACGACGGTACTCAGCCCATCGTGATGCTTTCCGGTGGCGTAGGCATAACGCCGATGATCGCCATGCTGGATGGGCAGGTGGCCGCGGTTAAGGACGGTGCGCCCAAACGCGAGGTGTACTTTATTCATGCCACTCAGAACAGCGCTACCCAGGCATTCAGGAAGGAGCTGATTGCATTGGCCAGACGATATGACTGGCTCCATCTGTTTGTTGCCTACAGTGCCCCACTCAAAGACGACAAGCTGGGCGATACCCATGATCTCGAAACCCGGTTGAGCATGGACGTTCTTTCCAGGCTTCTGCCGTTTGGCGGTTACCAGTTCTACTTATGCGGCCCGGAGGCCTTTATGCGATCGCTGTATTCAGGATTGCGCGACATTGGTGTTGACCGCTCACACATCCATTACGAGTTTTTCGGTGCCGGAGAGCTTGGTGAATCCGAAGAGAGCGTCCCGGCGGTGGTGCTTCCTGAGCGCGCAAACATCACGCTTGCCCGCTCGGGCGTCCAGGCCGAATGGACGCATCAAAGCGGTACGCTCCTGGAAACCGCGGAAGCCGCCGGCCTGAAGCCGAACTTCAACTGCCGTTCGGGCAAATGTGGTGCTTGCGCCACCCGCTTGGTCTCAGGCGCCGTGCACTATCAGCGAAGCCCGGTGATTACTCCAGCAAAAGGCGAAGTGCTGACCTGTTGCGCGGTGCCAATGAGTGAGGACGTTCAGATCGATATTTGAAGCACCCGTTTTTATCGAGGGGTCGCCTACTTCCTCGTGTCCTCAATCAAACCAAGACTGGCCATAATGCGAAAAGCAGCCTCGATTCGCGCTTCGTTCGGGTAATTTTTGTTCGCCAACATCACTATTCCGGTCTGCTGGCCGGAAACCATTGCGATGTATGCGCCGAACCCGTTGGTCGAGCCAGTCTTATTGACCCAGACATCTTCACTGGGCGCCATGGAAGGCGTTATAGCACTTGTCGCGTTAGGTTCCAGAATCATGTCATACCCGTTGCCAGATCGCAGGGTCGCCAGCGTTACTGGCAGTGGGTACGTTTCCCAGACTAACCCTTGTTTCATTTCACCCACTTGGTAATGCCCGTTCCGCGTTGCATTGATGGCCACCTGAAGTGTTTCGTCAATCTCCAGAAGTCCAAGGTTAGCCTGAACGAACTTTGCGAGGTCATTGGCCGTCGTTTTGATGCCGTAGGCCTCGTCATCAACTACGCCAGGTGAAACTCGCTTTGGGTTACCGTCTTTATCTTCCCCCAAGGCATAGTGCTCTTGCTTTGCGTGAGGCACTTCATACCAGGTTTGGAACATTCCAAGAGGCTCGAAAACTTGAGAATGCATGGCTTCTACAAAGTCGTCGTCAAGGCTTGCGGCCGTGGCGATGCCCAGAAGCCCGATGCTGGGGTTTGAATAGGTTCGGCTTTTTCCAACAGGCTCGGTCGGCTGCCACCCGCGATACCATTTCATGAGAGATTCGCGGTCAGTGATGTCCTCTGGCACGAAAAGCGGTAAACCACCCCCGGTGTAGGTAGCAAGATTTGCTCCGGTTATTTCATCGAAAGCCGTTCCTTGAAGCTCAGGAAGAGCGCTGCTTACTGGAGCCTTGAGGTCGAACTTACCCTGCAAATCAGCGAGTGACGCCAGGGTTGCTGTAAAAGGTTTGGTGAGCGAACCGATCTCAAACAAGGTTTCATTGTTGACAGGGGCACCATTGATGCGGGCGTCCACCCCGTAATTGAACACCGATGTGCCACTTGGACGAATGATGGCTATCGCCATCCCGGGAATATTCTGCTGCTCCATCAGGGGCTCAATGGCCAGATCAATCCGGTGTTTTATATCCTCGCCAGATGTCTGCGCAAGCGACAGATCCGAAACAAGTAATAGACCAATCAACAACCGAGCCGAAAGTTTTCTCATTTTTCGCCTGATCAACGGTTAATCGTATGAAATAAATGACGTTTCACCATAGCGTAATACCTCCCTGCACTCACGCTAACAATCTGTAATACGGCAAGATTTTGCCGTATAGTACGGCTCCCTATTTTGAGGAGTTGCAATCATGTTGAGCGTGAATGAGTACTTCGACGGCAAAGTGAAATCCATCGCGTTCCAGGGCGAGCGTTTGCCTGCAACCGTCGGTGTGATCAGCGCGGGTGAATATGAATTCGGCACCAGCAAGAAAGAAGTGATGACGGTTGTGAGTGGCGCGTTGACCGTTCAGCTCCCGGGCAGCGAGAGCTGGGTTCGTTATGGGGCTGCGGATTCGTTTGAGGTAGAGGCGAATGCCAGCTTTAAGGTGAAGGCTGAAATGGATACGGCTTACTTCTGCACCTACGAGTAATTCGTAACCAATGGGCTGGAGCTTAATCAGGCAGTCGTACGATCAACTCCAGCTCAACCTGAAGCTCGGGCGCGGCCAACGCCTGAACGCCAATCCCCGTTACACATGGCTGCGCGCCATCAAACGTTTCTAGAAACGCCGGCATAAGCTCTTCCAGCCTTTCACTTGTAAGATCTGTGACATAAACGCGCGCCATAACCACATGCTCAGGCTTCGCATGCACTGCGGTTAAAGCAGAGCGGGCATTTCTCGATACGATTTTCATTTGTTCCGCCAGATTGTCTGGAACAGGCTCGCCATTCGGTTGCCAGGCCACTTGCCCGGAAACAAAAGCCAGGCGCCCCGGCTCAACGATGGAAATCTGGGAGTAGCCTAACTCTCCCGCATTCGGCAATGTCTCGGGGTTAAGACGAACGATCGTTTCTGACACACCTTTCCCTCTTCCGAATTGGCGCACATTTCATGCCCCACTTGAGTCATCATGTTCAACAGTTGATACTCTACAGGCATTTTTGTCGAAATGGATTCGCCAATGAAGCGCCTTTCAATCACCACGCCCGATAGGCCCGGCGCTGGCCTTGACCTGGGAGCCCTGCGGGTTTTCGTGGCTATCGTCGAAACGGGAAGCTTTGTTTCAGGGGGTGAGGCGTTGGGTTTGACGCGCTCCGCAGCCGGTAAAGCGATGGCCCGGCTCGAGGCACACCTTGGCACCCGCCTGTTGCAAAGAACAACAAGAACGGTGTCACTGACGGTGGACGGCGAGCGCTTCTATGAACGGTGCGTGCAAATTTTACAGGACCTGGAAGAAGCTGAATCTGACATTCGGCAGGACCTGCCTCAACCAAAAGGCACCCTGCGTTTATCCGTTACGGAA
This sequence comes from Pusillimonas sp., assembly GCF_029263785.1. Lineage (GTDB taxonomy): Bacteria > Pseudomonadota > Gammaproteobacteria > Burkholderiales > Burkholderiaceae_B > Pusillimonas. The sequence goes on along the minus strand of NZ_JAJUFE010000073.1, from coordinate 1,871 downwards.
GCTTATGGTCGAATCGTCGTACTGCCCTTTCTTAAACAGTTCCTGGCGGCCTGGCCTGGTCTCGAAGTGGAGGTAAACCTCACAGACAGAGTCGTCGATCTGGTTGAGGAGGGATTCGACTTAAGCATCCGCATCGGAGACATCCCAACGAACTCACAACTGATAGCTCGTACCGTTGAATACGCGCGACCCTACGTATATGCAGCGCCATCGTACATAAATGCTTTTGGCGAACCGAAAGAGCCGTCGGATCTGACGAGTCACCAAAGACTCATTTACGGGCTGGGCATACAGTCTACAGGATGGAATCTGCTGACCTCCTCTGGATCGGAGGTCTTTATCGATGGCGGTAGAAAGTTGCGTTTCGATAGCGGCGAGGCCATTCGGGAGAGCGCCCTTCACGGCATGGGAGTGGCCTTTCTTCCCGCTTTTCTGGTCAACGACGATGTTGAATCCGGCCGTTTAGTCAGAATTCTACCGAGTTACGGAGGTAAAAGATTGCCGATACAGGTCGTCTATGTAACTCGTAATCACCTTGCGCAAAAGACACGTTTATTTATTGATGGGTTAGTTCAATACCGTCGAGATAAATGACCCAAACATCCCCGATTACACCCTTTCTTCGGGTCTGAGCGTCAGTACCTCGTAACCATCTGAAGTCACAGCCACCGTGTGCTCCCATTGAGCCGATAACTTCTTGTCACTGGTAACGACAGTCCAGCCATCTTTCTTCAACTTAACCTTGGCCTTTCCCTGGTTGATCATGGGCTCTATCGTGAAGACCATCCCTTCCTGAAGGACTAGACCTTTACCGGGCTGGCCATAATGCAGAACCTGCGGCTCTTCATGCATCTCACGCCCAATGCCGTGCCCGCAATACTCACGCACAACAGAATACCCGTATTTCTGGGCGTGGCTTTGGATGGCATGACCGATGTCGCCAAGGGTCGCACCAGGCCTTACACGTCGAATGCCCTCCCACATGGCTTCATAGGTTTTATGAACCAACCGTTCGGCACCAGGGCTTACGCTTCCCATCATGTACATCTTGCTGGAATCCGCGATAAACCCGCCCTGCTCCAACGTGATATCAATGTTGACGATGTCACCGGATTTGAGTTTCTGGGTGGCCGACGGAACGCCATGACAAACAACGCGATTGACAGAGCTATTGAGGGCATATTCGTAGCCGTATTGGCCTTTACTCGCTGGCCGAGCGTTCAACTGATCGGTGATATACCGCTCCGCGAGGTTGTTGATCTCCATTGTGGACATGCCGATCTCGATAACGCCATCAAGGTACTGGAATACCGTTGCCAGAAGCCGACCGGATTCGCGCATCACGTTCAATTCTTCTGCGCTTTTCAGAATGACGCTAGCCACCGACAGCTTTCCTTAAGTCGACTTCAGCCAGCTTCATCTGCTCTCGCATGATTTCAGTAAACGACATGCCGGGATTCGCCTCAGCGAGCATGCCAATCTTTATCCAGTACTCCGCTTGCGCATTGATGGAACGGACCATCACCGAACTGGCCTTTCGGATTTCGCCATGCAGTTCGTCGTCAATTTTCACAATACCCATAACAGGCCCTTAGAATACGATGTGTATATGGATCATATATTCCGAGGGTCAGGCAGGCAATAAGAGCGGTGGAAATCCACTACTGTTACTGCCGAACGCTGTCGTCGCTTTGTCCCTCAACCGCGAATTGCGTAGGCAATAATGTGCGCTAGGAGTCTGCGCGGCAGAAGCTACATTCTGGCACAATAGATCAAAATTCTTCAGCAACAGGATGACTGATGGGAACCACTTTCCGCCCGTATTCGCCTGGCCAGGAACTGCTTCTTCCCCCGAGCCTGAACGAGTGGCT
>NZ_JAJUFE010000012.1 GCF_029263785.1 Pusillimonas sp. | reverse complement strand
CCTGTCTGACCTGTCTGACCTGTCTGACCTGTCTGACCTGTCTGACCTGTCTGACCTGTCTGACCTGTCTGACCTGTCTGACCTGTCTGACCTGTCTGACCTGTCTGTCCTGTCTGACCTGCGTCTGCCCCTGGCTCTGCCGTACTGTGCCGTGCCCCTACCCTGCCCTAGCCTTGCCCGGCGCCCCCCGGCCCGGCCCGGCCCGGCCCGGCCTGACCTGAACCCGAACCCGAACCTCAACCAGGCCCAGCAAAGTGGAACAACGTCACAACTGCAGATACCCAAAGCCTGGCCGGGGCCTGCCTTGTAAAAATGGGCGTCCAGCATGCGCCGGATGCTGACGAAGGAGGGCGGGAAACAAGGCGGCCGCCTGCCGAATCCCGAGCTGCGCAGCAGCGAGGTTGAGTTCGGCCGCCGCCCGCCGGACGAGGCAGATCCGGGAAGTCCGGCGAAGCCGGACCGCATGATGTGACCATTTTTACAAGGCAGGCCACGGCCAGGCGACTCAAGAACCCCAGCCACACTTCAGCCCACACCCCACACCGAACACCCCACACCGAACACCACCCACCCCACACCCCTCACCTCACACCACCCACCCAGACCAAAAAAAAGAGCCTCCCGACACACGACCCAGCCCCCCTTAACCCAAACCACCCCCACACAGCCCATAACCGGCATAAAAGGGACAGTTCTGATGAACTCCCCCCACGCATGGCCCACCACAGAAAATGCCCGCAAAGAGCATCCTCCTTGCGGGCATCTTCACCCCCGTTCCCGAGGGACAAACCACTTCTGATTACTGAGCCGCCGGCGGCACCACCGCCGTAACCTCAATCTCGACCTTGGCACGATCTTCAACCAGATCAGACACCTCCACGGCCGTCATCGCCGGGAAATTGCGTCCGATGATCTCACGATAATGCTGGCCGATTTCACGCAGCGACGCCACATACTCTTTCTTGTCCACCACATACCACGTCATCCGCGTGATGTGCTCCGGACCGGCACCGCCTTCCTTGAGAATGGCAACAATGTTGCGCAGCGTCTGGCCAACCTGCTCTGCCAGATCATCAGTTTCGAACTGCTGCTGAGCATTCCAGGCAACTTGACCACCTACGAAGATGATGCGGCTGCCGACCGTCAGCTCGTTCATGATGCCGTTCGAATAGCCCCGCGGCGGAGCCCAGTCGGATGGTTGCAGGATCTTCATATATTCCTCTCTGAAAAAGAAAACCTATTGCTGGCGCAATACAAAACGCTGAAGTTTGCCCGTTTCAGTGCGTGGCAATGCCGACACAAACTCAATAGCGCGTGGATACTTATAAGGAGCAATCTGCGACTTCACGTGATCTTGCAACGCCTTAACCATCGCATCATTACCTTCGAAGCCTGGCTTGAGCACCACAAAAGCCTTCACGATGTTTCCACGTTGCTCGTCCGGCACGCCGATGACACCGCACTCCGCGACCGCCTCGTGGCTTAGCAACGCATCTTCCACCTCGGGCCCGGCAATGTTGTAGCCGGCAGAGATGATCATGTCGTCATTGCGCGCCTGATAGAAAAAGTAGCCGTCATCGTCTTGAATGAACGTGTCTCCCGGCAGGTTCCATCCCTGCTGCACAAACACTCGCTGGCGCTCGTCGGCAAGATAACGGCATCCTGTGGGCCCCTTCACCACCAGGCGACCCACAGTTCCGTTGGGCACGGGATTAAGGTTCTCATCGACCACCTGCGCCACGTAACCCGGAACCACCGTGCCAATCGCACCGCGACGCACGTTTTCGGGTGCGCTGGCGACAAACACGTGGATCATCTCGGTGCCGCCGATGCCGTCGATCATCTCGATGCCCGTAGCCTTCTTCCAGAGCTGGCGCGTCGCATCCGGCAACGCTTCGCCGGCCGATACCGTCTTCTTGAGCGACGACAGATCGTAATTCGACACCAGCTCGGCCATCTGCCGGTAGAACGTGGGCGCCGTGAAAGTCATCGTCACGCCAAAGTCTTGAACCGTCTGCAGAAGCAGGTCGGGTGTGAGCTTTTCGGTAAGAACCGTAGAACCACCCACTCGCAATGGGAAGCACAGAAGCCCGCCCAAGCCAAACGTGAACGCCAGAGGCGGCGTACCGCAAACGATTTCGTCAGGCGTCATGCGCAACACGTGCTTCGAGAATGTATCGCACATGGCCAGCACATCACGATGGAAGTGCATGCAGCCCTTGGGCTTGCCCGTGGTTCCGCTGGTAAACGCAATAAGGCAGACGTCATCCACAGCCGTGTCGCACGCAGTGAATTCCGCCGGCTTGCCCTTGGCGAGCGTATCGAGGGAATCAGGGCCGGCGTCATGAAAATACCGAACCTCTGTCAGCTCGGAACAGTACGAGGCGTGACCCGAATTACGGCAATTTTCAAGCTCTTCAGAAAGACGCTTGTCACAAAGCGCCGCCGTAATCTTGGCCTTTTCGATAATCGGCTTCAGCTCGGCAGCACGAAGCAAGGGCATGGTTGGTACCACCACCAGGCCGGCCTTGACCGCTGCCAGCCACGATGCCGCCATCATCACGTTATTTGGGCCACGCAACAACAAACGGTTGCCCGGCACCAGTTTCATGTCTTCAGTCAGGACGTGGGCGATGCGGTTGGTCAGCTCGGCCAGCTCACGATAGCTCATCGTCCGCTTCTCGCCATTGTCGTCGCGCCAACGCAACGCGATGCGGTCTCCGTTGCCTTTTGCGATGTGCGCATCAACAAGTTCAACGGCGCAGTTCAATCGCGCTGGGTACGCTACGTCGGGGTTTCCTTCAAGCAGAAATTCCGGCCACTCGGATTGGGGGGGCAGGTTGTCTCGTGCGAAGGTATCTAGATGAGCAGAGCGTTCCATAAATTTGTCTCCAGGTTAATCGGCGGGAGCATCATGCGTCCTTCAGGAGCTCCCGGGCTATGATGAGGCGCTGGACTTCGGTGGCGCCTTCATAGATGCGCAAAGCGCGAATTTCACGATAAAGTTTTTCAACAGGCATGCCCGACATCACGCCGGCACCACCAAACATTTGCAAGGCGCGGTCGATGACACGCTGGGCGGATTCCGTGGCCGCCATTTTGGCCATCGCGGCCTCGCGGGTAGTGCGAACGCCCTTGACGTCGCGCATCCATGCGGCGCGGTAAGTCAGCAAGGCGGCGGCGTCAATCTCGGTCGCCATATCACCCAAAGCAGCCTGTGTCAGTTGCAGGTCGGCCAGGGTCTGACCAAACATGCGTCGCGACTTTGCACGCTCAAGCCCTTCTTGCAGAGCGCGACGGGCAAAACCCAGAGCGGCCGCCGCCACCGATGCCCTGAAAATATCCAGAGTCATCATGGCGATCTTGAAGCCCTGACCTGCTTCGCCCAAACGCTGCGTGACAGGGACGCGGCAATTGTCAAAACGCAGGCGCGCAAGGGGGTGGGGCGCAATGACATCGATACGCTCGGCGATTTCCAGGCCAGGAGTGTCAGCATCTACCACAAAGGCCGAAATGCCGCGAGCTCCAGGCGCTTCGCCGGTACGGACAAACAAGGTGTAGAAATCGGCGATGCCGCCATTCGATATCCAGGTCTTCTCGCCATTGATCACGTAATGGTCACCGTCAAGCACCGCTTCGCACGACATGGCGGCTACATCGGAACCGGCATCGGGCTCGGATAACGCGAATGCGGCAATGGCGTCGCCGGATGCCACACGCGGCAAGTAGCGTTGGCGCAGCGCATCGCTTCCGGCAATGGAGATTGCACCGCTTCCCAGGCCTTGCATTGCAAACGCAAAATCGGCCAGCCCGTCGTGACGTGCGAGTGTCTCGCGCATGATGCACACGGCGCGGGAGTCGATCTGCGGCCAGCGGCCGCCCCATGAGCCGTCCGGCCCCTGGGGCACTGCCACACGCAACCACCCGGCTTGTCCGAGAATCTTGACCAGATGCCGGCATGCGCTGTCGGTATCAGAATGATCAACATCGGCCAACGCCTGTTGGCACCAGCGATCAAGCTCCTGCGCCATCTGTGGGTGGCGCTCGTCAAAGAAAGGCCAGTCTAGCCAGGTGGTGTCGTTCATCAATTGCCCTCGAAAACAGGTTTTTGCTTGGCGACAAAAGCTTCGTATGCGCGGCGGAAGTCGCCGGTCTGCATGCAGATCGCCTGTGCCTGCGCCTCGGCCTCAATTGCTTCGTCAACGCCCATGCTCCACTCTTGGTGCATGGCTTTTTTGGTGATGCTATGTGCAAAGGTTGGACCCGAGGCAATGCGTGCAGCCAGTGTCTGTGCGGCTGCGAGCAATTCGTCGGAAGGATGCAAAGCGTTGAAGAAACCCCATGCGAGGCCTTCGTCAGCTGACATGGCACGACCGGTATAGAACAGCTCGGAAGCACGACCTTGGCCGATGATGCGTGGCAATATCGCGCAGGCACCCATGTCCGACCCGGCCAGGCCCACGCGCGCAAACAGGAATGCAGTGCGAGTTTCAGGGCTGCCCAGACGAAGGTCGGAAGCCATCGCCAAAATTGCACCGGCGCCGGCGCAGACACCATCCACCGCGGCCACAATCGGTTGCGGACAATTGCGCATGGCCTTGACCAGGTCACCCGTCATGCGTGTGAACTCAAGCAATTCGGGCATGCTCATTTTGGTGAGCGGGCCAATGATTTCGTGAACATCACCCCCCGAGCAGAAGTTGCCCCCGGCGCCGGTTATGACCACTGTCTTGATGTCGCTGGCGTAATTCAGGCTGCGAAACAGATCGCGCAGCTCGGCATAAGAATCAAAAGTGAGCGGGTTCTTTCGCTCGGGGCGATTCAGGGTGATGGTAGCCACCTTACCGTCGTCGGAAACCGACCACAGGAAGTGTTTGGCCTGATAGCCCGCCAGGGGACCAGTATGGTGCGCCATGGTGTGCTCTGTATTTTCCATTGCTTGAAGCTCCTTGTAAGGTGGGCGGGATATGCTCTTACCCTATCCCACCATGATCTCGCCCCCATCAACGGGGATGGATTGACCATTGATGGCTGATGCTCCGTCCTGGCAAAGCCAGGCCACGGCATCGGCCACCTGTTCGGGCTGCACGAGGCGGCCCTGGGGATTGCCTTCGGCCAGCTTGGCCGTGGCTTCTTCGGCAGTCATGCCGGTTTTATTCATTATGTTCTCGATGGCCTCACGCACCAGGTCGGTTTCGGTGTAACCGGGGCAGACAGCATTGACCGTAATGCCCTTGCGTGCGACTTCGAGAGCGAGGGATCGGGTCAGGCCGATGACCCCGTGCTTGGCAGCGCAATACGCCGAGACGTAGGCATAGCCGGCCAGACCCGCCGTACTGGCCACATTGACGACTCGGCCCCATTTGGCGGAAACCATGTCGGGCAACGCGGCCTGGATGCAGTGGAAGGTACCGGTAAGGTTGATCGCCAGCATGTGGTCCCAGGCGTCTTCTTCCAGCTTGTCGAAGCGCTCGCTGACTGCCTGACCTGCATTGTTGACCAGAATGCTGATCAGCCCGAAGCGCTGGCGCGCCTGATCGAAGGCCGTCAGCACATCGGAACGTTGCGAGACGTCGCCGGTTACGTAGGCTAGCTGATCTCCGCCGCCCAGTTCGTCACAGGCCTTTTGCAGGGACGCCTCGCCGCGCCCCATCAGGGTGACGCGGCAACCCTGTTCCAGAAGGCGACGCGCGATGGCAAGGCCGATTCCGCGCGAGGCTCCGGTTACCAGGGCGTGCCGCTCTGTGGCCGGCAACGTCATGCTCCCACCTGCTCGGCGTAGGCCGCAGCACGCTCGAAGTTCGTTTCCAGCTGCTTCTTGGCCGGGAAGTACTGCTTGGGCCATGTGATGTCGGTGTAACCGATCTTGGCTGCTTCGCGCAGGGTCCAGGCGGCGTCTGCCAGATGCGGACGAGCCAGGGCACACAGGTCGGCACGACCTGAAGCAATAATGCTGTTGACGTGGTCGGCCTCAAAGATGGCACCAACCGCAATCGTCGGAATGCCGGCCTCGTTGCGAATCCGGTCGGAGAACGGCGTCTGGAACATGCGGCCGTACACCGGCTGCTCGGCCTTGCTTACCTGGCCCGACGAGCAGTCGATCATGTCTGCGCCGGCTGCCTTGAAGATGCGGGCAATTTCAACGGCGTCGTCAGGCGTGATACCCCCTTCGACCCAGTCGTGTGCCGAAATACGCACGGACATCGGAAGGTTCTGTGGCCAGACTTCGCGGACAGCCTTGAATACCTCCAGCGGATAACGCAGACGGTTCTCGAGCGAACCACCATACTCGTCGTCACGCTTATTGGTAAGCGGCGAAATGAAACTGGACAGAAGGTAGCCGTGTGCGCAGTGCAGCTCGAGCCAATCGAACCCGGCGGCCGCAGCACGACGGGCGGACTCGACGTGCTGATCGCGTACCTGGTCCATTTGCTCGCGTGTCATGGCTTGCGGCACTTGCGAGACGCCTTCGATATACGGAATGGCGGAGGCCGAAACCAGGGGCCAGTTCCCGGATTCCAGCGGCATGTCGGTACCTTCCCAACTGACCTTGGTCGACCCCTTGCGGCCGGCGTGGCCGATCTGCATGCCGATTTTTGCCTGGGTGTTCTCGTGAACGAAGTCGGTAATACGCTTGAAGGCGGCTTCTTGTTCGTCGTTCCACAGCCCCGGGCATCCCGGAGTGATGCGTGCTTCTGGCGACACGCAGGTCATTTCGACCATGACCAGCCCGGCGCCACCCATGGCACGTGAACCCAGGTGCACCAGATGGAAGTCGCCCGGCACACCGTCGACGCACGAGTACATTGCCATTGGAGAAACCACGATGCGATTGGGAAGCTTGGTATCGCGGACCTGGAACGGCGTAAGCATCGGAGGCACAGGACGATCCGACAGCGAGCTGGCACCGGCCTTTTCTGCAAACCAGCGCTCATAACCTTCGAGCCATTTGGGATCGCGCAGACGCAGGTTCTCGTGCGATATGCGTTGGGAGCGCGTCAGTAACGAGTAGCTGAACTGCTCGGGTTCGAACTGGGCATAACGCGCAACGTTCTCGAACCACTCGGTAGAGTTTCGGGCAGCGTTCTGTATCTTGAGGACTTCGACGCTGCGGACTTCTTGATAGTGATCAAGGCCTGCCTTGAGATCATTGTTCTGTGCAATGATTGAACGATTGAGCTCGATGGCGTCTTCGAGTGCCAGCTTGGTACCCGAACCGATTGAAAAGTGCGCGGTATGTGCCGCGTCGCCCATCAGGACAACAGGTACCGAACGCCCGTCGGGCAGGGTCTGGTAATGCACCCAGGTGTCGCATATGACGCGCGGGAAGCGGATCCAGATAGCCGAGCCGCGAAGATGCTTGGCGTTGCTGACGAGGGGGTTGCCGTCGAGCCAGGGTGCGAACAGTTTTTCGCAGTAGGCAATGCCTTCTTCCTGGCTCATGGTGTCCAGGCCCGCCGCCTTCCATGTTTCGTCGAGCGTCTCGACGATGAATGTCGACATGCCGTCTTCGAACTGGTAGGCGTGAGCCTGGAACCAGCCATGTTCGGTGTCGACAAAGGCAAACGTGAAGGCATCGAACTGCTTCTCGGTGCCCAGCCAGACAAAGCGGCACTGTCGCGTGTCGATATCGGGTTTGTAGGTGTCCTGGTAGCGGGTACGCACGCGGCTGTTAAGACCGTCGGATGCGATGACAAGATCGGCCTGGTATTTTTGAGCGATTTCCTGGTCGTCTGTAACCTCGGTTTCGAACACGAGGTTGACGCCGACCTCTTCGCATCGGGCCTGCAAGATATTGAGCAGCTTTTTCCGGCCAATGCCGATAAACCCGTGACCACCACTGCGGATGCTTTTACCGCGGTAATTGATCTCGATGTCGTCCCAGTGGTTGAACGCCTGGCTGATCTGCTCGGCCGAGATAGGATCGGCCTCGCGCAGATTGCCCAGAGTTGCATCCGAGAACACGACCCCCCAGCCAAACGTATCGTAAGGCCTGTTTCGCTCTATGACCGTGATTTCGTGACGCGGATCACTGAGCTTCATTAACAAGCCGAAATACAAGCCTGCGGGACCCCCGCCAATACATACTATCTTCATGCTAGCTCCGTGTGTTGCCTGAAAGAAGCGACAGGCCTCATACCGGCCCACGCCACAAATCCAATTACTTTAGGCTTAAACTATATAGCTAAAAAATTTCGCGCGCAATAGGTTTTTTCCTCAGCCGATTAATGACTGTTTTTTCAGATATTTACAGTTATCATGTTAGTTGAAGATTAAAATAAACCACTGAGTCAATTGCTTCGCTGTATACACATGAACGACACCACAACCGCGCAGGCCGCAATTGAAGAAACCCCTGATCTCGAAACGCTTACCGGCCCCGAAGATCACGACGATCTTCGCCTTTGGCTGCGGCTGCTTACCTGCTGCAACCTCATCGAAGGAGACATTCGCGGCCGCTTGCGCACCGAGTACGAAACCACCCTGCCCCGTTTTGACCTGATGGCGCAGCTTCAGCGCGCTCCGGAAGGCATGAAAATGAGCGAGCTTTCCCGGCATATGATGGTCACCAACGGAAATATCACCGGCATTACCGACCAGCTCGAAAAAGAGGGATTGGTTCAGCGCAACAAGGTCCTCACCGACAGGCGCAGCTCTTTGATCAAGCTCACGCCAAAAGGCAAGCGCGCCTTCAAGCGGATGGCCGATTCACACGAACAGTGGATTCAAGATCTCTTTTCCGGGCTTTCCGAAAAAAGCAGGAAGAATCTGTTCGAAGCGCTCGGCGAACTCAAACTGGTCGCGCAAACCCGACTGACTCCGCGAAACTGATCGCTGCCCGCAAGGCCGTCAGAAGAACCTGCCGATTCAAGCCGCAGTCTGCACCCGGCACGTCCGGGTGCATGGGAACGCTTTTGCCGAGCCGGGGTGAGCTGCTTCTAGTAAACTGGTGCACTAACCCCCCTACGCCAACCGGCAAAAATTTTCGTTGTAGCCGCTTTTTTCCGAACTGTTCCATGGCCGTCAATCTGCACATCCCGACCGAATCTGAAATTCACCCTGTTCAGGGCGTCGAAATCGGCATAGCCGAAGCCGGTATTCGCAAAAAACAACATAAGGACCTTACGGTTTTCCGTCTTGCTGAAGGCAGTGCAGTTGCCGGCGTGTTCACTTGCAACCGGTTTCGAGCAGCTCCCGTACAAGTCTGCGAATCGCACCTGGCGAAGGCCCCAGGTATTCGTGCGCTGGTCATCAATACGGGCAACGCCAACGCGGGAACCGGGCAAAAGGGTCTCGAAGCCACGCTAGAAACCTGCAATGCAGCGGCCTCGTTGCTGGGCATACTTCCCGAGCAGGTTCTGCCGTTTTCGACCGGAGTTATCCTTGAGCCGCTGCCGGTCGACCGGCTGATCGCTGCATTGCCCGCCGCGATCGACGACCTGCGGCCAGCCAACTGGCTTCAGGCGGCCCACAGCATCATGACCACCGACACCTTGCCCAAGGTCAGTTCGCAACGCATCAAACTGGGTGAGCATCAGATATCGATCACCGGCATCAGCAAGGGCGCAGGAATGATTCGCCCGAACATGGCGACCATGCTTGGCTTCCTGGCCACCGACGCCGCCATTCCGGGCGATCTGCTCGCCCGCATGACGCGCGACATTGCAGACCGGTCGTTCAATCGGATTACAGTAGACGGCGACACATCGACCAATGACTCGTTCATCATCATTGCCACCGGGCGCAGCGGGCTGCGCGTCGACTCAACTTCGTCGCCACATTATCAGGCCCTGTACGATGCCCTGGCTGCCGCGGCCCTGGAGCTGGCCCAAAAAATTGTGCGCGACGCCGAAGGTGCCACCAAATTCATTACGATCCAGGTTGAAGAGGCAAGCAGCTCGGAAGAAGCCCTGCAGGTCGCCTATGCTGTCGCACATTCACCACTGGTAAAAACAGCTTTTTACGCGTCCGATCCGAATCTGGGACGAATCCTGGCTGCCATTGGCTACGCAGGCATCGCCGACCTTGATGTTTCGGGAGTCAATCTGTGGCTCGGAGACGTCTTGGTAGCCGGGCAAGGACAACGCCACCCGGATTACCAAGAAGAAGATGGCCAGCGCGTAATGAAAGAAGCCGAAATTTCCATGCGCATCGCGCTGGGTCGCGGCAATGTCTGCGAAACCGTCTACACCTGCGATTTCTCACATGACTACGTCAGCATCAACGCCGACTATCGCTCGTAATAACTGCCTATGTGTTTGACTTGATAGACAAAACCAAGTTAATATAGCAGGCTTGGCATATTGGCCAAGAATTTTTTTATTGAGGTTAACCCATGTACGCGGTCATAAAAACCGGTGGTAAGCAGTATCGAGTTACCGCCGGCCAAAAACTTAAGGTAGAACAGATACCGGCAGACATTGGGCAAGAAATCACCCTCGATCAGGTATTGTCCGTTGGCGAAGGCGAGCAGCTTCAGATTGGCGCTCCTTTGGTCTCTGGTGCCCTGGTTAAGGCAACAGTTCTTGCGCAAGGCCGGCATGACAAGGTCAAGATCTTCAAGATGCGCCGTCGCAAGCACTATCAAAAGCGCCAGGGCCATCGTCAGAACTACACCGAGATTCGCATCGACGCCATTACGGCGTAATCGAACCGGTATTGCATAGCAGGAGCTAAACATGGCACAGAAAAAAGGCGGCGGCTCAACGCGTAACGGTCGCGACTCACAGGCTAAGCGACTCGGTGTTAAGGTTTACGGCGGTCAAAGCATCAGCGCCGGTTCCATCATCGTGCGTCAGCGCGGCACGCAGTTCCATGCCGGCACGAACGTCGGTATGGGCAAGGACCACACCCTGTTCTCGCTGGTCGACGGCAAGGTCAAGTTCGGCATCTCGGGCGCGCTCAACAAGCGCACCGTTTCGGTCGAAGCAGCCGAATAAGCTTTTCGCAACGCGACAGGCACAAAGCCCTGCCCGGAGGCAGGGCTTTTTTGTTCTAGAATAGTTTGACTCGGGATTGTTCTTTGCTGCAAGGCAGGCTGCTTCAAGACCGACATCACATACTGGCGCCGCTACCTGCGGCACTTATGCTTTTATCAGGTTAGGCAACCATGAAATTCGTAGACGAGGCAACGATCGAAGTCATCGCCGGCAATGGCGGCAATGGCTGCGCCAGCTTCCGCCGCGAAAAATTTATCCCGAAAGGCGGCCCGGACGGTGGAGACGGCGGCCGCGGCGGCAGCATTTATGCTGTGGCCGACCGCAACATCAATACCCTGATCGATTTCCGCTACGCCCGGCTGCACCGGGCAAAGAATGGTGAAAACGGCCGTGGCTCAGACCAGTACGGCGCCGCCGCCCCCGACATCGTTCTACGTGTGCCTGTGGGCACCATCATCAGCGATGCCGATACCGGCGAACAGCTTTACGACCTAAGCCGTCACCAAGAGAAAGTCACGCTGGCGGCCGGCGGCGAAGGCGGCTTGGGCAACCTGCACTTCAAATCCAGCACCAACCGGGCACCTCGGCAATTTACCCCGGGCAAGCCAGGTGAACAACGGCGCCTTCGGCTCGAACTCAAGCTGCTGGCAGACGTCGGATTGCTGGGCTTGCCCAATGCGGGCAAATCCACGCTTATCAGCAAGATCTCCAACGCACGTCCCAAGATCGCTGATTACCCATTCACCACGCTTCATCCCAATCTGGGAGTAGTGCGCACTTCGCCCGCGCGCAGCTTCGTAGTGGCCGACATACCCGGCCTGATCGAAGGCGCCGCCGACGGAGCCGGCCTCGGGCACCAGTTCTTGCGACATTTGTCGCGCACTCGTGTCCTGCTGCATCTGGTCGACGTCTCGTCGCCAGATCCTGACTACGATCCAGTACCTCAAGCTGTGGCCGATGCCCGGGCAATTGTCGAAGAACTACGTCTATACGACGCCGACCTCTATGCCAAGCCCCGCTGGCTCGTACTCAACAAGCTCGACATGGTCGCCGACCCGGAAGAAGTCACCCGACGCTTGTGTGATGAACTCGACTGGCAAGGTCCCGTGTTCGGCATATCCGCGTTATCCGGCGAAGGCACGCAAGACCTGGTCTGGAAACTGCAAGATTGGCTCGATGAGCAAAAGAAGCGCGAGCAAGAAGCCGAAGACATCGCTGCCGGCTTGCCCATCGACGGTGACCCGCGCTTCGACCCAACGCGCAGTACGCCTCCCGCCGACTGACACTTGTTGCACAAGCATAGTTAAAATAGCCGATTTGCCGCGGCGCACGCCGCTCGTCCAACCTAAGTGGGTTCTGCCCGATGTCCCCCGCCACAGCCAGCCAGCCGGTCGTACCGCAATCCAAACGTCTTGTCGTCAAGGTGGGTTCTTCACTTGTCACCAACGAAGGTCGAGGGCTTGACCAGGCTGCGGTCACCGAATGGGCATCCCAGATAGCCGCGCTGCATGCCCAGGGCAAGCAGGTGGTGCTTGTTTCCAGCGGCGCCATTGCCGAGGGCATGGCCCGATTGGGATGGGCTCGTCGCCCGCATACCATGCACGAGCTGCAGGCTGCGGCAGCGGTCGGCCAGATGGGTCTCGTCCAGGCTTACGAAGTTGCTTTCGCGCGGCATGGCCTGCGCACAGCGCAAATTCTTCTCACACACGAAGATCTGTCCGACCGAAAGCGTTATCTCAATGCCCGCAGCACCCTGTACACCCTGCTCGACCTTGGAGTCGTGCCCATCGTCAACGAGAACGATACCGTCGTCACCGACGAGATACGTCTTGGCGACAATGACACCCTCGGCGCCCTGGTAACCAACCTCATCGAAGCCGAAACCCTTATTATTCTTACCGACCAGCCTGGTCTGTACAGCGCGGATCCCCGCAAGGATCCATCTGCCACTCTGATAACAACCGCCCAGGCCGGCGATCCCGCCCTTGAAGCCATGGCCGGCGGTGCCGGAAGCGGCATCGGCACCGGTGGCATGCTCACCAAGGTCCTGGCCGCTCGCCGCGCCGCCAACAGCGGCGGCAATACCATCATCGCCTCGGGGCGCGAACCCGACGTCCTGCTACGCCTGGCCAATGGCGAACGCATAGGCACCGAACTACGCGCCCTCCTGCCTGTGCGCTCCGCCCGGCAACGCTGGCTCGTCAATCAGCTTCGGCTTCGTGGCCGAGTCATGCTTGACGACGGTGCCGTCAAGGCACTAACCCAAGAACATAAAAGCCTGCTGCCCATCGGCGTCATCGCCGTCGAAGGCGAGTTCGAGCGCGGCGACGTCGTGGCTTGCGTCGACCAGAACGGCGTGGAATACGGTCGCGGTCTGATCAATTACTCTGCCAATGACGCACGACGCATCATGCGCCAGCCCAGCAGCAAGATAGCAGAAATCCTTGGCAGCATGTCTGACACCGAGCTCATCCATCGCGACAACATGGTTTTCAACCGCCGACCAAGCAAACGCGAGTCCTGAATTGCAACGCCTCGGGCAAAACGATGCGTTTGGGCCGGCCGGCCGCTGCCACGCTTTGAAATTTCAGCAAGAAGCAGCACCCAAGCACGGCCGGCCGATTACAACAAAGTTCGCCATCGGTTTCGCCGATAGATTGCGCTCACACAGTGATCTGCGCCGCGAACATATACCCTCGGTCATAAATCGACTTAATTGGCAGCTCTTCTTCAAACTGTGCCACCTTCCTGCGTAGCCGGCTTACCAGCACACCTAGAATCCTGTGGTCATCCGACACCTTTCTGCCTAACGCGCGAAGCAGCTGCGCGTGGGAAGCCGACTTGTCCGATTGCATGGCCAGCGCCATTACAAACTGGCGTTCCGACGAAGTCAGGCGCACCGGTACACCATCAGGCGTTTCCAGAGCCCAGCCCTGATCCCTAAGCGCCCACACTTTGTCGACGGCATGCGCATCCGATGTCCCGCCATCCCCCTGAGGCGACCCCACCGCTCGCGAAACGCCACGTTCCATCCGACGCTTCAATCCATGCAGCGTCAAGGCCAGCACAACTGCCGAACAGTCGCGAGGGCACCAGGCATCCACTCCAAGCTGCAAGGTTTCGGCCAGGGTCGCATCGTCACAGCCATCCACATAGGCCAGCACGCCCACATCCGGCGCAGCGGTGAGGATGCTGACTGCCGAACGGTTCAGGGGCGCACTTGCCGCAAGCACCGCCATGACCGGTTCGGCCGTTCGGCGCGACGAACTCAATTCTCTACGAAGCGCGTGGCGAAGCGACGCAGTATCCGGGCAATGACAGAGCCGAAAACCATAGTTGGCCAGCATCTGCGTATAGGCCGGCAGATGCGGATTTTCTTCCGGGCTATAGAAGAGGATTGCAGGACCCATAAGGCAAAAACCTTTCGGAATCAATCCGCCACAAATGTTACTTGAGTTTACATTAGTTTATTTCGAACGTAATTCCTGATATGCCCAACGTGATCGAATAAACCGATTCAATCACATATGTGAATACGTTTGCCGACCGACTTCGCTTTGCCAGAACCCTACGCAATTTGACGCAGGCCCAGCTAGCCCGGGCCAGCGGAATTTCTCAGAGTGCTATCGCCAATTACGAAGGCAACGCACGCCTGTTCCCCAAATCCATCTTCCGTCTTGCTGCGGCGTTGCGAGTCAGTGCGCATTGGCTGGCAGAAGGCGTAGGCCCCATGGAATATGACGCGCCCGCCCTGGCCATATCACGCCTGGGCGTGGCCGACGGTACTCCTCGGCCGGCTGTATCAGACTGGCCGTTCCGCGATATTTCGCCTGAAATATTCTGGTCTTTGTCCGACGCAGATCGAACTCTGGTCGAAAACACCATAGCAAGCTTGATCGCGTCGCTGCTTAACAAGCCTGACTAATCGCCATGCAAAAAAAGCCGGCCCCAGTTCACGAAGGCCGGCCACGCCGCAACGTTGGAAATCGGGTTCTTACTGTACGGCGTACAAGAAGAGCTCAACGCGCCGGTTCATCGCTCGACCTTCAGGCGTATTGTTGTCTGCGACCGGGTTGCTGGGACCGCGACCCTCGACCATCAACTTTGTTGGAGCGACACCTTTGCTTGCAATATAGTTGGTAACGGCCTGAGCCCGGTTGACCGACAGTGTCTGGTTAACCGATGCCGGACCGGTGCTGTCGGTATAACCGATGGCCTTGGCACGAAGCTCGGGATGCTGCACCAATGCGCGTGCCACACTGTCCAGAACTGGCAGAAGTTCGGGTTTCAACGCGTATTTGCCCGTATCGAACGATACATGGCTTGGAATATTGACCTTAAGTGTGCCGTCAGGCATTTCGATCACGTCAATGCCCAAGCTGCTCGCACCAGACTGCTGTACATCCTTTTTGACCCCCGACCAGTTGTAGCCGGCGATACCGCCCGCCACAGCTCCAATGCCCGCACCGATCAAAGCTGCCTTGCTGCTGTCGCCGATAAGTGCGCCAAGACCCGCACCTACAGCGGCGCCGGCACCGGCTCCGGCAGCGGTTCGACCGCCAGTACTCATTCCACCCATCGTGTCATCTATGGCTGCACATCCGGCAACCAGGGAAGCCGCAAACACACATGCCGCCACGCGGTTCAATTGCATAGATACGTTCATTTTTAGTTCTCCTTGTCACACCATTGACAATACGCTTCCAGCCCGTCCTATGCTAGCAAGGCCGCCGCCTTGCAAATGTAACGCTTTGATTCGCTGCGGGAAGGCAGCACGACCCAACGCTGCGTCCCTGCCGCCAATAGGGCAACAATGGCGGTTACGTTTCGGCAGCTTCCTGACAAAAATTCAAGAAAAGTGCCTGTCGGCGATACTCAGGCAGTACGCTCCAGGACCCGGCTGTAGCGCGACATGGCATAACAAAAAACAAAATAGATGGCTGCGATGAACAGATAGGCTTCAGTGCTGAATCCCTGCCATTGCGGATCGGCAATCGCGGCTTTCGTGGCTTGCGTCAGATCAAAGATGCCGATGATCATTACCAGCGAGGTGTCCTTGAAAAGAGAAATGAATATGCCCACCAAGGGGCCTGTCACCACCCGTAGGGCCTGCGGAAGAATAACGCTTCCCATGGATTGCCAATAGGTCAAACCGAGCGAGGCTGCACCTTCGTACTGCCCTTTGGGGATGGCCTGCAGACCCCCTCTGACCGTCTCGGCGACATATGCCGCGGCGAACAGCACGATGGCAATCTGAGCTCGCAGCAACTTGTCTATCGTCACGCCTTCCGGCAGGAATAGCGGAAGCATTACCGATGACATGAACAATAAACTGATCAGCGGCACACCCCGGATCAGCTCGATGTACACCACACAAAGCGACTTGACGGCGGGAAGTTCTGAACGTCGTCCCAAGGCAAGCAAGATCCCCAACGGAAATGCCCCTGCCACGCCAAAGGTTGCCAGCATAAGCGTCAAGGGCAATCCACCCCACAAGCGGTTCTCGACAGGCGTCAGACCCAGCACTCCGCCCCACATAAGCACGCCGGCGCAAAACAGTGCCGTCACCCAGACTGCCGCCAACCACAGACGCCAGAATCGCCGAACGCATGTACACACCACAAGCACTATCAGGATGAGGCTGGCGAGCATGGGACGCCACTGTTCATCGAAAGGGTAAATGCCGAACAGTATCAGACGGTGCTTGTGCGCTATGAACGCCCAGCAGGCACCGGTGGATTCCCGGCACTGGGCTGCAGTGCCGGCGCTAAACGTCGCATCCAGAAGCAGCCACTCCACGGCAGCCGGCACCATCATGAGAAGCATCCAGACGACCAGCGCCGTCAGCACGGCATTTAGCGGCGTCGCAAACAGCCCGGAGAACAGACGCTTGTGCAGCGGCTTGCGGCTGGGCGTGAGCGTCGAGGAGTCGGGAAGTGATGCCATTTCAACGCTCAACCAATGCGACGTGCCGGTTATACCAATTCATCAACAGTGAAATGGAAAGGCTGACAGTGAGATACGCCGCCATGATGATCATCACCCCTTCAATCGCCTGGCCAGTCTGGTTCAGGGTTGTGTTGGCAATCGAGACGATATCCGGATACCCGATGGCTACCGCAAGGGAACTGTTCTTTGTCAGGTTGAGATACTGGCTGGTCATGGGCGGAACTATCACCCGCAGCGCCTGCGGCATGATGATCAACCGCAACACTTGGCCAGAGCTCAGGCCCAGTGCGCTCCCCGCCTCCCATTGCCCCTTCCCGATCGCTTGTATGCCCGAGCGCACTACCTCGGCCACGAAGGCCGAGGTGTACAGCACCAGACCAATCAAGAGAGCGGCAAATTCCGGACTGAGAGTGACGCCCCCACGGAAATTGAAGCCTTTCAGTTCGGGCACTTGCCATTCCAGGGAGCCCGCCGCCCAAAGGCACGCAACGACCGGAACGCAAGCCGCCACCAGGGCAACCATTCCCGCGGGCAAGACCGGCCCCAGCCCGACCTCTCGTCTCTTTCCGGCCCAGACCCGATTGGCCACCCATAGCAAGAGCGAAACAAGCAAGGCCATACCAATCAGGCCCGCCCCCTCACCCTGTATCCACGGTAGCGACAACCCTCGATTGGACAAATACACGCCCGGAAAAAGGTGAAGAGCCTGTCTTGGGCCGGGCGTACTTTCTGTAATCAGCGCGTACCAGAACAACAGGTGCAACAACAAAGGCACATTGCGCATGAGCTCGATATACGATCTGGCAACGCCCGAAACCAGCCAGTTGGCCGAGAGACGGGCGATGCCCAGCAGGGTGCCCAATAACGTGGCGGCGACAATGCCCACGGCGGATACACGCAGCGTGTTCAATACACCCACCCATAATGCGCGAGCATAGGTATCGTTGGGCGTATAGGCGATGGCGGATTCGCCAATTGCAAAGCCAGCTTCATCGCCCAGAAAAGCGAAGCCGGTCGTGATATTGCGAGCCTGCAGGTTGGCTATGGTATTTGAAACCAGATACCAGACCACCAGGCCCACGGCCAATACCAGCAGCGCCTGATATGCCAGGGGCTTCCAATGGTGAACACTGAACCTGGATGTGGTGGCGCGGCGGGATGCAGTACGGGGTCGTTGGGTGTTCATAGCAACGTTTGCCAGCGTGTCGTCAACACTACGGAGGACGGTCACAACGGCCCATCCGATACAATTCTCAGGCAAGATATCATATTCAGCTCTGCATTCGCCCTGCGCCTACCTGCGCTACGCCTTTACAGACCACCAAGCATCGTCAAGGCCTGTCCGCCCATGATCGAATTTCAGCACGTCTTCAAGTCATACGGTCGCACCAGAAACATACTGTCTGACATAAATTTCCGTGTCGACCCGGGGGAATTCGTCTTCATATCAGGGCCTTCCGGAGCAGGCAAGTCGACGCTGCTCAAGCTCATCGGAGGGCTTGAGCCTGCCAGTCGCGGCGCCATATCGGTCAACAACCAGCGCATAGACAAGATGCCGCCACGCGCGCGACCCTACTTGCGCAGGGCGGTTGGCATCATCCTGCAGGACACCCACCTGCTGTACGATCGCAATGCCATCGAAAACGTATTGCTTCCATTAAAGGTATTGGGTCTGGAGAGCCGGCTGGCTGCGACACGGGCGCGCGCCGCCATCGAAAAGGTTGGCTTGTCCGGCAAAGAAGACATGAATCCCATCGAGTTGTCCGGCGGTGAGCAACAGCGCCTGGCCATTGCGCGTGCCATCGTCAATCGACCCGCCATCCTCATTGTCGACGAACCGACGGCCAATCTCGACCAGGAAACTGCGCGCCGGATCATGGATGTATTCAGAGACTTCAACCGTGTAGGAGTCACTACCCTGATCGCTTCACACGACCGCCAGCTGATGGCCTCGTACGCAACCCGCACCTTCCTCATCGAGCACGGCAGGTTCACCGACAAAAAAGGAGCAGCAGCATGAGACGCTGGCTTCGACAACACCGTTATGCCCTGGCCGTAGCAATACGTCGATTGCTGGCTCAGCCGTTTTCGTCGTTAGCCAACCTGCTCGTTATCGCGCTGACCCTGACCTTGCCCATTCTCGCTGCGGCCATTCTGATAACTGCGCAACCTGTGGCCACGCAGCTTTCGGTCTCGCCAGAAATGACGTTGTTTATTTCGCCGTCTGCCGATGCCCAGGCTGGCAAAGAAGTCTCGCAACGGCTTAAAGAAGAATTCAATGAGGACATCGAGGCAGTAAGGCTGGTGCCACGTGAGCAGGCATTGGCCATGTTCAACAAGAATCCAAACTGGTCCCAGGCATTGGCAGTCCTTCCCGAAAACCCATTGCCGGACGCCGTGGTGGTCACCTTGCGTGATCATCCCGATCTGGCCGCCCACGCCGATGCATTGGCAACCCAATGGAGGCAATGGGACCAGGTCGACCTGGTGCAGCACGACAGTGCCTGGGTGCAGCGGCTCGAGGCCATACTGCGCTTCGCTCGAATCGGCCTGTATCTTCTTGCCGCAGGTGTCGCGCTGGTGGTGCTGGCTACTGTGTTCAACACGGTCCGCATGCAGGCACTTACGCAACGCGAAGAAATCGGTGTAGCTCGACTGGTGGGCGCCACCGAAGCATTTGTACGTCGTCCGTTCTTATACCTTGGTGCCCTCACCGGCTTGACCGCCGGGCTGGCTGCCATTGCATTTGCCTGGTTCGCGCTCATGCCATTGAACGCCGCTTTGGGCAGGCTGGCACAAAGCTATGGAACCTCTTTGACATTGCGTCTGCCCGACTCTGTCGACCTGACACTTGCCGTATTGGTCGTTGCCATTCTGGGAGCCCTTTCGGCACGCCTTTCGGTTACGCGCAACACCCGCTTCTGATGTCAACTTTGCCCCTTCGCTCGACAGTACCTCCCGATTTCGCTTCTGCAGTGGCATCTTGGCAGGTACAGCACGGCAGGCACGGTATGCCGTGGCAGGACACTACCGATCCATACCGGATCTGGCTGTCTGAGATCATGCTTCAGCAGACGCAGGTTTCAACTGTGATGGGTTATTACGAGCGCTTCCTTGAACGCTTCCCTACGGTACAGGCGCTGGCCGAAGCCGAGCAGGACGATGTCATGCCTTATTGGGCGGGTTTGGGCTATTACGCCCGCGCCCGAAACTTGCACCGCTGTGCGCAAATTATTCGGGACCACTGGCAGGGGGAGTTTCCCAAGAACGCCGCCGACATCATGACCCTACCGGGGATCGGCCGATCAACGGCGGCCGCAATAGCCGCCTTCGCCTATGGCCAGCGCAGTCCCATCATGGATGGGAACGTCAAACGCGTCTTCACCCGGTATTTCGGCATCGTGGGGGACCCCGGCAAACGGGCCGTAGAGCAAGTGCTGTGGAAAACAGCTGAAGACGTACTGGACGCGGCACCAACGGGGCTGAACATGAAGGCCTATACACAAGGCCTGATGGATCTGGGTTCGACCATCTGCACCCGTGGCCGGCCCGCCTGCGACGCGTGCCCGTTGGCGTCAGGATGCTGGGCACGCGTTCATGGGCGCCAGCTCGACCTGCCCACCCCCAAAGTTCGAAAAAAACCCGACCAGCGACGCTGCACAATGCTCATCCTGGAAAGCGCAGGCAGTGTGCTGCTGCATCAACGGCCATCTTCCGGCATCTGGGGCGGGCTGCTGAGCCTGCCCCAGTTCGAAAGCAGGCAGTTGTTGGAGCAAACCTGCGCAAGTTGGGGGCTGTCCTTGAATCCAGGTCAGAAAATGGCAGGCCTGACGCACGCTTTCAGCCACTTCACCTTGCACATCGAGCCATGGTGGGTATTGCACAATGGAGCAATGCTTGGGGAACCCGGGGCCGATCATATATGGCTTCCCGTTGACGAACTTCGTGATGCGGCGGTACCGGCTCCGGTGCGCAAGCTGCTCGACGGCATTTACCCTGATGATCTGCTCGTCAACGACGAACGGGCCGATACGTACTGATATTCATCAGCAATCCGCAAGCGATTCCCAATGTCAGCAGAGCCGTCCCGCCATAGCTCATGAACGGCAAGGGAACGCCCACCACCGGCAAGATCCCCATGACCATCCCCATGTTCACAAATACATAGACAAAAAACATCATGGCCATCGAGCCTGCCAGGAGACGTCCGAACTGGGTGTGCGCACGCACCGCAATCGCCAGGCCACGCAGTATCAGCAAGCCATACAGCACCAGCAGCATGATTCCGCCATAGAGGCCGAACTCTTCGGCATACACGGCGAAAATGAAGTCGGTGGTACGCTCGGGTATGAAGTTCAGGTGCGATTGCGTGCCCTGCATATAGCCTTTGCCATAGATGCCGCCCGAGCCAATTGCAATCATGGACTGTATCGTGTGAAAGCCCTTGCCCAGGGGGTCGGAACCCGGATTGAGCAGCGTGCAGACACGATGCTTCTGGTATTCATGCAAGACAACCCAGTCCACCTCTGGCTGACATATCTGGTCTTCAAGGTAGACGATGGTGCCCAGCGAAACAACGATCACCACAAAAATTGGAGCCAGCAGCTTGAACGACAGGCCCCCAAAATAAATAACGCAGAATCCGGTAGCAAATACAAGAAGCGCCGTACCCAGGTCTGGCTGCAAAACAATCAACGCAAAGGGAATGGTCAAAAGCACAGCCGCGACCAAAAAGTCGACGATCCCGAATTTGCCCTGGTGACGATGAAAATACCAGGCCAGCATCATCGGCACGGCGATCTTCATCATCTCGGACGGCTGAATGCGAATGAACCCCAGATCCAGCCACCGGGTGGCGCCCTTGCTGGTTTCACCGAAAAACTCCACTCCCAGCAACAACAGTACGCCTGACGTGTAGATCCACGGCGCAAACTGCATCAGCCTGGGCAAGGGAACAATCGCCACGACCCACATCGCGATGAAGGCAAGCAGGAAGTGGCGCGACTGATCCGCAAAACGCCAGTCCGTGCCTCCGACAGCCGAATGCATGATGGTCAGCCCAAGCAGGGTCATGAGTACAAGAATGGCCAGCAAGGGCCAATCCAGACTGCGCAACGCCCTCAGAACGCCTTGAAGCAGCATCTTCATGACGGTTCCTCGGTAGAGGGCTGCACCTGTGGCTCTTCTTGCGAAAGGGTGCCTGGAATCAGTGCTTCTCTGGCCGCCACTCGTTCGGGATCAAGCCAATAATCAAATATCGTGCGGGCGATGGGCGCAGCCACCGTGGCACCCCATCCACCGTTTTCGACAATCAAGGCAAGGGCGATGCGCGGATTTTCAACCGGGGCATAGGCCATGAACAAGGCATGGTCCCGTAGCCGCTCCTCGATTTCAGCAGCGTTGTATTTGGCACCACGCAGGCTGAACACCTGAGCCGTACCGGTTTTGCCGGCGGCCACATAGTCTGCTCCGGCAAACGCACGTCGGGCTGTACCCGATTTCAGGACATCGACCATTGCGTCACGTACGACCTTGAGGTTTTCGGGCTTAAGGTCAATGACATGGGTCGGCTCGATCGCCTTGCTTTTGATCTCTCCGGTTTCGGGGTTGCGAATCTTGCTGACCAGGTGCGGCTCGATGTAAGTGCCGCCATCAGCCAACACTGCCGTGGCCTGCGCCAGTTGAAGAAGCGTAAATGCGTTGTAGCCCTGCCCCACTGCCACAGAAACCGTCTCGCCCGCGTACCAGCGCTGCTGCTCCGGCTTGCGGTAATTTTGACGCTTCCACTCGGTAGAGGGCAAAACACCGCGACGCTCACCGTCCAGGTCGATGCCGGTAAGCTGGCCGAAACCAAACTGCTTGCTGAAGTCGTGCAGGGCATTGACACCCATTTCCGGACCAAGCGAATAAAAATACGTATCGGACGACACGACGATGGCCCGATGCATGTCGGTCGGCCCATATACGGCTCCGGCCGCATTGCGGAAGCGCTGCCCTCCCAATTCAAAATAACCGGGGTCCGGCACCCGCAAGGTGGGCGAGCGTATGCCGAGTTCAAGCGCGGCCAATGCAACAAAAGGTTTATACGTAGAGCCTATCGGGTAGGTACTGTACAAGGGGCGGTTGATCAGCGGGTAGTCGGGCGATTCATTCAATTCGCGCCAGCTTTCGACATCGATACCGTCGACAAACAGATTGGGATCAAAGGACGGCGCCGAAACAAAGGCCAGGACCTCGCCTGTTCCAGGCTCGATTGCCACCAATGCGCCCCGTCGACCCTCAAATTGTGCTTCGGCAACCTTTTGCAAGCCGATATCCAGGGACAGCATAAGATCCGACCCGGGCACCGGGTCGGTACGCGCAAGCGTTCGGACCGGCCGGCCCGAAGCGGTCACTTCGACTTCTTCGACGCCTGTCTTGCCGTGCAAGACCCGCTCCCAGGTTTTCTCGATACCCTTCTTGCCGATACTGTTGGTACCGCGATAGTTGCCCAGTTCGCCTTCCTCTTCGAGGCGTGCCATATCGCTCTCGGATATGCGCCCGACGTAACCGATTACATGAGCAGCAGTTTCACCCTGTGGGTATTCGCGTACCCAGCGCGCCTTGAGTTCGACGCCCGGAAACTTGTACGCATGCGCGGCAAACCAAGAGGCTTCGAGGTCGCTAAGATTGTTGCGCAAGATGACGCTGGAATACCTGCCCGACTGACTTAACGCCTGTTCGAACCGCCGTCGCTGGAAAGGACTGATATTGACGATGGTATTGAGCTCTTCAAGCAGGGCATCCATATCCTTGACGTTGGCGGGCACCACCTCGAGCGTATAGTCGCGATAGTTTCGCGCCAGCACAACACCGTTACGATCAAGGATCTCGCCTCGACGCGGCGGAATCGGTTCGACGGCGATGCGATTCTGATCTGCACGCGCGGCGAAACCCTCGTACCGCTCTACCTGCAAATACCAGAGCCGACCCGCAAGTCCAAGGAAACACGCAAGTGCAAAAATGCCGGCCACCCATGCACGCAGCAGGATGCGGCGCTTCTGATGCAAGGTGGTGCGCTTATACTCAAACATGGTCGCCCGCTACGCCGCGCCGGCGTCTATTTCATCCTGGCGACGCTGGGGAAGGTGAAGCAGAATGTCGGCCAGGGGCCATAAAGCCACGGTAAAGACCGCCGACCATAACCACACCCAGCCCGCCCATTCACCGGCAATCCAGGCATGAAGAAGGCTGGTCGCAGCCTGCGCAGCCACCACAATCGGCAAAATATGGACGGCCTGGGCCAATGCGCTAAACCGTTGCAGGCGTCTGGCAAGCACAATCACTCCATAGGCAGCCAATACATATGTCAACGCCTGTTCGCCTAAAAGGCCGGCGTCGTGGACATCCATCAGCAAGCCAAAAAAGAATGCTGTCGTCATGCCGATCCGGCTGGGCTCGTTCACGCACCAAAAGAGGATGACCAGCAGCAGCAGGTCAGGGGCCGGCTGCCACAAGCGCCAGGGCAGCAATGAAATAAGCCACACCAGCAGAATGGTGAACCAGATGAAGAGCCATCCCGATGGGCGACGAAAGGGAGTTGAGTCTATGGGTTCAAGCGCACTAAGCGGCTTGCGACGCACGGGGGGCCCCGACCGGCTGGAATGATGCTTATCCATCGGACTCCTTCATGGCTTCAGGCAAGGGCGGATCAACCCGCAACACCAGAAAATGGCGATAGCGCTCGGGGTGAGACAAGGGTGTCGCTATTGCCATCGAGAATCCGGACGCATTGTCGCGCTGGATTTCGTCCACCTGAGCCACCGACAGCCCTGCCGGAAACAAGCCGCCCACGCCGCTGGTGACAAGCACGTCGCCCGGCTCGATGTCAGTGTCGTTGGTCAGGTAGCGAACTTCAAGCTTGCCACCGGGGTGCCCGCCAAAAGCGATAAGACGCAGTCCGTTGCGAAGCACCTGAACCGGAATTGACACTTTGTCGTCCGTCAGCAGTGCGGCTTCGGAAGTAAATGGCGTCACCCGAACAATCTGGCCCACGACTCCGCCCTCATCGATCACAGGCATGCCCGGCATGATGCCGCTGTTTCTCCCCTTGTCGAAAACAAGACGTCGGGTAAAGGCATTGGGCGGCTCGTACAGGACTTCGACAGCGACAGAAGGCTGTACCACCATATCGGCCACACCCAACAAGCGGCGCAACTGCTGGTTCTCGGCCGACAGTTGAGCCGCGTGCGTGGCGATCTGGGCCAGTTCGATACGCTGGCGCTGCAAAGCCTCTTTTTCACTGCGGGCCGTCGATGCCGCGTCCGTCCAGTCTCCAACGGTGGCAATAAGATCACGCGGCATCATGACCGCGCGCTGAAACGGGTACAAGGCCACTGACACCGCCTCACGAGCGGGATCGAGCACCCGCCATCGCGCATCGACGAACAGAAGTGCCAGAGACAGGATCACGAAAACAAGCAGCCGGAACTCCGCGGTCGGCCCACGCTTGAATAGCCTGATCGTCCCTTGCTCTTGCATTGTATGTTGCGCCTGCCTGGAAAAATGCCCGGCGGCCTGGGCGTATTAACACAGAAAATGACTGCAGAACCGGAGGTCAGAGCCCGCCGTTGGCGTCAATCATAAATGAAAACCGTGCCCAGTCTTTCGAGATGTTCGAGGGCTTCACCGCAACCGCGCACAACACAGGTCAGGGGATCTTCGGCGACGACGACAGGCAGACCGGTTTCTTCTTGAAGCAGTCGGTCGAGGTCGGCAAGCAGTGCGCCACCACCGGTCAGGGCAATGCCCTTGTCGGTGATATCGGCCCCAAGCTCGGGCGGTGTTTGCTCGAGCGCCGTCTTGACGGCCGAAACGATCTGGTTGAGGGGGTCGGTGAGGGACTCAAGGATCTCGTTGGAGGACACCGTGAAACTGCGAGGCACACCTTCGGACAGGTTTCGTCCCTTGACCTCGATTTCGCGGATCTCCGCTCCTGGAAAGGCCGAACCGATTTCTTTCTTGATGAGCTCGGCGGTGGGCTCCCCGATGAGCATGCCGTAGTTACGACGAATGTAATTGATGATGGCTTCGTCGAACTTGTCGCCCCCGACACGAACCGAACCCTTGTAGACCATGCCCCCCAGTGAAATGACCGCAACTTCGGTGGTGCCACCGCCGATGTCGACCACCATGGAACCGCTGGCGTCAGAAACAGCCAGACCGGCACCAATGGCCGCGGCCATGGGCTCTTCGATGAGGAACACCTGGCTGGCGCCGGCGCCAAGGGCGGATTCGCGGATGGCACGCCGTTCAACCTGGGTAGAGCCGCAAGGTACGCACACGATGATGCGCGGGCTGGGCGCAAACATGCTGCGGGGATGCACCATGCGGATAAACTGCTTGAGCATCTGCTCGGTAACGGTGAAATCGGCTATTACGCCGTCTTTCATAGGCCGGATGGCCTCGATGTTGCCGGGAACCCGACCCAACATCTGCTTGGCTTCGCGACCGACTGCCTGAATGATTTTTTTTCCGCTGGCGCTGCCGTCGTGTCGAATGGCCACTACAGACGGCTCATCAAGCACGATACCTTTGCCTCGGACATAAATAAGCGTGTTGGCGGTACCCAAATCGATCGCCATATCGCTGGAGAAATAACTGCGCAGGAATCCGAACATGTGCTGAAGGTGTCTGAAGAATTGGACTACGAATAAAGGCGGCGGCCAGGCCACTGACGGCTAAGCCTTCAATGATAACTTATAATTTGACTGATTTATTACTCATTTACCGCTCTTTAACGTAAAAAAGAGCGACCTCCGACACGACCACTTCATGTCCATTACCGATCAAGACGTCAAACGGATCGCCGACCTGGCGCGCATTGCCCTGTCGCCCGAGCAATCCGAACGCACCCGCTCAGAACTCAACGGAATCCTCGACCTGATCGAACAGCTTCAGGCCGTCGACACGCAGGGTGTCGAGCCAATGGCTCATCCATTGTCGGCGCATCAGGACATCAGCCTGCGCTTGCGAGACGATGTCGCCGCCCCCGGCTCCGAAGCGCAGCGCGACGCACTCATGGCCAATGCGCCCGCAGTCTCCGAAGGGCTGTTCCTCGTGCCTACGGTCATTGAATAACTCATGTCCACCATGCCCATACACTCCGAATTCGATTCCATCGAGGCCCTGCGCTCGGCGCTCGTCCAACGCAAGATAAGCGCCCTGGAAGTTGCCGAAAGCGCCCTGCAGGCCATCGAGGCCCGCGCCGACCTGAATGCATTCCTGCACGTTGACGCCGAGCTTACCCGCGCTCAGGCACGTGCAGCGGACGCCTTGCTGACCAACGGAAACGCCGGTCCGCTCACCGGCATTCCCATCGCTCACAAAGACGTTTTTGTGACACGGGGCTGGCGAACCACGGCTGCCAGCAAGATGCTGTCCAATTACACCAGCCCGTTCGACGCCACGGTCGTTTCCTTGCTCGAGCAGGCCGGGGCCGTTTCCCTTGGCAAGCTCAACTGCGACGAGTTCGCCATGGGGTCGGGCAACGAGAACTCGGCCTTCGGTCCCGTGCGCAACCCCTGGGATACAGATACCGTCCCCGGCGGATCGTCGGGCGGCTCGGCGGCTGCAGTGGCCGCCGGCCTTGTCATCGCTTCTACAGGCACCGATACCGGAGGGTCTGTCCGCCAGCCTGCCGCATTATGCGGGGTCAGCGGCATTAAACCCACCTACGGTACGGTGTCGCGTTATGGCATGGTGGCGTACGGTTCCAGTCTCGATCAGGCAGGGCCCTTGGCACGGCACGCCCGCGACCTGCTCGAAATGCTTGACCCCATCAGCGCTTTTGACGAGCGCGACGCGACCAGCCTGGCCGATTGCGACGGCATCCCCAACAAGCCCGGCCGCATCCGCGCCGCGTTTGAAGCAGCGATGGGCGCACAACACGAAGCGGGCGCAAAGCCCCTGTCGGGTCTGCGTATCGGCGTGCCGGCCGAATTTTTCAACGAGGGTCTTGATAACGACATCGCCGAAGCAGTCGAAGCAGCACTGCAAACGTTCGAAGCGCTGGGTGCCAGGCGGGTAGAAATCTCGCTGCCTCGCACAAAGCTGTCGATTCCAGCCTACTACGTCATTGCGCCTGCCGAGGCGTCCAGCAATCTTTCACGCTACGACGGAGTCAGGTACGGCCATCGCTCAGCTACATACACCGATCTGGCTGACATGACGAGCCGTTCCCGTGCCGAGGGATTCGGCCCCGAAGTCATTCGACGGATACTGGTGGGTACCTATGTGCTTTGCCACGGCTACTACGACGCGTACTACCTGCAGGCACAACGCGTGCGGCGCATGATCGCCAATGACTTTCAACAAGCCTTTGCCGAGCAGTGCGATGTGATCATGGGGCCGGTGACTCCAGCTGTGGCCAAGCGCATCGGTGAAAACCGTGACGATCCCACAGCCGACTGGCTTGCCGACATCTACACCCTGGGTGTCAGCCTGGCAGGCTTGCCCGCCATGTCTGTTCCCTGTGGCTTCAGCACGACCTCCAAACCGTTGCCCATCGGGCTTCAAATCATCGGCAACTACTTCGACGAAGGTCGCTTGCTGGCCATCGCCGACCGCTTCCAGCAGGCAACCGACTGGCATCAACGTAAACCGGAACAGCAATAATGGAATGGGAAATCGTCATCGGGCTCGAGACACACACTCAGCTCGCCACTGAGTCGAAAATTTTCTCGAACAGCAGCACCCGTTTTGGCGCAGCGCCCAACACGCAGGCCAACGAGGTCGATATGGCTTTGCCCGGCAGTCTGCCGGTGCTCAATCGTGGGGCCGTTGAACACGCCATCCGTTTCGGACTGGCGGTTGGCGCACAGATCGCGCCTCGTTCTGTCTTTGCGCGAAAAAATTATTTCTATCCCGATCTGCCCAAGAACTATCAGATCAGCCAGTTCGAACTGCCCGTAGTCCAGGGCGGCTCGCTGCGCTTCTTCGTAGGCGAACAGGAACACACCGTCAATCTGACGCGCGCCCATCTCGAAGAGGACGCAGGCAAATCCTTACACGAAAACTTCACCGGTCCGCATGGTGAATCGTCGACCGGAATCGACTTGAACCGCGCCGGCACACCGCTGCTGGAGATCGTTTCCGAACCCGAGATGCGCTCGGCGGCAGAAGCAGTTGCCTACGCCCGCGCGTTGCACTCGCTGGTCGTATGGCTGGGAATCTGCGATGGAAACATGCAGGAAGGCTCGTTCCGTTGCGATGCAAACGTGTCGGTCCGTCCCAAGGGACAGGCCGAATTTGGCACTCGCTGCGAAATCAAGAATCTCAACTCATTCCGTTTTCTCGAGCGCGCCATTCAGTACGAGGCCCGGCGACAGATCGAGCTGATCGAAGACGGCGGAACCGTACGCCAGGAAACTCGCCTTTACGACGCAGATCGCGACGAAACCCGCAGCATGCGTACAAAAGAGGATTCAGACGATTATCGCTACTTCCCCGACCCGGATCTTCCCCCGCTCTGCATCACTTCGGATTGGATCCAGCGGATCAAGGACGATATGCCTGAACTGCCGGCAGCCAAGCGCCAGCGGTTCGAGACCGAGCTGGGTGTCACGGCTTATGATGCCGCCCAGCTGACGATGGACCGTGCGTACGCCGACTATTTCGAGGAAGCTGCCCGACATGTGCCTCAAGGACAGGCCAAGCTTGCCGCAAACTGGATACTGGGCGAACTATCTGCCGCACTGAACCGCGACGAGATCGAAATTGCCGATAGTCGCGTGGCGCCCAAGGCGCTCGCTGCCCTGATTGCCCGTATTGTCGATGGCACCATCTCCAACAAGATTGCACGCGACGTGTTCGCCGCCATGTGGGAAGGCGAGCACAACGGAGACCCCGACGCCATCATTGAAGCGCGTGGCCTGAAGCAGATCAGCGATACCGGCGCCATCGGAGCCATGATCGACGAAGTGCTGGCCGCAAACCCCGCCATTGTCGAGCAATACCGTGCCGGGCGGGACAAAGCCTTCAACTCGCTGGTCGGGCAAGTAATGAAGGCCGCCAGGGGCAAGGCCAACCCCCAGCAGGTCAATCAGCTGCTCAAGGAAAAACTCGACGGATAAGTTCAGGTGTCTTGACTGACACCATACTTGTCGCGATATTGTGCTACGGCCTCGCGATGCTCTCCAAACTGGGCATCGCCTTCCATCAGTTCCATGATGTCGCTGAGCGACGCAATACTGACAACCGGAATGCCGTACGATCTGGCCACATCCTGCACAGCAGAATGACTCGACAGCGCGTCGTCGGTGCCGGCGCGCTCCATGCGATCCAATGCAATCCGAACGGCAGCCGGCTCGGCACCCGCTTGCCGGATAATTTGAACGGATTCGCGCACCGAGGTACCTGCTGTGATCACATCATCGATAATCACTACCCGGCCCTGAAGGGGAGCACCGACCAGCACTCCACCCTCGCCGTGGTCTTTGGCTTCCTTCCGGTTGAAGGCAAATGGAATGTGACGATCGGCAGTGGCCGGATGCGCGGCAAGGGCAACGGCCGTCGCAGTTGCCAGGGGAATGCCCTTATAGGCCGGCCCGAACAGCATGTCGAACTCAATGCCGGATTTGATCAGAGCCTCGGCATAAAAGCCGGCCAGCCGGCCTACTGATGCCCCTGAATTGAATAGCCCGGCGTTGAAAAAGTACGGACTGACGCGTCCAGACTTAACCTTGAACTGGCCAAAGCGCAATACGCCCTGCTCTAAGGAAAATCGAACGAAGTCGGTACGGGAAGTGGTTTCGGCCATGGCTCAACAATCAAAACTTGAAAAGCCATATTATCGAACATATTGGCCATCGCTTGCAGGCAGAGCCCGTGCAAATAGAAAACCGCTGCCTGAATCAGCAGTTTTTTTACGCCATATCAAGCAGGCGCCCATACATCCGTGTCGCAGCAAAGCCCACCGGCGTGTGATGACTCGAAGGCCCCATCATTGCAGATAGCCTTTCCATAAGTTCGGGCCGGCTTCGGGCACGCATCACCGCGGTCTCAAAGTCGCGCATTTCAACACCAAAATCGTCGTCGCTCGGCGCTGCCTGAATACTGCTGCCGTCAGAGTCCCGACCGATCCAGCGCTGAGCCAGCTTTTTATCGATGCGTACAGGCTCGACCCCGGGACGTCGATTCTCGCGTCCTTCTTGCCAGTCGCCGGCGATCCAGTCATGAATGACCTGTCGTTCGTAACCGCTGAACACACCAAACATGTCTGAGCCCTCGTCTTCCAGCAGACGCCAGAACCGGCTTTGTTTCGGATCCTGATTGCGCTTTATCCAGCCCTGGCGCTCAAGAGCCTCCAGAAACCCGGCAATGGACTCGGGGTTTGAGAGCCACTCGTTAACCGTCTTGCCGCCAAATCTGCAGTAATCCGAATGCATGTGCTGTCCGTGCTCCGCTTTGTCAGCCAGAACGCGGACAACTTCCTTGTCGATATCAAACGATTTGATGACAGATAGCGTGCTCTGGCCCAAGTCGTTCAAACGGTAGCCACGACGCACGCGCTCAAAATAATGGCGGGTGTCCATTCCCGCCGGGCGCAGCACATTTACCGACTCAAGCGCCTTGCGCGCATGTCCGGTGCCTGCATTATCAACGGTTACATGAACCTGGAAGTAGTATGGGTCAAGCCCCAGTTCCTTCATCTCGTAGGTTGTGATCAGCAAATGCAGCGGCAACTGCTCGTAGCCCAGATTGAAGCCAACCACTTCGGGCATGAATTGCGCCGCGAGCCTGGCCAGACAGAGCTGTATTGCGCCCTGCACGTAATGGCCGTCGCTCAGGGGCATAAGGTGCTCACAGCCATTGACTGCCAACAGCCTGCGATACATCGATACGTGGTTATCGGCAGCCCGGCCTTCGCCCAGTTCTTCGAGATAAATGCGGATCAAGGCGCGAAACCGATCATCCTGCCACTGAGGCAGAAGCCCGTATAACCAGGCGCCGTCCACAAACTTGGTCGGCGCCACACCTTGCAGAAAGTACAGTACATGGGCCCGATTTGAAAAATAGCGTCTGGGTGCGCCCAGCTTCCGTTGCTTGAGATAATCCAGGTACTGCCTCCCCACCTGATCATGACGCCGTTTCATCCAGGCTTCCAGTGCAGCAGGTTCGGCAGGAAGATCGCAATCAAAGGCCTGGGCCTGCTCCATGCATTCTTCCAGATAGGCGCGCGCCGCCTCAAGCATTTCAGCGCGAGGCGTGACTTCATAAAGCGAACCATAGATATCTTGCGCCAATAGTGCTGGCGCTGTGGTGCTCTGGCTGCGGTAAATAGGCAATGCTGACATCGTCTTTACTCCGGTTGCCCTTCTCTGGGCCGTGTTCCCTTAAAGCAATCGCCGTGCCCGCCACCAGATTGTGTCGCGAACTCGCGGCGTGCTATGTTGAGCCCTCTGCAAAACGGAACTCAGCGGCATGCACCCCAATCAACACGACGCTCTCGCGGTACAGGATCTTGCACTGGTACGACTGGCCAACGCCCTGCGCAGCCTTGGATATCAATTTGTTACGCCTACCCCTGCCACCCACGAACGAGTCAATGCGCGTCCGCCAAACGGTTGGGCTACAGATCTGCGTGCCGTATTTGGCTGGAGCCGGCCCTTCCGCAACAGCATGCTTCCATCCGAGATTCTGGATCTTATGAACGAGGCCGAAATAGTCACGCCTGTAGAGGGTGGGTTCAAAAGCACCCTGCGCCTGTCTTCAATGGACGAGCTGCTGCTCTGGCATACCGCCTTTCCCACCACACAGGCCGATGCCGTTTTTTTCGGACCTGACACGTATCGATTTGCGCGCGCAATTGATGCCTGCCTGAAGCAACGGACAATTCCGGTCGAACGCGCCATGGATATTGGTAGCGGCACCGGAGCCGGTGCTCTTCGGATAGCCCTCGCGCATCCCGATTCAGAAATCTGGGCCGGCGACATCAATGCACGCGCTTTGCGTCTGGCACGCATCAATGCATATATCGCAAACCTCAAGAATGTTCGTCCCGTTCATAGCAACATGCTCGACGGAGTCCACGAGGACTTCGACCTGATCGTGGCCAATCCACCCTACCTGAACGACTCGCTGAAACGCTCATACCGCCATGGGGGCGGGAGCCATGGTCAGGAACTGGCAGTGGCCATGCTGGAAGCATCCCTGCCAAGATTAAGACCCGGTGGCACATTGCTGCTATATACCGGTTCCACTATTGTCGACGGTTTCGACACATTTCTGCACAGCGCCCGGCCCATTCTGCAATCATTGCCATCCGCATGGCACTGCAGCTACCACGAAATGGATCCAGACGTCTTTGGTGAAGAGCTTGATCACCCACCGTACGAAGACGCCGACCGCATCGCTGCCGTGGTTCTTGAGGTGACGGCGGGATGACCGGTTTCTGCTAAAGTCTTGGGCGACTGCTTCGCTGGCGCGCACAGTTACCCGACCCACGAACTCCAAGAATCAACACTATGAGTCGCTGCCGGATTGCACTGTCGATCCTGATACTGAGCTTTTCTTTGACCGGATGTGTGGCACCGCCTGCGGTATCGTCGGGTAAAGGCCCTTCGACTGAAGAGATGTCGTTTGACCAGCTTGCCCAGACAGATTTCAATCGAACTGTCACAGTGGCCATGCGAGACAATCTCGACAGCCTGACCCGCCTGTTGGAAAAGCTGTACCGACGCAACCCTCGAGAATGGAGAAAATCCGGTGCCACCACCCTGGAGGCTGCCATTGCCGAAGGAAGTGCCGCAATACAAAACGGCAAAACTCCCAAGGACCTTCACGGGCTGCGCGACATCCAGATCTTGTCCGTCGCACTGGATCCCGATTATCAGGGAGACAGGGTATCGGCTTTCGTACTGGGCCTGGCCGACATGGTCATCCAGTCGCACGGAGGAAAAACACGCTTCTACGTTTCAGATGTTCTGGACGCCAGACATGTCTACAACGCAGCACGTAACGTTGAAACCGCAGCCTGGCTGCTGACAAGCCGCCGAAACGTGGATGGCACCCCCCTGCTGCTGGCCAATGAAATGTCTTCCGACGTCACTAACCTGAGCTTCGAACGAGAGTTCGGGCAAATGGTTGGTCGGCTCGATCTGGTGGCAAACCTGCTTGACGAAAACGTCCGGCGGGTGGGCATCAACTATATGCAAGGATTGTTGTTCTTTAACTTTCTTCCCGTGCGTTGAACGCCCCGCCGGCAATCCAAACGCTTACAGCGTCCAATCGTAATCGATAGTCAAAGGTGCGTGGTCACTGAACCACTGTTCTTTGTATATATAGGCTTCTTTGGCGGTAGCCGCGATTTCGGGGGTGGCGATCTGATAATCGATGCGCCATCCAACGTTCTTGGCCCGCGCCTGCCCACGATTGCTCCACCAGGTGTAAGCGTCGCCCGTTGCGTCCGGGTACAGGTGGCGATAAACGTCGACCCAGCCCAGCTCGTCGAAAACACGAGTCAACCAGGCCCTTTCTTCCGGCAAAAAGCCGCTGTTCTTGAGGTTGCCTTTCCAGTTCTTGAGATCTATTTCCTTATGCGCGATATTCCAGTCGCCACACAACAGAACCTGGCAGTCACGCCGCGACAAATCGTGCAGGTGACCGAAAAAATGTTCCATGAACGCAAACTTGGCGGTTTGTCTATGTTCACCACTGGAGCCCGAAGGCAAATAAACTGAAATCACGGCAAGCTTGTCATAAACGAGCTCGATATAACGGCCTTCCGCGTCGATCTCTGGTACGCCCAGGCCGATGACAACGTCCTTGGGTTCGTGCCGAGCGTAGATTCCCACACCGCTGTACCCTTTTTTTTCGGCGTAATGGAAATAGCCCCTGGTACCGGGCAAGGCCAGCATCTCGGGAGTCATATTGGCTTCCTGCGCCTTGAGCTCCTGCAAGCAGATGAAATCTGCGTTTTGCGCTTCGGCCCATGGCAAGAAGCCTTTACTCGTCGCAGACCTGATTCCGTTCAGATTCGCGGAAATAACACGCAACATCACAATCCCTGCATAAGAAACAAACGAATAAGGGGGCGCTAGGCGGCCGCTTGTTCTGGCGTTTTATCCAGACTGCGGATGTCATTACGTTTCCACCACAGCAGCAGCAAACCCGGCAAGGCAATAAGTACGGTCAGGACAAAAAACGTGGGCCACCCCAGGCTTTCGACCAGGGGCGGCGTCAGCGGCCCCGCCAGATATGTGCGCCCTACCGCCGACAGGGCCGACAAAAGGGCAAATTGCGTGGCCGAGAAACGCTGATTGCACAGGGCCATCAGCAATGCCACAAATGCGGCAGTTCCCAACCCGCCGCAGATATTTTCAACACCTACCACCAGCGCCATCGAATAAAGATGTGGCGGCGTCACGGCCAGGATCCAATAGCCGAAATTGGAAACCGCCTGCAAGATTCCGAACCACATCAACGAGCGGTAGAGCCCCATGCGCGACATCAGGGCACCACCAGCCAAAGCACCGACGATGGTAGCGGCCAGTCCGAAGATCTTGTTGACCAGACCGACCTCTTCGGTGCTGAAGCCGGCGCCACGCAGCAGGAAGGTTGTGGACAAGGCCCCGGCAAAGGCATCGCCCAACTTATACAGCACGATCAAGAGCAAGATCATGATGGCGCCACGGCGGTCAAAGAACTCGGCCAACGGCTGAACCACCGCCTGCCCCAAGGTGCGAGGGGGCGCCACCAGCACTTCGGGTTCAGGAGCAACCAGCGTAGCCACTGCACAGACCAGCATGAAGGCCCCCATCAACATGTAGGTGTGCTCCCAGCCCAGCCAGGTACCCGCAAGCACCAGCGCCAGTCCGCCCGAAACTATCATGGCCAGCCGGTAGCCCAGAACCTTCAGCGCTGCACCGGCTGCCCGCTCGTGATCCCGCAGCACATCAGTACTGTAAGCATCGAAGGCAATATCCTGTGTCGCCGACAGAAAGGCAACCAGAACCGCAAGCATGGCGAGCCATCCCAGATTGTGGGCGGGCGATAGCAGGCCCATGCATGCAATGGATATGGCCAGCAAGACCTGACAGATGAACATCCAGCTACGGCGCCGACCCAGGAACGGCGGGGCGTAACGGTCTACCAGCGGCGCCCACAGAAACTTCAAGGTGTAGGCCGTGCCAACCAAAGTAAGAAAGCCGATGTTTTGCAGGGACACCCCTGCTACGGTAGCCCAGGCCTGCAAGGTTCCGCTCGTGAGGGCCAGCGGCAATCCGCTGGCAAAGCCGAGCACCAGCAATGGCGCAACGCGCGGGCTGGCATAGACGTTGGTCAATGAAGCGATTGTCGCCCCCCGATCTTGTTTTATGGTTTTCCTTGCTTCGATGCCGCCAGTGGCGATTCGAAACGATATACGGCCAACGTGCTACGCCAGCCAGCCAAGAACTTTACCTCTTTTCCGCGATTAAACGTAGCGAGGTGTGTAATCCGCAGGTCAAGCTTCTGTGCAAGCGACTCGAAATCCTTGAGAGTGCACAAATGGATGTTCGGCGTGTCGTACCACTGGTAGGGCATTTCGCCGGTGACAGGCATGCGGCCACGCAAAATCGAGAATCCGTGCGGCCAATACCCAAAATTGGGAAAGGACACAATACCGAACCGCGCCACCCGCGCCATTTCCGTGAGTATGTGCTCGGTGTGATGCATGGACTGCAAGGTTTGCGACAACACCACAGAATCAAACTGCTGGTCGTCGAACAGCGCCAGGCCTTCCTCAAGATTCTGCTGGATGACCCTGACGCCCTTACGTATGGCACTGATCACTCTGGCATCGTTGAACTCGACCCCTGCGCCGTCCACGTTTTTATGATCACGCAAGTAGGCCAGCAGGGTCCCGTCGCCACACCCCAGGTCAAGGACCCGGCTGCCGTCATCGATCCAGTCTGCAATGCGCGCCAGGTCAGGCCGCAGCGCGTGCCTGATCGTTTCACGCGCGGGCGACGCAGGTTTCGGGACGGCTACTTGAGATTGACTCATGCCAGCACCCCCGTTACGGATTTGCGCTGCGGCAGGCCCAGCTCGGCCGCGATCCGATCATAGTAGCCTTGCACCACGGCGTGGTACCGCGGATCGTCCAGCAAGAAGGCATCGTGACCGTGGGGCGCGTCAATTTCCGCATACGTAACCGGTGTCTTGTTCTTGAGCAGGGCCTGCACGATCTCGCGCGAGCGCGACGGTGGAAACCGCCAGTCGGTACTGAACGACACCAGCAGAAACTCTGCCTTGGCAACACTCAGGGCCTTGGCCAGATCGCCGCCATGCGTGCGCGATGGATCAAAGTAATCCAGCGCCCGGGTGATCAGCAAATAGGTGTTGGCGTCGAAATACGTCGAGAACTTGTCGCCCTGATAGCGCAAGTACGATTCGACTTCAAACTCGACATCGTAGCCGTAGTGATACTCGCCATTGGCAGCCGGAGCCCGCTGTGTACGGCCAAACTTGGCCGCCATATCGTCATCAGACAGATAGGTGATGTGCCCGATCATTCGGGCCACGGCAAGGCC
Source organism: Pusillimonas sp. (assembly GCF_029263785.1). Classification (GTDB taxonomy): domain Bacteria; phylum Pseudomonadota; class Gammaproteobacteria; order Burkholderiales; family Burkholderiaceae_B; genus Pusillimonas. Next base: position 25,147 of record NZ_JAJUFE010000012.1, on the reverse strand, counting down.
CTTGCGCGGCACGGTGCCATGATCGTAATAATTTCCACCATGGAAATCCGGGTCCGAAATAATGGCGCGGCGGGCAACTTCGTTGAAGCCGATGTTCTGCGCCGACAGGCGGGGTGTACTGGCTATGACGATGCAATGCGCGATTCGATCCGGGCAAGTTATGGCCCATCCCAACGCCTGCATGCCGCCCAGCGAGCCCCCCATGACCGCAGCAAATTTTTCTATGCCAAAGTGGTCTGCCAGGCGAGCTTGAGCCAGCACCCAGTCCTTTACCGTCAGCATGGGAAACGACGCCCCCCAGGGCTTGCCGGTCTCTGGATTGATGCTGGCGGGGCCGGTCGAACCAAAGCACGATCCGATGTTGTTCACGCCAATGACAAAAAAGCGATCGGTATCCACGGCCTTGCCAGGCCCGACCATGTTGTCCCACCACCCCACATCCTTGGGGTTGTCCGCATTCATTCCGGCGACGTGATGAGACGCATTGAGTGCATGACAGATCAATACAGCATTGCTGCGTTCGGCGTTGAGCGTTCCGTACGTTTCAACCGCGAGTTCGTAGCGGGGCAGAACCTTGCCGCTGCTTAGCTGAAGCGGTTCGTCGAAAGGGATGAACTGGGGAGACACCAGGCCCACTGAACCCTCGGGGATGGCCGCTTGGCCGGAAGTGGAGGTTGCGGCGGAGGGGTCTGTGGTTGCAGGGGATGTGTTTAACGGGGCCATATGGACCTCTTTAGCTGGATTTATCAGGCGCCCGCAAGCGGATCAGGCAAATCGGCGCCACAAACATGGATTGACCTTATTCTATCACCATGGCCAGCGCGCTTTTGTCCGCCGAAGATTTACCCATATGCGTAAAGTTGCTACAGTCGGAGGTAGAACAACCAATAACTAACGGACGACCGCCCAGGTCGCCATCAGGAGGAAACGGAATGAAGCCGCTGACGGGGCGCGAGCTCGAATGCCTGCATTGGGCCTCAATGGGCAAAACCAGTTGGGAAATCGGCGTCATCGTGGGTATTACCGAACGCACCATCAATTTTCACATTCAGAATGCCTGTCGTAAGCTGCAATCACGCGGACGTCAGGCGGCCATCTCGGCGGCTTACCGTCATGGCCTGCTGCCAAAACCGCCCGTTGCTCATCGACCCTTGGCCACCGAGCCCAGAAACTCGTCTGCAGCGGCGTTCGGAAACTCACGCTCTGGGCCCATGACCACGCCCTCGATGAGACCTTCCCTCGATACCCAGACGCGGGCCTGAAGCCGGGTTGCTCCGGTAGCAATCTCGAAGCGCTCACCGAACTGCGGAAGCGGGTCAGGAACCTGGCTATCAAGATTCTGATACAACGACGCCATCACGGCACGGCCCACGTCTTGTTGCAAGGCTTCGTCCTTTTCCAATGTGGCGGGCCACGGAGCGCTGCCTACCGCGAAGATGCTGTGGTCGACCTTCGCCGTTGTCAGGGTAAATTGCAAGGCATGTTCACCGAACGGAAGCTCTCGCGTCTCAACTCGCGGCTTGGCCGGAAACAATACCCTTCCAACCTGGTCACTGACGGCGACCTCGCGCCAGTTGTACTCGGGCGAGCACCCGCTTGCCAGTACCGCCGCCATTATTGCTGCACAAATCCGCCAAATGCCCATTTCAATTTCCAAAAACTCCGCCCACCATTTACTTGCCGTGACACAGCAAACTTGCACCTATCCGCCAAAAATGGCCGACAATAGCTTCATTCGGGCATTGTAAGTGCTCGGGTAAAATCATCCCATCGTTCGTATCAAGCTATAAATTTACTCAATGACAGAAATCCATCCACGCCACAGCCTGCTGCGGCCTCACATTCCGATGCTGTCCGGTATTTTGCGCGGCATCGAAAAAGAAGGTCTGCGCGTGGACGCGGAAGGCGCCCTTGCCCTCTCGCCCCACCCTCCGGATCTGGGCAGCGCACTAACCAATCCGCACATCACTACTGATTATTCCGAAGCGTTGCTCGAACTGATTACGGATACCCACGACTCGGTTCCGCGCTTGCTTGGCGAACTGAGCGATATCCACAAGTTCGTCGCCGGCCGCATCGGCAACGAGCTCCTGTGGAATCAGTCGATGCCCGGCCACTTGCCACCCGAGCCCCAGATTCCCATTGCATGGTATGGCACGTCCAATAGTGGCATGCTCAAGCACGTCTACCGTCGAGGGCTGGCCGAACGTTACGGAAAGACAATGCAGTGCATTGCAGGGGTTCACTACAATTTTTCCCTGCCCGAAGAGCTGTGGAGTATCCTGGGCACCGAAGGAGGCAATGAAGTCGAGCGCCGCTCCAAGGGCTATTTGGCGCTGATACGCAATTTCACCCGGTTTTCGTGGTTGCTGATGTATTTGTTCGGCGCCTCGCCGGCGGTTTCGCGCAGTTTCCTTGGCGACTCGCCCCACGATTTACAGACTCTTGATTCCGACACCTTGTACCTTCCCCATGCGACCAGCCTGCGCATGAGCGATCTGGGATACAACAACCAGGACAAGGCCCAGTCCGAATTGCAACTGTGCTACAACGACCTCGAAACATTTCTGCAGCGAATCTACGATGCAGTAACCACCCCATGGCCTGCCTATCAGGCAATCGGCACTCATCGAGACGGCGAGTGGATACAGCTCAACACCAACGTCCTGCAGATCGAAAACGAATACTACTCCAGCATTCGGCCCAAGCGCACGGTTGAACGCGGAGAGCGCCCTTCCAGCGCCCTGGCAGCGCGCGGCGTGCAGTACATCGAAGTCCGCTGTCTCGACATCGACCCGTACGCCCCGCTGGGCATCAGCGCCGAAACCAGCCGATTCATCGACACCTTCCTGTTATTTTGCGCCGTCGAAGAAAGCCCTTTCTTTCCACAGAACGGCTTTTGCCGCGACAGCCACGACAACTTCAGTCTCGTAGCCAAGGAAGGACGTAAACCCGGCCTGATGCTGACCCATCGAGGCCGGCAACTCAGTGTCCACGACTGGGGAACGCAGCTGCTTGAGCGCATGCGTGAATACGCCAGCCTGCTGGATGCCCACGAGGGAGGCGACACGCATCAGCAAGCTCTCGAAGTGCAGATCAAGAAAGTTCAAGATCCTGAACTCACTCCTTCTGCCACCCTGCTGCGCGACCTTCGCGAGCAGGGGCTCAGCCTTCATGAGTTCACCTTGCGTCAAAGCCGTGACCATCGTGACACCCTGCTGGGCACACCGCTTGACCCTGACGTAGAGCAGGCTCTGTCGCGCGCAGCGGCGGAATCGCTTATTGCGCAGGCAGAACTCGAAAACAACGACACAGAAAGCTTCGACGAATACGTCGCCCGCTATCATGCGGGCCTGCTTCGTCCTGCCACGGCAGCCTGAATCCTGCGGCCAACCGGCTGCATTTTGAGGAGACGACATGGAACGTGCCCGTTGGGGATCAAACCTTGGTTTCATTCTTGCCGCTACCGGCTCGGCGGTGGGATTGGGGGCCATCTGGAAGTTCCCCTACGTTACGGCCCATCAAGGCAGTGGTGCGTTTCTGCTTCTATTCGCGGTGCTGACCCTTACCATCGGCCTGGCATTGCTGCGCGTTGAAATGAGCATCGGTCGCGCCGGTAACGCTGGAGCGTTCGGCGCCTACCGTCGACTGGGTGGCACTGCGTGGGGTCTGGTCGGACTGTTGGGAGTGCTTGCCAGCGCGACCATACTTTCTTATTACAGCGTGGTAGGCGGCTGGACGGTTGCCTACATCTGGAAGACACTGACTGCTGAACTGACCCGCGACCCCGACACCCTTCAGGCTGGTTTTGCGGCTTTGGCACAGCACCCGTGGGAACCTCTGTTCTACCACGCCTTATTCATGCTTGCGACAGTTGGCGGGGTCATAGGCGGCGTACGCGGCGGCATCGAAGCAATTGCCAAGGTGCTGATGCCATGCCTGTTCATCCTTATGTGCATCCTGATTGTCCGCGGCCTGATGGTGCCCGGGGCTCTGGCGGGCGTTACCGCATTTCTGATCCCGGATTTTGCCGGCCTGACCATGCAATCGGTGCTGGATGCCCTGGGCCTGTCCTTTTTTACGCTGTCACTGGCGCTGGGAATCATGCCTACTTACGGCTCATACCTTCCCCAATCCACCAACATCGGTCGAGCGGCCCTGACGGTCGCCCTTCTTACCTTGCTCAGCTGTGTCCTGGGAGGCCTGCTGGTGCTGCCGCCGGCGTACGCCCTGGGAATTGATCAGGGAGCCGGGCCGGGCCTTACCTTCGTGACCATGCCCATGGTGTTTTCATACATGCCATGGGGGAATTTTTTTGGCGCCATCTTTTTCGCCCTGCTCTTTATTGCCGCGCTGACTTCGTCCATCTCGATGCTTGAAGTTGTGGTGGCCTTCCTGATGGAACACGCAGGGCTAAGCCGGCGAGCAGCCTGTGTCACAGCCGGCGTCTCTTTGTTCTTTCTGGGTGTCCTGGCGTCCCTTAGCATGGGTGCCATGCCGGCTTTGCAATGGGGCGACCGCAATGCATTCGAATGGCTCGACTACACGGCTACAAATATCATGCTGCCTGTCGGAGGCCTGTTCACAGCGTTGTTTGCGGGCTGGATAATCTGGCGCAAGCTCCAGGATGAATGGCATGGTGAACAAACCCGCAGCCTGATCACGATCTGGCGGCGCGTTCTCATCGGCGTCCTCAGCCCTATTGCCATCGGCATCATTCTCTGGAACGGCCTGCGAGGCTAAAGGGGCGTATTCGCGCTGCACTACGTGCTAAGATTCCTGCACTTGCACCCACGTAGCAGCTAACCGCCTGATCAAGCCCATGGCTCGTTCCACACTACGGCACCCTGTCAGTTGGCTGGTATTGCTGGCCTTCCTGTTCTCGACGCTGGCCCCATCCCTGGCGATGGGCCTTGGCGCAACCGATGCATCCCGAACGGTATGGGCGCAACTATGCAGTGCAGAAGGCCTGCAGCACATCGCCATCCAAATAGATGACGACCCTGAAGCAGAGCAGCAGGTTACAGATTCCACACAAGGCCACTGCCTGCTGTGTTTCCAGCCTTCCACTTCACCGGAAGGCATTTCAGTCGCTCCAATGGCTCGCGCGGCTTCTGCCATGCGCGTGCACATTGCAGCAACATCTCCTCCGAAGTCAGCTTCCAACTGGAGCCCGGGGCTTGCCCGCGCTCCCCCTTTCCGTTCCTGACCAAACCACAATCCTGCATTGATACGCGGACCGTCCTGCCAATGCGCATCGCGTTGACAGGCCGCAAGGTCGCCCTGGGGCCCGCCGCGTCAATGACACGAAAACTACCCGACAACCATCGAATCCATGCTATGGAGGTCTGCTTGCCTTTGCCGACAGCATAAATGGCGCAGACAGGTTTCAGGCCGGGCTTCTGGCCTGGAAACGATACGGTTCATTCAGGAATTGCGCGTGAAAACACAATCCAGTTTGGCGCAGACCGCCACAGGCGAGTCTTCGCATCGGTATGGCGCAGCGTTGCCGCATACCGCATTGATAGCCATTGCCATTTTCACCCCTGCGTCAGGCTTCGCGCAGGAGTCTTCGCACGGCACTGCGTCGCTCGCAGCCGAAGCTGCAGCCTTGAGCCCGATTGTGGTCGCGGGCGATCGCTCTGCGTCGCTCGGCGCACCCACCCACACTGGCTCGAATCTGAACCTGAGCGCCCGCGAGACGCCCGCCAGCATCAGTGTCATCGACAGGAATCAGATGGAGGCCCGGGGTGACGCCAGCATCAGCGACGCCATCGTCCGGACAGGCACAGTGAGCGCCATGGGCCATCCCGGAAACGGGGGCTCTTCGTTGTCAACCCGCGGATTTACCGACAGTACGTCCGTCATGCGTCTTTATGACGGCCTGCGCCAGTACGGTGGCATTGGAGTGACGTTCCCATTCGACACCTGGTCGGTGGAACGAATTGAAATATTACGCGGGCCAGCATCCGTCATCTACGGAGATGGCGCGATTGGAGGCGTCGTGAATGTCGTTCCCCGCAAACCGCGCCACGGACCCATCCGGAACGAAGTGCAAACCACAATCGGAACCGACAACACGCTGCGCCAGGGTCTGGATAGCAGTGGCAGCCTGAGCGACACTGTGTCCTACCGCCTGGACCTTGCCGGCAACCGCGCCGATAACTGGGTCGATCGTGGCAAATCAAAGGACGCAACGTTCTCTGGCTCACTTCAATGGGACCCCACCCAAGACCTTAGTCTCAGGCTCAGTCACACGTATGGTTACCAGAAGCCGATGACATATTTCGGCACGCCACTAATCGACGGCCGGCAACTGGAGTCGTTGCGTCACAAGAATTACAACGTCCAGGACGGGGTCATTCGCTATCGGGACCGTTGGACTGAACTTGATGTTCTCTGGACCCCCAGCGATTCCGCCACCGTCCAGGTAAAGCTGTACGACATCCGAAGCAACAGGCATTGGCACAACGCCGAGCGGTACGTATATAACACCACGTCAGGCATGATCGACCGCTCGGATAACACCGAGATCGATCACGACCAAAAACAAATCGGCATGACAGCCAATGTGGTACTGGACGGACAGCTTGGCACGATGCCAAATACCCTGTCGGCCGGGTTCGACATCAACCGGAGCAGGTTTCAACATGCCAACAATACCTACACCGGAAGCTCGGGCCCAGTGGATCCCTACGACTTTTCACCCGGTTACTTCCAAAGTGACGAGCCCACAATTCCGCGGTATCGCAATGACGCCCGACAGTACGCCTTATTCCTGGAAGACCGCCTCAGGCTGACCGGGCAATGGGCGCTCATTGCCGGCTTGCGATACGACCATGCCCAAGTCAGTCGCGATGACCTCGTGCAGGGCCAGCGCGCATTTGACCGCAGTTACTCCAACCTGGGTTATCGCATTGGCACCGTGTTGGACCTGACTGCCAATACCTCGATTTACGCACAGTACTCGCGTGCAGCGGATCCGGTCAGCGCTCTTCTGATGCTTAACCCGGCCAACAGTCAGTTCGAAATGGCCACGGGCCATCAGTACGAGATAGGCCTGAAGCAAAGCTTCATGCAAGATGCAGGGGCATGGACTCTGGCCGCATACCAGATCAAGAAAACCAACCTGCTCAGCCGCTCCCCTACCAACCCTTCCCAACGAGTGCAGGTGGGCGGACAGTCATCGCGCGGCCTGGAGGCTTCGATCAATGTTGAGTTTGCGCGCAACTGGACGCTGCAGGCGGCAGGTACCATTTTGCGGGCGCGCTATGACGATTTCGACGAACCCAGCGGCTCAACGACGGTTTCGCGCCAGGGGAAAGTTCCTCCTGACGTGGCCCAGAAAATGGCAAACGTCTGGCTCAGCTGGAACTTCCGACCCGGCTGGACGGCGATGGGCGGCGTGCAGTACGTGGGCAAGCGATATGCCGACGCCGCGAATACCCTTGAGCTGCCCTCGTATACCAGCACCGACCTTGCCCTACGGTGGAACGTCAGCAAACAAACCACGATTTCCGCTCACGGTTACAACGTCTTTGACCGGCCCTATTTCACCACCGCGTACTACACGTCAACACAATGGCTGTATGGCCCGGGGCGCCGCTTCGAGCTGACTCTGAACCACCGTTTCTGAGTGTTCGGGCATGAGCTTGGCTTCCAATATCCGCCAATGGGTTTATCTGGTTCACCGCTGGACCGGCATCGGCGGTTGCGTATTGATGCTGCTATGGTTCGTCAGTGGCATCGTCATGTTGTGGATCGGGTATCCGAAGCTCACCCCATGGGAGCGACTGGCTGCACTTTCCGAACTAAGCAGCGAATGTTGCATAACGTCGCCCATATTTTCCAGCGATGGTATTGGCTCAGGCGAAATCGTCCTGACCTCGGTATCAGGCCACCCTCGCTATGTAGTCAGCACCGGTGGACGCTTCCAGGTAACACACGGTCAAACCGCAAGGCCGCTGACCACCCCTTTCGGGGAAGAAGAAGCCATAGCTGCCAGCGCCGCATTCATCGCAACGACTATAAATGCAGCCTCGCCCATTGAGGAATCGTCCGGCACTGACGCTTATGCCTCAACCCGTTACGAAGGGCTGATTCATGAAGACCGATGGACGCATTCCCGAGGTTTGGACCTTCACCGTCCATTGCACAAGGTCACGGTCTTCGCTACCGAGCCCCTCACGCTGTACGTGTCGTCACAAACGGGACAAGTCGTGATGGACGCACCTCTGTCTCAACAGAGATGGAATTATGTGGGAGCCTGGCTGCATTGGCTTTACATGTTCCGCAGAACATCGGTCGACCCCGGCTGGACGTGGACAGTAATCCTTCTTTCCTTCACAGCGACAATTTCGGCAGTAAGCGGCCTGTGCGTTGGACTCTGGCGGTGGCGCTTCGGCAGACGATATAAATCCGGATCCCGGTCCCCATATCGGGAACACTGGATGAAATGGCACCACATTGCAGGCCTGCTGTTTGGCGGCTTCATCTTTACCTGGATATTCAGTGGCCTCATGTCGATGAATCCCGGGGGTGTTTTTTCTGCGACTGCCAGACCCGACCACGTGGCTTACCAAGGCAGGATTTCGCCAGATATCGGACCGCTGGCCGACCCCTCCGCCATCATAGCGACGCTCAACCACACGCGCTTCCGACCTGTTGAATTGCATTGGCTGAGTGTGGGTGGCCGTCCGTATGTTCTGGCCTATGATCGTACAGCCGCCACCCGTTTGGTCACCTTGAAACAAGGCGAGCTGAGCGTACAGCAAGCATGGGACGAAGCAGACATTCTTCCGGCGGCACGCCGCCTGTTCGACGCGCCTACTGCCGATGAGCAGGTCATTCGCCGCTACGAAGCGCATTATTACCAGCGACAGGCCGAAGCCATGAATGGCGCTCGCATCCATGGCCTGCCCGCACTACGCCTGGACTTCCTTGATGCCGACCGTACCCGAATCTATATTGACCTGAATACCGGCCTGGTCGTGTCCAGCCTGTCTTACAGGCAACGGGTCGGAAGATGGTTGTTTTACTTCCTGCATAGCTGGGATCTTCCGGCGCTTCTTGAGCCGAAACCTTTGCGCAACGCCATATTGCTTGCATTGAGCATAGGCGGCATCGTGGTGTCGGGGGCGGGAGTCGTGATTGGCTGGCGCCGATTGCGCCGCACTGCACGCGTTGGGCGCGCATGACATCAAACAACCCATATCTGGCCCCTTTACCATGCCCTGAACCTCGAATCCGAAAGAGTCCGAGCGCGTCGGAAATCGCAAGGTAAAGTCTGGCCTAGCGCCATTCGTCCCGATACACGAACTTGGGCATCTGCCAGTTGTAGCGAAGGGCAAGGATCCGCATGGTCAGGCCCAGCGTCATGGCAACCAGCATCGATAAATTCATGGGCAAGCCCTGAGACTGTGCCACCATGAAAACGCCACCCGTCAGCACCGACACGCTGGCGTACAGCTCTTTACGAAGCAAAAGTGGGATGTCGTTGCAAAGCACGTCGCGCAGCACTCCACCGGCGCAACCCGTAATCATTCCACTGATCAGAACAATGGTAATCGGCAGTTCCATTTCCTGCGCAATACGGCAACCGATAACGGTAAACACCACCAGACCCAGCGCGTCGAGCAAAAGAAACAAGCTATGCAGGCGACGCATGACCGGGGCGATCAAAGCCGTAACTATCGCCGCACCCGCCGTGATCCATAAATATTCAGGGTGAGCCACCCAGGTCAATGGGTAATGCCCCAGCAGTACATCACGGACCGATCCGCCCCCAAGTGCGGTCACGCAGGCGATGATGCACACGCCTACCCAATCCATGTCGCGTCTGCCCGCAGCCAAGGCGGCAGTCATGGCCTCGGCGGTGATGGCGATGATGTACAGGGTCAGCAATACCATGGCGGCGTGCGATCCAGGATGATGTAACAGCGCCGCCCCACCGTACGCCTATATTTATCGTACTTTTTCTTGAACGGCAGGAGGGAAAAAAGAAGGCTGCTGGCGCGTCCGACAGGAATCGAACCTGTATCAAGAGCTTCGGAGACTCTCATTCTATCCATTGAACTACGGACGCGCGAAAAAGAGCATTGTAGCCTGATTTAAAAGCAGCCTGCACTAGACGATGACACCCGTTATAATCGTACGGTTTGTGGACAACGTGCCTTGCGCCGCAACGCCGTCGTGCAGCATCTTGCCACATAGCAATATTTAGTCGCCCATCTGGAGGGCATTTGTCCGGGTGGGGCCTCGAACCATAAAGAGCTTTGAAGACAGGGCTTATAAAAGGGCTTTGTTCCTTTGTCAGGAAACGCAGGACTCGATCATGAACAATACAGAAGACCACGTCGAAGCAACCATCGAGGGGCACGAAGGCCTCATCAAAACGCCCAAGCAACTCATTGTCACCGTTATCCTTGCGTTCATTGTTCCGGTCATCATCATATTTTTGCTGATCCGACTGGTCATCAGCAGCGTTTCTCCGGCCGCCGGCTCCGATGCCCAAAGCCCTGAAGCCATTGCTCAGCGCATCAAGCCGGTTGCAGGATTCGCACTGGTCGATGCCAATGCGCCCAAAACCCTCAAAACCGGCCAGCAAGTGTATGAATCCACCTGCAGCGCCTGTCACACGGCCGGTGTAGCCGGCGCACCCAAACTGGGCGATAAGGCCGTTTGGGCACCATTGATCCAGGAAGGTTACGAAAAAATGCTCGACATCGCCTTGCATGGCAAGGGCGCGATGCCGGCCAAGGGTGGTAACCCCTCGCTCGACGATATCGAAGTAGAACGTGCCATGGTTTACATGGCCAATCAGTCAGGCGGTTCGTTCGAAGAGCCTGCTGCCCCGGCAGAAGGCGAAGAAGCCAGCGCCGACAAGGCTCAAGCCTCGGCAACGGCACCGCAGCAAGCCGTACCAACCGAAGTCAAGCCCGCTGCGGCGGCGCCAGCCCAAGCCGCGCAGTCCGAGTCACAACAGGCTGCAGCCCCCGCTGAAGAATCCAGCGCACCGGCGCAGCAGCAAGCCGAAGCCGCTGCAGAAACCGCCAGCATCGACCCGGCCGGCGAAAAGCTCTATAAATCCGTTTGCTTTGCCTGCCATGACGCCGGCGTAGCCAATGCACCAAAGCTGGGCGATAAAGCAGCGTGGGAGCCACTCATTGCCAGCGGCATGGATACCATGGTCGAAATTGCCATTCACGGCAAAGGTGCCATGCCTCCACGCGGCGGATCGCAAGCTTCCGACGCAGAAATTCGTGCCGCCGTGCAGTACATGGTGCAGCAGTCCCAATAAGTCAGCTGCCGCAAGGTCAGCCGGTTTACCGACCGGCTATAAAAATGCCCGTTCATATGAACGGGCATTTTATTTTGATCCGGTGATTTCTAGCCTGCCACACACCGGGGTTCGGCAGTCAGGGACAAGCCCAGTTGCACGCGTCGCTGCAGCCACAGGCTGGCGCGGTAACGGGAATCGCCCGTCACGCGGTACATATTGCGCAGGATATCCAGGACCAGCGCCGCCCCGAGAGAATCGCCCATGCTCAACGGGCCGCCTCGGGGATAGCCCAGACCCAGCGAGACCGCCAGATCAATATCTTTGGGTGAAGCAATCGTTTGCTGAGCAATATCAGCGGCGACGTTAACAATGCTGGCCACCATGCGTTGACCCACAAAACCCGCCGAATCATCAATGACCGACACCGGAGTATCGTCTGATGCAAACAAGGCGTGAGCGGCATCGCGCCATTGCGGCAGCGTAGCAGGCGAGCACATCAGGACACGTCTCTTGCCCTGCTCCAGACCAAAGAAGGTATCAAGCGCAACAGTGCGCTCACCATCAAGCTGGTACTCGGCCACGACGCTGGAGGTGTCTTCACCAAACGGAGTGACAACAATCAGCGCATCTGCCGGCGGCGATTCCGTGGAAATCACGCCAACACCGAGATCCTTGAGTAAAGCCGCTGCGCGCTTGTGGCCGACGGGATGATACGGTGCCAGCCAGACTTTGAGCCCTTCCGGCAAAGCGGGAACGGCCGGTGCCTCGGGCACCTGCTTGGCGCCATCCACATAGCGGTAGAAACCTTCCCCCGTCTTGCGTCCCAACAGCCCGCCGGCAAACCGGACCGCCGTAATGGGGGACGGGCGGAAGCGGGGCTCGTCGTAAAACTGTTGATAAATCGACTCCATGACGGGGTGCGACACATCAAGCGCGGTCAGGTCAAGCAATTCGAACGGACCCATGCGGAACCCTGCTTGTTCGCGCATGATGGCGTCGACCTGGTAAAAGGGAGCGACGGCCTCCTGTGCAAGACGCAGGCCCTCGATGTTCATCCCCCGGCCGGCGTGATTGACGATAAATCCCGGCATATCTTTGGCCCGGACCGGGGTGTGCCCCATGTTGCGGGACAGTTCCATCAAGGCATCGCCCACCGCCTTCTCGGTTCGCAACCCGTCGATGACTTCAACCACCTTCATCAAGGGTACAGGATTGAAGAAGTGATACCCCGCCACACGGCCGGGCCTATTGCAACCGGCCGCAATCGCAGTAATGGACAAGGACGAGGTGTTCGACGCAAGGATGCAGTCTTCGGCCACGATTCCTTCAAGTTTCTGGAAAAGCTCACGTTTGACGTCAAGGCGCTCGATGACTGCTTCGACCACCAGTTGCGCCCCCGACATGTCGGATAGGTCGGAACACGCCACGACACGCTCCAATGAAGCCTGTGCATCGTCGGCCGTTATTTTTCCCTTGCCGGCCAGCTTCTGCCAGATACCGTCAAGACTTTCGCGTGCGGCGGCCACTGCCTGCTCGTTCAGGTCGTACAGCAACACCCTCAGGCCGGCTTGAGCGGCAATTTGTGCAATGCCGCGACCCATGGCGCCTGCGCCGACAATTCCTATCGTCTCTATCTTCTTCATGTCATCCCACTCCGTACAGCCTGATTGAAAGCAAAACCCTAATCATAAATCGGATTGACTGGCCGCCCCTGACTCGTGCGGCGCACTCGATCTGTCGATTAAAACCAACAACCAGGTTAACTAAGGGTATACACGTATTTAGCTCTTGTATAAGACTAGGGTTTACCCTATAATAGAGTCAACGCTTCAAAAGAGCTAATTTGGATTACCTGGAGGCTTGCTATGACCAAATACAACATCACCCTGACCGATTCCCTTGAGCGCGAACTCATCAATGGCGAAATCGACAGCTACTACAACGAACCGAATCTCCTGAGCTGGCTAGGCGTTCTGGTAAAGAAAGTCCATACGAAACTGGTTTCCTTTGTCGCCGGCGTCTCCAATGACATGGATGACGCACGCAAAGACGGCCACAACGTCACCGCTGCCTAAGACTTCCTCCTAGTAGTACCGCTCGGGCGGCAATTATCCTTGCCCCCATTCGAGCATCCAAGCCGGGTTCCGCGCAAAACGCGAACCCGGCTTTTTATTGGGTATACGCTCATTATTTGTTAAATTGCCCAGCCGGCTGATCAACGAACAAAAAATTCCATAAAGATCTGCCCTGATTGACACTGTCGGACCCAAGCACTAAACAGAGCGAGAGCACGAGGCCGTTGCTTCGCCGATCACCGTTTTCGAGTCCAGCGTCATGACCAGCTCTCCCACACTTCGAAAGACTCCGCTAGCCGATCGCCACGTAAAGCTGGGCGCTCGCATGGTGGATTTCGGCGGCTGGGACATGCCGCTACATTTCGGTTCGCAGATCGACGAACACCATGCGGTACGTCAAAGCGCCGGCATGTTCGACGTATCGCACATGGGCGTCATCGACGTGCGTGGAAAGGACGCCCGCGCGTTCCTGAGATCGGTTCTGGCAAATAATGTAGACAAGCTTCAGCAGCCCGGTAAAGCCTTATACAGTTGCATGCTGAATCCCCGTGGGGGAATTTTGGACGACCTGCTTGTGTACTACTTCGACGATCATCGCTACCGCTTGGTCGTCAATGCGGCCACGGCGCTCCAGGATCTCGGCTGGCTTGAACATCAGGCGCAACTCCAGAACGACTCGGTTGTGCTCGACCTGCGTCGCTTTGGCGACACGCAAACGTCAGAACCGGCCCTTGGCATTATCGCTGTTCAGGGACCGCAAGCGCGTGATCGCTGTGAACAGGCGCTGCCCGGCGCGCATTCTGTTTTGGACAAATTGAAACCCTTTCACGCCAGCTTTCACACGGACACGCGCTTCGGCGAGATGTTGATTTCACGGACCGGCTACACCGGAGAGGACGGCTACGAATTGATCCTGTCGGCCGATGCACTTTCAGGTCTGTGGGATCAGTTGCTGAACGCAGGAGTGCGGCCGGCGGGTCTGGGCGCGCGCGATACGCTCCGCCTTGAGGCGGGCATGAACTTGTACGGCCAGGACATGAATGACACCACCTCCCCGCTGGACTGCGGGCTGGGCTGGACGGTCGACCTCGAAGCCTCGCGCAACTTCATTGGCAAGGCTGCGCTGCGCGAGCAAACTCAGCAAACGTGGCTGGGCGGACTCGTCGCGATGGATCGGGCCGGCATGTTCCGGCCGGGACAGCGAGTCGAAACGCCCGACGGGGACGGCATGGTCACCAGCGGCTCCTTCAGCCCCACCGTCGGACAAAGCATCGCACTGGCCCGCCTGCCGTCGGGCGTACAGCCGGGCAGCGAAGCTCAGGTAATCATACGGGGCAAGCCCGTTCGCGCTCGTATCGTGCGTCCTCCATTCGTACGTAACGGCAAGGTCCTGATTTGACTCCAACGAGGAACATGATGAGCATTCCTTTCAGCGAACGACACATAGGCCCTGACCGTATCGAGCAGCGACGCATGCTCAAGGAGCTGGACTACAGCAGCCTGGATGCTCTCATAAACGATGTAGTTCCTTCTGACATCAGGCTCACCGAACCTTTGAACCTGGGGGAGTTCAGTCAACCCTTATCCGAGTCGGAGGCGCTTGCAAAATTAAGAGAGCGCGCGAAAAAAAACAAGGTGTTCCGCAGTTTCATCGGTCAGGGTTATTACGGCACCCTGACGCCCACAGTCATTTTGCGGAATCTGTTTGAGAACCCCGCCTGGTATACGGCTTACACTCCTTATCAGCCAGAGATATCTCAGGGACGCCTCGAGGCGTTGATCAACTTTCAGCAGATGGTCACCGACCTTACAGGCTCGGATATCGCCAACGCATCAATGCTGGACGAGGCAACTGCCGCCGCAGAGGCTATGGCCCTGATGCTGCGGGTCAATCGCACTGCGGCTTCCACCACTGTCTATGTCGCTGACGACGTCCTGCCGCAGACGTTGGAAGTCGTGCAAACGCGCGCCCAGGCGATGAACATACAGGTAAAGGTCGGACCGGCCGCAGAGGCAGCCAATACCGACGCATTCGGCGTATTGTTGCAGTATCCCGGCGTTAATGGCGACGTCCGCGATTACAGTGCGTTGACACAGGCGGTACACGAGCGTGGCGGCCTGGTTACCGTAGCCGCTGACCTCCTTGCCCTTGCCTTGCTCAAGCCCCCGGGAGAATGGGGGGCAGATGTCGTGATCGGCACCACGCAACGTTTCGGTGTTCCCTTGGGCTTCGGCGGCCCTCACGCCGGTTACATGGCGGTACGAGATGAATTCAAGCGTTCGCTTCCAGGCCGCCTGGTAGGGGTCACCGTCGACTCGCAAGGTCAACCCGCCTATCGCCTGGCCCTGCAAACACGTGAGCAACATATCAGACGAGAAAAAGCCACGTCAAACATCTGCACGGCGCAGGCGCTGCTGGCCATCATGGCGTCAATGTATGCTGTTTACCATGGTCCGGGCGGAATCAGACGAATCGCCCAGGAAATACACGAGCTGACCAGCACCCTGGCAAAGGGCCTGGCCGAGATGGGCTGGGAACGCGTCAACGAGACCTATTTCGACACTCTCACCCTGATTACCGGCTCGGCGACTCAAGGCCTCATCGAAGCAGCACAGGCCAAAGGCATAAATCTTCGACAACTTGACAATACGCACATCGGCATATCGCTCGATCAGGTTACCGGCCCGTCCGACGTGCAGGACCTCTTGAGCATCTTTGCGCAAGGTGGTGAGGCTCCGGAATACATCGATCTGCGTCAAGGTATTGAGTCGTTTGCTTTCCCCGGCACGCTGGCAAGACAAACGCCCTACCTGACCCACCCCGTATTCAATACCCATCACAGCGAGCACGAGATGCTGCGCTATCTGCGTCGTCTCGCCGATAAGGATCTTGCACTGGACCGCGGAATGATCCCCCTGGGCTCATGCACGATGAAGCTGAACGCCACCAGCGAGCTCATTCCGATAAGCTGGCCCGAATTTGCAAACATCCACCCCTTCGCTCCTGAAGATCAAACCCGGGGATACAGGGAAATGATCCAGGAACTTGAGGCCATGCTTTGCGCCGTGACCGGCTATGCCGCCGTCAGCCTGCAGCCCAATGCCGGATCGCAAGGTGAATACGCAGGCCTGCAGATCATTCGCGCCTACCATGCGTCACGCGGAGAGTCGCGCCGAAATATCTGCCTCATTCCCGCATCGGCACATGGAACGAACCCGGCCTCGGCCCAAATGGTGGGTATGGAAGTGGTCGTCGTAAAGTGCGACAACCACGGCAATATTGATCTGGAAGACCTGCGCAGCAAGGCCGAGTCGTACAGCCAGAACCTGGCTGCCATCATGATCACCTACCCTTCGACACACGGCGTCTTCGAAGAATCCGTGCGCGAAGTCTGCGATATCGTTCACCGCCACGGAGGCCAGGTCTATGTCGATGGCGCGAATATGAACGCCATGGTGGGTCTTGCAGCGCCAGGCCGATTTGGTGGAGACGTATCCCACCTGAACCTGCACAAGACGTTCTGCATTCCGCATGGCGGCGGAGGCCCGGGAGTGGGCCCGGTGGCGGTAGCCGAACATCTGGCGACGTTCCTTCCCAACCAGCGGTCCCAGGGCTACGAGCCTCATCCAAACGGCATCGGAGCAATCAGCGCTGCGGCTTATGGCTCGGCGGGCATCCTCCCCATATCATGGATGTACATCGCCATGATGGGCTCGCAGGGGCTGACCGATGCTTCTCGACACGCGATTTTGGCTGCCAATTATCTTGCGTCGCGTCTGAGCCCGCATTATCCGGTGCTGTATGCCGGCGCAAAAGGACTGGTCGCGCATGAATGCATCCTGGATATCCGGCCACTGCAAAAGGACACCGGCATCAGCAATGAAGACATTGCGAAACGCCTGATGGACTACGGATTTCACGCTCCAACCATGAGCTTTCCCGTACCTGGTACGCTGATGTTAGAGCCAACGGAAAGCGAAGCGCTGAGCGAACTTGACCGCTTTGTTGAGGCCTTGATTTCCATTCGACAAGAGATCGCCAGAGTCCAGGCCGGCGAATTCGCCGCAAACGACAATCCTCTGCGCAATGCGCCGCATACGGCGGCAATGGTCAGTGCCGACGAATGGAACCACAGCTATTTGCGCTCGCAAGCCGCTTTCCCTGTACCAGGTCTTCAGGCCAACAAATATTGGCCTCCGGTTGGCAGGGTCGACAACAGCTACGGTGATCGGAATCTGTATTGCTCGTGCATACCCGTCGGCGACTACGCTTAAAACAAAACGCAAGCCTGATCCGGGCCTGTTCAGCCCGTGGATCACAAAAAAGCAGACGAGACCCGCTTCGCAGATTCAGCTTTCTGTCTTGTTGAGCAAGTCTTTGAGCATGCTCAGGCGTTGCTTGGGAGACATCGCCTGCAACGATGAGTCTTCTTGCGGTTTCAGGGCGGAAAGCCCCATTTCGGCAATAAAGCGGGATGGCTCGCAGACAACATCTTCGCGCGCCCTGCGACGCTTCTTGCACCAAGTGAGGTGCAGCGAGCGCTGAGCTCGCGTAATGCCCACGTACATCAGGCGACGCTCTTCCTGTATGCGGGTTACCAGCGATTCGGCAGCTTTTGCGGGATCGCCATCCTCTTCATCGCGGCCCATATGAGGCAACAACCCTTCTTCGACGCCGATGAGATACACATGTGGATACTCAAGCCCCTTCGAAGCATGCAACGTAGATAGCTTTACTGCATCGGGATCTTCCTCGTCGCTGCGCTCAAGCATGGTCACCAGCGCCACATGTTGCACCAATTCGAAAAGATCGAGCTCGTCCTCGGTGGCCTTGCGCTTGAGCCACTCTGTAAGCTCGAGCACATTTTGCCAGCGTGTCTGTGCGGCACGATCATCAAGCGTGTCGTACAGATGGCGCTCGTACTGGATAGCGGCCAGCATTTCGTCAAGAAGCGGGCCCGCAGGCTCGGCCTGCCGAGTGACTTGCCGACCGCTCTTGCGGCCCGCACGCTCCTGAATGCTCTGGATGAAGCGTGCGAAAGTTTGCAAAGATTCCAGTTGGCGTGACGCCAGCCGTTGCGACGCACCAATTTCGAAGACCGCAGCAAAAAGAGACAAGCCATTTTCGGAAGCAAACTCACCCAGGGTCTTCAAGGTTCCCTGCCCTATCCCCCGCCGGGGAGTCGTGACCGCACGGATGAAAGCGGGGTCGTCATCATCATTGGCGATCAAGCGCAGATACGCCAGAACGTCACGAATCTCTGCCTTGTCAAAGAAGCTTTGTCCGCCGGACACCGTGTAAGGAATGTGAAGATTGCGCAGCGCTTGTTCGACAACGCGCGCCTGCTGATTGCTTCGATACAGAATTGCAAAATCACGCCACTGCGCTCGCCGCTCGAATCGTTCGGCCGAGATGCGCACTGCAACCGATTCCGCCTCGATCAGGTCGGTTTCCATAGCGGTGACCTGTATGGGCTCGCCCACACCAAGGTTCGACCACAGCTTCTTGTCGAACAAATTGGGATTATGTCCGATCACCCGATTGGCCGCCGACAAGATACGTTCTACCGAGCGATAGTTCTGTTCAAGCTTGATGATCTTGAGCGAAGGATAATCCGTGGTGAGCTTGGCCAGATTCTCGACCGTCGCGCCTCGCCAGGCGTAAATTGCCTGATCATCGTCCCCGACCGCCGTAAACATCGCCCGTTGACCGGTCAAAAGCTTTACCAGGCGATACTGACATTCGTTGGTGTCTTGATATTCGTCCACCAGCAGATACTGCACGCGCGCCTGCCACCGCTCGCGTATCTCTTGATGGGTCTGCATCAGCTCAGTGGGCAGTCGAACCAGGTCGTCGAAATCAACAGACTGGTAGGCGGCAAGCGTCGCTTCATAGTTTCGATACACCCGCGCGGCATCGGCCTCGTTCGGCGTAGCTGCTGCGCGTTCGGCAGCATCAGGATCCATCAATGCATTCTTCCATAGCGAGATGGTTTGCTGGACGGCTCGCAATCTGGCCTTGTCGGTAGTGGCCAGCAGCTCCTGAATTATTCCCAGTGAATCGGTGGAATCAAGAATCGAAAATTCTGACTTCAACCCGGCATGGCGGGCTTCCTCGCGCAGAAATCGCACTCCCAGGGAATGAAATGTACTGATCGTCAGGCCTTTCATCAGGCGCGAATCGACCAGGGCCTTGACCCGTTCGCTCATTTCGCGAGCGGCCTTGTTGGTAAAGGTAAGCGCCACCACGTTCCGGGCCTGATAGCCGCACTCTCGCAACAAATACGCGATCTTTTGCGTGATGACCCGTGTCTTGCCACTGCCTGCACCGGCCAGGACCAGGCAGGGGCCGTCCAGATACAGGACGGCGCCACGTTGGGGCGGATTCAAATCAGGAGCCAGCGTATGGCCTGCTGGCAAACTCGTGTATCCAGACATCAGATTTCCAGGGGGTCAACTTCAAGCTGCCAGCGAACTCGAGTATCGACTGCCAGCTGGGGCATGGCCTGCATCCAGACGGAAAGAAACGCCTGCAACGCCGGTCGGCTGCTACTTTCCACCAGGAGCTGCGCACGCTCAATATTGGCGACCCGTACTACCCGCAAGGGCACCGGGTCGTACAGAGTGATCAAATCTGCCGCTGGGAACCGGTCTGGATGCTGACCGACGAAGTCTCGCGCTGCAGAAAGAAAGTCCATGGCCAGCCGCAGTTCCCGGGCCTCGGCGGTAAGCAGCGCCTGATGGGCGAATGGCGGCAAACCCACCGCCCGGCGCTCGGTCAGGGCGTACTCGGCGAACCCTTTGTAATCGTGGCGGGTCAGCGCCTGATAAACAGGTTGTTCCGGGTAGTCGGTCTGGATGATGACCTCTGCACCCTTCAGGTGGCGCCCAGCCCTGCCGGCCACCTGCATCAACTGCGCAAACAATCGTTCGGGAGCACGAAAATCTTGTGAAAAAAGCATGGAATCGGCATTAAGGACGCCAACCAGACCCAGATTGGAGAAGTCATGACCCTTTGCGACCATCTGCGTGCCGACCAGAATATCGACCTCACCGGCATGCACCTTGGCAAACAGGGCCTCGGCGCTACCTTTCAGACGCGTGCTGTCAGCATCAATCCGTGCAATGCGGGCGTCGGGAAACAGTTCGGCAAGATGTTCTTCGACGCGTTGTGTACCGCGCCCCATCGGGCGCAAATCCTGGTCGCCACAGTCGGGGCAAGCACGAGGCACCTGGCTTCGGTACCCGCAATGGTGACAACTTAAAAGATTTCGCCCGCCGCGGGCCCGATGCAAGACCGTATAGGCGGTACATCGCGTACATTGGCTGACCCACCCACACGACGCGCACGAAAGTACCGGCGCATAACCGCGCCGATTAAGAAAGACGAGGCACTGCTGTTTGTCTTGCAGGCGCTCTTGCATGGCCGTTACCAGATGTGGCGACAAGCCCTGCTCCAGGGCAAGCCGACGGGTATCTACCAGCCGGACCGCCGGCAACTCGGCATCGCGGGCCCTATGCGTTAACGATAAAAGAAGATACTGCCCGGTTTGCGCATGATGCCAGGACTCGAGGGACGGCGTCGCCGAGCCCAGCACTACCGGTATCCCCAAGTCGTGCGCACGCCACACAGCCAGATCGCGCGCCGAATAGCGAAGGCCGTCTTGCTGCTTGTAGGAAGCGTCGTGCTCTTCGTCAACGATGATCAGCCCCAGGTCGGGAAGCGGGGTAAAGATGGCTAAGCGGGTTCCAAGAAGGATTCGCGCCTGGCCGCGCTGCACACGCAGCCACGCACGCAAGCGTTCACCGTCGGCCAGGCCGCTATGCATGACCGCGAGAATATCGCCACCGGCAACAGCGGTCAGTCGAGCACGCAGTGATCGTTCGAGCTGCGGGGTGAGATTGATCTCGGGCACCATGAACAGCACTTGCCGACCCTGCGCCAAGGCGTGCTGGGCTGCACGAAGATACACCTCTGTTTTGCCACTGCCAGTAATACCATGCAGCAGTACTGCCTTGAAGCCTTGAATGCCGCAGATCTCGTTTACAGCCTTTTCTTGATCGGCATTAAGTTGGGGTGCCGCTGCCGGCGTGACATCGGAGGCAGGCGCCGACTGCTTTCGTGCGTCGCTGCGCACTACCGGTCCGCCCCCAGACCGCTTGCCCTGATAGGCGCTGACCTTGCGTAAACCCGTGGGAAGACATGGCAGCATGACTTCGCCAAGCGGCCGCTGATAATACTGGGCGGCAAACCTGGCCAGACGCATCCAGTCGTCGGGCATGGGTGGCAGATCGCTCAGGATCTGTTCAACGGGTTTGACCAAGTGCGCATCGATGGTCGGCTGATCTTCCAGTTGAACAACGACACCCACCATTTTCCGCCGCCCGAACGGGACGATTACCCGCGTTCCCACGGCAACATCCTGATCACTGCGGTAGTCGAACAAACCCGGCAGGGGCACATCGAGCGCGACCCGTAACCAGTAGGCAGGTGCATCAGCATTGTGCGGGCCAGGCTCGCGACTGGGCAAGATCGACGACGGAGCGGTCATTGAGACTTAAAGTAAATTCTTATGTATGGCGTGTAAGCCCTGTTGTCATCAGGGTCTGGCGAAAGGGCTAAGTGACACCTGTGGATAACTTTGGGGAGAACCGCAATAACAACTTGGGATAAGTCGGTGCTGTTTTCCTTACAAATCACACCCGCCACCACGAACTTTACATATACCATTTATAAATCAACAGGTTACATAGCAATCTTAATGCAGACCTTCCGAGCTACGGTTTTGTTGCAGAGCGATGTAACTTGTGCACAACTTGTCAAAAAGGCCCGTAGTCACGGGCCTTTGCGAATTGTTCAGTGCAATATCAGTGCTTGCCCCGGCTGTAGGTGTGGACTTCGTCGACCAGGGCCGCCACCGCCTCGGGAGGGGTAAATTGAGAAATGCCATGCCCGAGATTGAACACGTGGCCTCCGTCGCCGACTGGCCCAAAGTCGTCGATGACCCGACGTGCCTCGGCACGAATGGCTGCCTCGCCACCGAACAGGGCCATGGGATCGATATTGCCCTGCAGGGCGACCTTGTCTTCGACCCGGCGGCGAGCCTGGGCAAGGTTGACAGTCCAGTCCAGACCGACGGCATCGCAGCCACAAGCCGCGATGTCTTCTATCCACTGCCCGCCCCCTTTTGTGAAGACGATGACAGGCACCCGACGCCCTTCACGCTCGCGGGTCAAGCCTTGAACCACCTGCTGAACATAGGCCAGCGAGAATTCCTGGTACAGGCTGTCGGCCAATACGCCGCCCCAACTATCGAAGATCATCACGGCCTGTGCGCCAGCCTGAATCTGGGCATTGAGGTACAAAGCCGTAGACTGAGCATTGACGTTCAGCATCCGATGGACGAGGTCGGGCCGGGAGTAAAGCATGCTCTTGATAAGACGGTAGTCGCTGGAACCTTGTCCTTCGACCATATAGCAACCGATAGTCCAGGGACTGCCCGCGAAACCGATCAGGGGCACCTTGCCATCGAGCTCTTTGCGAATGAGCGACACAGCGTCAAACACATATTGCAGCTGCGACATATCGGGAACCGCAAGCTTGAGGACTTCGTCTTCGCTGCGCACAGGATGCGCGAATCGGGGACCTTCGCCAGCGACAAAGTCGAGGCCCAGGCCCATGGCATGGGGCACCGTAAGGATGTCAGAGAAAAGGATAGCCGCATCCAGCTCGAAGCGCGCCAGAGGCTGTAACGTTACCTCGCAAGCGTATTCGGGGTTTTGGGCGAGACCCATAAACGATCCTGCACGCGCCCTGGTCTCGTTGTATTCGGGCAAGTAGCGCCCGGCCTGGCGCATCAGCCAAAGCGGAGTGTAGGGCACGGGCTCACGCATGAGCGCACGCAGGAAAACATCGTTCTTAAGTGTGGGAGACGACACGGCTATCCTTGAAAAAATACGCGGGTCATTTTACCCGTCGGAAAGGTGTTTAGGTGGCGACTCGGACCGGTAGGGAGCGGCGTCGATGTCGTACTTGCGCATCAGGGCCCAGAAAGCACGACGGTGCTTCTGGGCGGCTCGGGCGGCCATGGCGATATTGCCCGAGTGTCTGCCCAATGCAGCCTTGATATAGGCGGTTTCGAACCTTTCGATGATCTTGCCCTTGGCAGCCCGAAAGGATTCGCGGGAGGTTGCGCTGCGCGAAGCGGTGGCAGCAGCATAGGCGTCGAGTTCGATGCCGGTACGCTCAAGTATAGTCGAGCACAGCTCGGCCTCGTCTGGGCGAAGCCCCTGGGCGGGCCCGATGTAGTCTCCGCTTCGCTCGCCGACCCGGGTAGAAGGCGAACTGACAGGCATTGACCAGGACAGCGCCGGCGCACGGCGTTCAAGCAGCCGTTCGATTCGTACACGCAACTCTTCGGGGCACAGCGGTGCGCGGACGAAATCACTTAAACCAAGCTCGTAGAGATCGTTCAGCGCTGCCGCCTTGAGCTGATCGATGAGGGCAAACACCGGCGTAGTAAGCCTGCCGTTCGCTGCCGAGAGGCTGGTACGCGCCCAGGCCAGATTCTGCGCGCTGACCGGCACCAGACAGACATCGAAGCGACGAAGGATCATGGAGCCGTTGCCCAGTTGATCGGGCGCTTCGGGATGCGACACGTCGATGCTGGGCATGGGTGAATGAAAATACAGGCGACCGGCAAAATGTCGGCCGGCCCAGGGACGTGTCCAGCTTTCTGTGCACGCGGTACCAATCAAAGCGCAATCGAGTCGCTCTCGCATATTGACCTCCGTGGTGACAAGCATTGACCAATTGGAATGGGCAAGCTTAGTCACCCCGAAAGTACGCAACAATTGGCGTTTGCATCGACTCGGGAACTACCTATTCCGGCCTGGAAACCTGCCTGCACACAGGGCGATGATGAGATTTTTCAGCGCGTGACCGACGAACAAAGAGTCACTGCGAACTTACCGAACCCAGCAATTTGGTGAACACCGGAGGAAGATTGGTGAAGCTTTCGAAGATAAGCTTGCGCAGCCAACTATTGCCCGAATCGTGATGATAGCGTTCGTGCCAATATTGGCGTACTTCGTAGGTGGGTGAAGGAAACGGCAGGCCCAGGATCTTGATGCGATCGCCCAACGCCAGGGTTCGAGCCAGACGCGATGGAACCATGGCGACCAGGTCTGTCGATACCAGTATCTGCTCAAGCCCAAGATACGAAGAAACCCTGGCTGCTATCTTGCGCTGCACTCCACGCTCTTCCAAAACCTTGTCCAACATGGAATGCCCGGTAGCCGGGGCAATCAGGGCGAGATGTTCTTCATCCAGAAACTGCTGCTTGGATAAGGTGTCGCCGATGCGAGGGTGACCCTGCCGGACAATGCAGGAGTAATTTTCGGCGAACAGCCGTTGCTGAAAGAAGCCGTTATGCAACTCAAACGTGTAGCCGACCGCAAGATCGAGCTGGCCGCTTTCCAGCAGCCCGGCGGTAGTGCCGTCAAGATCCAGAGATTCCACTTTAAGACCGGGACCAAGCACCTTAAATTGCCCCAGAATTTCGGGCAGCATGACCATTTGTGCAATGTGACTCAGCCCCAGGCGAAAGCGCCGGGTCGATGTGACCGGATCAAACGCACGCCGGGCGCTTTCTTCGGGGCTTAGCAATTTGATTGCGCGCTCGATGTCGCCGATAAGACCCTCAAGAAATGGCGTGGCCATGAGTCCGCTCGACGTCCTGACAAGCAGCGGGTCGCCAAAATGCTGCCGAAGGTGGCCCAATCTGATGCT
>NZ_JAJUFE010000014.1 GCF_029263785.1 Pusillimonas sp. | reverse complement strand
TAGTAGCTGATGTAGCACGTCAGGCCTGCTTATAAATTATCAAGACTGTCGAACCGGTTCAGGTAGAAAAACTCGGCCTTGAACGCGTGAAAGATTTTCGTTCTCCTCGCGAAGCCAGGAAAATCTGGACACTGCATCGTGGTACCGCCCCAACCACCCATCAAAATCCTAAAACCTTGGGCGATATAAAGAGTCGATTCGAGACTCATTTTTGCGAATGTTGAATATGTATGTGTTCATGGCGCCAATCGAATCAGCACTTACTATCATTCTGGAGCAATAAAAGAGGCGCGATTCTCACGCGCCCCTTTCCTACCCTTATAGTGCCACCGTGCGTTAGCGCCCTCTGTCCTCTTCAAACGATGGGCGCGCCCAAGCGACATCGACGAATGCGCCTACACACATGAGTATGGCAAACCACCAGCCATCACCCGTGATGCCCAAAATAACACCGAAGACAATCAATAAAAACCACGTCATGCAATACCCTCCTGTCAAAAGTCTTCGGGGCGAAGGTTGTATTTTGGCTCCAGCACTATCGGCGCGGGCTCTTTGACCTCTTTGGGCGCTACGTAGGCACCCCCGCTACCTCTGACGCGAAACGTCGGGTCGGGTGCGAGGTATGGCGCAGGCTTGCGGGCTTCACGTTCCATCCTCGACAGGATTCGATTGTTCTGCTTCACAATGGCACACTTAGCACTACTGCCCGTGCATAAGTAACGTCCACCGCCCACGTAACGGGTTCCGTCAGCGTGGGCGCTTGCTGCCATCGCCAGCAGCGCTACAGTTGCGAGGATTCAGATCATTACTCGGCCTCCACACATAGGGTCAGTATGCGCTGCCTTGATGCAGGCGGCGCACGGCCAACCAGATGAAGCCGTCGCACACCAAGACCTCAGCCGTGTCGCACTGAAACAGTCGCCGGGGTGTCGGAAGGTGTAACCATCCTGGTACTCTGGGCGGGCGCGACCGGACTAAATGCAGGCGTGAATCATCTGTGTTTTGAACGCCTTGCTGTGCTGGCGCCGCTTGCGCCGCCGGGCTGAAAAAATGAATCCCCACGGACGCAAGAATGCAACGCACACTGTGTCAACGGCAATTGAATTTTGACCCCCTGGGGGTCATTTTTACAGTGCCGACGACAACTGCAATAACGGAAGCGCGGGGGAAACGTCGCGAGCACCAGCCAAACAAAGGAAAAAGCCCTTGAAAATCAAGGGCTTTTTAAGAATGTGGCGGCAGAGGGTCGTTCATACTGTTGCTTAAAAGCCTCACTAGCAAACGATCTACGAAAATACTAAATCGCTTGTACCCCCAAATGTACCCCCAGACCTATAGCGCTGGGGGCGTTTGGATTGAGATGCTACATCGATAAGCCCAACCCACATTACACATAGCGACAGTCCCACTGGTGAACGCAGTGAGCTCACAAACGATTAGTTGCTCACAATCGGCCCGTTTTGATAAGAAACGTTTTTTGCCTTCATTGCGTTAACAGCAAAAGGTCTTGTCATTAAGTTTAAGGTGAATTTGAAAGACAACAAGCGTTGCAGTGAATACGTGATACGCAAGCCTATTTGTGAATCAAATTAATAGAATTATTGAAAACAAACTAGTTTGACACTAAAATTGACGACCTTTTTCATTACAAATTTAGCGGGAAAGACATGCAGGCTCCGGGCTCTGGACTTAATATCGACAACGCTGTGGACTATCACTACGATCAGTTCCCTCCGAAGAGCATTGACTACTCATCCTTGGTCGTTCAGCTAGTAAGCGCCACGGATGCCCTAGCTCGCTACGATCAAATGCTAAAGAACATGCACAATAGCGAGATTCTGTTAGCTCCACTCAGAAACCAAGAAGCGGTGATCTCTTCTAGGATGGAAGGTACGGTAAGTACGATGGATGAAATCCTGAAATATGAAGCTGATTTCGAATCAGAAGGGATAAAGGCGCCTAGTGCTAGGTCAGAAATTATCGAAACATTTCTATACCAACGCGCTCTGAAAGGCTCCCAGCAAGCAATTGAGTCGGGGCAGCCCCTTAGTCAACAGTTGATCAGAACCGCCCATCAAACACTATTGTCGTGGGGCCGGGGCGCAGCCAAATCTCCGGGTCAATTCAAGACAGAGCAAAACTACCTTGCTGATCGACAGAAAAAAAACATTCTGTTTGTTCCGATCAGTCCCGACCGGCTGCAAGACGGTATGGATTTACTGTTCAACTATATTGAGAACAGCAAGGATGTGCCGCTTATAAAGGCGGCTTTATCGCATGTCGAGTTTGAAGCCCTCCACCCTTTCAAGGACGGGAATGGCCGTATAGGACGCATGATTATCACTTTGCTTTTGTGGCGCTCTGGCGTAATCTCTGCTCCTCATTTCTATATTAGCGGCTTCATGGAAGAACATAAGGATGAGTACATAGATCGAATGCGGGATGTATCAAAGAGTGGGGACTGGACCGGCTGGTGCGCGTTCTTCCTTGAGGCCGTTGAGAAGCAGGCCTACAGAAACCTCGAGATATCCGAGAATATACGGAACCTCTACGAAACCATGAAACAAGAGTTCAGCGAATCTCTTGCCTCGAAGTGGAGCGTCAACGCCTTGGATTTCGTTTTCACAAACCCGGTATTCCGAAACAGTCGATTCACTCGAACAAGTGGTATACCTTCTGCTACTGCTTCACGATTTACTCGAGTATTGGTAGAGAAAGGGCTTCTCAGAGTAATGGAGGAGCCAGCTGGTCGCCGACCAGCCCTGTATGCATTTGAACCCCTGCTGAAACTGGTTCGTGTATAGATACCCCCACCCCAAACCGTACAGTCTATTAAGCGATAACCCCTGCCCCAAAACGTACAGAGGCAAAGCTGAATCACCCGCGACCATGATATTTGATAACAGCCGAGTACGCCGGCTCGCCTACGCGATTTCAAGCTTTCTCAGGTTCTGTGCACTAGCTTTCACTAACAGCTACATCCGCTGCCCATTTCCCGCAATCGCCATTAATGCCGTCAGGGCGCTGTCTTGGCTTTGCTCTTTGCGGACGTCCATGGGGTCAGTGCAGGCCGCCAGTTTATAGGGCTTTTCCTTGGGTACAGCCTACTTGCCTTGGATGTTGGTCAGGGCCATAGTGGGGGTACTTTTTCAGGGGGTACAAGACATACCCCCAAATGTACCCCTAGAGGGGGGTATATGGCTATAGCCTGTTATGGACTATCGTAGACAACAAAAAACCCGCAGAGCGTTTAACTGTGCGGGCTTCGCAGACTTCTGTGTACTGCTGTAGATGAATTCTTGGCGGACAGAGGGGGATTCGAACCCCCGATACGCTATTCACGTATACACGCTTTCCAGGCGTGCGCCTTCAACCACTCGGCCACCTGTCCTGATCGATCACAAACTCAAGGTTGCAATCACGCATTGGCCTGAAATTGCCAAAGCGAAGTCCGCCATTCTAACAGAAATAGGCCAGCCCTGCCTTATTGGGCCTTGCCCGCCAGCGAGACCATCCTCTCGACATAGCGGGCAATCGTATCGACCTCCAGATTCACCGAGGCACCGGCCCGCAGATGTTTGAGCGTCGTAACCTGCACGGTATGCGGGATCAGGTTGATGCGGATGCGGCAGCCTTGATCGTGATCTTCCACCTGGTTCACTGTCAGGCTCACGCCATTGACTGTGATCGACCCTTTGTACGCCAGATACTTGGCCAGGTGGGCAGGGACGTCGATGCGCAGATCCCACGACTCTCCGATCGGCTCGAACGATGCCACTGTGCCCAGGCCATCGATATGGCCGGACACCAGATGGCCGTCAAGGGAGTCACCCATGCGCAGCGCATGTTCCAGGTTGACCTCACCTGGAGCGTCAAGGCCGGCGGTCAGGCTCAGGCTCTCGCGGGAGACGTCCACACTGAATTGGTCGTCAGACAACTCAACAACCGTCATGCAGGCGCCCTGGATGGCGATGGAGTCACCCAGCTTGGTGGTCGGACGCAGAAAACCAGGAGCGCGGATGGTAAGCCTCACGCCGGCGTCCTGCCCGCCGTCGGCCAGTGGCTTGACGTCGGTAATCGTGCCGATTGCGGCGACTATTCCTGTGAACATGGAGCCATTCCTTTCTAAACCAATTGATATCTATTCAAAGACAGACGGCGCGGAAACGGCAGCCAGCAGCTCACGCCAGGCTTGATGGCGTCGTGCCAGCAAACGAATATCGGCGCCTACACCTACCGCGTCGTGAAACTCGAACCGAAGCCCCTGCTCCAGACTCTTCAGGACCGGCAGCTCGGCGATGGGCCGCCCCGCTCCCAACAGGGTGGGCGCCACATACGCCAGCAACTGGTCGACGCAGCCCGCCTGCAATAGCGCACCGCTAAGCACAGACCCCGCTTCGACATGCACCTCGTTGATATCGTGCTCGCCCAGCCATCTCATGACGGACGGCAGATGCACCCGATCGTTGTCCAGCGGCATCTTGATTACCTGCACGTTGCGATCAGCCAATCGCTGCGCCTTGACGGGGTCTTCGCTGGCAGTAAAAACCCAGACAGGCGAGCCATCAAACAGGCGGGCTTTCTCGGGAATCTGCAAGCCCGTATCAATGACAGCGCGAACCGGTTGACGCGGCGTCGACACTTCGCGAACGTTCAAAAGAGGGTCATCCGCCAGAACGGTACCGGCTCCGGTCAGAACCACGCAGCTGCGTGCGCGCCAGTGATGACCGTCCGCGCGCGCGGCCGGTCCGGTAATCCATTGCGATTCGCCATTGCTCAAGGCCGTTCGCCCATCCAGAGAAGCTGCAGTCTTTAGCCAGACCCAGGGCGTGCCGCGAGTCATGCGGGCGACGAAACCCGGGTTGATTTCAAGTGCCTCGTCAACACAGATGGGCCCGCTTACCTCAATACCCGCCGCCCTCAACTTGGCGATGCCGCGACCGGAGACCAGGGGATTCGGGTCGGCCATCGCGATGACGACGCGGCGGGGTCGCGCTTCGATGAGGGCGTCCACGCAAGGTGGCGTGCGTCCGTAATGGCTGCAAGGCTCAAGAGTTACATACAGGGTGGTACCTTGAACTGAAAAGCCTCGTTCAGCAGCCTGTTTCAGGGCCATGACTTCGGCGTGTGCACCCCCTGCTTCTTGCGTTACACCCGAGGCCAGCAACTTGCCATCGCGAACGATAAGGCAGGCGACGCGCGGGTTGGGCGTTGTAAGGTACAGAGATTCGCGACTCAGCTCTATGGCCTGTCGCATCCAGTCGACGTCCGAATCGAAAGCGCCGTCCGCAGGCACATGCGAAGAGTCATTCATGGGAGTTGGCGTCAGGCATCGCTCTTGACGCGTTTGGACGGCACCTTGATCTCGTCGATTGCGCGGATGAATTCACCGATGTTCTCAAAGCTTTTGTATACCGATGCAAAGCGCACATAAGCCACATGGTCGAGGCGCTTGAGTTCGTCCATGACCAATTCCCCCAGGTTGCCGGAACTGATCTCGCGCTTGCCGCTGGTAAGCAGACGTTCTTCTATTCGGGCCACTGCGGCATCGACCTCTTCGGTGCCGACGGGTCGCTTTCGCAAGGCCAGATTGAGGCTGCCGCGCAGTTTCGCCGGATCGTACTCGACGCGTGTGCCATTTCTTTTTACCACGGCGGGCATCATCAACTCGACGCGCTCGTAGGTGGTAAAACGCCGGTCGCAGGCCGTACAGCGCCGACGCCGGCGAATGGTGTCGCCCTCTTCGGAAACCCGCGAGTCGATAACCTGGGTGTCGAAACTGCTACAGAAAGGACATTTCATGGCAGCCTGTGCCCGGGCACGGCCCGGGCGTTGGGGTGTTAGCCGTATACCGGCAGACGTGATGTGAGCTCGTTGACACGGGCTCGCACGTCTGCGATGGCGGTTTCACTATCTGGATTATCGAGGACGTCGGCGATCAGGTGAGCAGTAAGCTCGGCTTCGCCTTCCTTGAAACCGCGTGTGGTCATGGCAGGGGTACCCAGACGGATACCGCTGGTGACGAACGGCTTCTCGGGATCGTTCGGGATGGCGTTTTTGTTGACCGTGATATGAGCCCGGCCCAGTGCTTCTTCGGCAGCCTTGCCGGTGATTCCCTTGGGACGCAGGTCGACCAGCATCACGTGACTTTCGGTCCGACCCGATACGATCCGCAGCCCGCGCTCGACCAAAGTGCGCGCCAGCACGTCGGCGTTCTTCACTACCTGTGCTGCATAGGTTTTGAATTCTGGCTGAAGTGCTTCTTTGAACGCTACGGCCTTGGCAGCAATGACATGCATCAGGGGGCCGCCCTGGATTCCAGGGAAGATCGCCGAATTGATGATCTTTTCGTGCTCAGCCTTCATCATGATGACGCCGCCGCGCGGCCCACGCAGCGATTTGTGGGTAGTACTGGTGACGAAGTCGGCGTGAGGAACAGGGTTGGGATACACACCGCCGGCAACCAGCCCGGCATAATGGGCGATATCCACCATGAAAAGCGCGCCGTTGTCGTGAGCGATGCGCGCCATGCGCTCAAAATCTATGCGCAGCGAATACGCGGACGCCCCACCTACCAACAGCTTGGGCTTGTGCTGCTTGGTCAGGGCTTCGAGCGCGTCGTAATCGATTTCTTCGTTGGCATCAAGACCATACGACAAAAAGTTGTACAACTTGCCGGACGCGTTGACGGGCGAGCCGTGCGTAAGGTGCCCACCTTCGGCCAGGCTCATGCCCAAGACCGTATCACCCGGCTTTAGCACGGCCATATACACACCCTGGTTGGCCTGCGAACCGGAATTGGGCTGCACGTTTGCAGCTTCGGCGCCAAACAATTGCTTGAGGCGATCAATGGCCAGCTGTTCGACGACATCGACGTGTTCGCAACCGCCGTAATACCGCTTGCCGGGGTAGCCCTCGGCGTACTTGTTGGTTAGTTGCGTGCCCTGAGCCTGCATTACCGCAGGGCTGGTGTAGTTTTCAGAGGCAATCAATTCGATGTGTTGCTCTTGACGGACGTTTTCCTTCTGGATCGCCGCCCACAGATCGGGGTCGACTTGGTCAAGAGTGCGAGAGCGGTCAAACATGAGGCTTCCTAGATTGGTATGGCTTGGTGGCTGCTGCCGAAGAAGAACGCCATTTTAGCGCGAATGCAAGACGAACCCATCCAATAAGGCCGTTTGAGCGCAAGAAATGAGGTTTTTGGCGCCCGCCTAAACGCGGGCGCCAATCCGGCTCAAGGCAATATGAGCCAAGCTCATTTAGAGCCTGGGCAGTATCAATCGGCGCTGGGCAGAAGGCGAGGGTTAAGGGTATACAGGCCGGTCATGCTGCACTGAGCCAGGATATGCCCCTTGATGGCCGCCAGTACGTCTTGGCCGGTAAACGCACCGTCGACGGGCACACTGGCTATATCCAGGGCATATAGCGTGAATATATAGCGATGAACGATTGAATCGTTCCACGGCGGGCACGGGCCGTCGTAACCGAAATACTCGCCGTTCATATCACGGTCGTTGGCAAACCAGCCGGTGTAATCGTTAATGCCCTGGCGAGTATTGTTCGGAGCCAGTGGACCGCCTTTTCCACGAGGCGTTATTCCGCTGGAATAAGCCCCTTCGGCGATCTCGCGAACATCGGGTGCAATATCGACCAGCACCCAATGGAAGAAATCAACGCGCGGCAGATCAGCCGGCACTTCACGCCCTTCCTGATTAACGTCATCGGGCTTGCTCGGCACGTCGGGGTCGTGGCAGATGAGGGCAAACGACCGCACGCCGGGCGGGACGTCAGACCAGGCAAAGTGGGGATTGGCGTTGCCCGCCAAAGCCACGTGCGCCGGTCCGTCAACCTTGCCAAAGGCATTCCGCTCTGACATAAACAGTTGATCGACGAATGAAGTGCTTGTGAGCTTCATGGGGACTCCTTGCTTGACTGACAACTATCCGTTTAGTGTAACGCGGGCAAACTTGCGTTTCCCTACCTGAATGACGTAGGTGCCGGCGGGAAGCTGCAGCGACTTGTCTTCGATGCGGGTGCCGTCAACCCGCACCCCGCCCTGCTCTACGTTGCGCTGCGCCTCGGCACCCGAGGCTGCGAGTCCGGACTCGCGAAGAACCTTGAGTATGCCCAGCGGTGCCGTGCCTATTTGCACCTCGGGCATGTCATCGGGAATGGCACCGTCCCGGAAACGCGCTTCGAACGTGGCCAGAGCCTGCTCGGCCGCCTGTCTGGAATGAAAGCGTTCGACAATCTCCTGAGCCAGCATCACCTTCATGTTGCGAGGGTTTGCGCCATCGGCAACCTGCTGCTCGAGCTGGGCGATCTCTTCGAGCGATCGGAACGACAGCAGCTCGAAGTAGCGCCACATCAAGGTATCGGAAATCGACATGAGTTTGCCGAACATGGAATCGGGAGATTCGGTGATACCAATATAGTTGCCCTTGGATTTGGACATCTTGTCGACGCCATCGGTACCTTCGAGCAGTGGCATCGTCAAGATGCACTGCGGCTCTTGCCCATACTCTTTCTGCAGTTCGCGACCCACCAGCAGGTTGAATTTCTGATCGGTGCCACCCAGTTCAAGGTCGGACTCAAGAGCCACCGAATCGTAGCCCTGCATAAGGGGGTACAAGAACTCGTGCACCGAGATGGGAATGCCGCCCTTGAAACGGCGAGTGAAATCCTCGCGTTCCATCATGCGTGCCACGGTGTACCGCGAGGCCAGTTGAATAATGCCCCGCGCGCCCAGCTTGTCGCACCACTCTGAGTTGTAGCGGATTTCGGTTCGCTCCGGATCCAGCACCAGGCTGGCCTGCGCGTAATAGGTCTTGGCGTTTTCCTGAATCTGCTCGGCCGTCAGCGGCGGACGCGTGGCGTTACGGCCGCTGGGGTCGCCGATCATTGAAGTGAAGTCTCCAATAAGGAAAATGACGGTATGCCCAAGATCCTGGAGCTGGCGCATTTTATTGAGCACCACCGTATGCCCCAGGTGAATATCGGGTGCAGTGGGATCAAGGCCCAGTTTGATACGCAATGGCTGGCCGCTCTGATGGCTGCGTGCAAGCTTTTGGGCGAATTCCGACTCGACCAATAGTTCGTCACACCCCCTGGTGACAATACGCAGGTCGGCTTCAACTTGGGGTGTAATGGGCAGGGGCGAGGACGACATATGATTCAGGATGAAAAAAAATCAAAAAAAACTCGAAAAAATCAAGCGAATGCGCTAGCATAGCGCGTTAAGTGCAGGCCCCGTCGTAGCTTTAGCGCAACACGGGGCAATATCTTAACCGCCCAGCGCAACACAATACCACGACCAGGCCTTAGCTTTATGTCCATTAAAGGGAACTCTGCCAATCCCTCAATGGCCGGCAAAAACCTTGCCCGCCGCTCTACCCATCACCACTACATCAGCGGGGGCCTCGCCACCATCGCACTTGGCCTGTTTGTCGCCGCTGCAGCACTGGCTGTTGTCAAACCCTCAAGCCACATCGACCCTCCCGCATTTACTCAAACCCGCACCACCCTTCCGCTGCCGGCACCGTTTCCAGAAGCCTCCCTCAAGTACAGCTCTCCATTCATAGACGAAACCCGCATCAGGCCAGGCGATACTGTTTCGGCCCTGCTCCAGCGGCTCGATGTTGATGAAGAGGGCTTGCTCTCGTTTCTGACGCACGACAAATCGGCGCGGTCGATCTACAAGCTATATCCGGGCCGGGTGGTACAGGCGGCATTGAACGAAGAAGGCCAGCTCGTCTGGCTGCGCTATTACCATACGCCCGCAGCAACTCAAGACGGCACGTCCATGTCGCGCTGGCTCGAAGTGCGCCCCGATGGCAACGGCGGATTCCAGGCCTCTGAAGAGGCTGAACAGGCGCAGACCCATGTGCGGGTCGCCGAAGGCGAGATCACATCTTCGTTGTTTGGCGCCACCGACGCTGCCGGCATCCCGGATGCCATTACCTTGCAGATGGCCGAGATCCTGGGAAGCAAAATCGACTTCATGCGTGATCTGCGTCAAGGCGACCGCTTCCGCATTATTTATGAAGCGCATCATGCACAAGGTCGCGATGTGGGCTCGGGCCGCATCCTTGCCTTGCAGTTCGTCAATGGCAACAAGACACACGACGCGGTGTGGTTCAAGCCCAGCGACGGCAGTGGCGGCTACTACGACTTCGAAGGCCAAAGTATGCGCGGTGCCTTCCTGCGCTCAGCCCTGAAATTCTCGCGGGTCAGCTCGACATTCGGAAAACGCAGGCACCCCATTCACGGCACCTATCGCAATCACAATGGTGTCGACTACGCCGCCCCCACCGGAACGCCCATTCATGCCACCGCCGACGGCACCGTGGCTTTTATCGGGACCCAGCGTGGCTATGGCAAGACCATCATCCTGCAGCATCATGGCAAGTATTCCACCTTGTACGCTCATCAAAGCCGCTTTGCCAAGGGCCTCAAAAAAGGCAGCAAGGTCGAGCAAGGGCAACTGATCGGCTACGTGGGGTCCACGGGCTGGGCGACAGGCCCTCATCTGCACTACGAGTTCCGTATCGGTAATCGCCACGTCGATCCATTGTCTGTCGACCTGCCCGTCGCGCGCAGTCTTGAAGGCAAAGACCGCCAGGCATTCCAGGCTGTGGTCGCCGAGCACAAGCAGCAGATCGCAATGCTGGCCGCACTTCAAGAAGGTCATGTTCAACTGGCCAGCCGGTAGGCCGCGGCCCGTCACCTGAATGGCTTCGTTTTCATCGAGCCCGCTTTATATCGGGCTCATGTCCGGCACCAGCACCGACGGCGTAGACGCGGTGCTGGCCGCATTCCCCCAGTCTGCTTCGCCACAACTGGTCGCCCAAACCTCACTTCCGATGCCGCCTGCACTGCGCACGGAGTTTCTTTCGCTCAATAGCGCCGGCGACAACGAGCTGGCACGAGCCGCTCGCGCCGGCAACGAATTGGCGCATTTATATGCACAGGCGTGTCGGCTGCTGTTGGCCAAGTCGGGCATATCGGCCTCAGAAGTTCGCGCAATTGGCGCACATGGGCAGACCGTCCGCCATGACCCACAGACCGGCTACACCATACAGATCAATGCGCCGGCGCTGCTGGCAGAGCTTACTGAAATCGATGTTGTCGCAGACTTCCGCGCACGCGATGTCGCTGCAGGTGGCCAAGGGGCGCCCCTGGTACCTGCCTTTCATCAGGCGGTGTTTTCCACCCACTATCCGCGCGCAATCCTTAATCTTGGAGGAATTGCGAATGTCACTATCCTGGAGCCAGACCGTGAGCCGCGCGGCTTCGATACCGGGCCTGCTAACGTCCTGCTCGACCTCTGGTGCCATGAACAAACCGGCGCCCTGTTTGATGCCGACGGTGCATGGGCAGCATCGGGCCGATCAGACCCGGCCTTGTTAAGTGCCCTTCTTGATGACGAACCGTGGTTTGCGGTTGCGCCTCCCAAATCTACCGGCCGTGATCTCTTCAACCGTCACTGGTTGATGAATCGATTGGCTCGTTTCCAGGGCACCGGCCTGACCGCAGCGGATATTCAGGCAACCTTGCAAAGCCTTACTGCAGCAAGCGTGCAACAGGCTCTGACCCGGTACGCACCAAACATTGAAGATGTCTTGGTCTGCGGCGGAGGCGCGCTGAATGGCGGCCTGGTAAAGGAACTGGAGCTACGCCTTGGCTTGCCGGTACGCCCTACCAGTGATGTCAACATTCCGGTACAAAGCGTTGAAGCGTTTGCCTTCGCATGGCTGGCCTGGGCGCATATCGAGCGCAAACCGGCAGGCCTGCCCAGCGTGACCGGTGCGCGCCACACCACAATACTGGGAGCCTGTTACCCGGCGTAAATTGCCGCGCATTGCCAAAACAAATTCGCCCCTGAAAAGGGGCGAATTTG
Organism: Pusillimonas sp.; assembly: GCF_029263785.1. Classification (GTDB taxonomy): domain Bacteria; phylum Pseudomonadota; class Gammaproteobacteria; order Burkholderiales; family Burkholderiaceae_B; genus Pusillimonas. The sequence continues at coordinate 38,370 of NZ_JAJUFE010000014.1, read as the reverse complement.
TTAATACGAAGCTTGAATGAAATCAGGCAGTAAACGACGACCCGCAGCCGCAGGTAGATGTGGCATTGGGGTTGCGAATGACAAACTGCGCACCTTCGAGATCGTCTTTGTAATCGATTTCGGCACCAAAGAGGTACTGAAAGCTCATGGGATCGATCAAGAGCTGAACACCTTCTTTGTCGATGGTGGTGTCGTCCTCGTTGATGGTTTCATCAAAGGTGAAGCCATACTGGAAACCCGAACAACCACCCCCTTGAACAAACACACGCAGTTTGAGGTCGGGGTTGCCCTCTTCGAGAAGCAGCTCTTTGACCTTGGAAGCGGCGGCATCGGTAAATACGAGCGCCGGCGGGGGAGCCTGCAGATCGACGGATTCGGTAAGCGTGGACATGGATGGTACTCCTGCAACCATAAGGTGCAATAAAGATGAGTCTGATGACTATATTGTAAGGGCTAATCGCCGGGAGGCAAGCTGACGCTGCGCGAAACCCGCATTGTCTTGCCCTCGAGTACATTAAGTGTAACGGTGAGCGGCTGGAAGTTCTCGGGCAATGCCAGCAACCCCTCACTACGCTGAAACTGTTCAAACTGCAGCGCCAACGGTCCTTGATCCGAGGGTTCGCCGTCAGAACTGGACACCTCTTGGGAACCGCTTTCGCTTTGAGCTGCTGCGGTAGCCGGCTGAAGGGTCAGCTCAACCGGCTCGTCACCCAGCTTTCCTTTGGCGACAAATTGCAACTGACCCGTAAATGGCTCCTGACCGGGCGCATTGCGCATAAGCAGCACCTTATAGGCCAAGGTAGGGCCCATTGCCTGGAAATCAAGAGCACGAATACTGATCGCGCCACTTGGCCCTGGTGGCAAAAGTCGATCAAAAAACGCGAGCTGGTCTCGCGCGCGACCTAATTCTTCCTGGGTGGCCTGCAAGGTCGCCTCCAGACTCTTACGCGTGCTTTGTTCTACCAGCAGTTGCCCTTCCAGAGCATCAAGCTTGGACTTCAAAACCTGATAATCGTAACGGTTCTGCGACGTGACCACGTCGAACTGGGTCTTGAGCTGCTGCAACTTGCGCGCGGCCGATTCTTCGCCGAGGGTACTTGCAAGCCAATAACCAGCTGCTCCGCCCAGCAGAAGCGCCACTGGCAGCCAAAACCAAAGCCAGCCGCCATGGTGGCGGCTGGGCGTGGTATCTGGTCTGGAGGATGATTCGCTCATCTACAAACAGACCACGCCGACGCCGCAAAGTTCAAGCGCAGGCTCAGCCGCCTGATTCCTGCATCAGCAGGCTCAAGGCAATACGGCAATGGCGTCCAGACCTGCATCTTCGGGCAAACCGAACATGAGATTCATGTTTTGCACGGCCTGACCCGATGCCCCTTTGACCAGGTTATCTTGCACCACCAGCACCACCAGTTGATCCCCATTGTCTGGGCGATGAACAGCAATACGAAGCTGGTTGGATGCACGCACCGAACGCGTTTCTGGCAGACTGCCAGCGGGCATCACATCGACAAAGGCTTCGTTGGCGTAGCGCTCTTCAAAAAGCGCCTGGAAGTCGGTGTTCATGGCTTCGGGCAGGATCCGGGTGTAAAGCGTGGAGAACATGCCCCGTATCATCGGCACCAGATGCGGGACGAAGGTAAGGCCCACGCGCCGGCCCGCGATCCGGTTGAGTTGCTCGGATATTTCCGGGTGATGACGATGCCCGGCTACTCCGTACGCCTTGAAGTTGTCGCCTGCCTCGGAGTACAAGGTACCCACCGACGCGGTGCGTCCGGCTCCGGAAACACCCGACTTCGAGTCGGCAATGATGTGTTCCACATCTATCAGCTTGCGGTCGCCTTCAAGCAAGGGAAGCAAGCCCAGAATGACGGTGGTGGGGTAGCAGCCCGGATTGCCAACCACCTTGGCATTGGCAATCTGCTGGCGATTAAGTTCTACCAGACCATAAACCGATTCGGCCAGAATATCCGGGCAGGAATGGGGCATCTTGTACCACTTCTCGAAAACAGTAGTGTCTTGCAGGCGGAAGTCGGCAGCAAGATCGATGACCCGAACCCCTTTTTCAGTGAGCTCTTTGGCTTGACTCATGGCAACACCATGCGGGGTGGCAAAAAACACCACGTCGCATTCGTCGAGCCTGGCTGTATCGGGAGTCTGAAACTTGAGGTCTACCCTGCCTCGCAAGCTGGGATACATATCGGCAACGGGCAAGCCGTCTTCTTTACGTGATGTGATCGCCTGAAGCTGAACATTGGGATGCTGAGCAAGCAGGCGCAACAACTCGACGCCCGTGTAACCCGTGCCACCCACTATTCCTGCCTTGATCTGTTTGCCTGCTGACATGACTGTTCCAAAAAAACCGTTGCCTAAACCTAAATTATGCTACAAGCGCGCCGGTGCTGTGGAAAACGGGATAAATCGGCCACATGCCTTCGCTGCAGTCACCCGGCAATTCAACAGCGAGCCAAAACACAAAGGCCCCGGCAGAAGCCGAGGCCTTTGTAAGCGTAACCGCAAGCAAGATACCTTGAAGTGTCTTGCCCTGTCGTAGGCAATTAGCGCTTGCTGAACTGCTTGCGACGACGCGCCTTGTGGAAACCGACTTTCTTACGCTCGACTTCACGCGCATCGCGGGTAACCAGACCCGCCTGCTTGAGCGAAGGCTTGAGCGTTTCGTCGTAGTCGATCAAAGCGCGGGTAATGCCGTGACGCACTGCGCCGGCCTGACCGCTTTCGCCACCGCCATGCACATTGACATGGAAGTCGAACGACTCGAGATGGCCGGTGAGCACCAGAGGCTGACGCACGATCATGCGGCCGGTTTCACGGGCGAAATACTCGTCGACAGGCTTGCCATTGACGATGATGTTGCCCGAACCTTTTTTCAAGAAGACACGAGCAACCGAAGTTTTGCGGCGGCCGGTGCCATAGTTCCAATTACCGATCATGACCTATCCTTAGATTTCCAGAGGTTGGGGCTGCTGAGCGGAGTGCGGATGCTCGGCGCCGGCATAAACCTTGAGCTTCTTGGCCATGGCGTAACCCAGCGGACCCTTGGGCAGCATGCCCTTGACCGCTTTTTGCAGCGCGCGTCCGGGAAAACGCTGTTGCATTTTCTCGAAGTTGGTCTCGGTGATACCGCCGGGGTAGCCCGAGTGGCGGTAGTAGCGCTTGTCTTGCGCCTTGTTTCCGGTTACGACGATATCCGCTGCGTTGATGACGACGATGTAATCGCCAGTGTCAACGTGAGGCGTGAATTCCGGCTTGTGTTTTCCGCGCAAACGGCGTGCGACTTCGCTGGCCACACGACCCAGGACTTTGCCCTTGGCGTCAATCACGTACCAGTCACGCTTGACTTCATGCGGCTTGGCCACAAAGGTCTTCATGATGGTTCCTAATGATTAAAATGGGGTGCGGCAATAAGGCCGGACCACCCGGCGCATGCCAGCTTCTGTACAAAAATTTCGCAGCCCGTATTACATTTGTGTATTGCACCTGCGCTTTACACCTGCGCTTGGCACTCGTGTTTTACACTTGCGCATTACGCTTGTACTTAACCTCGCGCCGCGCAACCTCGTGCCGTACCTAGTGCTTTACACGTGTACTACACGCTGGACCTTTGCACAAAACCCCTAAATTGACTTGTTTTAGCCGTAAACCCCGCCAAAGCGTTGTGTCTCGCCCGTGCGGGTAACGCGTTTTGTAGCTAAAGCAAGCCAAGCATAATAGCATGATTATGCTTTGATTTCAAAATGCTAGCGTCCATCGCCGTTGCTATTGGCCGGCAATAGACATTTGTTCTATCAGAACCGACCCGGTTGTCTTTGAACCCCGGGTGATGGTGTCAGCGCCAACGGCGACAATCTGTCGCCACATGTCGGCCAGGTTTCCGGCAATGGTGACCTCTTGCACGGCATGTTGAATTTCGCCGTTTTGCACCCAATACCCAAACGCCCCGCGAGAGTAGTCGCCGGTTACGTAGTTGACCCCTTGACCGATAAGCTCCGTGACCAAGAATCCGGTGCCCATCTTCTTGAGCATGGCAGGCAGGTCGTCTGCAGGTTGTGTCCGGCTCGAGGAAAGACGCAGGTTATGCGAACCACCCGCATTACCCGTGGTCTTCATGCCCAGCTTGCGTGCGGTGTACGACGAAAGGAAGTAACCCTGAAGCACACCGGCCGACACCACACTGCGGGCCTGGGTACGCACGCCCTCATCGTCAAACGACGAGCTTCCCATGGCTTCGGGAATGAACGGGTTCTCGGTGACATTCAGGTGGTCGGCCATGACCGGCTTGCCCAGGGAGTCGAGCAGGAAGCTGGCTTTTCGATACAGGGCACCGCCACTTGCCGCCTGAACCAGCGAACCTAGCAGCCCGACTGCCAGGGGCGCTTCGAACAGAACGGGGAAGCGCCCGGTCTTGATGCGTCGGGCAGAAAGACGCGCCAGAGAGCGTTGTGCGGCATAGCGGCCAATCTCGGCCGGGTCGGCCAGACGTCGCGGGTCGCGCTGCGAACTGTACCAATAGTCGCGCTGCATGTTGTTGCCCGACCCCGCAATGGGAGCGATTGAAATGGTATGACGTGAAAACGGAAACCCGCCCAGAAAGCCACGCGTATTACCTAACAGGAAGTGGCCTTCGAATGTACCCACTGACGCCCCATCGGTGTTGGTAACCAGCGGGCTTACCTCACGCGCGGCGTCTTCAACCTGCAAGGCAATCGCGGCAGCGGTTTCGGTATCGATATCCCAGGGATGATGAAGCTGAAGATCGATGATGTCGGTGGCAAGCATGTCGGCATCGGGCAGTCCGGCGGCGGGATCAGCTGCCGTGTAACGCGCAATGTGCCAGGCCGCATCCACGGTTTCCTTCAGGGCTTCATCGGAAAAATCGGACGTAGAGGCGGAGCCGCGTTGATTGCCCGCAAAGACGGTGACATCCAGCGACCTGTCGCGGGTCTGCTCTACCGTTTCGATGTCGTGATTACGTACGGCAACCGACAGCCCCTGGCTTTCGGAAAGCTCGGCGGCGGCATCGGATGCGCCTATGCTTTTGGCATAATCCAGGGCTTTCTGAACCAGCTCCTGAAAGAGTTGCCTGTTTTGTTCGATGGGAAGACGGGAGTTAGGTTGATCGCTCATTGCAGCTCGAGTAGACGTTAGACAGTTATCATATCGCTAAACCGGATTAATTTTTGTCTCTATGACCGTCGAAACCACCCCGCAGGACGATGACTTCCCCGATGACCGACCCAGCAAGACGCAGATAAAGCGTCAGATGCATGCGTTGGTCGATCTGGGCAAAGACCTCATCGAGCTGCCCGACTCCCAACTGCGGCAGTTGCCCTTGCCCGATGCCCTGTACGACGCCATCAAGCTGGCGCAACGCACCAGCAGTCGCGAGGCGCTTCGCCGACAGACGCATTATGTTGGCAAGCTCATGCGACAAGTGGATGCCGAAGCCATCAGAACACAGCTTGATATCTGGAAGAACGGTTCTCGCGCCGAAACCGCCGCTCTGCATCGCATTGAAGCACTGCGTGACCGGCTTCTTGAAGACGACGAGTCTCTTACTGAATTGCTGCGCGATCATCCATCTGCCGATATTCAACATCTTCGTACGCTGATTCGGGAAGGCCGGAAAGAAGCCAAACGCAATGCTGCCCTTCTGCCCGGCCAGGAACCTCAGCGCAAACATTATCGCGCCCTGTTTCAGGCCCTCAAATCCCTGGAGAGCGAGGCCTGATGCCTTCGCACCCAGCCTCGCAACTTCAGCTTTCTTGACGACCTCGATCGAATGAAACCCGAATTACTAGACGCCATTGAAATCGAAACCGCTCCCAATCCGACCCATGCAGTCATATGGCTGCACGGCCTGGGAGCCGACGGCAACGATTTTGTTCCCGTTGTTCCCGAATTGAAGTTAAGCAACAGCCCGGCCATTCGCTTCGTATTCCCGCATGCACCGGTCCAGCCCGTTACCATCAACGGTGGAATGGCCATGCGCTCGTGGTATGACATCCGCAATGCAGACCTGGCCCAGCGAGAAGATGCAGAAGGTATCCGGCAGTCGCAAGATGCCGTTCGCGCCCTGATCCATCGCGAAAACGAGCGCGGAATCGAAACAAAAAACATCGTTCTGGCGGGGTTCTCGCAAGGTTGCGCCATGACTTTGCAGACCGGCTTGCGCCACCCCGAGAAACTTGCCGGTCTCATTGCCCTGTCAGGCTACCTGCCGCTTCCGAGCACGCTCGAAGCCGAACGCTCGGCCGCCAACCAGTCTACGCCGATATTTATGGCACACGGCCTGCAAGATCCCGTCGTGCCCTTGCAGCGCGCACAGGAATCCAGCAAGCTGCTGCAGCAACTCGGCTACAAGGTGACATGGAAGACATATCCCATGCCACATTCGGTATGCCTGGAAGAAATTCAGGATATCTCCGCGTTTCTCAAGCAAGTGCTCCAGTCCTGAACGCGTCGCGTATTGCCGCGTCAGTTCAGCTCGAGCCAGACGCGCCGGGTGGTTGGGTCGTCCGGAACACTGTCGTTACGGAAGCCCAACCGCTCCATTAGCCGCAACATGGCGCGGTTCGTGGTCAGCACGTAGCCATCGATATACGAGAAACCCTGAAACTGTGCCGCCTCGATCAGGCCCTGCATCAGAACGGTGCCCAGACGCCGACGCTGCCAGTCATCGCTGACCACCAGGGCGTACTCGGCTCCCCGACCATCCGGGTGACGCAGATAATGGGCGAAGCCGATAATCTGCTCTCGCATCAACCCGCGGTGTTCTGTATTGGGCACTTGCACCGTGGCAACAAGCGCAAGTTCGCGATCGTAATCAATTCGTGAATACCTGGCCAGCATGCTTGGCGTCAGTTCGCGAAGCATCGATACAAACCGCATATATCGGGCCTCGGTCGACAGGCCGCGAATAAATTCCTGCAGCGCTTCTGCATCTTCCGGCCGGATCGGTCGCATCGTCCAGTCGCGGCCGTCATCAAACTGCATGTGCTGCACCAGTCGTCTCGGATAGGGATGAATCGCCATATGGCGATAACCTGACGACTCGGGCAGCACCAGCACGGTGGACGACGACAACGTGACCTGCACCGCGTGCGCTGTCACGTAACTGTCACTTGCGACCAGCGGATCCAGAATCAGCGTGTCGATCTCGGGCAACTCGCTGAGCAGATCCGAGATACGTTCGAGGCTTTCGCGCAGGTTGTCGAAAGCTGCAGGGCTCATGTAACGAGACAGCACCCGGTTCCAGACCAGACTTCGTTCGATCAATTGCCGGGCCAGAAAGCTGTTTAGCGGCGGAAGCTCAACCGCCATGTCGTGGGCCGACAGGCCGCCCGTACCTCCGGTACCAAACTTGATGTAGGGACCAATCCGCGAGTCGCGTCTGGCGCGAACCGCCATCAAGGGCTCCGCCGCCGTCCAGGTGTCTGCCTCGGGCCCACCACCATCCGATCGATGCAAAGGAATATGGAAGCATTCGAACAGCTCCCAGCACTCGGCGGGGGTAAGCTCATTGCGGCGTTCGGCCTGAACCTGGCGGACCAGGGCTCTTGCCCGTTCAAGCATAGGTTCTTTGCGCAAGGGTTCCGGCGGCAGTGTCTGCTGCGACAGCAACTGGTTGTAATGGTACGAAGCCAGCACTCCAAACGCGTTGGCCGCAGCTTCGGGCGTACGAAACGACGGCATTCCCACTTCATCAAGCAAATGGCGCAAGGGCCGGACCGTGTCTTCGCCCATAAAACAGGTGATGACCGGCTTTTTGACGGCCGAAGCACTGGCAATCAGTTGCTGTGCAACCCGCGTCATGTCTGCAAGGGGATCGGGTGCCAACAAGACCAGCACACCATCGACGACGGAATCACCCGCCAGTATTTCGATGACACGGCGAATGGTATCTGGCGTGATGGGTCGTGACGTGGTGATCGGATTACGAACCTGCGCAGCCGGCTCGAGCAGGTCCTGCAGCGCTTTGACGGTAGCTTTGCCCAGTTCGGCGAGCAACACCGGCTGACCCGGGCCGATCACCGTCATGGCCAGGTGGGCGGCGCTATCGCCGTTGGAAAACACGGCTATCCTGCGTCCACGAGGCCAATACGAGTGACGAAGAATCTTGATTGCCGAAAAGAGCTGAACAAAATAGGGTACGCGCACCGCCCCGGCACGCCGGAGCAAGGCGTTGAAAACGGCTTCCGCCGAACCGGCATCGCGCTCGCGCTCTCCTACCTTGAGCACGACTACGGGCTTGACACTGGCGGCCGAGCGCAGTGCACTGGCCAGCGTCCTGGCTGTGAAGTTGTCTTCCAGATAGAGTGCAATGCTTTCGGTCTGCCGGTCGTTTGCCAGGTAATCCAGAACATGCGCAACTTCCAGACCGGCTTCATCGCCCAATGACACCACTTTTGAAAACCCCAGCCGAGCGTCCACGGCCCAATCCAGCACAGCCGAAACCAGGGACGATGACTGCGCCACAAACGCGACTTTGCCGGCATCGGCGAGCCGCGGCATATGACTGAGGTTGAGCCCTTGCAAGGGGTTTTGCACCCCCAGCGATCGCGGTCCCAGCAAGGAGCAATCATTGATTCGCGCCCAACTGCGGCAATACACCATGTCTTCCAGCGCATTATCCGGCGCCGCGTCAGACGAAAGCAGGATCAGGGAGCGCGGCTTATGGACACTGATGCCTTCGAGAGCCTGAGGCAGTTGACTGGATCGCACGCACAACAAGGCAAGATCAACACGCTCGCCAGGCCCAACCCCCTTTAACTGCTCCGGCATGAGGGGCGGATTGTCGTCCGGCATCTCGACGATAACCGTCGAGTTTTCGAGCGTGGAAGGCAGGCTTGACGCGATTGGCAATTGACGATGAGTCACCACAAGCAGCGAGCGTGGTTCGAACAGCGCGGCAAGATGGTGACGCAACATAAGGTCCCGTTCCCAGGCAATGAAATACCAGTACTCTAAAATACGGATGGCAGGGCGACCAGAAATCCTTCATTCGCCTTTGCCGTCTACAACGTAAAGCCTAAATCACAATCTATGTCAACGTCCATACCCTCTGTCGTCCGCACCCGCTTCGCCCCCTCACCTACCGGATACCTGCATCTGGGCGGCGCGCGAACTGCGCTGTTTTCCTGGGCCTTTGCGCGCCACCATGGCGGCGTTTTCGTTCTGCGCATCGAGGACACCGACCTGGAACGATCGACACCCGAGGCCGTTCAGGCAATCCTGGACGGTATGCAATGGCTGGGTATGGAGCCTGATGAGGGGCCCTTTTATCAGATGCAGCGCATGGACCGTTACCGCGAGGTCATCGACCAGATGCTGAGGGAAGGCACTGCGTACCACTGCTATAGCAGCCCTGAAGAAGTCGAAGCAATGCGCGAAGCAGCCCGTGCCCAGGGCCGCAAGCCCCGTTATGACGGCACCTGGCGTCCCGAACCGGGGAAGACCCTGCCGCCCGTACCTGCCGACCGCAAGCCCGTGGTGCGTTTTCGCAGTCCGCTGGACGGAGTCACAAGCTGGGATGACGTCGTCAAGGGACCCATCACCTTCGATAACTCCGAGCTTGACGACCTGGTCATTGCGCGGCCCGACGGCACGCCTACCTATAACTTCTGCGTGGTTGTCGACGACCTGGACATGAAAATAACCCATGTATTGCGCGGCGACGACCATATCAACAATACGCCGCGGCAAATCAATATTCTGCGTGCACTAGGAGGCGAGCCGCCACGCTACGGCCACTTGCCCATGATTCTCGGCCCTGATGGCGAGAAGCTTTCCAAGCGGCATGGCGCTGTCAGCGTCATGGAATATGACAAACAGGGCTACCTGCCGGAAGCCATGGTGAACTATCTTGCCCGGCTTGGATGGAGCCACGGCGACGACGAACTGTTCAGCCGCGAACAGCTTATTGAATGGTTCGACACGCGCAATCTCAGCAAGTCAGCCGCCCAGTGGGACCCGAAAAAGCTCAACTGGGTTAACGCTTACTACATTAAACACAGTGACGACGCTGACCTGGCTTCACGAGTAGAACCTCGCATCCGCGAATTGGGCGGCGACCCGCAGGCGGCCGACCTGCCATCAATCATGGCGCTGCTCAAGGACCGGGCCGAAACGCTTAACCAGTTAGCCGAAGGCGCCATGCTGTTTTGTGCGCCGCCGATCGAGGTGGATGCCGAGCTGGCTGCTCAGCACCTGACACCGGAATCCCTGTCCGTTCTGGCCGACTTCGCCGAGCACGCCCGTGCACTTCCCACGTGGGACACACCCGGCCTGGCAGCACTGATACAAGACACGCTGGCCCGCCATGGCATCAAGATGCCAAAACTGGGTATTCCGCTGCGACTGGCCACGACAGGTCGAAAGCAGACACCGGCCATTGACGCCGTCCTTGCATTGCTGGGTCGCGAAACTGTTCTGGAACGACTGGACGCCGTACAAAAGCGCTAAAACACCGGCAACCGGTAATCGTCAGGCATGCGCCTGAAGCTCAGTGGGCTTTCGGGCCCCTGCAGCACCCATTGCCCGTTGCGCGACTCGGTCTCGTATTCATTGGTGTAGATCGGGTCACCAGGATCAACAGCCACTGCGTTGGAATGCGTGGTACGCAAAACCAGCGTATTGCCCTTACGGTGCCAGCAGCCGGTTTCATTCAGTGATTGCGGGGATTTTCCGGCACGCTTCAATTGCTCGGTATAAGCCATGGTGCCATCCTGGTGCAGTGTCATCAGGACGTGCAGCTCGCCCGCAATGCCCTTGCGCTTATTGACGCCCAACCAGTTGCCCACCCACTCATCGCCGGCTTTGGCTGGCTGGCAAGCCTGATCATCCGTCGAGACGGAAGGTGCAGGCACACTTGCGCATCCGGCTGCCACCATGGCAAGTACCATCAAGGCCGCCCAATGGCGTCGAAAGCCGGCGCGCCTTGCTTGAACCTGATGTATAGCACTGATCATGCTGTCTCCTGAATGGAATCTGGGTATGACGGCGTGGCAGGTTTTTTCGGTACTCAAACATAACCACAAGCGTCGTGCGGCTACGTGCAAGGGTATGCCGGCGCCGTCCTACAATGGGTCTCAGTAGACATTCTATAGACGGGAACCTCGCCATGGACTATTTCCTTCTGCTTCTGTTTCATATTTTTGCGGCGATCCTGTTTGTGGGTACGGTATTTTTTGAAGTATTGATGCTGGAAGGCATACGCAAGCATGTTCCGCGCGATGCCATGCGAACCATCGAAGCAGCGATAGGTCAACGGGCGCGCCGCATCATGCCTTTTGCAATTCTGGCCCTGTATGCTGCAGGCATCGGCATGGCATGGCGTTACCGAACGGTTCTGGCTCAACCCTTCGACAGCACCTTGGGCACCTTGCTGGGCCTGAAAATTCTCCTTGCCCTCAGCGTCCTGGCCCACTTCGTCTATGCGGTTAGCATGGGCGCTACAGGCCGCCTCAGGTCGAGGCAGTCGCGCATGATTCATTTGAGCGTGTTTGCCCATGTGGTGGTAATCGTATTCCTGGCCAAGGCCATGTTCTATCTGAACTGATAACAGTAAGGCTGCATAGCCTATTCAACCGCGTTCAAATGGCCACGTACCGATCGACACAATTATTTTTTTGAAGCGCTGCTGCGGCGCAAAAAACACCAAGGGCAAGGCCCCACGCGCCTTCCCGAAGGAATCCCGGTTTCCGAAGCGCAAACATGCATATTTGCAGAAAAAATCAAGCTCAGAATCGACTTGCCTACCCGGCCTGCTATCACTACAATTAGTAGTTGAAACAACAAAAACCACAAGATATAGTGGTTGAGCCCCAAAAAAGAGCGGTCAGCCCAAAGCCCGCCACCTACTCATCACCAACCAAAATACTCCCCGCCGTCCGCCGGCGGGTCACTGTTTCCCAGGAGCCTTCATGCAGACCGATACCATCGCTGAGTCCCGGCCAGTCGCTGTTCCTCCGTCTTCGCCAGCCGCCAGCGGCAACACCGAAGCCGGCAGCCAATGGCACAACTTCAACATCATCCGCCGCAATGGCGCCGTGGTAGGCTTCGAACCCAGCAAGATTGCCATCGCCATGACCAAGGCATTCTTGGCTGTCAATGGCGGACAAGGCGCCGCATCGGCCCGGATTCGCGAACTCGTCGATCAACTCACATCCCAGGTTGTCAACGCGCTGGTACGTAACCGTCCGGGCGGTGGCACCTTTCATATTGAAGACATCCAGGACCAGGTCGAACTGGCACTGATGCGTTCGGGCGAACACGACGTGGCACGCGCCTATGTGCTTTACCGTGAAAAGCGCGCCCAGGAGCGTGCCCGTGCCGGCCAGCAAGAAGCACCCGCCCAGCAAAGCACCTTGAACGTCAACGACAACGGCGTGATGCGTCCGCTCGACCTTTCGAAGCTGCGCACCACCATCGAAGAAGCGAGCCAGGGTGTGTCCATCGAGATCGATGTCGATGGCATTCTCAAGGAAACCGTCAAGAACCTGTACGATGGCATTCCTGTCGACGAGGTCTATAAATCCGCCATCCTTTCGGCTCGTGCCCTGGTCGAGTCCGACCCGGCCTACAGCCAGGTTACCGCCGGGCTGCTGCTTCATACCATCCGCAAAGAGGTATTGGGCCAAGAGGTCGCTCAGTCCGAAATGACCGAAGGCTATGCCGAATATTTCCCCCGCTTCGTCAAGCTGGGCATCGAGAACAGCCTGCTCGACAGCAAGCTGGGCCAGTTCGATCTGCCCCGCCTGGGCCGCGCCCTCAAGGCCGAACGCGATCTGCAGTTCAACTATCTTGGTCTCCAGACGCTTTACGACCGCTACTTCCTGCATGTGCGGGGTCGCCGCATCGAACTGCCCCAGGTGTTCTTCATGCGGGTGGCGATGGGCCTGGCGCTGAATGAAATCGACCGCGAAGCACGCGCCATCGAGTTCTACGAAATCTTGTCTTCCTTCGATTTCATGAGCTCTACCCCTACCCTGTTCAACTCGGGAACCGTGCATTCGCAGTTGTCCTCGTGCTACCTGACAACTGTGTCCGACGACCTCGAAGGCATCTACGACGCCATCAAGGAAAACGCACTGCTGGCCAAGTATGCCGGAGGCCTGGGTAACGACTGGACGCCGGTGCGCGCGCTGCGCAGCCATATCAAGGGTACCAACGGCGAAAGCCAGGGTGTCGTGCCTTTCCTCAAGGTGGTCAATGACACCGCCGTGGCCGTCAACCAGGGTGGCAAGCGCAAAGGAGCTGTCTGCGCCTACCTCGAAACCTGGCACCTCGATATCGAGGAATTCCTCGAGCTACGCAAGAACACCGGCGACGAGCGCCGCCGCACCCACGACATGAACACGGCCAACTGGATCCCCGACCTGTTCATGAAACGCGTAATGGAAAACGGCGACTGGACCTTGTTCTCGCCGTCAGACGTACCCGACCTGCACGACAAGTACGGCATCGAATTCGAAAAAGCCTACACCGCATACGAGGCCAAGACGGTCAGCGGCGAAATAACGCTGTTCAAGACCATCCCGGCTGTATCGCTGTGGCGCAAGATGCTGTCCATGCTGTTCGAAACCGGCCACCCCTGGCTGACGTTCAAAGATCCATGCAACATCCGTTCGCCACAGCAGCACGTCGGCGTCGTACACAGTTCCAACCTTTGCACCGAGATCACGCTTAACACCAGCGACACTGAAATCGCCGTTTGCAATCTGGGGTCGGTCAACCTTGCCGCCCATCTCAAGCAGGACGAAAGCGGCCAGTATGTGCTCGATCACGAGAAGCTTCAGCGCACCATCGATACAGCCATGCGCATGCTCGACAACGTCATCGACATCAACTATTACGCAGTGGCCAAGGCGCGCAACTCCAACGTGCGCCACCGCCCTGTCGGCATGGGGGTCATGGGCTTCCAGGACTGCCTGCACATGATGCGTGTGCCGTTCGCATCCGAAGCGGCCATCGAGTTCTCCGACCGCTCGATGGAAGCAGTGTGCTACTACGCCTACTGGGCATCCAGCAAGCTTGCCGTCGAGCGCGGCTCGTACGCTACCTTCAAGGGGTCGCTGTGGGATCGCGGCATTCTGCCCCAGGACACCATCGCCATGTTGCGCGAGCAGCGCGGCGGGTATGTCGAGGTCGACGACAGCAGCACCCTCGACTGGGACTCCTTGCGCCAGCACATCCAGCAATACGGTATGCGCAACTCAAATTGCGTTGCCATTGCTCCAACGGCCACCATCTCGAACATCATCGGCGTGTCGCCGTGCATCGAGCCCACCTATCGCAACCTGTACGTGAAGTCCAACCTGTCGGGCGAGTTCACCGTGGTCAACGAATACCTGGTCCGCGACCTCAAAGAACGCGGATTGTGGGACGAAGTCATGGTCGCCGACCTTAAATATTTCGACGGCAGTCTGGCACGCATCGACCGCATTCCCAATGATCTGCGCGAACTCTATGCAACGGCATTCGAAATCGATCCCAAGTGGGTGGTCGAATGTGCTGCACGTCGCCAGAAATGGATCGATCAGGCACAGTCGCTCAATATCTTCATGGCGGGCGTCTCCGGCAAGAAGCTCGATGAAACCTATAAGCTGGCGTGGCAGCGTGGCCTGAAGACCACCTACTACCTGCGATCCAGCGGCGCGACCAACGCCGAGAAATCCACCGGGCGCGGCGGCGAACTCAACGCCGTCTCCAGCGGCAGCCCCAGCGGCGTTTCCGCAGCTCCGGCCGCCCCCCTGCCCGAAGCCGAAGTCGTGGGTGCCGTATGCACCATGCGACCCGGCGACGAAGGCTTCGAAGAATGCGAAGCCTGCCAGTAATTCAAAGAGGTAAAGAACTATGTTGAACTGGGACGATACCCCTCAAACGCCGGCGGCTCCTGCCGCTGCACCATCGCAGCCCAATGTACGCCCGACGCATCACGTCGACGACACCGCCTTGCCTTCGCCGGCAGCACAAGCTGCCGGCCAGGCAGCTTCGGCTCACGGCGGCATTGCCAGCGGTGATGGACAACGCGTCCGTGCCGCCGACAAACGCATCATCAACGGTACGACCGACGTCAACCAACTGGTGCCGTTCAAATACAAATGGGCATGGGAAAAATACCTTGCAACCTGCGCCAACCACTGGATGCCGCAAGAGATCAATATGTCGCGCGACATCGCCCTTTGGAAAAACCCCAATGGGCTGACCGAAGACGAGCGTCGTATCGTCAAGCGTAATCTCGGTTTCTTCGTGACGGCCGACTCCCTGGCTGCAAACAACATTGTCCTGGGCACGTATCGGCACATCACCGCGCCCGAATGCCGCCAGTTCCTTCTGCGTCAGGCATTCGAAGAAGCCATACACACGCATGCATATCAGTACATTGTTGAAAGCCTCGACCTCGACGAATCAGAGATCTTCAACGCGTATCATGAAGTGCCATCCATACGCGCCAAAGACGAATTCCTGATTCCGTTCATCGACGCCATTGCTGATCCGAACTTCAAGACCGGCACACCCGAAGCCGATCAAAAACTGCTTAAATCGCTCATCGTTTTTGCGTGCCTCATGGAAGGTCTCTTCTTTTATGTTGGTTTTACGCAAATACTTGCATTGGGTCGACAGAACAAAATGACGGGTGCCGCCG
Organism: Pusillimonas sp.; assembly: GCF_029263785.1. GTDB lineage: Bacteria > Pseudomonadota > Gammaproteobacteria > Burkholderiales > Burkholderiaceae_B > Pusillimonas. The sequence goes on along the minus strand of NZ_JAJUFE010000014.1, from coordinate 22,703 downwards.
AGCAGTACATGTATATCCTTCGCGATGAATCCATGCACTGCAACTTTGGCATCGACCTCATCAACACAATCAAACTCGAAAACCCACATCTTTGGACACCCGAGTTTCGTGAAGAGATCAAAGGTCTGTTCAAAAAGGCTGTAGACCTTGAATATGCTTACGCTGAAGACACCATGCCTCGAGGTGTGCTTGGTCTGAATGCTGCCATGTTCAAATCGTATTTGCGATTTATCGCCAACCGTCGTTGCCAACAAATCGGTATCGAACCGCTATTTGCGCAAGAAGAAAATCCCTTCCCGTGGATGGCCGAGATGATCGATCTCAAGAAAGAACGCAACTTTTTTGAGACACGTGTCATCGAATATCAAACCGGAGGCGCACTTAGCTGGGAATAATGCTTGGAGACGACAACTCCTTACGTTAGACTCTAGGCGTGCAAGATGCTATGCGTCTTGCGCGCTTGCGCCATTTGAGATGGGTCGCACCCTTTCGTGGGGGCCATATCAAATGGGTGAACGTATCTCTACGATTCATTCTCAAGGAGCTTGATCATGGCAACAGCCAAAAAGGCCGCGAAGAAAGCGGCTGCGAAGAAAGCAACAGCAAAAAAAGCAGCACCGGCCAAGAAAGTAGTCGCCAAGAAAGCAGCACCCGCCAAGAAAGCCGCCGTTAAAAAGGTAGCGGCCAAGAAAGCCCCCGCCAAGAAAGCGGTAGCCAAGAAAGCAGCTGCAAAGAAAGTCGCAGCGAAGAAAGTAGCAGCAAAGAAAGTGGCAACGAAAAAAGTAGCGGCTAAAAAGGCCGCAAGCAAAAAAGTAGCAAGCAAGAAAACCGCAGCAAAGAAAGCGGCAAGCAAAAAGGTCGCAACCAAGAAGGTAGCTGCCAAGAAAGTTGCTAGCAAGAAAACCGCAGCCAAGAAGGCTCCTGCAAAAAAGGCAGTCGCTAAAAAAACCACCGCCAAAAAGGCAGTAGCCAAGAAGGCACCCGCCAAGAAGGCTGCGGCAAAGAAAGCGACGGCCAAAAAGGCAGCCGCCAAAAAGGCTCCTGCAAAAAAGAGCGGAGCCATGGCAAACGCCAAGGCCAAGAAAGCCGCAACTAAGGCCACGCCTGCCAGCAAGACAATAAACCCTGCGGCATCCTGGCCCTTCCCCACCGGCGGCCGTCCCTGATTACGGTCTCCGACAGAAGCAAGCCTTATCAAACTGCCCGGCACTCCGGGCAGTTTTTTTGTAGCCAGCCCCGACTGCAGACATGCGACAATAGGGCATTGCTAACCTCTTCAAATCATGAACCCATGATCAGTGGCATCCTCGGCTTCGTTTTCGACATCGTCTTTTTGCTGTTCGGCATCGCCCTCATCCTGCGAGCCTGGGCATACGCGATCCGCCTGCATCCCTTCAACCCCTATTCGCAAGCAATCATCCGTCTGACTGACTGGATGGTGCAACCCATGCGCAAGCTGGTGGCGCCTCGCGGCAAGCTCGACCTTCCCAGCCTTATTGCCTGTTGGCTTACAGCATTTATTTATCTGCTGGCCACCTGGATGGTGCTGACCGGCCAGTTGCCCATGGTTCAATCCCTGTTGCCGACCTTGCTGGCCGCCCTGCTGACGGTATTGAAGTGGACGCTTAATCTGGTCGTCTGGCTCACACTTATTCAGGCTGTGCTGTCATGGGTCAACCCCATGGCACCCATCATGCCCATACTGCATACGCTGACAGCACCCTTGCTCGATCCGATCCGCCGCATCATGCCCAACCTGGGCGGCCTCGATCTGTCTCCTCTGGTTCTGCTTGTCCTGGCCCAGATCGCAATGATGGTGGTACAACGATTCGCCTTTGCAGCGCTGGCAATCTAGCCAGCCCGGCAGGCATGAAAAACACCCCAAAGGCTGGATTGGTGTCCAACTTTTGGGGTGCAGTTCAGAGTTGAGCTTTTTAGTGGTGAGTGTTCGGCCGTATGGCCGGGTACCCAACTGCGCAGCTTACATCGGCACTACGCGAGTTGGTCCACCACCACTTATCATGCGAACGCGCTGGCCCGACGTGATGGCAACGTCGGCCTCTTGGGCCACCACACGGGTTTCACCGTTATCCAGCTGAACGGTAATTTCGAGGCCCTGCTTCTTGTTGACCTGGTTCTCGACCGTGTTGCCCAGCAAGCCGCCCAAGATAGCGCCGCCTACCGTTGCGATTGCCCGTCCGGAACCGCCACCGACCGCATTGCCGGCAACGCCACCCAGCGCGCCTCCGGCGATCATGCCGGCGCCACTTGAGCGGTCGTCCTGGATGGTGATGGATCGCACCGATACGACTGTGCCGGTGCGAACAATCTGTTCTTGCTGCGCTTGTCCGTACGTATACACCGAGCTGGACGCGGAACGATTTGCGCAGCCGGCCACAACTGCCAGCGACGCAACAACAGCAGTAACTGCCAACAGCCGAAAACCGGGTCGAACTCGATCTGAACGGATTGCGATTGAAGAACTCATGGAATACTCCTAATGGCAGGCGACCTTGCTTCAGGCAAGATCGACGCCGTAATGTTGTTTGAGCATGGCGCCAATGTCGGCACGTGCCGGTTGATGGTTTTGCGGCCCTTTGGAAGAGATTTTAATGGCGCCCATCACATTCGCCAAGCGACAGGCATCAATGAGTGACCAATCGTTAACCAGCCCATAAAGCAGACCTGCCCGGTGGGCATCGCCGCATCCGGTCGGGTCAACGATGGAGTCCACCCTGATCGGATCGATATGTTCTGTAGTCCCATCGGTATACAGGGTTGCGCCTTCCGCCCCCCTTGTAACGACAGCGGCCCGCAGACCCCGGGCGATATCTTCGATGCTGCGCCCCATGCGCTGCTCGATGACGCTGGCTTCGTAGTCATTGGCGGTAAGTACGTCGGCCATGTCCAGCATCCGCTTCAGGTCTTCGCCGTCAAACAAGGGCATGGCCTGACCCAGGTCAAAGATAAAAGGAGTGCCCTGCGCCTTGAGCCGCTCGGCGTTGGCGAACATGCCTTCTTTTGAGTCGGGCGCCACAATAGCCCACGCCGCCTCTGTGCCACTCAGATCGTTTTCGAACGAACGTGCCATCGCGCCGGGGTGAAATGAAGCGATCTGGTTGCTGTCCAGATCGGTGGTAATAAAACACTGAGGAGTGAACATGTCGGGCAACACACGAACCAGCGATGTGTCGATACCCAAGCGTTTCATATAGTCAAGATAATCGCTTGCGTCGGCGCCGACAGTACCCACAGGTGCCACGTCCGCGCCAAGCAAACGCAGGTTATAGGCAATGTTTCCGGCGCAACCACCATACTCTTTTCGCATCGACGGCACAAAAAAGGACACACTCAGTGACTGAATGCTGTCAGGCAGGATATGGTCTTTGAAATGCCCCTCGAATACCGTGATGGTGTCAAAGGCGACAGAGCCGCACACAAGAATTTTATTGGTCATTACCATCCTTACGGAAAGAATTTATCTAACTGATAGCCATTGATCTGGACGCCCCTGACTTCAATGGGCACCGTTATCCGGACCTCGCTTTTTCCGGGAAACGGTCCGTCCCGGGAAATTTCAGGCAAATAATCGGCTGGAGTCAAAGAGCGCCTGACTGCGACGGTGCCAGAGAAATCAACAAGCTCAACGGCAAGGTTGGGCCACTGCTGCGGCTTTTCGTAGTTGTTCCGCAGCACGACGTTAAGCATCAGCCGACTGGTGCCTTTATCAGCATTCCCGGGGTCCCGCACTGCCTGCAGCGAAGAATCCATGATCGCGATCAGAGCGATCCTGCGTGGGTAATCGACCGTACAGCCGACCACGTCACAGTAACGCTCAAGCGCAGGCCGCATGCCAGGAAACTCATTGGCCAGTTGCACCCTGTAAATGTAGGCAAGCTGAAGCAATGCAGCGACCACGCCCAGCACCACCAACAAGCTCAGCAAGATGCCGCCTATGCCAATTCCACTGCGCTCATCATCGTGAATGAATTCGGGTCCGGCTTCGCGTCCTGCCCGCGGTTCGACGTACAGGCCGGATTCCCGCTGCGCGATATCGTCATCGCGATAAGCGCCCTGATCGCCCAATGAATGCTCCCGGCGCCCGGAATGAACAGGGTCCCTTCCAGAGATGATGGGCTCATTGGTGCCGTCGTCGGCTAGATGATGATCGCGCACCGTAAACGACGTGGAGTCGGCAGGCGCGCTGCGCACGCGAATCGAAACAGAAGGCTCGGCGTGTTCTGTAGCGGAATCCACCTTGCCATTCGACACAACAAATCGTGGCTCGGTGGGCGATGCAGCGGAAGCAGAGACCGAAAACCCTGCCTCTTCGGAAGCCCTGGGCGGCTGAGTGGGGGATGCAACAGGAGCGGCGGGTACTACCGCCTCGTAAGCATCGAAGATATGAGCGCAGTTAATGCAGCGGACATAACCCTTGCGAAGCTGCAACTGCTGCAAGCTGACCGGAAATTCGGTAAGACACTGGGGGCAGCGTGTGGTTAAATCCATAGTACTTTATTGAGGCTTTATCAGGCGCGCTGCCCGCTCAGGCACACCCATCCGTCACGCGAACGCCACACGCTCATTTCGAGCCAGGGGGCATAGGCCGCGGCAACTTCGTCGGCCTGTCGTTCTAGCACACCCGAAAGCACAAGGCGTCCGCCGGGCGCTACACGATTGGCCAACATTGGCGCCAGCACCTTTAGGGGATTGGACAGAATGTTTGCCACTACGACCTGGTGCTGCCCTTCAGGCAAGGCATCAGGCAATAGCGCGCGCACCTCGCAACGGTTGACTTGAGCATTGTACTCGGTGGCCCGCACTGCCTGCTCATCGATATCGACTCCAAGCGTCGATCCGGCGCCAAGAAGTTTGGCGGCGATCGCCAGAATTCCCGACCCACAACCGTAATCCAGGACAGTCTGGCCCGGCTCCAGATTTGCCTCCAGCCACTCCAGGCACAGATGCGTGGTGGGATGGCTGCCCGTTCCGAATGCAAGACCCGGATCAAGCTCGATTCGGATCGCCTCGGGGGAGTCCGGGTCGTGAGCTGCCGCTACGTCTGGATCGTCACGGTGCCAGCTGGGCACGATCCAGAGTCGGTCGCCAACGTGAATGGGGCCGAACTGTGCCTGGGTCAGCTTGACCCAATCGGCGTCCGGCACCTCGCGGGTGGACCAGGCGCTGGCCATGAGATCAAGACCGCATGATGAGCCTGCCTGCTCAAGAATCTGCTCGGGGTCGGCCCCATCTGGCAACAACGCCACAACCCGGTTGCGTCTCCAGGCGCGAACCTCAGGCTCGAGGCCGGGCTCGCCGAACAGGGGCTGCTCTGCCTCGGTATCACTGTCGGCATCTTCCACCGAAACGGACAAGGCACCAGCCTCAAGTAGTGCATCCGATAGTGCTTCGGCCTGGGCTTCCCGGCAGTGCAGGACAAGTTCACGCATGTATCTACCCTGTATTGGAGCCCCACCATGAACCGTCATGGCGGGGCATCTGCCCTATTCGCTTTTAAGAACGCTGAGCCAGCTTGTGTTCGAGGTAATGGATGCTGGTACCACCCTCGACAAAGCGCGCGTCGTGCATCAGTTCGCTGTGCAACGGAATGTTGGTCTGTATACCTTCTACCACCATTTCGGACAAGGCAATGCTCATACGGGCGATAGCCTGACTACGCGTATCGCCGTATGTAATCAGTTTGGCGATCATGGAATCATAATGTGGCGGAACGGTGTAACCACTGAATACGTGGGAATCCATGCGCACCCCGGGCCCGCCCGGCGTGTGCCAGTTGGTAATCTTTCCGGGACTGGGGATGAACTTGAATGGATCTTCGGCGTTGATCCGGCATTCGATGGCGTGTCCGCGGAACTGCACATCGCGTTGACGCAAGGTGAACTTTTCGCCGGCAGCTATAAGTATCTGCTGAACCACCAGATCGATACCCGTGATCATCTCGGTGACGGTGTGCTCGACCTGAATCCGGGTATTCATTTCGATGAAGAAGAATTCGCCGTCTTCGTACAGGAACTCGAACGTACCTGCGCCACGATAACCCATCTTGCGGCATGCCTCGGCGCAGCGCTCGCCAATTCGCTCGATAAGACGGCGGGCAATACCCGGCGCTGGTGCTTCTTCGATGACTTTCTGATGACGGCGCTGCATGGAGCAATCACGCTCGCCCAGCCAGACAGCATTTCGCCCGCCGTCGGCCAGAACCTGAATCTCGATATGACGAGGGTTCTCGAGGAACTTCTCCATGTAGACCTCGGGGTTGCCGAATGCGGCTCCGGCTTCGGTCCGGGTCATGGATACTGCGTTCAACAACGCAGCCTCGGTGTACACCACTCGCATTCCACGTCCGCCGCCACCGCCCGCCGCCTTGACGATAACGGGATAACCGATTTCGCGAGCCATGCGCTGGATTTCGGCCGGATCGTCCGGCAACGCGCCCGGCGAGCCTGGCACAACCGGCACGCCTGCTTCGATCATGGCCAGCTTGGCACTGACCTTGTCACCCATCATGCGAATGGTTTCAGGACGGGGACCAATAAAGACAAAACCGCTTTTCTCAACCCGATCAGCGAAGTCGGCATTTTCGGCAAGGAAGCCATAACCGGGATGGATCGCTTCGGCGTCGGTGACTTCAGCCGCCGAAATCAGGGCGGGCATATTGAGGTAACTGTCGCGAGCAGCCGCCGGTCCGATACACACGGCTTCGTCAGCCAGACGCACATATTTGGCATTGCGATCGGCTTCGGAATACACGACGACGGTCTTGATGCCCAGTTCGCGGCAAGCTCGCTGAATACGCAGGGCAATTTCGCCCCGGTTCGCGATGAGGATTTTTTCAAACATGGATGGCTCAGCCGATGACAAACAGGGGTTGGCCGTATTCAACGGGTTCGCCGTTCTCGACCAGGATTTCCTTGATGACGCCGGCCTTGTCGGCCTCGATTTCGTTAAGCAACTTCATGGCCTCGATAATGCACAGAGGCTCACCCTCCTTGACCGATTGACCCACTTCGACAAATGGTGACGCTCCTGGATTGGGGGCACGATAGAAAGTGCCGACCATTGGCGCCTTGACCACATGCCCCTGCGGAGCAGCAGGCGCAGCCGGGGCGGCGGGAGCTGGAGCGGCCGCCGCCGGTGCCGGGCCGGGTGCGGGAGCCGGCTCGGCAGCATACACGACTTGCTGTGCAGGAGGGACAGCTTTGACGATGCGTACCTTGCCCTCACCTTCGGTGATTTCGAGTTCGGCAATACCCGATTCGGCGACGAGGTCGATCAGGGTCTTGAGTTTTCTGAGGTCCATACAGACTTTTCCATATCAGCTCACTAAAGCCGGCTTGGGCTGCAGCGAACGAAAAATTGATAAAAAATAAAAACGGCAAGTAAATACTTAAGCGCCCATGGCGTGTTGCAACGCAGCCTCGTAGCCAAAGGCGCCCAGACCCGCAACAACTCCCACTGCCAGGTCGGACAAATAGGAATGGTGGCGAAAGGGCTCTCGCTTATAGACATTGGACAGGTGCACTTCGATGAACGGAATTGCCACCCCGGCCAGGGCGTCGCGCACGGCTACGCTGGTATGCGTATAGGCGGCGGCGTTAATGATAATGAAATCGGTACCGTCGCCGGCGGCGGCCTGGATGCGATCAACCAGTTCGCCTTCGTGATTGCTTTGGTACGTCGAGCACTTGGCGCCATTTTCGTCAGCCAGCTGCTTGAGACGGGCATCGATTTCGGCCAATGTCTGGCGGCCGTAAACTTGCGGCTCGCGGGTGCCGAGCAAATTCAAGTTGGGGCCGTGCACGACAAGAATGTTTCGGGCCATGTTGGATGTGTTCAAGGGTTAGACCGTCTTTTTACGCGAAAAGGGGGTGTTTGTCCATGAAAACCATTGTTTTTCGCGCGTTCTACGACAACAGGCCTTGAACAATTTTTTCGAGCTCGTCAGGTTTTACCTGGCCCAGAATGGTTTCCGCCACCCGGCCTTTGGCGTCGTATACAGCCGTAAATGGCAGGCCTCCTGCACGATTGCCCATGTCGCGCATCCGCTGAATTCCGGCATGGCCGATCAACAGCAACGGGTAGCTGACCTGTACTTTTTCATTGAACTTGCGAACATTTACGGCAGTATCCACAGCCAGGCCCAAGAAATTGACCTCTGGGTATTTATGATGCAGTACTTCGAGATCGGGCATCTCCTTGACGCAAGGAGGACACCACGTCGCCCAAAAATTCACTACAACCGGCTTGCCCAACCATTGGTTGAGCGGCTGCTGTACTCCGTCCACGTCGGGCAGGCTTTCACCGAACAGGGAATCGGCAGCAAACGACGGCAAGGGAAACGACAATGCCAGACCCGCACCTGCCAGCGAGCCAGTGCGCAGTAGAAAGGTGCGCCGGTTCATGGCGCCCCCCGAGAAAAGGGTTTCTTGTTCATGAAGGTCGATTTTACCATTGCACCTGAACACTCCCTGACAGGCGAAGGGACTTGCAGCTGCGCGAGAATCACTACAATACCGCCTGGAGGAACACCATGCATCTACATATATTAGGCATCTGCGGCACATTCATGGGTGGCCTGGCCCTGATAGCCCGGGCGGCCGGCCATAAGGTCACCGGCTGTGACGCAGGCGTCTATCCCCCCATGAGCACCCAGCTCGAAGAGCAAGGCATCGAGCTTATCGAAGGGTTCGCTGCCACCCAGACAGACCTGCGGCCGGACCTGTATATCGTGGGTAACGTGGTCAGCCGGGGCAACCCCTTGATGGAGGCGATCCTCGACCAGGATCTGCCTTACACATCCGGACCCCAATGGCTGGGTGAGGCAGTCCTTCGAGGGCAACACGTAATGGCCGTGGCGGGCACCCACGGAAAAACCAGCACCAGTTCAATGCTGGCATGGGTGCTGCGCGAGGCGGGAAAAAAGCCGAACTTCCTGATTGGCGGTATTGCCCCCGGCCTGGAAGTCTCCGCCCGATATGATGCAGGCAGTTCTCTATTTGTCATCGAGGCCGATGAATACGACACTGCATTCTTCGATAAGCGCTCGAAATTTGTTCACTATCGCCCGAGAACGGCCATTTTGAACAACCTGGAATACGATCACGCCGATATCTTTCCTGACCTGGCGGCCATCCAGACGCAGTTCCATCACTTGTTGCGCACGATACCCGCCTCGGGTTCCATCATCCGGCCGCACCACGACCCCGCGCTCGACGGCGTTATAAGTCGCGGTTGCTGGACGCCCGTGCAGACCTTCGGGCCCGGGGGTCGCTGGAGCGCACGCGAGGTGGCGGGCAACCCCACTCATTTTGAGGTTCGGCTAGAGGAAAAGCCGGTGGGAACCGTAACCTGGACGCTTACCGGTGCGCACAATCGGCTCAATGCCCTGGCTGCCCTGGCCGCGGCGGAGCAGGCCGGCGTACGCCCCGAAATCGGAATCCAGGCCCTATCCCGCTTCGAAGGCATCAAACGGCGCATGGAATTGCGCGGGACGGTTGACGGGATCTCGGTGTATGACGACTTCGCGCACCATCCGACGGCGATAGCCACCACCCTGGACGGCTTGCGCCGGCAGGTGGGAACAGCGCGGATCCTGGCCGTGCTGGAACCCAGGTCCAACACCATGAAGCTTGGCGCCATGGCAGAACGCTTGCCGGAATCACTGCGTGCCGCCGATCTGGTCTTCTGTTACGGCGAGACGCAAGGCAAGCATGCTTTGGGATGGGACCCGAAAAAAGTACTGGCACCGCTTGGAGATCGCGCCTGCTCACACTCCGATCTGGATGCCCTGGTAAGCGACATTGTTGCGCACGCGCAATCGGGGGATCACATCCTGGTCATGAGCAACGGCGGCTTCGGTGGAGTTCATCAAAAAATACTTGATCATCTCACCACAGCGGGTAAGCAGAACCGTGCAATTTCCGAAGGTGGTGGGGCATGATCCTGTATTTACATGGGTTTCGCTCGGCACCGGCATCAACCAAGGCCACCCTGCTTGCCTCCGCCCTGAAGCAACGGGGTTTGTCAGACCAATGGCATTGCCCCCAGCTGCCGGCAAGTCCGGCCCAGGCAATAGCGCTGGCAAAAAGTCTGGTCGAGCAGCACGCCGGTGGGCAACCGGCAACAACACTGACGGTCATCGGGTCGTCGCTGGGCGGCTATTATGCAACGTGCCTTGCAGAAACCTACCAGTGCCGTGCAGTGGTGCTGAATCCCGTAGTACATGCGGCGCGCGACCTGGCAAGTCAGGTCGGGGAACACAAGCAGTACCATAGCGACAAGCCTTTCATTTTCCTGCCAGAGCACATCGACGAACTGGCAGCAATGGCGGTTGATCCGCCAAGCGATCCGAAGCGCTACTTTTTACTGGCCTGTACGGGCGATGAAGTCCTGGATTGGCAGGAAATGGCGCAGTGGTACGCCGGCAGCCATGGCCGTATTGTTCAGGGCAGCGATCATGGCATCTCCGACTTTGAGCAATGGATGCCTGAAATACTAAGCTTCATTCTGGAACCTGAAAAACACTAGTACGATTTGCCAGACCAGAACAGTCCAGGCCGGGCGCCTCTTTTCAGGCGGTTCAACCGCTCGTTTCCGTGACGCCTTCCAATCACTCTCCCGGTGGCCCAGGTCACCTATCATTCGATTTATGTACGTTCTCTACGAAGACAGCGGAAATTTCAAAGCCGAACGAATCTTTTCTGAAAGCGATTCCACGCTTCAGGTTGAAGCCGCATCGGGCAAACGAAGCAAGATCAAGAAGACCAATGTTCTGTTCTCCTTTGATCAACCCGAGCCGGCGACTTTGCTCGAGCAGGCAAGTTCGCTCGCCCAGACTCTCGAAATCGACTTTTTATGGGAATGCGCGCCCCAGGAAGAGTTTGATGCGCAGGAGTTTGCACAAGAGTATTTTGGCCATGCTCCGACGGCTGTCGAGAAAGCAGCACTGATCTTCGCCCTGAATAGCGCCCCGGCCTATTTTCACAGGCGCGGCAAGGGACGCTACCGCCCCGCTCCTCCGGACATATTGCAGGCTGCCTTGGCGGCGATCGAAAAAAAACGCCTGCAAGCCGAGCAGCAGCAGCAATGGACCGATCAGATGGTCGCCGGCCATCTGCCGGAGGCCATCGCCGCAGTGGCCATGACTTTCCTGGCCCGTCCAGACAAAAACTCGCTCGAATGGAAAGCATTCGACGCCGCTTGCACCACGACAGGCACCAGCCCGGAAGAAATGCTGCTTCGCCTGGGAGCGTGGCCAAATCCCCTGGTTTTGCACCGGCATCGCTTTTTGACGCAGAACTTTCCAAAAGGCACGGGCTTTCCCGACATTGAGCCTCCGTCGGAAGACTGGGATTTCCCCATGGCAGATGTCGAGGCTTATTCCGTAGACGACGCCTCGACCATTGAAGTCGATGATGCTCTGTCGGTCCAGACGGTTTCGGACGACATCGTTCGGGTCGGGGTACACATCGCTGCACCCGCCCTGGCGATAAGGCGCGGCACTGTGCTTGATGAAATCGCACGGTCACGCATGTCGACGGTGTACACACCGGGTGAAAAAATCCCCATGCTGCCCGACGCGCTCATTCAACGCTTTTCGCTTAATGCCGACAAGCCTCGACCCGCGCTTTCCCTGTATGCCACCGCGAACTTGACCACCGGAGAGATTCTCGAAACCGAAACGCGCGTGGAAATGCTCCACGTACGTGAGAATCTGCGCATCCACAACCTGGACGATTGGGTAACGGAAGAAACCCTGGACAATCCGGAAGCCGAGCTTCCTTATGGGCACTGGCTGCGTCCATTGTGGCGCCTTGCCAAATTGCTTAGTGCCCAACGCGACGAAGTCCGCGGCAAGACCGAGAACAACACGCGGGTTGAATATTCGTTTCACCTTGAAGGCTCCCCGGATGACCCCGACAGCACCATTCGCATTGTGCCCCGTCGACGTGATGCACCCCTTGATCGTCTGGTCGCCGAATACATGATCCTGGCCAATAATCATTGGGGTGGGCTCCTGGCACAGCACGGGGTTCCCGGCATCTACCGGTCACAGCAGGCAGGTCGCGTCCGCATGTCCACACAGGCGCTACCTCACGAAGCCATCGGGGTTCCCCAATATATTTGGTCGACGTCACCGCTTCGTCGCTACGTCGACCTCATCAACCAGGGACAAATACTTGCTGCTGCCCAACATGGCGTATCAGCACGCCTGGTGGCACCGTTCAAGCCCAAAGAAGCGGATCTATACGCCATTATCGGAGCCTTCGACTCCCAATATTCCGCCTGGGGCGATTTCCAGACCACAATCGAACGGTACTGGTGCTTGCGCTGGCTGCAACAACATGACGTCAAGCAGGTGCGCGGCCAGGTTTTACGTGACGACCTTGTGCGCCTGGACTGCCTGCCACTCGTCACACGGGTTCCGGGCCTGCCCGAGCTTGAGCGCGGCCGCTTGGTCGAGCTGGAAATCATCGGGTGCGACGAACTGACTGTCGAATTACACTGCCGGTATCTGGGAGCAGTCGAACCCTGACGAGTCATGAATGCCCACTCCGGCCCCTTGCTGATATGGACGCTTATTTCACGGCCACACGGCCGTGGGGGATATCTGCCGCTGGCACTTTTGATATCCATCTGTGCTCATGCCGCAATGCTGGCTTTACGGTTTCACACTCCGCCGCCTGCCAAGGCCCCGTCGCTCAGTCACCTGGAAGTCACCTTGGTAAATGCGCGCACCGAAGCGGCTCCGGCCGAGCCCCAGGTTATCGCCCAACAGCAAATCAATGCGGGAGGCGATGGCGGTCATTCGGTCGCAGCCTCTCCCTTGCCGCGCACAGCGGCCGACTCACCCGACCAGATGGTGCTCGAAGCCTTGCGCAAGCGGCAGGCTCAGCTGGAATCCGAGCAGGAACGCCTTTATGCTCAATTGGAAGCGTTGCAAATCGTACCGGACGCCCGCAACAGGCCCGACCTTTTGCAGCAATCCGACGATGCCGGAGAAGACGACATGGTACAGGAGAGCCTGGTGCTCAACGCCCGGATCAGTGCAATCAAGGCCGAAATAGAAAGGTATAACGCCCGCCCACGCCAGCAGTTCGTAGGGCCCGCCGCCCAAGAGGCCGACTATGCCCAGTATGTCGAAGCATGGCGTGAACGGATCGAGCTGGTTGGTACCGAACACTATCCTGCCGAGGCGCGAGGAAAAGTCTATGGCAAACTTCGCCTGACGGCATATATCAAAAGCAATGGCGACTTGCTTCGCATCGAAATCGATCAGCCTTCCGAACATGCCGTCCTGAACCTGGCCGCACAACGCATCGTTCAGCTTGCTGCACCATTTTCACCCTTGCCTGAAGCCGTTGCGCGCCATACCGACGTGCTCGCCATCACACGCACTTGGCATTTCACCAATAATCGTTTAATAACAGAGAACCCATGAACAACACGGCCCCCCTCCGGCATTTTGCCGTGGTCGGCAACCCCGTCAAACATAGCCGTTCGCCGGCCATCCATCAGCAATTTGGTCGTCAGACCGGAATCTCCCTGCAGTACGGCCTGCTCGAAAGTCCGCTTGATGAGTTCAAGCGGACTGTCACCGATTTCTTCAGTTCAGGCGGATGGGGGCTGAACGTCACCGTACCCTTCAAGGAAGAAGCCTTCGAATTATGCGGCGACAAACTGTCGGACAGGGCCAGGCTTGCCGGTGCCGTCAACACACTCTGGATGCAGGACGGAACTTTGCGTGGATGCAATACCGATGGAGTCGGCTTGCTGGCTGACATTACCCGGCTGGGCATCCACGTACAGGACAAGCGTGTATTGCTGGTCGGTGCCGGCGGCGCGGCAAAAGGCGTCCTGTTTCCCCTGCTCGACGCCGGCTGTCAGACCCTGCACATTGTCAATCGCAATGCCGCCCGGGCACACGACCTGGGCAAGCACACTGCCGAGCACTTGCCGCACTACGCTTCCAGATTGTCCAGTGGCGGCCTTGATCAGGCCCAGGGTGAATGGGATATTGTGATAAACGCCACTTCAAGCAGTCTTGCAGGCGAAGCACCGGCGCTGGCAGGAGTCACATACGCCCAAGGAGCCCTGGCCTACGACATGATGTACGGCCCACAACCTACTCCGTTCATGGATCAGGCCCTTCGTGCCGGGGCGCAGCTTGTGTCGGACGGCCTGGGAATGCTGGTGGAGCAAGCCGCCGAAGCCTTCCTGATCTGGAACGGCGTGCGCCCCCAAACCGGCCCCGTCCTGTCCGCGTTGCGCGCAACCATGCAAGAAGGCTGAATCGATGACGCAAAGGCGAATTTCCAAAACCAAGGTCGTATTGAGCGCCTTGCTGCTGGCCGTGTTCGCCTTTCTTCTGTATCAATTCGGCCTATTCGTCATGGTGATATGGCTGTGCTTTCATGATCCCAGCAGCAGCGCCTTCATGAAAGCAACCCGCGCAGAGCTGCGCCGCGAAAATCCCGACGCGATCATCCACTATGAATGGGTTCCCTATGAGCGCATCAGCAACAATCTCAAGCGGGCGGTCGTTGCCTCGGAAGATGCCAATTTCTTTACGCACACCGGTGTGGAATGGGAAGCCATCAAGAAGGCATGGCAGTACAACCGGCGGCAGGCGGACGAAGGCAGCAACCGGATGCGTGGCGGTTCCACCATTACCCAGCAGCTGGCCAAGAACCTGTTTTTATCGGGATCCCGTTCGTACTGGCGCAAGGGCCAGGAGCTGGTGCTGGCCTACATGATTGAATCCGTGATGAGCAAAGAGCGTATTCTTGAGCTTTACCTGAACCTGGCACAATGGGGGGTGAACGTTTTTGGCGCCGAAGCGGCTGCTGCGCACTACTATCGCACCACAGCGGCACAACTGGGTCCCTCGCAGTCCGCCCGACTTGCCGCCATGCTGCCCAATCCTGCTTATTACGACAAGCGCGGAGTCACTTCTTACCTGCGTTCCCGTACTTCAACCATACAAGCTCGCATGAGGCTGGTTCAGATTCCCTGATCTGGTGCCGGACGTCTTGATACCAGCCATTGCAAAGCACTTTGAACAAAACCGCCGAGCCATCGATTTCATTTGTTAAGCTTTCGGTTTAGCCGTTTCTGGTTTATCCCTTCCACTGCCATCCATGCGTACCGCCCGTCGATATCTTGCCCGCGAAATCTATCGCTCCTGCGCCGTCGTCTTGCTGGCTCTGGTAGGTCTGTTTACATTTTTCGCCCTGATCGAAGAACTGGACAACGTGGGCTCGAAGTTCACCTTGCTCAACCTGTTCTATCTGCAGGCCCTGCAATTGCCGGCTCGCCTCTACGAGCTGTTGCCCATCGGACTGCTGATCGGGGCAATCCTGGCCCTGGCAAGCCTGGCCCAGCGCAATGAGCTTGTCATCTTGCGAGTGTCCGGCGTCAGCGGCATCAAACTGCTTGCCATGCTGTGGGTCATTACCGTGCCCTGGATGATAGGTGCGTTTGTACTGTCCGAGGTGGTTACTCCCGCGGTTGAAATCAGGCACAGTGAAGCCAATCTCACATTGCTGGGACGCGCCGGAGGCGGACGCCTCAACAGCGGCTACTGGTTCAAGGAAGAAGGCAGTTTGGGAGGCGACCGCATCATCAACATTTCAGAGCTGAAGGCCAATGGCGGCGTCAGCGGCGTGACCGTATATGAATTTCGCCCGAATCAAGAACTGGCGCGACTTTCCCGGGCAAACGACGGCTACTTCGACGAGGGCACGCTCGTGCTTGCCGATGTCAGCGAAACACTTATCGACGACAACGCGCTCATGGCCCTGGCCAATGCCCAGGCCCCAGCCACCCCACTGACTCGCACCGAGCAGGTTGAGTCCCGGGAACTGACTACCACGCTCACCTCCGAGCGCCTGATCGCGCGCATCCTGACTCCCGAGCGCATGTCCATTTCGGTGCTGCTGGATTACATCGATTACCTCAAGAGCAATCATTTGCAGACCGAAAGGCAGATCGTGGCCCTATGGCGCAAGATCGCCTACCCGTTTACCCTGCTCGTGATGATGACCATAGCGGCGCCGGTGGCCTTCATGCAGACACGACGTGGTGGTGTCGGAGGCAAGGTGTTCATCGGCATTTTGCTGGGAGTCGGCTTCTTCATGATCAACCAGCTTGCCCTTAACGTAGGGATGCTTGGTCGCTGGCAGCCTTGGGTCACTGCCCTGGTGCCCAACCTGGCCGCACTATTCCTGGCTTTCGGAAGCCTGGTTCTCATGGAGAACCAGCATAATATGCGGCGCCTGTTCATCAGCCGCTGGCCGTGGAGCAAGGCGGCCGCATGATGGATCGGGACATCTGGGTAGTCGGCGACCTTCAGGGCTGCTGCAGTTCGTTGAACGCCCTGCTTGACCACCCTGACATCCAGGCCTCAAACAGGCCGTGTTTCTGGTTTGCCGGTGATCTCATCAACCGTGGCCCTGACTCCCTGAATACCCTGCGAAAGGTCATGGCCCTCGGCGACGATGCTGTCTGTGTGCTTGGCAACCACGATCTTCACCTGCTTGGCATCGTGGCCGGCCTGCGCAAGCCCGGCAAGTCCGACACGTACGACGACATCCTTGCCGCGCCGGATGCTGACGCCCTGGTGGACTGGTTGCGCCATCGTCCCTTGGCCCATTATGCGCACCAGCATCTGATGGTGCATGCCGGGGTCCTTCCCCAATGGAGCGTCAGCGACACCTTGAAGCTGGCGCATGAGGTTGAACAAGCGCTGCGGGCACCCGACTGGCCGGACCGGCTCAAGCACATGTACGGCAACGAGCCGGCACAGTGGCATCCCAACCTGGGCGACGAGGAACGCCAGCGGATCGTCATTAACGCCTTGACGCGGCTGCGCATGTGCGACGTTACGGGGCGCATGGACTTTAATCACAAACTGGCACCCACAGAAGCGGACTGGAAACAGTCAGGGCTTTTGCCCTGGTACGACGCCCCGGGCAGACGCACCCGAGATGAAGCCACCATCGTGTTTGGTCATTGGTCAACCTTGGGCTTGTTGCTGCGTCCGGATGTCATCTGCGTAGATACCGGATGCGTATGGGGTCGCAAACTTACTGCTGTCCGACTGAACGATCGTCAGGTTGTTCAGATTGATTGCGCAGACAACAACCCGGACCCCCAGACTTTGCGCTGACCTTCAGGCAGAACGGCTCATAGGGGTCTGCGATTCGCACACATGATCGGTGCGGTCTGACACACGCACCGCCTCGCGGATCATCTCTTCGGCATGCCGTGCGACCCTGTTGCGACCCCATTCCTGACTTTGCTCAGGGGTGATTACGGGCAGAAACACAACCTCGACCTGTACACCGCTGGCGCGCAGCAAGGTCCACAAATTCGCGACCAGTGTTTCTTCACCCACAAAAGCCGCGAAATCGCTGCGCAGTCCGCGATACATGAATCGAAGGGCCACTGGCTGAATCGCCACCTGGGCTCGAATTGCCGGATCAAACAGACTTGCATGAAACGGCAGCACATCGAAACCCGTCGAAGTAGTGCCCTCTGCAAACAATCCAATCACTTCACCACGCGCGAAGCGGCGCTGAATTTCTTCGCTGACTTCTCGCACGGCATGCCGTTGCCCCCGGTGCAAAAAAACGGTTCCAACCTTGGCGACCAGCCAGCCTATCACCGGCCAGCGACGAATCTCGCTCTTTGCGACAAAGAAAACGCTGCGAACCCCCGCGAGAATGAAGATATCAATCCATGAAACATGGTTCGACACCCACAGACCCGAGCCCTGCATGGGCGGCCGACCCACCACAGTAACCTTCACCCCGCATAACCATACGAGTGTCCGGGACCAGGCGCGGTTCATGCGTCCGCGAAGGGCGGGAGTGACAATTGGGTAGATGGTAGCAACCGAAAGAAGGCTGGAGACAAGCCACACCAGAATGAAGGGCAGCCTGAGCAAGACACGTAAGAAACTCAAATTGGACTCTCTGTTACGACGCGGAAGGCATGGTTCGGTTTCACAGGGCGTAATGATATTACCTTTCGCTCATGTTGCCTTTTGTCGATAACCCTCGGCCCGAAGCCTCTCCAACCTAGCATGCGTGGTTGCAGAAACAGGTTCAGCCAGGCAGCGTGTCGAAATACCGTTGCAGGATAATGGCGGCGGCCATCGCATCATCGTCATCGTGGTTGCCCAGCACGCGCTGCGCTTCGACGCTGGAGCCGCGCTCGTCGACGAGCTCGGTGGCAATACCAAAGCGCCCGTGCAGCTGATTCGCAAAGCGGCGGCACCTGAGGGAATGATATTGCTCGCCGCCATCGGCCATCAGCGGCAGGCCCACCACCACTCGGTCCGGCTGCCATTCATCAAGCAACTGTGCGATGGCTTCGAAGCGCTGTTTTCGAGTACTGGGCGTAAGTATGCGCAAAGGGCGGGCATGCCGGGTAAGCGTATTTCCCAGTGCGACCCCGATTTTCTTCAAACCATAATCGAAGGCCAGCACAGTTTCCTCAGGCATGGCCCGCGTCGCCCGTCAGCATGGACAAGGTGATGCCCAGGGCGCCCAAGGCGGCTTCGTACCGATCTTCGGGCGGCACACCAAAGAGAATGTCTTTGGGCGCTTCGACGTTGAGCCAGGCATTTTGCGCCAGTTCACTTTCGAGCTGGCCGGCACCCCAGCCCGCGTAGCCCAAAGTGATGAGCATGAACTCGGGCCCACGGCCTTCGGCCACCTCTTGCAATACATCGCGAGACGTTGTCAATGCCAGATCGCCGAGCTTGATACTTGAACTGTATGCGCCGATTGGCGTGTGCAACACGAAGCCACGGTCGGTTTGTACCGGGCCGCCGAAAAATACCGGCGTATCCTGCACAGGCCCGATCTCGAGGGAAAGATCGAGATCAATTCGCTGCAGCAAATTGCCAACGGTAAGGTCCGTGGGGCGGTTTACCACCAGGCCCAGGGCACCCTGACTGGTGTGCTCGCACACGAAAATAACCGTGTTGGCCAAATGACCACCCACCATGCCGGGCATGGCAAGCAGGAACTGTCCGGAGAGGTCGACACTGGGAATCGAACCTGAATCTTTGCTGGTTATCATGATATCCCTCCTGTCTGCGGCAACCGCCGTTTAATCAAGCTTACACCTCTACAAGCTCGAAGTCTTCCTTACGCGCACCACATTCCGGGCAAACCCAGTTGGGAGGCACATCTTCCCAACGAGTGCCCGGCGCAATGCCCTCTTCGGGCACACCCGCCTCTTCATCGTAAATCCAGCCACAAATCAAGCACATCCAGGTACGCATATCCGTTACTCTCAGAAAAATGATGAAGCACCAAATGATCCATTTGGTCAACGCAGTCGTGGTGCTTCTATTAGAATGGGGACAATATTACTAAACGCAATGGCCTTGCTTCTTGATTCATGCCAAGGTTTGCGAATAATCTTCTCAATTTCCCCCTTGACCCCTCTTTTTGAATCCGTGCAACACCCTGCTCCCCCCCTGGTTCTCTTTTTTGGCCCGTTCGATCCAAGCGGCTCGGGCAATCTGCCCGCGGACGCCGTAACCTGCGCCCGCTTGGGGGGCCATGCATTAAGCGTGGTCACTGCAGTGCATGTTCAGGACACCGCCAGCATCGAAGACGTATGCATCATGGCCCCTGAATTCATCGACGATCAGGCCCGTTGCCTGCTCGAAGACATGAACGTCAAGGCCATCAAGGCCGGCCCCCTCTACACCACCGACGCCGTGCGGGTTCTGGCACAAATCGTCGCCGACTATAACCAATTACCACTCGTGCTGCAGTTGGGAGCGCCACTGGGCTCGGACAGCTTTGAAGACACCGACCCGGAAAATGTATTGGCAGCGATATTCGAGCTTCTCTTGCCACAAGCCGACCTGATCGTCGTCGAGCACCAGTTGCTGACCCACTGGCAATCAGACGGCATCCTGCCACCGTCGGAAGGCAACTCGCCGGCCACCATCCTGTTGCAGTACGGTGCTCAATGGGTGCTGACCACCGGAGCGCAAATCCGGCCAGGCCAATATGCACATATCCTGCATGGCCCCGAACAAACCATGTTCAACTGGCTGTGGCAGCCTCCCACCTCCCGCCTTAACGACATCGATGGCCCACTTTCATGTGCCGCCGCGCTCGAACTGGCGCGAGGTCTTATCATGCCGGCTGCAGTAGAAACTGCCCTCAAGAAAGCAACCCCACTTACCACGGCCACCTTCCAGCCCGGAATGGGCTATAGGATTATTGACCGGTCCCTTCCCGAGCCTACGCATGATTGACACACGACCCACCCGCTTTCCGCGCGGCGTCTACGGCATCACCCCCGAATGGACTGATACCGATCGACTGCTTCATGCGGTTGAAAAAGCGGCCGAAGGTGGCATGAAAGTGCTTCAGTGGCGACGCAAGACCGGCGACGAAAAACAGCGCTGGGCACAAGCCGCAGCCCTGCGCGAACTCTGCCGCAAGCTGGGCGTACTATTCATCGTCAACGACAGCATTGAAGCGGCCCTAAGGCTGGATGCCGACGGCGTCCATCTGGGTCGTGACGATGGCCCACTGGATATGGCGCGCCAAGCACTGGGGCCAGGTCGCATTCTGGGCACCTCGTGCTACAACCAGCCCGAACTGGCTGCCCAGGCGCTGAAGCACGACGTCGATTATGTAGCCTTTGGGGCCGTCTACCCATCATCAGTCAAACCCCACGCCGTGCGAGCCACCGTCGAACACATCCAGGAAGGCCGCCGCCTGATCGCCCTGCATGAGCCCGAGCAAGCGACCCGGGTTGCCGTCGTCGCCATCGGCGGCATCACCGCCGACAACGCCGCCCCACTCGTCCAGGCCGGTACCGACAGCCTTGCGATGATTAGCGGCCTTTTTGACGTCGCGGACATCCAGGAAACAGCGCAGCGCTGCACCGACCTTTTCACCCAGTACCAAACCTGAACCACAAGCCCGGACACCTGCCCGCCGGAGCGCGTCAGTTCCCGGCCACCAACCATGCCCAACAACCCGGCACGCTTGGTATGCTTATGGGCTCAAGCTAGTCAGACATATTCGCCAGGTTCCAGACACTACGGCGAACGCACTCTATTATTTCGGATTCTCAACATGTCCCGTAACGCCTCCTTATTCGAACGCGCCAGCCAAACCATCCCTGGCGGCGTCAACTCCCCCGTGCGCGCCTTCCGTTCCGTTGGGGGAACGCCGCGCTTCATCAAACGCGCACAAGGCCCCTACGTCTGGGACGCCGACGATACCCGATACATCGACTACGTCGGCTCGTGGGGCCCCGCCATTCTTGGTCACGCCCACCCCGAAATCGTTCGTGTCGTTCAAGAGGCCGCCGTTGGCGGGCTCTCATTCGGCGCGCCTACCGAAGGCGAAATCGAAATCGCCGAGACCCTGGCAGCACGGATCCCTTCCATCGAAAAAGTACGGCTGGTCAGCTCGGGCACAGAAGCCACCATGTCCGCCATCCGCCTGGCCCGGGGCTTTACCGGCCGGCCCAAGATCATCAAATTCGAAGGCTGCTATCACGGCCATGCCGACAGCCTTCTCGTCAAGGCCGGTTCCGGCATGCTTACCTTCGGCAACCCCACTTCCGCCGGCGTTCCCAGCGAATTCATCCAGCACACCCTGGTCCTGGATTTCAACCGCCTCGACGCTGTTGAAGCCGCATTCAACGAATTTGGCGACCAGATCGCCTGCATCATCATCGAACCCATTGCCGGAAACATGAACCTCGTCAAACCCGTCCCGGGGTTCCTGGAAGGCCTGCGCGAACTCTGCACCAAACATCGCGCCCTGCTGATATTTGACGAGGTAATGACAGGCTTTCGCGCCGGTCCTCAGGGCGTTCAGGGCTTGACCGGCGTCACCCCCGACATCACCACCCTGGCGAAGGTCATCGGCGGCGGCATGCCCGTAGGCGCCTTTGGTGGCCGTGCCGACATCATGGATCACATCGCTCCCCTGGGTGGGGTGTACCAGGCAGGAACACTCTCCGGCAACCCGGTTGCCGTCGCCGCCGGCCTGGCAACCTTGCGGCTGCTGGCCGAAGAAGGCTTCTACGACAAGCTCGCCGCCCAGACTGCCAAACTGGCGCAAGGTCTGTCCGAACGCGCAGCAGCTGCCAATGTCCCCTTCAGCGCAGACCACGTCGGCGGCATGTTCGGCATCTACTTCCGCGAAACCGTCCCCACCACCTTCGAGGAAGTATCCGCCTCCAACATCGAGCAGTTCAAGAAATTCTTTCACGGCATGCTCTCACAAGGCATCTACTTCGCTCCCTCAGCGTTCGAAGCCGGTTTCGTCTCCTCCACCCACGACGACGCCGTCATCCAGGCCACCCTGGACGCCGCCGAATCCGTTTTCAAAACGCTCTGATCACGGTAACCCCCGGGGCCACTGCAACTCGAAACAGTGGCCAGCCGGCCCCTTCCTCTCCCAGCCCAGCCCTGACCTGCCCTGACCTGCCCTGACCTGCCCTGACCTGTCTGACCTGCGTCTGCCTCTGGCTCTGCCGTACTGTGCCGTGCCCCTACCCTGCCCTAGCCTTGCCCGGCGCCCCCCCGGCCCGGCCCGGCCTGACCTGAACCCGAACCCGAACCCGAACCTCAACCAGGCCCAGCAAAGTGGAACAACGTCACAACTGCAGATACCCAAAGC
>NZ_JAJUFE010000055.1 GCF_029263785.1 Pusillimonas sp. | reverse complement strand
TTGGGAAGCTATGAAACCTATACGTAAAGCTGTCTTTCCTGTGGCGGGGTTGGGTACGCGGTTCTTGCCGGCTACCAAGGCCATGCCAAAGGAAATGTTGCCGGTGTTTGACAAGCCGTTGATCCAGTACGCAGTCGAAGAGGCCATCGCCGCCGGCGTGACTGACCTTATTTTCATCACGGGCCGCAACAAGCGGGCAATCGAGGACCACTTCGATAGTGCTCCCGAGCTTGAGGCCGACCTGGCCGCCAAGAACAAGACCGAACTGCTGGATATGGTGCGCAACGTCATACCTTCGTATGTCAATTGCATCTATACGCGCCAGCCTGCCCCATTGGGGCTT
This sequence comes from Pusillimonas sp., assembly GCF_029263785.1. Lineage (GTDB taxonomy): Bacteria > Pseudomonadota > Gammaproteobacteria > Burkholderiales > Burkholderiaceae_B > Pusillimonas. The sequence continues at coordinate 15,407 of NZ_JAJUFE010000055.1, read as the reverse complement.
GGCCATGCCGTCCTATGTGCTGCGCCTATCGTTGGAAATGAACCCTTCGTCGTGATTCTGGCCGATGACCTGATCGATGCCGAGACCCCTGTAACGCGCCAGCTTGTTGAAGCCGCTCATCAGCAGAATGGCAGTGTGCTGGGCATCAATGATGTGGAGCGCAGCCAGACCAACAAGTACGGCATCATCGCAGGTCCGCGCATCAACGAAAAAACCAGCAAGGTCGAAGCGATCGTTGAGAAACCCTTGCCCGAAAACGCACCGTCTACTCTGGCGGTAGTGGGACGCTACGTGCTGGAGCCCGAAATCTTCGACCACTTGCGCCGTACCGAGGCGGGTGTGGGAGGAGAGATCCAGCTGACCGACGGTATCGCGGGCTTGCTCAAATCCCGCGGGGTCTACGGCTATGAATACGAGGGAACGCGCTACGACTGTGGCAGCAAAGAAGGTTTCTACCGCGCGACACTCGAACTTGGCCGTAAATACCACGGCATGTAGCCACTGAAGTCCGGCCCGGCTGATGCCCGGCCGGCATCTTATTGTTTTTCTTTTTGCGCCAGAATTTCCTGTAAGCCGATCACCACGCGTTCAACGGCACCTGCGTGTTGCTTGACCCAGTATGCGCCGGCTTCGCCCATGCGTGCCAGGCGTTGTGGGTCGTCGAGCAGCTGCAAGGCCAACTGAATCGCGCTTTCAGGGTCCGGGGCGCGTAGCGCCGCGCCTTCCTGAATGGCATCTGCCGCAGCCTGTTCGAAATTGCGGGTATGGGGTCCCACAATTACGGGCAGGCCGATGGCACAGGCTTCGATCAGGTTCTGGCCGCCAAGGGGCGCAAAGCTTCCGGCCACAATGGCAATCTGGCTGGCGGCGTAATAGCGGGGCATCTCGCCCAGGCTGTCGCCCAGCAGGACCATGGCATTGGCACACGCCTTGATGTTGCTGTAGGCAGTTCCATCGCCTTCTGCAAACTGGCTGCGCCGAGTAAAGGGTATGCCCGCCTTTTGCAACATGGCGGCGGCTTCGTCGAAGCGTTGTGGATGCCGGGGAATCAGACAGAACAGAACCTCGTCCCGCAGGCCGTTGCCCAGTGCCGCCGCACGCTTCAGCTGCTGTGCGATGGCATTGATGAACAGTTCATCTTCGCCTTCCCGCGTGCTGGCGATAGTCAGCATTTTGCGCGGCAGCGCGGCAGCAAAGGCCTTGCCGTGTGCGACTTCTTCGGGCGGCGGCGAGACGTCAAACTTGAAATTGCCTGAAACCCGCACGGCAACGGCCCCGGCTTGTTCCAGTCGTTGAGCGTCCTGCAAGGTTTGTGCGTAAACCGCGGACAGGCTTTCGTAGGCTTCTCGCATGACCTTGCCGGCACGTAGCGCCTGACGCAGGGAGTTGTCGGAAAACCGTGCGCTGGCCAAAACCATGGGGATGCCCTTGCGACGCGCGGTGGCGATGATGTTTGGCCAGATCTCGCGTTCGATCATCACACCCACACGAGGTCGGTAATGAGCCAGAAAGCGTTGGACGCTGCCCGGGAAATCGTAGGGAAGCCACTCTTGAACAAGCCGCCCTTGTTCCACGGCCGGGCCAAACATGCGTCCGGCTTCAGCCCTGCCAGTCGCCGTCATGTGGGTCAGAAGTACCGTGTGTCCGTCGTCCAGCAATGCCTGGACCAGCGGCTGGGCAGCCCTGGTCTCGCCGAGGCTGACAGCATGAACCCACACTGGCCTGTGCGCCGGTGCCGGGTTCGCATACCGCCCGAAACGCGGTCCGGACAGCACCTCCCATTGGCCACCTGCGCGGCGCGCACGCAAGCCCATCCATATTAAAAGTGCGGGCGCCAGCAAGCGTATGCTGGCCGTATAAAAGAACCGGTTCACGACAGTTAGCCTGGATCGTCAGCAGGTTGGACGGTGGAAGGCGCGGCACGGCTGTATTCAAGAGCCTGGTCAATCGCGCTTAATACAGTTTGGGCAGAGGGCGCATTGCCTCGCTCGCCAAGGCTTGCCGTGTAAGCCGGGCCCTGCAAAGGTGTGCGCACCGGAGTTGAGGCCTTGTATATGCCGATGGTGGGCCGGCCAAGTCCCGCCGAAAGGTGGGTAAGGCCGCTGTCCAGTCCGACCATGATCCGGGCGCGCGCCAGTACGTGTGCAATGTCTGTCAGGCTCATTCTGGGCAGGACCTCGGCGTTTTGCCGCCCTGCAATCAGGGCCCGGCCACGTGCGGCTTCGGCTTCGTTGCCTGCCAGCAGCTTGAGGCTCAGCTCGCGCTCCTGAAGCCGGTCGAAAACAGCTTGCCAGTCCTCAGACGGCCAGAGCTTGTCCGCACGACTGGCAGAAGGCATGATGACGGCGTAAGGCTCAATCGCCTGCCCGTCGGTAAAGGCCTGGAGTCCGAAGTCGGGGGTGCCTTCATACTGGTAGCCGAAGACGGACGCAGCAAGTTCACGTTGCCGAATGATGGCGGGCTGCCAGAATTTGACCGTGTGTTTCACGTCATAGAACAGACTGGCCAAGGGTTCGCGGGCCGACTTGCGATCCAGCCCATGACGCGTGCCACGCGTTTGTCGGACAACCCAGATTGATTTCATCAGGGCCTGCATATCAAGCACAATGTCGTAATGTCGCGAACGCAGGGTCTCGCGCAAGATGGCGCGTTCTTTACGGGATTGCCGCGACCACCAGCTTTTTCGCCATCGCCTGTGGGCGACCGTGATGACTTCATGGATAGCAGGGTGCCACGAAGGGATTTCGGCGAAACTTTCTTCTACCACCCAGTCGATCTGTGCCTGGGGCACGTGCCGCGCGATATCCGAGACAGCCGGAAGCATGTGGACGAGGTCGCCCAGCGATGAAGATCGAACAATGAGTATTTTCGTTGTCATGGCGGGATTATAAAGAGAACTCCTGGCGCAAACAGCGAAACCGACACGTCCCGCAACGAGTCAGCGCATGGTTGTTTCGGGCGGCACTACAGGGCGGAGTCGGTGGCGGCAAGCGCAGCCAAGGCTCCGGCGCTTCGATTATCCATAAGATTTTGCAAGGCGGCGGCAATGCAACGGACAAATTCGATATCCTGAGGCAGCGATTCGCCGAACACGGCTTTGATTTCGAGCACGGCATCGACCAGGTCGTGAGGGCTGGCGCGCCGACCGCCTGCCTTGCTGACTGCCTGCAGAAGCTCGTCGCGCAATGGATCATTGATAAAGAGCTCTTCGAGCCGTTCGTTAAGGCCCGTGAGACAGCGTATCCATGCCGCAACCACCAGCGCGTGGCGGTCGATGGACATGCCGTGGGACAAGCGGATTCTCATGGGCTCGATGATGGCACCGGGCAAGACAAGCGTGCCGTCAATGGCCATCTGTGAAATCGACCTTTCGACGGCTGAATTATGAAATCGGCGCAATAGACGGTCTTTGTAGTCTTGCCATGCCGGTTTCGCCTGACGCGACAATGTGCTGGCCGCTTCGACCATGAGATCGTCGAGGAACCGCGCAAAATCGGGTGCCTGCATGGCTTCGTGGGCCGACTTGTAGCCTGCCGTGGTGCCCAGGTATGCCAGCGCGCACTGGGCGCCTCCGAGCAGACGCTCGTGCATTTGTTCGTATGGCTGGACATGAGGGGCAAAGACAGCGCCGGCTTGTTCCCACGCGGGACGTCCGGACGAGAACCAGTCTTGAATCACCCATTGGGAGAAGGGCTCGGTAATGACTGGGGCAGCGTCATGAAGACCCAGTATCGTTTCGGTTTCGGCGATATCCGCCGCGCGGATGGCCGGAGTGTCACGATCGACCAGCGAGCATGGGCAGGCGTAACGATCGAGGAAGTGCTGGAGCAATTCGCGGTCGCCTGCGTCACGCTGTATGCGTTCGATATAGTGTTCGAGAACGCGTTGCAACACCTTGCCGTTGGAAGGCATGTTGTCGCAGCTGAGCAGCGTCAGTGGCTGCAGGCCCAGCTGCTTGCGCTGGTGAACGGCCCAGGCAAGGATGCCTATGGCCGTGCCGGCATTGTGTGGCGAATTGAGATCGAAGCGGATATCGGGATGGTCGACATCCAGCAGGTCGTTTTCGGAATCGTAGTAATAACCACGGGGTGTGATGGTTAGCGTTACGAGCTGTGTATCAGGAGACGTCAGGGCGTCGATGACCGTATGGCGTTCATCGGCCAAGTAGGTGGTACGGGCAATGCTGCCAATAATGCGTGCGCGCGTCTGTTCATCGTGCCGGACCAGCAAGGTATACAGGCTGTCTTGTGGTTCGAGGGCATGGGTAATCGCCGGATTTCGCAGGCTTACGTTCAGGATGCCCCAAAGCTCTTCGCCTTCCTGCATGACGTCGTCGGTATAGACGGCCTGATGACTGCGATGAAAGGCACTGGCGCCCAGATGGACAATGCGCACCGGCATGTCCTGCCGAGAGTAGGCAGGTCGAACGATATGGTCGGGCACATGATGCAAGGTGGCGCTGGACAGTCGTTCCATGGCTCGGCTCCGTACGGGAGGTATGTGGGCGTAAAGCTATTATGAGACGGGCGCTGGTTCAAGGCAAACGCAGCTGCCGTGCACAGGGCGGTGATTTTCGACCCGGCGGACGATAGGCGTTAAAATGCCCGTTGGTTGCACCTGTCCGGTGCAACGAAATTATTGGGAACAGGTATGACTACACCTCTTGACCGGCCCGTCGCCCACGAAGCGACCGGCGCCGCAGGCTACGATCCGAGCCAGAAACAGAAGTCACACGCAAAGACTTCGCGCATACCCATCAAGATCATTCCGGCCGAGCGTCTTAAAAAGCCCGAATGGATACGCGTCAAGGCCGCCTCGCCAGGCTCACGCTTCTACGACATCAAGCGCATCTTGCGCGAGCACAATCTGCATACGGTCTGCGAAGAAGCTTCCTGTCCCAATATCGGCGAGTGCTTTGGCAAAGGCACGGCCACCTTCATGATCATGGGCGACAAATGTACTCGCCGCTGCCCCTTCTGCGATGTGGGTCATGGTCGTCCTGACCCGCTCGATCCGGATGAACCCGTCAATCTGGCCCGTACCATTGCTGCCCTGAAGCTATCCTATGTCGTGATTACCTCGGTCGACCGCGACGACCTGCGCGACGGGGGCGCAGCGCATTTTGTCGAGTGCATCCAGAAGGTGCGCGAGTTGTCGCCCGCCACGCGTATCGAGGTGCTGGTGCCGGACTTCCGCGGTCGTCTGGACCGCGCGCTGGCGATACTCAATGGCGGCCCGCCCGACGTCATGAACCACAATCTCGAAACGGTTCCTCGCTTGTACAAGCAAGCGCGCCCGGGTTCCGACTATCACCACTCGCTGAAGCTGCTGTCGGAGTTCAAGGCGCTGCATCCTGATGTCCCGACCAAGTCGGGTCTGATGCTGGGCCTGGGTGAAACCGACGAAGAAATTCTTGAGGTCATGCGCGATCTGCGGGCGCACAACGTCGATATGCTGACCATCGGGCAATATCTGCAACCCTCTGAGCACCACCTGCCCGTCTTGCGTTATGTGCATCCCGACACCTTCGCCATGTTCGAGCGCGAAGCCTATGAAATGGGCTTCACCCACGCTGCTGTAGGTGCCATGGTCCGCTCGTCGTATCACGCCGACGAGCAGGCTCATGCTGCGGGCGTCAACGCGCTGTAGTTCGCGGCTGATTTTTCGCTATTTCGGTTATTGCCTGCATCAACGGACAAGGCGGCCAGGGCCGCCTTGTTTCATTTGAACCGGGCCGCCACGGCAATGGCGGCAGGGTTTGAATCTGCTGTTGTCAAGCTGCCGTATATGCCGTCTTGACGACAGTGAAGAATTCTCGTGCGTAGCGTCCCTGCTCGCGGGGGCCGTAGCTGGAACCTTTTCGACCGCCAAATGGCACGTGGTAATCGACGCCGGCCGTTGGCACGTTGACCATCACCATGCCGGCCTGTATCGAACGCTTGAAGTGCGCGGCATGTTTGAGAGATTGGGTGCAGATGCCGGAGCTGAGGCCGAACTCTGTGTCGTTGGCCAGTGCCAGAGCGTGCTCGTAGTCGTCGGCCGGGATGACCGTGGCCACAGGGCCGAAAATTTCTTCTTGCGCGATGCGCATCCGGCTATCTGCATCGGCAAATACAGCCGGGCTGAAATAAAAGCCGTTTGTGTCGCGTTCGAGTTGTTCGCCCCCACAAAGCAGACGGGCACCTTCCTGTTTGCCGATCTTGATGTAAGACAGGTTTTGTTCGAGCTGCGGTGCTTCGCTGACGGGACCGATCTGCGTGTCGGCACGCAGGGCGTGGCCAACTCGAAGTTGTTGTGTGCGGCGCGCCAGCTCGCTGGTGAATTGATCATAGATGCCGCGTTGCACGATGATACGGCTGCTGGCCGTACAGCGCTGGCCGGTTGAGTAAAAAGCGCCCTGGATGGTGCAGTCAAGCGCCGTTTCAAGGTTGGCGTCGTCAAGCACAACCAGAGGGTTCTTGCCTCCCATCTCGAGCTGAACCTTTTTACGGCCGGCGGCCGCCTGTTCGAGCACTTGCCGGCCGGTCGGGACCGAGCCGGTAAAGGTGATGGCCTCGACCCGCGGGTCTTCGATAAAGGCCGCGCCCACGACCGAACCGCGCCCCATGACCAGGTTGAATACCCCCTCGGGCAAACCGCTGCGGCTGAGGATTTCGGCCAATGCCCAGGCTGAGCCAGGAACCAGATCGGCGGGCTTGAATACCACACAATTGCCATACGCCAGTGCGGGAGCTATTTTCCAGGCCGGGATGGCAATGGGGAAGTTCCACGGCGTGATGATGCCGACCACGCCGATGGGTTCGCGAGATACTTCGACCTGTATGCCGGGCCTGACGGATGCCAGCGCTTCTCCTTCAAGACGAAGGGCTTCCCCGGCAAAGAACTTGAAGATCTGGCCGGCTCGTCCGACCTCGGCAATTGCTTCGGGCAGGGTCTTGCCTTCTTCGCGTGCCAGGAGTTCGCCCAGCTCGGCCTTTCGCGCAAGGAGTTCGGTGCCCACCATGTCGAGGGCATCGAACCGTTGCTGCGGTGTGCTCAGGGACCAGGCGGGCCAGGCGGCATGGGCCGATGCAATGGCCATTTCGACGTCGTCGGCGCTGGCGCGCACATACTCGCCCACCACATCAGAAAGATCGGATGGATTGAGATTTTGTTGGACGTTGTCGCTGCCTAGCCATTGGCCGGCAATCCAATTCTTATGCATGGTTGGACTCGTGTAATGGAGTTGGGCGAAAAAGCGTTTAGCGCTCGAGCTGGTCGAGCTTGCCAGTCTTGTCCTTCCATTCCTCGGCGTCGGGCAGGGGGCCTATGCTGCGTGAGATGACTTCCCATTGCTGAGACAGCTCGGCATTGATTTCGATGAAGTGCAATTGATCTTCGGGAAGGTCTTCTTCGGCGTAAATGGCCTCGACCGGACATTCGGGGACGCAGACTGCACAGTCAATGCACTCGTCGGGATCGATGACCAGGAAATTGGGCCCCATGTGGAAACAGTCGACGGGACAGACGTCGACGCAATCGGTATAACGGCAACGGATACAAGCTTCGGTTACGACGTGAGTCATGAGAAGAACCTATCAGGCGTAAAGAATGACAATGTTTTCGGACGTATCGTAGTGCATTGCAGAAATGTAGTAAACACCAAATTTTTCGGTGTTGACTACATTTCTATGTTGGGTAGAATCCACTAGGGTGTCAACCCCCCAAGCCTACGTCATGCCAACCGATACTCCCCGGAAGAAAAGTCCCCGAAAAATCGCTGCCCCGGGAAGGTCCGGCGCGGAAGGAGGTCGGAGCAAGGCGCACGCGGCCACGCAACAGCGGGCTCATAAGACCCGCGAGGCAATTCTCAGGGCGGCCACACGAGTATTTGCACGCAACGGGTTCACAGACGGCAAGGTCGAAAGTATTTCGCGGCTTTCGGGTACGCACGACCGGATGATCTATTACTACTTCGGCAGCAAGGCACAGTTGTTTGTCGAAGTATTGGAGACGGCCTACGAGAAAATGAACGAGGCCGAAGCTCGGATCGACATCGACCTCGAGGAGCCCGTCTCGGCCCTGACGACCATTGTTCATTTTGTCTGGCAGTATTACCTGGATCATCCCGAGTTCATCACCCTGCTCAACAGCGAGAACCTGCTCAAGGGACGCCATATCAAGAAGTCGGCGCGCGCCAGCGAATTGTCGTCGCCTGCGGTGGCGATCCTCGAAGACGTATTGCGTTCCGGGGTGGAAAAAGGGGTGTTTCGGGCAGACAAACGGGCGCGCGACCTTTACATCGAAATTGCCGCTCTGGGCTATTTCTACCTGTCCAATCACTATACGCTGAGCGTATTCCTGAACGCCGACCTGCGCGGCAAGGGGGAGCTCGACCATTGGAAATCCGTCATTACCGACACCGTGTTGCGCAGTGTCCTGCTCAAACTCCCAACCTGAAAGCCTCAGCATATAAGGGTTGAAACTGTCTTGTCGCTGGAAAGCTTTTGGGATAACATCAAGTTCTAAATGTAGTAACTACTACAATTTATAGTAAGCACTATATTCAATTTCATCAGTCGGCGGCTTGTGCCGGCGCGACGCGAAAGCCAAGGAGTCTTCGGCTATGACCGAACATACCAAAGTGGATCACAGCTCCGACAACCTGGACGACACCATGCCGTCCACCCCCGGCCCCACTGTGCTTGAGAAATCCAAGCCACGCAACGCCAAGATGGCAGCCAACAAGGTCGAGTGCAACGCCTGTCCTGTCCTGTGTCAGATAACTGAAGGACGTACCGGCGCCTGTGACCGCTGGGGCAACGTCGACGGCGTACTGACCCGCATTGACCCGGTCGTCATCATGCGCCGCCCTGTCGGGCCGCCCGCGCCGTCGGCACTCGAAGCCGCATCCCCCGAGCAGCAGGCAGATGTCGGCTCCGTGGCGCTGGCCGAAGACCCCGAAACAGATTTGTTCGTATCCGGGGTCGGTTCAGGCACGACGTATCCCGATTACAAGCCGGCACCCTTCATTGTTTCATCCAAGGCCAATGGCGTTGACATGGTCACGGTCGTCACCGAAGGCATATTCAGCTACTGCAGCTTCAAGGTAAAAATCGATACCGATCGCTACCTGGGCCCGGAACAGTCCAACATCCGTCACAAGGGCGAGATCGTCGGCCACGTCACCACCGCCGAATATGGGTCGCAGATGCTGTCCCTGGGTGGTGTGCATCACCTGACTGGCGGCAGCAAGAAAGAAGGCCGCGTCACCTGCGACATGATGATGGCGCTGGGCAACAAGCAGGCGGTCGAGCTAAGCATTGATGGTGGTGCGCAGCTGGTGGTGCAAGCCGGCAAGGCTCCCATTGTGGATGGCGTCGAAGAAAAACGCATGCGTGTTGGCTGCGGCTCGGCGGCCATCGGAATCTTTGCGAAGCAATGGTTTGGGCACGCTGACGAAGTCGTGGTGGTAGATGACCACATCACTGGCGTCCTTACCGAGCACCAGGCCGGGCGCTGTCTGGACATTCCGCCTTCGGGCATCAAGATGAAGGGCCGTAAATCCACCCCTGGGCGCTATTTCCAGGTCGCCAATCCGGGCAATGGCTGGGGCGGTACCGATATTTCCGATCCGCTTTCCATCATCGAGGGCTTTGACCCCGAGGTGGCGAAACCTGGCCTGCGCCTGCTGATCACGTCCACGACCGGTGAGCATGCCGAGTACTTCGAGCTTGACGATGCTCTGCAGCCGCAGCGCAAGCCCATGCCAGAACCACTGCAAAAGACAGTTGACCGTATCGGTGAAAACTGTGAGCCATCCCTGGCCAGTGTCCTGTTCCTGGGCGGCGCCGGAGGGTCCTTGCGGGCAGGTGTCACCGAGAACCCCATCTGGCTGACAAATTCCATCAAGAAAGCACTGGTCAACGTGACTTGCGGTGGAGCGCCCGCCTATATCTGGGCCGGCGGGGGCATCACGGTGATGGTCGACGTCATGCGCATGCCTGACAATTCCTTTGGTTATGTGCCGACCCCGGCGATTGTCGCCCCAATCGAGTTCAGCATGAAGCTCGAAGACTATGAACGTCTGGGCGGACATATCGGCGATGTGCAGTCCATCAGCGAAGTGCTGGCCAAGGCGAATCACCGGATCATCAATTGGGTCGATCCTGCCAGTCCATGGCCGATAGCGGGCAAGCCCGTACTGGGCTGACGGCCCGTCGGGATGTCTCATGATCCAGGGGATGCCTGCGGTTGCCAATGAACCGGTCGTCCATGCGTCAGGCGCAATGCGCTCGATGCTGGACGATGGGCGCTGGCATTTTCACCATGGCCCCATCGACATCATCCTCGGAGTCGAAGGCGAACGCGAAGCGGTCGAAGGCGCTCTGGCTGAAAGTTGGCAGCGCTTTTCCCAAATCCTTCCAGAACTGGTGTCAGAGCTTCCGCAGCTGCGAGCCAGGGCGGCAGCCGGTTCGAACGTCCACGGCCCAATAGCCAGGCGTATGCTCGAGGCGTGCCGCCCCTATATGGATAGTCTGTTTGTGACACCCATGGCAGCGGTAGCGGGCTCGGTCGCCGAAGAACTCATCGGGTATTTCCAGTGCAAGGGAATACGCCGTGCGTTCGTCAACAATGGTGGCGATATTGCCTTGCATATTGCGGCGGGCGAACGGTACCGGGTCGGACTCTTCTCGGATCTGGGCCGGTATCAAGGCCAGAACATTGACCTGGACGGGGCGTTCGAAATCGGCGCCGTCATGCCGGTACGCGGAATTGCGACCAGTGGATGGAGAGGGCGCAGCCTGAGCATGGGAATCGCAGACAGTGTGACGGTTTTGGCGTCGACGGCTGCGCAGGCCGACGTGGCTGCCACCCTGATTGCCAATCACGTAAGCGTGGAACATGCCGGGGTCTATCGGGCACCTGCCGACACCTTGAAGGACGATACGGATCTGGGCTCGCGCCTGGTAACCGTGCAGGTGGATCCCCTGCCACAGGCGGCGATCGAAACGGCGCTGGACGCCGGTGAGCAGTTCGCCCGGCATTTGCATTCCCACGAGTTGATACATAGTGCAGTATTGATGCTGCAGGGGTCGGTACGAGTCGTTGGTACGTTCGGCCGGCACGCCAGCCATGAGCCGTCGGGTGCAGATCCAGGGCTCGATTTTCAGGTTGTCGCAGGGCCCCGGGGCTCTGCAGAAAACAAAGTTCATAAGGGATAGTCATGTCTGATCTGATTGAAGTACGCCGGGTTCTGACCGAGGTGGAAACCATCTTCCACGAGTTCGGTCCGGCAGGAAAGAAACCCCTCGTTCGTGGCGCGGTCGCCGCCGTACTCAAGAATCCTTATGCAGGGCGATACGAAGAAAATATTCTTCCCATGATGGATGCCTTGAATGACGTGGGGCTGGATATGGCGCAGCGTCTGGTTGCGGCAATGGGCGTTGAGCCTGACGATATCGAAAGCTATGGCAAGGGCTCGATAGTGGGCGGAGCCGGCGAGCTCGAACATGGTGCCCTGTGGCACGTGCCAGGCGGCTACGCCATGCGGGAGCTTCTGGGCTGGAAGGGAGACCGCTCGGCGTACAAGCAAGGTCAGGGTTCTGTGCCCAAGGGGCTCGAAAATGGTCGCGCCTTGTCCATTGTGCCGTCCACCAAGAAAGTTGGCGGCCCCGGAACCAGGCTTGATGTGCCACTCACACACGTCACCGCCAGCTATGTTCGCGGGCACTTCGACGCCATGGAGGTTTATGTTCCCGGCGCTCCCGCCGCAGACGAACTCGTCTTCATCCTTGTGATGGCCACGGGCGAGCGAATTCATCAGCGAGTCGGGGGACTGCGACCCGAACAGATCAGCAAGTACGACGGATTGCGTTAAGCACTAGAACAGGAGAAAGACATGTCAGCAAAGATTCGCAAAACGGTAGTGGTAGTGGATGAGACCCGCGTTGAAATGGGCAAGCAGATCGAACCGGCAACGCGTCGTGCGGTGGCGATGGCGGTCATCGAAAACCCCTATGCAGGGCGGTATTCCGAGAACCTGGACGAGCTGATCGCTATCGGCGAAGAGCTTGGTGGCCTGCTGGGCGAGCAGTGTGTGAAGGCGCTTGGCATTCAGCCCGAGCAAGCCGAAAGTTACGGCAAGGCCGCGATTGTCGGCGAAGCCGGCGAACTCGAGCATGCTGCTGCCATCCTGCATCCGAAGCTGGGCGCGCCGTTGCGCAAGGCTGTGCAAAAGGGCGCGGCCCTGGTGCCTTCTTCCAAAAAGATGGGCGGCATCGGCTCGGCCATTGATGTACCGTTGGGTCACAAGGATGCCGCCTTTGTGCGCAGTCATTTCGATGCCGTCGAAGCGCGGGTTTCCGATGCTCCGCGGGCCAACGAAATTGTCGTGGCCGTTGCCGTGACCGATTCGGGCCGGCCCCTGCCCCGCGTAGGCGGCTTGCAGGTATCCGAAATCAAGGGCGAGGACGGCCTGCGCTAAGAATATTTTCCGTGCCCGGACGCGTGCATCCCTGAGCATGCCTGCGGATGGGCTCGAGACAGTCAGATACAGAGGAGATCAGTATGGCCACCGCCGCTGCACCAGAAAAATCAGGAAAAGTCGTTATCAAGAATATCGGCTTGCTATTGTCAGGTGATCTGGACAATCCCATCCTGGATGCCGACACCATTGTTGTCGACGACGGCCGCATTTCAGCGGTAGGAAAATACGCCGACTGTAATGTTGAAGGTGCCAACACCGTTATCGATTGTCGGGGCACGACGCTGACACCAGGTCTGATCGATTCGCACGTTCACCCCGTAGCCGGAGACTGGACTCCGCGTCAGGGTCAGCTTGGCTGGATCGACTCTTCCCTTAACGGCGGCGTCACCACCATGATTTCGGCCGGTGAAGTGCATTATCCGGGGCGACCCAAGGATATCGTCGGTCTCAAGGCGCTGGCCATCGCCTCGCAACGTGCGTACGAAAACGCGCGCCCCGGTGGCGTGAAGGTACTTGCGGGTGCACCGGTTATCGAAAAAGGCATGGTCGAATCCGATTTCAAGGATCTGGCGGATGCCGGGGTCAAGTTGCTGGGCGAAATCGGCCTGGGAAGCGTCAAGGCCGGAGACGAAGCACGCCAGATGGTCGAGTGGGCGCGAAAATATGGCATCCAAAGCACCATCCACACGGGCGGCCCATCAATTCCCGGCTCTGGCCTGATCGACAAGGATGTCGTGCTGGAAGCCGATGCCGACATCATTGGCCATATTAACGGTGGCCACACGGCTCTGCCGTACAAACACGTGTGCGAGCTCTGTGAACGCTCCAGTCGTGGTATCGAGATCGTTCATAACGGTAACGAGCGGATCGCCATACTTACTGCTCGCCACGCGCACGAACTGAAGTGCTTGCATCGCGTCATTCTTGGTACCGACGGCCCGGCCGGATCCGGCGTTCAACCCTTGGGCATCTTGCGGATGGTGTCGCAACTGTCCAGCCTGGCGGATATTCCGGCCGAGATCGCTTTCTGCTTTGCAACGGGCAATACGGCCCGCATGCGAGACCTGGACTGCGGTCTGATCGAGGTGGGTCGTGCCGCGGATTTCGTCATCATGGATCGCGCGCAACATACGGCGGCCTCTACGCTGCTTGAAAGCGTTCAGCTCGGCGACCTGCCAGGCATCGGCATGGTGATCATCGACGGCATTGTCCGATGCCATCGCAGCCGAAACACACCACCGGCGACCGAACTGCCGGTGATCGAAAAGCACTGATAGGGTCAATAGCGTCATGACAGCAGCATTGCAGGACATCGTTGTACTGGACTTGTCCCGAATTCTGGCGGGCCCCTGGTCTACCCAGAACCTGGCGGATCTTGGCGCCGATGTCATCAAGGTAGAGCGTCCCGGCACAGGCGACGACACCAGGCGTTGGGGGCCTCCGTTTGCCACCGATCCAGACGGCGTGGCGGGCGATGCTGCTTATTTCTTTTGTTGTAACCGGGGCAAGCGTTCCATCACTCTCGACTTTACTGTCGATGCCGGTCGAAGCGTGCTGCTTGAGCTTGTCAAAAAAGCCGATATCCTGGTCGAGAACTACAAGGTAGGCGGCCTGAAAAAATACGGTCTGGATTACGACACGCTTTCGCAGATCAATCCGCGCCTGATCTATTGTTCGGTTACCGGCTTTGGGCAGAGCGGCCCTTATGCCACTCGACCCGGCTACGATGCCTTGATTCAGGCCATGGGCGGTCTGATGAGCATTACCGGGGAGTCTGACGATGTTCCGGGTGGCGGGCCACAAAAAGTGGGTGTTGCGGTAGTGGATATCCTGACCGGACTCTATGCCACATCGGCCATTCTGGCAGCATTGCATCAGCGGGGTCGTACGGGCAAGGGGCAGCACATCGATGTGTCATTGCTCGACGTTCAGGTGGCGATGCTGGCGAATCAGGCCAGCAACTACCTGATCGGCAATCAGGTGCCGGGCCGCCTGGGTAGTGCCCATCCTTCCATCGTGCCTTACCAGCCTTTTGCCTGTGCCGATGGCCATGTGATGCTGGCGATCGGCAACGACACCCAGTTCGCCAACCTTTGTCTGGCGGCAGGATGCCCCGACCTGGCCACTGACCCGCGGTTCGCCACCAATGCTCAGCGCGTGCTCAATCGCGACACACTCATCCCGTTGTTGCAACAGCGCATGGCGTGCAAAACTATCGACGAGTGGTGTGATCTGGGCAACAGGCACGGGTTTCCGTGCGGTCCCATCAATACCGTAGATCGTGTTTTTGAGGACGAGCAGGTGAAGGCGCGCCAGATTCGTGTGGATATCGATTCGGCCCGATACGGCAAGGTAGCAACGGTTGCCAGCCCGATGAGGCTGTCGGATTCTCCGGTTCAATACAAGGCGCCTCCTCCCGAGCTGGGTGAGCACACCGATGACGTCCTGTCTGAATTAGGTCTGGACGCGGCGAAGATTGCCGAGCTGCGTCAGATGAAGGCGATTTGATGTTTACTTCTTCAGTACCGAATCCAGAAGCAGGTCGCTGATGTAAGCTGCCCAGGCTTCAATCCGCTCTGTATCCATCAGGTCGGTGTTCAGAAACGCCGAGAATGTGTAGCGGTTGGATACATAGAAGTAGCCCAGGGCCGTCATGGCCATATATAGCTTGCGACAATCGACGCCTTCACGGAAATGCCCCAGTTCGACACCCTTGCGCACGACGTCCTCAAGAATGCCAATGAAAGGCAGCGCGTATTGGTCGGCGGTGCGTGACTTGGCGATGTGCTTGCCTTTTTGCAGGTTCTCGGTGCCAAGCAGGGTGATGATTTCGGGGTTGGCAAGATAGTATCTGAACGGAAACTCGATGATCTTGCGCAACGAACCCACCGGGTCGTCGTGGTCAAGTTCAAGGTTTTTTTCGGCCTCGAACATGTCT
>NZ_JAJUFE010000080.1 GCF_029263785.1 Pusillimonas sp. | reverse complement strand
ATTGCCCAGATCGTGTCGATGCTGCCACCAATACATCCATCGTCTTTCATTGGTGAGCTTGTCCCGGTTCAGATAGGTTCCGGTCAACTGTCCGTTATAGCCATTTCCCAGATAGCGAAACTCGGCTCCCAGCTGTACCCCGCGCTTGGCCATATAACGGGGTGTGACCGTCAGATCGTAGTTGGGCGCCAGGTTGAAATAGTAGGGAAGCGTGAATTCAAGCCCGCTGTTGCTTGAACCACCATATGTCGGCAGCAGGAACCCCGACTTGCGCTCCTTGCGCAGTGGGAACGACAGCCAGGGGGACGCCAAAATGGGAACACCCTTGAAGAAAAGCACTGCATTACGTGCAATGCCTTCGTTGTCGTCAAAATCAAAGTCGACCCTGGGTGAGGTGATATACCAGGGTGGATTCTCGCAAGGACAGCCGGAATACCGCGCAGAGCTCAGACGCATCTGGCTGCGGCTGAAAATATCTGCCTTTTCGGCTTTTCCAAAGCCCCCATCGGCGCCAAGCCAGAAATTGGGATCGTTGACCTCGCCGGTTTCAGCGTCGACGTTGTAACTGAGCTCGGGGCCACGCACAATATTGCCATCGCGCATGATAAGGCCGTTGCCTCGTACATTCACCTGACCGGTATCGCGCTGATAATCGATGCGGTCACCTTTTACGACGGAATCGATACGTCGAACCTCGGCATTGCCGGTAAGGATCAACAGACCGTCCTCGTCGGTTTCCATCTTGTCGGCGATCAGGAACGAAGTCATTTCGTCCTCGTTCAACTGAGTATGCAGCCTGAGTTTGGGCGAAACAGTCAGCGCAGCGACGTCAGCCGGGGCCGAGACCGGTTGGGCCTGAGCCGTCGACACGAGGCCGAACATGAGAAAAATTGCCCACCAGACTGCACGCACGAGTAGCTTGTCTCCCGAAAAGAAACTGTATTTTGGCACATCTGCCGACGCGCTATGGTCCGGCAGCCCGGTATTATAGAGAAGCCTCCTCACTCGCGCCCACAATTGACGGCATAATTGCCTTTTCCATTTTTGTTTGAATCAACGGAACACCACGTGAACCAACCCGACGATTCCCGCCTTTCCGATCTGAAACAATGGCTGTCTACAGTGGCACCTGCTTTCCAGCTCGATCTGGATACTCTGGAACCCGCCTCAAGCGACGCGAGCTTTCGCAGATACTTTCGAGTTCAGGGTGGCGACACCAGCTATGTCGTCATGGACGCACCGCCCGGCCATGAAGATTGCAGACCGTTTTTGCAGGTCGGAGACAAACTCCGGCAAGTCGGCGTGAACGTCCCCTCGGTTCACGCCCAGAACCTCGAGAACGGCTTTCTGCTTCTTTCAGATCTTGGCAAGCACAATTATTACCATGCCATAAGGCAGGGGATGACCGACGACAAACTGCAAAACCTGTACCGGCAAGCCATTTTCGCTTTGGTCCGGGTGCAACATGCGGATGCCACTGCATTGCCGTGCTACGACGAGGCACGCTTGCTGGCAGAGCTTGAGCTGTTCCCTCAATGGTATGTGCAAAAGCATTGTCAAAGTAATCTTAGCGACACCGAGAAGGGAGCACTGGAAAAGATCTTCGGCATCCTGGCCAAAGACGCGGCCCGGCAGCCTGCTATTCTGGTTCATCGCGACTACCATTCACCGAACCTGATGCTGCCCGAATCAAGCTCAGGTGCCGGCCCCGGGGTCATTGACTATCAGGACGCCCTGGCCGGCCCCATTACGTACGACATTGCCTCCTTGGTCATGGACGCAAGAACTACCTGGGAAGAACCACAGCAGCTGGACTGGGCCGTGCGATATTGGCAAGCGGCTCGCGATGCAAACCTTCCCGTACATTCCGACTTCGCCGAATTCCATCGCGCTTATGAATGGACCAGCCTGCAGCGCAACCTGCGCATTTTGGGCGTGTTCGCACGACTATCGCATCGCGATGGAAAAAACCACTACCTCGAGCATATCCCGCGGGTTCAGGCCTACGTGCGACAAGTCGCAGGCAGGTACGGGCCATTCGCTCCCTTGCTGAGGCTGCTTGACCGGCTCGAAGGAAATCAGGTTTCTTACGGATATACATTCTGATGCGAGCCATGATTCTTGCTGCGGGCCGCGGCGAACGCATGCGACCGCTCACCGACACCAAGCCCAAACCTTTGCTGAAGGCCGGGGGTCTATCGCTGATCGAATGGCACATCAAGCGGCTCGTCGATGCCGGAATTACACAGCTGGTCATCAATCACGCCTGGCTCGGCCCACAGATTGAAGACGCACTGGGTGACGGTCGACGCTATGGAGCGAACATCGCCTACTCACGCGAAGACACTGCGCTTGAAACCGCGGGTGGCATCGCGCGGGCACTTCCGTTGCTGGGGAAAGATCCATTTCTGGTGGTTAACGGGGATATCTGGTGCGACTGGGATCCGAAGAATGCGGACAGAGCCGCCTCGATGATTCTTTCGCGCGACCTGCAAGCGTGGCTTTTGCTTACATCCAACCCCGCCCACCATCCGGACGGCGATTTCTCGCTGGACGACGAAGGAATGTTGTGTACAACGTCGGGGCCGGAATCGTTTACTTTCACTGGAATCGGCGTATACCGCCCCGAGTTCTTCAGCAACGTCCCGCCCGGAACACCTGCCCCACTCGCCCCGCTGCTGTACCAAGGCATCGAGATGCGCCGGCTAGCGGGGGAATACTACAATGGGCTGTGGATAGACGTAGGAACGCCTCAGCGTCTTGCCGAGCTGAACTCCTTGCTCAGTTCGGGTTCCCATCTGTAAGAAGTTGAACCAAAGCGCAACCAGGCGCTCTGGTCCGTGAATTGGCCAATGGTTCCGCGTTATCCTTTATGATTTTTCGTACTTCATCACACCTGCTGCGGGTTGAATGACCAGCACCATGGAATTCTGAATATGGGTCTATTTTCTTCTAACAAGCGTGTCGTATTCCAGCCTACGGCGTATGGCTCCACGCGTCGAAAACGCGGCGTGCCGCGCTGGCTGGTGCTGATTCTCACCGGCATAGTACTGGGTGCCGGCGGCCTGCTCTTCTTACAAAAGAGTTATGGTCCTCAGCGGCTGACAGCCGAAGAATCCGAGCGGCTGCACCAAGATTTGAATAGCGCCAATATCGACAAGCAAAGGCTGCAATCCGAACTGAACCGTCACACTCGCGAACTGGAACAAGCCCAGACCGCGCTGGCGAACCAGCAGAAGCTGGTGGAAGAAGCCCAGGCAAAGCTGCAGACCATAGAGCAAGACCTGCAACTTTTGCTGAAGGACATTCCTCCTGATCCTCGGGGTACGTCGCCCGGCATTCGTGCCGCCGAGCTCACAAGCGAGGCCGGAAAGCTCAACTACCAGATCCTGGTCATGCAGGATGACCCTGGCGCTGCAACCTTCACCGGCAAGATGACCCTGATTGTAGAGGGCCGCTACCCGAATGGGCGTACCAATACGGTTACGCTTGACCCTATCGATGTCTCGGTCGACCGCTACAAGTATGTCACGGGCACGGTGGACCTGCCCGATAATCTGACGGGACGTCAAGTCACGATACGCATCACTCAGGGGGACAGCACCCGGCTCAGCGCAACGCGTACCATCCGCGTGCGTTAGACTGTTCACAGGGCTCTGTGGCGCACGAGCGGCGGTACGACGCATCGAACAAGGGTCCCGCCGGCTGTCGCCAGCTCACGGCTCTTCCAAAGTCGAATACTCCTTAGACACCTCTGGACCATTTTTTATTATGCTGAACTGCCCGTTCGCTTCAATATACGCGCGCTTGACGTCGGCGACTGACTCTATGCCTTTCAAACGCAGCTGCTCCAGCAGCTCGCCACGCCCGATGTGTTCTGCGCGTAAACCTGACCGCAAGATCCGCCCGTCTTTGATCAGGCAGACTCGCTGGGGCTCAAGCACCTTCTGCACCCAGGGCGAGTAATAGGCGGCACGGTCCAGCACAACGCTCCATGCCACAATGGTGGCCACCACCACAACACCGTCAGCAATCGAAGTGGACCCTGCCGACATGGCGTCGCCCGCAGCGTCGGCAACCAGAAGAAGGACCAGCAGATCGGCTGTACCCAGCGAGCCGATTTCCCGCCTTCCTGCCAACCGTACCAAAATGAGTACGATCCAGTAGATGACCGTGCCGCGTAGCAGCATTTCCACAAAGCCCGCCTTGAAGGCAAAGATTTCAACCAGACTTGGCACGACCCTCACTCCAGAACGTCATATGTGCCCGCAAAGGCGAGCAAGCATCGTGCCGGTGATCATTCCCTGGACAATGTAGAAATAAGGAGGACGCGCCTTGCGGCACGCCCTTCTTGCGCTCGCAACCGCGTGGGCATCAGGTACCGATCACGCCCCCGTCTTCTTTGGTAATGACAACTGTCGCGGAACGAGGCAAGCTGGTCCCACCTTCTGGCCAGTTGCTGTCGCCCCGCTCCCCGGGATGTTGAATATTGATGAACATGGTTTTGCTATCGGGTGTAAAGGCAATGCCGGTGACCTCGCACTCCTTCGGCCCAACAAAGAAACGGCGAATCTCCTTGCTGACGGGGTCGGCGCATAACATTTGGTTGTTGCCCTGACCTTCGTATTCACCTGCGTTGCTGTAGTTACCGTCCGTCTGTATCCACAGACGGCCATCTTTATCAAACCCCAAGCCGTCGGGACTGTTGAATGTGTTTTCCGGAGTCACATTCTCAGAGCCTGAAGCGAGATCTCTGCGATCGGTGTACTTGACCGGATTCCCTGCCAGTACAAACACATCCCATTCAAAGGTAGTGGCTGCAGCGTCATCACCTGCTTCGCGCCACCGCACTATCTGACCGTAAAGATTACTGGCGCGTGGATTGGCCCCATCAACGTCTTCTTCCTTGCGACCACTGTTGTTGGTAAGCGTGACATACACCTCGCCGCTGACCGGATGCACAGCTACCCATTCTGGCCGGTCCATCGGTGTTGCCCCCACCGCGTCCGCCGCCAGGCGCGTGTTGACCAGAACGTGTGCCTGGCTGGGAAACCGGCCATCCAACCGCAATGTCGGGTTCTCAACCTGATCCAGCAAAATCCATTGACCCGTACCCATAAATGCATCGCTGGCTGCACCATCTTCGAACTTGGCAACATACAGCTTTCCAGTGTCCAGCAAGGTAGAGTTGTCCCCGCCTTCCCGGTAGCTGTTTGCCGACACAAACTTGTAGATGTAGTCATTGGCCTGATCATCCCCCATATAGATCACGATCCGGCCGTCTGCCGAAAGGCGGAAGGCAGCGTTCTCATGCTTGAAACGCCCCAACGCAGTTCGCTTCCGAGGCCTGGACAGCGGATCGAAAGGATTGATCTCTACAATCCAGCCGAAACGGTTTGGCTCATTCGGCTCTTCAACAAAATCGAAGCGCTTTTCAGTTTGCTCCCAGCCATAACTGGTGGGGCCCTTGGTCAGACCATAACGGGCCTGGGATTCATCCAGCGTGGGAACCGGATCGCTCAAGGTGCCAAAGTAATTGTTGAAATTTTCTTCGCAGGTCAGATAAGTACCCCAAGGGGTCCAGCCGTTTCCGCAGTTATTGAAAGTGCCCAACACGATTTTGCCCGTGCTGTCAGCGCCCGTCTGCAGCAACTCATGACCGGCGGCCGGTCCGGTAAGCTCCATTTCGGTAGATGCAGTAATGCGTCGGTTGTAGGTGGAATCCTTTTGAATCTCCCAATCTCCATCGGCATTACGCTTGATGTGTATGACCGACACGCCATGCGCATTCATAACCTTTTGAACCCGCTCCTCGGTCATCTGTGGGGCAGCATCATCGCGGCCAAAAAGCCACCGGTACAAACCGCGTCCTGATGTTGTTGAATACTCGTGATTCATCACCAACAAGCCTTCCTCACTGTTGCCTGGCGTAAAAGGAAAGAAGTGAATGCCGTCGTGATTGTCGCCGACCTGTTGAGCCTGGGCCGCTGCGTCATCACTTCCGTCCCCCTTCCACTGCACTGCCTCAAACAGAGGTTCACCCCAAGGGGCAAATGGAACAGCCCGATATCCTTCGGCAACCACGATGGTGTCGTCTGTGGAAATGGGAATGGATTTGAAACCTATCAAGGAGGGCTCGCCCGGCGACGTTGAGTCGTCGCCGCTACTACCGCTTCCGCCACAGGCTGCAAGAGGCCCAGCCAGAAACAGGGCCGCCGACAATCCAAGGCCCGATTTCAAGAAGCCGCGCCGACCTCGTGCACGTTCAACAATATGTTGAAAGTGCTCGTTATCGGTAAGGTTGGTGGGCAGGTCTTCTGAGTCGATTACGTGAATATCTTTCATAACTGGCTCTACCGTAGCAATGGGAGCCAGCAGTATCGGACCTTGATGTTTCAGGTGTATGAAGCCAGTGCCAAATCGCCCCCGCGGCAACCTCGAGCATTTGCCGCCGCGGCATTTTTGGGCTCTTCATCATAAAAGGGGGACGAGCGGTACTCATCATTAAACTTGTTGTTGCGACGAACAGGAATAATGAGAGGAAATACCGATGTCCCCAGTTGATTCTATCTTAGGCTTTGGCGGCTTGGCGATTGAACGCGTT
>NZ_JAJUFE010000058.1 GCF_029263785.1 Pusillimonas sp. | reverse complement strand
CCGAACGCCAGATTCGCCTCGATAGGAGTTTCACACTGCGCATTTGGCGGTGGCTGGTTCTTCAACATCTGATCCCGCCACGCCTGAACACGATCCGGTGCACACCAGATATTCCGCGCCTTGGCGGTCGAATCCGGCGACAGAATGGGGAACAGCAAGGTGTATACCGTGTAGTTGTCCATGCCTTCAAGCGTTTGATGCAGGCGCTTGCAGTAGCCACAATTCGGATCCTCAAACACCGCCATCTTCCGCGATCCATCACCCTTGACCTGCTTGATGGCGGACTCCAGAGGAAGCGAATCGAAATCCACCCGCGTCAGTTCATCCAGACGCTTCGCCGTGAGATCTTCCTTGTTGCGAGCATCGATCAAAGTGCCTTGCAAGACATAATCGACGGCGGCGTTCGTATAAAGCAGGTCGGTGCCGATACGAAGTTCGTACACCCCGGCGAAACGTGTTTCGCGCACTCCGTCGAGCCTGATTCCAGGGAATTCGTTCTCGAACATCTGCTTGATGTCTGCGGCGATCTGCTCGGCGGATTTTTCTGGCACGGCGGCCGTATCAACGGAGGCCTCCGGCTCTTCTGCTGCGTCATTTTCTGTGCTGGGGGATACCGCCGCTTCGGACGCAGCCTGTGCATCAGACGCATCACCGGACGGGATCGCTGCCGGGCCGCTGGCCTGCCCGGCAGAACTGGAACCGGATTGCGCAGATTCACTGGTAGCCTGTGCCGCTTCAGCGTTTGCCGGCCCGGTCTGCGCCAGTGTCAAGGCAGGCACCATTGCCAGCCCTGTCGCCACAATCATTCCTGCTACGGCCTTCGCCATATCCAAATTCATAATCAATCCTTTACACCTGTTGCAATCACCTTGATATAAAAACGGTGATTATCCCGAAGGCCCAGAAACACAACTCTACTATTTTAAGTCCCGACCGCGCTCGCGCGACCTTTCACCTGATGCGCCCACAATCAATTGACGCTTGATGAACGGCATCCGGTCTACCAGGCGCATTCCAAGATTGCGTACTACCACCATCGGAGCGCTATGCGACGCAAACAGCCGGAACAACCCGTCCGTAACCAGACTCATTGCCATGACCGGCTCGGCCCGCACCCGTCGATAGCGTCGCAAGAGACTGATCTGCCCCGGAGAACACCATTGCGGACGTGCTTTCAGGATACCCAGCAACTGAGCCACATCACCCAGGCCAAGATTCAGGCCTTGCCCCGCCAATGGATGCACCCGGTGGGCAGCATCTCCGGCCAACGCCACGCCCGGTGCGACCATGGAGCTGCGCTCAAGGAACAAGGGGAAGGCAAACACACCACTGCGAACCGTAAGGCGACCCAAGGCCCCTTCTGTGGCGGCCAACAGGTCAAGCTCGAGGCGGGCTTGACGCTCGGCCTGCGGCAAGGCCAGCAAGGCCTGCGCGCGATCATTGCTCATGGACCAGACCATGGAGACCTGTGGACCATCGGCCGTGTCGGGCATCGGCAGCAAAGCCAGAACACTGTCAGACGTGAACCACTGGACCGCCGCATGACCATGCGGCCGCTCGGCGGTAAGGTGAGTTACCACACCCATTTGCCCGTACGGCTTAGACGTGCCTGAAATACCCGCTGCAGCGCGTACCGGCGAATCGGCGCCGTCGGCACCAATGACCAGCGCCGCTTCCAGTTGCCGGCCTGACTCTGTCTTGACTGAATGCGCCGTCAAGGACTGGAATCGATCATCGTGCCAGCTTACGCCGAACATCTTTACACCCTGATGCAGCACCCGTTCGATCTCGCTGGATTCAATGATCCAGGCCATTTCCGGTTGAACCGCCTGCCAGGCGCGCAAATCCACATACCCGCTGGCGTCTCCGTAAACCTGCATCGACTCGACCGGAGTGACGCGACTGAAGTCCAGCAGATCCCAGACACCCAGCCTTTCGAGAAACTGCTTGCTTTCGGATGACAAGGCATAGACCCGGGGGAAGTACACATCGGCCTGAGCGGGTTCGGGCGGCTTGCGGGGACCCAGCAGCAGCACTTTCTCTTGCTGCCGCGCCAACCCAAGCGCCGCAGCCAGGCCAACTATGCCGGTACCGCAAACAATGATCTGATTCGTACTCATCTTGCCGATGGCGCCCCTGCGGCCTTGGGCCAAAGCACCCACATCTCACCGGATTGCTTCATGCGACCCGCCTTGGCTCCGGCCTCGTCCCCGAAGCCCCAATAAAAGTCAGTACGCGCTGCGCCCTTAATAGCGGCGCCAGTATCTTGGGCAAACATCAGACGCCGAAGTGGCTGATTCGACGCCGGATACTGGGTAGCCAGGTAGATGGGCGCACCCAAGGGCACGAATCGGGTGTCGATCGCAACAGCGCGCTCGCCGATCAATGGAATTCCGTAGGCACCCTTTGGCCCCAGTTGGGGATCCACAATGCGTTCCTCGCGGAAAAACACCATCGCCGGATTGGCGTTGAGCATTTCCTGTACCCGTCCCGGATTGCGCTTCGCCCACGCCTTGATGTTCTGCATCGAGGTCTGGGCCAGCGGCATCTCACCTTTATCAGCCAGCCATTTGCCAATCGAAGCATAAGGCCTGCCGTTGTGATCAGCGTAGGCCAGCCGGATCATTTCGCCGTTGTCCAGTTGTGCGCGCCCCGACCCCTGAATCTGAAGGAAGAACGCTTCAACAGGGTCATCGGCCCACACAATGACCGGCGGCTGTTTTTCGGCAGTCATGATCTGGGCGCGCGTATCGTAGGGAACCACACGATTGCCTTGCAGCTTGCCACGGATGCGCTTGCCGGCCAGTTCGGGATAAACCGTACCCAGATCGACCGTCAGCAGATCTGCAGGCGGCGCATACAACGGCCACTGATATTCGCCGCCCCGTTTTCGCGAGGCGCGTATCAGCGGCTCGTAGTAGCCTGTAACCGTATTTTTGGCCGGTTTGCCCGACTCATCCAGCAAGCGCCATGGCTGCAAATGGGTTTCGATAAAGGCCCGCACCTGTGCGGCACCGGCGTCGTCTGACATGCCTGCCTGTTGCGCCGCCGCGCAAACCGGCTGCCAGACGCGTGGCGTGGCGCGTGCCGGCATCGCAAGCGAACCCGAGACCGGACGCATCAGCCCCTTGCAGTTGTTGACAAACGCCTTCCAGACCTGATTCAAGTCGTCGTTCTGCCAGCCCGGCAAGGCCGCCCAGGTGACCGGTACAAACTTGCCTTCAAGCGCCCGCGCCGGCGTTTCGGGCAAGGCGGCAAGAGGCGGCACGGACAACGGCTGTAAAGCTATATCGGCGGCTTGATCGGGTGCGACGGTTTCGTCTGTATCGATCGATACGGTGCTGCATGCAGCCAGCGTCGCAAGCAAGGCGACGGACATCAGGGTCTGAATACGGCTCATAAGGCTCCGGGCTAGGCTTTGCGTCAGGGTCGGCAACGGCGCGAAAAATGTCAGACAAGCATACTAATGAAGGGTTCGAGGCATGGCCAGCACGAATTCGTCTATTGGCACCTCGAACGGAATGCCATTATCACCGACGCAGTGATAGCTGCCCCGCATGGTACCGAAAGGCGTGGGCAGCGGACATCCGCTGGTGTATTCGAATGTTTCACCCGGCGCCAGCAGGGGTTGCTGGCCCACGACGCCAAGGCCGCGAACCTCCTGAACCTTTTGATCCGCATCAGTGATGATCCAGTGACGGCTGATGACCTGGGCGGCGTTTTCGCCATTATTGGTAATACGCACGGTGTACGCGAACATGAAATGCCCGTTGTTGGGTTCCGACTGCTCGGGGAGGTACTGTGGCGTCACACTTACACTGATGTCATAGGGCTTCATATGTTGTTCCGATTTACGCTTTTTGTTAGCTATCGCCTGCCAAATCGCTGCCAAACTGCAATAATGGCGGTGAATGCCTTTTGCCGTTGACAATCAATCTAGTTTACGCTGATGAACTCCGCCCCCGTTACCCGCATCGCCCCCAGTTTACTTTCCGCAGACTTTGCCCGCTTGGGCGAAGAGGTGCGCGACGTCGTCGCGGCAGGAGCCGACTGGATACATCTGGACGTAATGGACAACCATTATGTCCCCAATCTTACGGTGGGCCCCATGGTTTGCGAGGCACTGCGACCACACACCACCGCCCCCATCGATGTTCACCTGATGGTCGAGCCGGTGGATGCGTTGATTCCACAGTTTGCCAAGGCAGGCGCCGATATCATCACGTTCCATCCGGAAGCCTCGCGGCATCCGGACCGCACACTGGCGCTGATCAAGGAAAACGGCTGCAAGGCCGGGCTGGTCTTCAACCCTGCCACACCGTTACATCACCTGGATTATGTCATGGACAAGCTCGATGTCATACTGCTTATGTCGGTAAACCCGGGCTACGGCGGGCAAAGCTTTATTCCTTCTACCCTGCGCAAGCTGCGTCAGGCCCGGCAGCGTATCGACCTTTGGCACAACAACGGCGGCCATCCAATTGCCCTCGAGATTGACGGCGGGGTCAAGGTCGAAAACATTGCCCAGATCCGCGCCGCCGGCGCAGACACCTTTGTGGCCGGCTCGGCCATATTCGGCAAGCCCGATTACAAAGCCGTTATCGACGCCATGCGTGCCGAGCTGGCCCGCGCCGAAACCCTCTCCACCTAGCATTACGACGTCAGTCTTATTTATTCCCGGATTCAGTCATGCGCTTCACCTCTGTCCTGTTTGACCTGGACGGCACACTCCTGAACACAATTCCCGACCTTACCGACGGCGTGAACGGAATGAGAATGGCCCTGGGCCTGCCCCCGTTGCGTCAAGACATTGTCTCGACATATGTGGGCAAGGGCAGCGAGGTTCTAGTTCGCCGGGCGCTGCAAGATAATCTTCGTCCCGAGGAGCCCATCGAGCCCCAATTGCTGGCCCAGGGCATGGAACTCTTCTACCAGTATTACCACACGGTCAATGGCGACAAAACCGTTATTTACGAAGGCGTACTTGAAGGCTTGAAGGCTTTCCGCGAACAGGGCGTCAAGATGGCGGTGGTAACGAACAAGCCGGAAGAATTCACGGAGCCCTTGCTGGTCAGCACAGGGCTGGCCAGTTTCTTCGAGCACGCCGTCAGTGGGGATACCTGTGAACGCAAAAAGCCCGATCCCCTGCCTTTGCACTATGCCTGCAAGTTATTGGACACCCGTCCGCAAGACACCCTGATGATCGGCGACTCGCAGAACGACGTCCAGGCGGCGCGGGCTGCCGACATGGCCGTTGTCGCAGTGCCTTACGGCTATAACGAAGGCCAGGGTGTGCAAAACCTGGGGGCCGATGCTATAGTTTCCAGCATCGACGAAGCTGCACTCTGGGCCATGCAGCAGTAAGCCTGGCATAGCCCACAACACTTCAAAACAAGATCAATGAGTTCAATCGCTACTTGCCTCGTTTCCGCTTGCGCCACCTGGCGCTGGTGGCGCTCGTGCATCGGGTAGCGATCAGTCCACAAGTACTTTCAACGCCACGCCCGCTGCCGTCATTTCGCCGCCGGGCCTTGTCAGATTTTTGTCCGGTGCGAACACTCAACACACACCGAGACCATCATGACAGAAATCGAGTTCAATGCCCTGGCCGCCGACGGCTACAACCGCATACCACTCATTGCGGAAACCTACGCCGACCTGGACACCCCGCTTTCGATCTACCTCAAGCTGGCCCATGCTGCGCCTGAAGGCGGTCGCAACAGTTGCCTGCTGGAATCCGTCGTCGACGGTGAACGATTCGGACGTTATTCGTTTATTGGCCTGCCCGCCAAAACGGTGATCCGCTCCAGCGGCACGTTGACGGAGGTGCTAAGAAGCGGAAGCGTGACCGAAGCGCATGAAGGTGACCCCCTGGGCTTTATCGAGGCGTACCAGAAGCGCTTCAAGGTGGCATTGCGCCCCGGCATGCCGCGCTTCGCGGGGGGGCTGGCCGGCTACTTTGGCTATGACACCGTCCGGCATATCGAACCCCGACTGGGTCCGGCGGTGAAGCCGTTTCCCGGAGGCCCGGATTCGGCGGTGCCCGACATCATGCTGCTTCATATTGACGAATTCGTGGTGGTGGACAACCTGGCCGGCCGCACGTATCTGATCGTATATGCCGACCCTCGCGAACCAGAAGCCTACGCCCAGGCCCGCCAGCGACTCAAAGACCTGCGCCAGAAGCTTCGCACGCCGGTCGTGATTCCATACGCCTACGCCAGCCTGCAGACCGAAGCCCGGCGCGATTTCAAAAAGGACGACTACATTGCTGCAGTGTTGAAGGCCAAGGAATATATCGCCGCCGGAGACGTGATGCAGGTTCAGGTTGGCCAGACCATTGCCAAACCGTATCGCGATTCCCCGCTATCCCTATACCGCTCATTGCGGTCGCTGAATCCCTCGCCTTACATGTACTACTGGGATTTTGACGAGTTTCACGTGGTGGGGTCCTCACCTGAAATCCTGGTCCGTCAGGAGGCCGTCGCCGATAAAAGCGGCAAGAAAACGCAGGTCACGATCCGCCCGCTGGCCGGCACACGCAAGCGCGGCGGCACGCCCGAGCAAGACGCCGAGCTTGCCGACGAACTGCAAGCAGACCCCAAAGAGCGCGCCGAGCATGTAATGCTTATCGATCTGGCCAGAAACGATGTGGGGCGCGTCTCGGAAACCGGCTCGGTCAGTGTTACCGACACCATGGCCATAGAACGCTATTCACACGTCATGCATCTGGTGTCCAACGTGACAGGCACCCTGAAACCGGGCATGAGCAATATGGATGTATTGCGTGCAACGTTTCCGGCCGGCACGCTCACCGGAGCACCCAAGGTACGGGCGATGGAAATCATTGACGAACTCGAGCCCGTACGACGCGGCGTCTATGGTGGTGCAGCCGGCTACCTGAGCTATAACGGGGAAATGGACGTTGCAATTGCCAT
Organism: Pusillimonas sp.; assembly: GCF_029263785.1. Taxonomy (GTDB): domain Bacteria; phylum Pseudomonadota; class Gammaproteobacteria; order Burkholderiales; family Burkholderiaceae_B; genus Pusillimonas. The sequence goes on along the minus strand of NZ_JAJUFE010000058.1, from coordinate 7,979 downwards.
TCGAACCGGCATTATCAAAAACGGAATGCTGTACGTGCAGGCGGCCGCGGGTATTGTGGCCGATTCCGACCCCGAAAAAGAATGGCAGGAAACCGAAGCCAAGGCGCGCGCTGTACTTCGAGCCGCTGAAAAAGTGCAGTTCGGACTGGATGAACCACTATAAATCAAGCGTCGAGCCTGCGCGTTTGCACCTGCAGGCGTGCCAACGCAAGTGTTTGGTGGGGCAGCTCGCCAAAACGCTGCCGATACGCCGCAGCAAGGCGCCCCAGGTGGGTCCAGCCCCAGCGCATGGCCACTTCCGAGATACTGACGTCAATCGGGCCGTGCAGCAGATCATGCCGGATCCGGTCAAGGCGCAAGTCGCGCAGCAGCTGCATGGGGCTCACACCGTGACTTAACCGGCACATTCGCGACAGGGTGCGGACGCTGGTGTGACTATTTTGCGCGATCTCTTCCAGCGTCAGGTCTTGATGAAGATTCGATTGGATGAATTCATAGGCTCGCTGCCAGCGCCGGGGCATCTGCCGGCTTTCGTCTCCGAGGTAAAGCTCTTGCAGCGAGATGGACTGTGCACACAACAGATGACGCATCAGCGCTTCTTCGGCCAGCCGGGTCTTGAGCCAGCCCAATTGCCGGGGGTGCGCCACTTGCTCGCAAAAATAGCGCATCAGTGCGCTCCACTGATTGCCATCGCTGGATTCAAGGGCAATCTCCCGGTGAAAGCTCAGGGTGTCGCCCGCGTGCCGTCCGGTAAGGTTCTGGAACTCGAGGCGCAAGCGGGCCAGCGGTACTTTCAGAATTATCTGACAGGCACCGGCCTCCCATTCCAGCCGATGAGGAACCTGCGAAGGCATGATCAGCCCGCTGCCGGCTCCCACCGTCCAGCAGCCTTCTTCACACTCGACCGTCACCGACCCTGTCAGGGGCAATTGCACCAGCAGAAATTCGCCGTTCGGACGTGTTTCTTCTACGGTAACGGCCTCACCATATTCAAGCATCCACAAGCCAAGGGCATCTGCCTGAACACCGTTCAGCCTGGCCGCAAGCGTAGAGCCGCGCGGTTCGAGCACGTGATCGTTAAGCAACTGCGCGACGCGAGTGCGAACTTCATCGGCGTCTTGTGAAGCCAATAAGCGATGACCCGACAGAAGCGTTCGGGTCCATTCCGTCATTGTGTGGGCCATCGTCGGCCTCCCCGCAACAATTCGCCGGCAACTGCGCCGACGTGACCGGCAGAAAGTGTGGCCTGGGTATTTCGCCCAAGGCCCGACCACGCCGGACCAGAAGACAGGCGCCATGCGGGGCGCCCTTGTCTTGATTGAGTATAGCGATCTGCGAGGCTGAAAACCTTGACGAATAACAAAAGCAGGGCGGACACGAGACGCGAATATGTTTCTGCCGTGTCGAACTACCTGCTGCGCACAGGCCTGTTGCGGAAAAGCCCATGACCAGGTCAGGCCAATATTGGCTGGTGTCCTCCGTTGTCGGCAAGTGCCTCTTCGCGATAAAAGCCCATCGCCTCGATGGCGGGCAGATCGTTGAAGCAAAACAGGCAGGCGTCTTCTGTTTGCGACGCGTTGGCATGCTCGTGCCAGGCCCACGAAGGCACACAGAATATATCGTGTTCCTGCCAGTCGAAACGCCGGCCATTGATAATCGAATAACCACTGCCCTTGGCCACCTGATACAGGAAGCTGCCGGTATGCCGATGAGCTTTTCCGGCGAAGCCCGGGGTCAGCAACTGCATGCTGGCACCCATGGTCGCCATGACATGTCCGCCCGTGGCCGGATTCGTATAGTGCATCAAGTGTCCGTCAAATGCATTGCCGTCAGACACCTTGGCATAACGCTGCAACGCTTCATAGGTGGGCTCCCACTGATATTTGAATAAGGGCGAATACGGTTTGCTCCACTTGTCGTCCTGCGGACGCAGGCCGGGAGCCCCCCACAAGCCCACTGAATCATCAACAGGATGACCAACCGCTTGGTGAAGTTCGGGATGCACGCCGAAAAAGCCCGCTTCCATGGCATTGGCCAGGGGAATATCCAGCCCGTCCTGCCAGATGCAGGGCAGACCGTCTTCGGCCACCCCGTGCTCGTGCCAGCATCCGTTTGGGGTGATCACGAAATCGTTGGCACCCAATGTCAGCTTATGGCCGTTGACGATGGTGTAGGCCCCCCGCCCTTCCATGATGAATCTCAGGGCCGATGAAGAATGCCAGTGCGCTGAAGCAGCCTCGCCCGGTTTCATCACCTGCAAACCGGAATACAGCCACCCGACGGCGGCAGCCACGTCCTGACGCCCCGGGTTATTTAGATAAATGACTCGGCGGCCGGCTTCTTCCGGTGACACCAGAGAAACCGAACGCAGAACATGCTCACGCAGCTCACGATAGCGCCACAACATCGGAACCGAGTCTGATTTGGGCTGCCAGGGCTCGATCTTGTTGGCGATGGTCCACAGGGCAGCCGTCCCCAGGCGCTCAAGGTCGCCGTAATAGTCCCGCAGCTGCGGGGTATCGGCCACATTCGCACGTCCGGCAATATCTTCGCGATACGCGTCGTAAACCATGTCATTCATGATGCGTTCTCCTGATGTCTAGTGAAACGCGAGCCTTCTTCCGTTTATGAAACCAATGCCACATAACGGGCCCGCCATGAGGTCAAGATAACGAGCGCAGCGTTTGCGAGCTATCCGGCCCCGGACAAGCCTGATCCGAGTTCGGCCAATCGTGTAGTCAGTTGGTTCAAAGAAAGTGATCACCGCGTGATAACTAGACTAATCTGAACCCTATCGTGTAAACTTACCGCCAGCTTCGGACTCATTCATCCGGAGCACCACCTACTCTTATTTGTCATGAATCTACTGAACCCGACCTGCTTCAACACCATCTGGTGGCGCTTCTCATAAGAAGCGGCATGTCGTCGCGGTCAAAAACCGCAACTTGCCGCCGTACCGGTAGGCAAGTTTCAGTCAGTCAGCAGCAATCCCGCATCCCGGCACGGCGGCTCCAAGCAAGGAGCTACACCGATGTCCATCCCCACGTATTCCACCGCCGTTCATCATGCCAGCCTCGCCCCGAGCGCATGGCGTGCCAACGACTGCGCGCGTGGACGGCGATGGCGTATGGGCTTGATTCGACACTTCGATACCAATCTTTCGCCCGCCCACGACTCCTGTGCGCGCAGCGAACAACGAATCAAGGCAAGCCCATGAAACTGCTGATGCTCGATAACTACGACTCGTTTACCTACAACCTGGTGCACTATTTTGGCGAACTTGGTGAAGACATCATCGTCGTTCGCAATGACCAGATCTCAATCAATGAGATCGCTCAGCTGCAGCCCGACCGAATCTGCATTTCACCCGGCCCCTGTTCGCCGGCCGAGGCAGGCATCTCGGTGGAACTTGTCCGTGCTTACGCCGGCAAGGTGCCGATTCTTGGTGTCTGCCTGGGTCACCAATCGATAGGGGCCGCTTTCGGCGCGCAGATCGTCCGCGCCAGAAATCAAATGCACGGCAAGACCTCGCCCATTACTCATGGCGGCACCGACGTTTTCGCCGGGCTGCCTTCTCCTTACACCGTTACGCGCTACCACTCGCTGGTCATAGATCATGATTCCGTGCCCGACTGTCTGGAGGTTACCGCCCGCAGCGACGATGGCGAAATCATGGGGGTCTGCCACAAAAGCCTTCCGGTATATGGCGTGCAGTTTCACCCCGAATCGATTCTCAGCGAGCACGGCCATGCCCTGTTGCGCAACTTTCTGAATATTTAAAGACTAGGAACAAACATGACTATTTCACCTACTGACGCCCTGGCACGATGCATCGAACACCGCGAAATCTTTCATGAAGAAATGCTGCACTTGATGCGTTTGCTGATGAAGGGCGAAATGTCGCCGGCCATCGCCTCTGCCCTGATCATGGGCCTGCGCGTCAAGAAAGAAACCATTGGCGAGATCACTGCGGCGGCGCAAGTCATGCGCGAGTTTGCGCTGCAGGTACAAACGCAAAACCCCGATGAGCTGCTGGACATGTGCGGCACCGGTGGCGACGGCACCAAGACCTTCAACATTTCGACTGCTGCCATGTTCGTGGCCGCTGCCGCCGGAGCAAAAGTGGCAAAACACGGCGGCCGCAGCGCTTCGTCTTCCTCGGGAAGCGCCGATGTCGCCGAAGCACTGGGTATCAATATCAACCTGAACCCGCAGCAAATCAACGAGTGCATTGAAGAAGTAGGCATAGGCTTCATGTTCGCCCCCGCCCATCACGGCGCGATGAAAAATGTGGCGCCCATTCGCAAGGAGCTTGGCGTAAAGACGATCTTCAATATTCTGGGACCGCTGACCAACCCGGCAAACGCCTCCAACCAGTTGATGGGCGTCTTTCATTCTGACCTTGTTGGAATCCAGGTTCGGGTACTTCAGCGCCTGGGTTCAAAACACGTACTGATCGTGCACGGAAAAGACGGGATGGACGAAGCCTCATTGGGAGCTCCCACCCTGGTAGGCGAACTCAAGGACGGCAAGGTTCACGAATACGAAATCCACCCGGAAGATTTCGGCATGGCCATGGTGTCGAACCGCTCGCTCAAGGTAGAGAACCGTGAGGAATCCGCCCAACTGATCAAAGAGGCACTGGACAACGTCCCGGGCGCTGCACGTGATATCGTTGCTTTCAACGCCGGTCTGGCAATTTATGCCGGCAACAAGGCAGATTCCATTCAGCAGGGTTTAAATATGGCGTTCGAAGCCATCGCAAGCGGAGCCGCCCGCGCCAAGCTTGAAGATTTCGCTGCCTTTACGCAAAAATTTCACAACTGATCCCAGTCGGAGGATGGCCGGATTGTCCTCCGACTCTTTACACAAGAGGCTGAGCCGCCCAGGCGTGCTCGCCGACCTTTGCCCGTTAGGCCGACACCGGAGAATACCGATGAACGACATACTACAAAAAATCCTCGCCACCAAAAAAGCCGAAATCTCCGCCGCCCGCCAGATGCGCAGCGAATCCGACGTACTGCGCGAAGCCAAAAGCCGAAAAGACGTTCGCGGTTTCGCCCGCGCGATCGAAGAAAAAATCGCCCAGGGCAAGCCGGGGGTGATTGCCGAAATCAAAAAAGCCTCGCCCTCCAAGGGTGTGATCCGCGAGAATTTCAATCCGGCCGAAATCGCTGCCTCGTACGCCGCCCATGGTGCGGCCTGCCTGTCTGTCCTGACCGATGTGCAGTTCTTCCAGGGTTCGCACGATTACCTGCGCCAGGCGCGCGCTGCCTGCTCCCTGCCGGTGCTGCGCAAAGATTTCATGATCGATCCCTATCAGATCGCCCATGCCCGCGCCATTGGCGCCGACTGCGTACTTCTGATTGTGGCGGCCTTGAGCCTGGACCAGCTGAAAGAACTCGAAAGCCTGGCCATGGAGCTGGAAATGGATGTTCTGGTCGAGGTACACGACCGCGACGAGCTTGATGCCGCCCTGCAGCTCAAGACACCTTTATTGGGCATCAATAACCGGAACCTGCGTACCTTCGAAATATCGCTGCAGAACACCATCGATCTGTTGCCGCTTATTCCTGAAGGAAAACGCGTCGTCACCGAAAGCGCTATTTTGTCTCGCGAAGATGTCGACCTGATGCGATCGCATGACGTACAGGCCTTTCTGGTAGGCGAACGCTTCATGCGTGCCGAAGAGCCCGGCCTGGCGCTGCAAGAGCTGTTTTTCTGATCCCGATGCACAACCCGGCCTGCCCGCTGTGTGCGCCCGACGACACACAGCACCTGATCTGGCGCAATGACCAGTTGCGCGTAATCGCGGTAAACAGCACCGAGTTTCCGGGCTATACCCGTGTCATCTGGCATCAGCACGTTGCTGAAATGACCGACCTGGACAACGCCGCGCGTCAGCACATCATGGAAGCAGTATGGGCCGTAGAAACGATGATGCGCCAATGGCTGGCACCGTCCAAGGTCAATCTGGCGCAGTTCGGCAACCAGGTGCCCCATCTGCACTGGCATGTGATTCCGCGCTGGCAGCAAGACACTCATTTTCCAGAAGCCATCTGGGCGACCGCCCCCGTGCGCAGCGAGCAACAGCAGCAACAATGGAGTGCAATGAAAGCGCACAAAGAAAACCTGTTGCCGGCGTATCACGAGGCTTTACGACTCGCTTTGGATGCGTTGCGCTTCTGAGACGAGTCGCCTCACAACAACACACTTACGCCTAGGGGTTTCCCTAGTACAGGCTTTGCCCTTATACTTTGTGCACTGCATTAACCAAGTGCCGGCATTTTCATACAGCGCTCCGCTGTGTCATAGCAGTTGCCTGAATCCTCAGCACCCATGCCGAACACCATCGCTTCCTGACCCCCTAGCCTTTCGCCACGCCGCCTACCCGGCGCTGCTCACTTAGGTTGATTCGGTCGGCACGATGCTCCAATCAACCAGCGCCAAGGCTCAATTTCTCGCCCGCGCTTAGTGTGCCGTTCGTTCGGCAAAGGTATCTCATGTCTTTTGAAAACCTGGGTCTGGAACCCAAACTGTTGTCTGCGCTTGTCAAGGCAGGTTTTTCTGCGCCCACTTCCGTACAGGAAGCCTCCATTCCCAAAGCACTGGAAGGTCACGACCTGATGGTGTCGGCCCAGACCGGAAGCGGCAAGACAGCCGCCTTCATGCTTCCCGCCCTGAATCACATTGCTCGCGCGCCGGCCAACAAGGGTCGCGGCGTGCAGGTGCTGGTGCTGACGCCAACGCGTGAACTGGCCATGCAGGTGGCCGACGCCACAAAGTCGTACGGCGCTCATATTCCCGACCTGCGTACTGCAGTCGTCGTTGGCGGCATGCCATATGGTGCACAGCTCAAGGCGCTGTCACGCCGCGTCGACGTACTCGTCGCCACCCCCGGCCGACTCATCGACCATCTGCAGGCGCGCCGCGTGAATCTTTCAACCGTGCGCACCCTGGTGCTGGACGAAGCCGATCGCATGCTGGACATGGGCTTCATTGAAGACATCGAAACCATCGTCGCGGCCACCCCGTCCGAGCGTCAGACGTTATTGTTCTCGGCTACGCTGGACGGCACCATTGCCCGTCTCGCTCGCGACATGCTCAAAGAGCCGCTGCGCATTGAAGTGTCGGGCCATAAGCAGAAGCACGCCAACATCACTCAAAGCCTTCTTTACGCCGACGACGCCGGCCACAAGCTGCGTTTGCTTGACCACCTGCTTCGCGACACGAATCTTGATCAGGCGATTGTATTTACGTCGACCAAGCGCGGCGCAGACGACCTGGCCAATCGCCTGTCGGACCAAGGCTTCTCGGCCGCATCGCTGCACGGTGACATGAACCAGCGCCAGCGCACACGTACGCTGGGCCTGCTGCAAAAGCGCCGCTTGCAGGTGCTGGTAGCAACCGACGTGGCAGCGCGCGGTATCGACGTGCAAGGCATCAGCCATGCCATCAACTACGACCTGCCGATGCAACCCGAGGATTACACACACCGTATCGGACGCACCGGACGTGCGGGCAACAGCGGACTGGCCTTTACACTTGCCACGCATTCCGAACGTCACAAGATTCGCCGCATCGAGCACTTTATCGGCCAGCCGATTCCCGCCAACGTAATCGAAGGCCTGGAGCCCACAAAAACGGCGCGCCCAACCTATAGCGACCGCAAGGGCAAGGGCAAACCACGCAAGAGTTTCGACGGGCCACGTGGCGGCTTTGGCGGCAAGCCTTCGTATGGCCGCAAAAACGGTGAAAGCTGGGGCGACAAACCCCGCTTCGAAGACCGCCCCGGGCGTTCAGGCAAGCCTCGCTTTGAAGACGAAGCCGGCCGCAGCAGCAAGCCCCGTTTCGATAACAAGCCTTCATACGATAGCCGCGGCGACGCCGATCGCCCAGCACGACGTTTCGAAGACCGAGTCGACGGTGTAGCGCGCAAAGGCGGTCATGCCGAACGCTCGTACGCCCATGCCGGCCGT
>NZ_JAJUFE010000004.1 GCF_029263785.1 Pusillimonas sp. | reverse complement strand
TTGCTCGAGAACACGGGGAATACCCTAAATACGATTGGTATTCGGTGATGCCCGAAAAAAAGCCCGCCTGGAAAAGGCGGGCATTGTGATGCTGGTGCTCTGCGGGTAAATCAACCGGTGCAGTTGCGCACCTTGTGTGTTTTAGCAGAAGGCCTGAATCCCGGTTTGTGCACGACCCAGAATGAGGGCGTGGACATCGTGGGTACCTTCGTAGGTGTTTACGACTTCGAGGTTGACCAGGTGACGTGCTACGCCGAACTCGTCGGAAATACCGTTGCCACCAAGCATGTCGCGAGCCATGCGGGCAATGTCCAGGGCCTTGCCGCAGGAATTACGCTTCATGATGGACGTGATTTCAACGGCAGCCGTACCTTCGTCCTTCATGCGGCCCAGACGCAGGCAGCCTTGAAGACCCAGCGTGATTTCGGTTTGCATGTCGGCAAGTTTCTTCTGGATCAGCTGGTTGGCAGCCAGGGGGCGACCAAACTGCTTGCGGTCGAGCGTGTACTGGCGGGCGGTGTGCCAGCAGTCCTCTGCGGCGCCCAGGGCACCCCAGGCGATACCGTAGCGGGCCGAGTTCAGGCAGGTGAACGGGCCGCGCAAACCGGTGACGCCGGGCATCATGGCGTCGGCTGGCACTTCGACTTCGTCCATCACGATTTCGCCGGTGATGGAGGCCCGCAGGCCGACCTTGCCGTGGATGGCAGGGGCGCTGAGACCCTTGAGGCCTTTTTCAAGGATGAAGCCGCGGATCTTGCCGTCGTCTTCGCCGCCCACCACTTTTGCCCAGACAACGAATACGTCGGCGATAGGCGAGTTGGTAATCCACATCTTGTTGCCGGTGAGCTTGTAGCCACCGTCGATCTTGACCGCGCGGGTTTCCATGCTGCCCGGGTCCGAGCCGTGGTTGGGTTCCGTCAGGCCAAAGCAGCCTATCCATTCGCCAGTAGCCAGCTTGGGCAGGTATTTCTGTTTTTGCTCTTCGGTGCCGAACTCGTTGATGGGAACCATGACCAGCGAAGACTGCACGCTCATCATCGAGCGGTAGCCGGAGTCGATACGCTCGACTTCGCGGGCGATCAGGCCATAGCATACGTAATTGAGGCCCGAGCCACCGTAAGCTTCGGGAATGGTAGGCCCAAGCAGCCCGAGCTCACCCATTTCCGTGAAAATGGAAGGATCGGTTTTTTCGTTGCGGAAAGCTTCGAGCACGCGCGGTGCGAGCTTGTCCTGAGCGTAGGCACGGGCAGCTTCACGCACCATGCGCTCGTCTTCGGTTAGCTGCGAGTCTAGTAAAAGGGGGTCTTCCCAGTTGAAGGACGCGGACATAGTTTGCTCCGTATGGAATATGTTTAGGTTTAAACTATCATAATGTGATTTAACCGCACAGCGCAATTGATAAAAACGCACAACATAGTGCAATTTACGAACCATGAGACACGGCATTCCCAACCTGGGTGCATTGCAGGCTTTTGAAGCCACCGCGCGCCTGGGATCTTTCTCTCGAGCTGCCGAAGAACTCTCGCTGACACATAGTGCGGTGTTCAGGCAGGTGACAAGTCTCGAGGAGCGCCTTGGCGTGCAGTTGTTCACGCGTATCCGGCGGCGAGTGGCATTGACAGATGCCGGTGCCGAATACGCGGCACGGGTTCGTCACCATCTGGAGCAGCTGGAAAAGGATACGACCGGCCTGATTTCACGTGCCGGTCTGGGGCGCAGCCTGCACATTGCAGTTTTGCCCACCTTGGCGACAACCTGGCTGGTACCGCGCCTGCCTGATTTTCAACGGCATCACCCCGATATTTCGGTAAGCCTGTCAGTGCGGACGCGACCGTTCCAGTTCAACGACCATCCTTTCGACGCCGCGGTATATCACGCGTCCCAGCTATGGCCGGGCACTTCCGGCTTCAAGCTGTTTGACGAAAAAGAACTGGTGCCCGTGTGCACGCCCGGGGTAAAGGCGGTAATAGACGCGCATCCGGAGGGTATGGGCGGCGTCGCCCATTTGCACATGATGTCGCGCCCGGACGTGTGGCGGCAATGGTATCGGGAGCAGAAGCGCGATTGCCCGCCCTCGGTGGGTGCGGGGCCTCGCTACGAGCTGTTCACCATGCTGCTGGCGGCGGCCCATGCCGGAATGGGAGTCGCGCTGGTGCCGGGGTTTCTGGCCCGGCAAGCGCTCGCTTCCGATGCGCTGACCATGGCGCATGAAGGCGTACTGCCGGTACGCGAAGCGTATTACTTCAGCTATCCGGCGCAGGACGAGCCTTCGGAAGCCCTCTTGAGTTTCGAGTCGTGGTTGCGAGCGCAAGCCGACTCGACCATGTCTATTTGAATACGACGGTACGGTTGCCGTTGAGCAATATCCGATGTTCGACGTGGTTGCGCACGGCGCGCGCCAATACCAGCGATTCCACGTCGCTCCCGACCCGCGTCAATTGTTGCGCGCTCATGGAGTGGTCGACGCGTTCGACGTCCTGCTCGATGATGGGGCCCTCGTCCAGGTCCGACGTGACATAGTGTGCGGTGGCGCCAATAATCTTGACTCCGCGCGCATGTGCCTGGTGGTAGGGACGCGCGCCCTTGAAACTCGGCAGAAAGCTGTGGTGAATATTGATGGCACGGCCCGAAAGCGCCTCGCATAACTCGGGCGACAAGATCTGCATGTAGCGAGCCAGAACGACCAGGTCGACTTTGTGTTCTTCAACCAGATCCAGTATTTGCTGCTCTTGCTGGCGTTTGGTTTCAGCAGTTACAGGCAGATGGTGAAACGGTATGTCGTAAGCCGCCGCCATCGTGGAAAAATCGTTGTGATTCGACGCAACGGCTGCTATTTCTACCGGCAACTGCCCGCTGTGCGTGCGAAACAGCAGATCATTGAGGCAATGACCCTGGCGGCTGACCAGAATGAGCAGGCGAGCCTTCCGATTGGCATCGTGTATGCGCGCATCCATGCTGAAGCGTTCGGCAACCGAGGCGAAGCTTTCCTGCAATGATTCCACCGTCGCGGGCAATGGAAGCTTGAAATGAACGCGCAGGAAAAAGCGCTCTTCTTCGGTGTCTCCGAATTGCTGGGCGTCAACGATATTGCCGTGCAGGCCCAGAAGCCAGCCTGTCACGCTATGGACGATGCCTATGCGGTCGGGGCAAGACAAGGTAAGGATGAAATCGTTCATGGTCAGGCAAAAATGGCGTGGTCAGGGAAGCCGCACGCCGGGTTAATGATCAGACAAGGGTTGATTCGAAGGAGTCAGGTCAAAGTCGCCCGCATGGTACACCAGTGGCTGGTGAAAGGTACGCCCGCAGCGCTCGACCTGACCTATGAACAGAACGTGATCGCCGGCGTCGTGGCGGCAGACGTTATAGCACTCAAACCAGGCGGCGCAGTCTGTGGGTTCAAGCATCGGAACACCACTTGGCGAGCGGGAAAGCTCCACCCCCGAAAATCGCTCGGCCTGCGGGCCGCTGGCGAACTTTCTGGCCAACGGCAACTGGGTGGCTGACAGGACATGGATGACATAGCGTTGGCTGTGTTCAAAGTGCGCCAGCGATGCCGCCTTTTTGGCAAGAGTCCACGATACTAGCGGAGGGTCAAGAGATACCGAACTGAAGGAACTGATTGTCAGGCCGACAGGCCCGGTGTCGTCCTGCGACTGCGTCATGACGATCGTTACCCCGGACGGAAATCTGCCAAGTGCCGAGCGAAAGTAAGCGTCGTCGAAATCAGGAGCGTTAGCGGTCATACAATATCAGGGGGCCAGTCGCGTTATCTGCCACTGACCAAGGTCGTTTCGCTCGTATACCAGGCGATCGTGCAGGCGCGAAGGGCGTCCCTGCCAAAATTCGACTCTTTCAGGTACGAGTCGGTAGCCGCCCCAATGTGGGGGGCGGGAGGGTGACTCACCGAGGGACTCAGCGAGTTCCTGCGAGCGCCGTTCGAGTTCCTCGCGGCTGATGGGCTGGCTTTGGGGTGAAGCCCAGGCACCGATGCGTGAGCCCAGGGGCCGGGACTCGAAGTACAGATCCGATTCGTTGGGGCTTACTTTCTCGACCTTTCCTTCGAGCCGCACCTGGCGCTCGAGCTCGGGCCAGAAGAACAACAGGCTGGCATGGGGTTGGGCTGCCAGCTCTTGACCTTTGCGCGATTGGTAATTGGTAAAGAACACCAGCCCCTGGTCATCAATTCCCTTGAGCAGGACAATGCGCGCCGACGGTCGGCCGCCGGCGTCTGCGGTGGCCAGGGTCATGGCGTTGGGTTCAATTACATTGGCCTTGAGCGCCTCGTCAAACCAGACGGCGAACTGTTCCAGGGGCGTGGAAGCGAGCGAGTTCTCGAGCAAGACGCTTTTTTGATAGACCTGGCGGATATCGGCGATGGACATGAGATGTTGACAGGACGTGACGCTTTTAACGTCGAAAGGACTATTCTACCTGCTTGGCCGCCTGGCGGCTGACCTGCAATGCGTCAGCCTGCTGTCCTCGAAAGCGCTTTCAGCTCGCGAACCAGTGATTCCAGCTTTCGATCGTAGATACCCGCTTCTTCAAGCGCCTGTGCGGTTTCCAGCACGTATTCCGTGCAGGAACCGTAGGAGCCGTGGGCCTGACGCACGATTTCGACAAGTTGATCGTGGGTCAGGCCCCGGACATAGGCATCCTGATTGCGATCCATGACGAACGCCAGCGCCTGCACCGAACCGGAATCCGTGGCGCAGTTCAGCCACTTGGGCAAATAGGCCCCGCTGGGCATCTCACGTTTCCATAGAGCCGTGAGCGTGTGAGGGACGTCTTCGGCCGCAATGCGGAACACCATCCCGCGGCAGGAACCGCCCACATCGAGTCCGAAGACGAGCCCTGGGCGCTCGGGCGTGCCGCGATTGACACGTGACCACAGGCACAATGCGCGATGGTAGCCGCGCAGCAAGGAGGGCCTTCTTTCGCGGTAGTCAAACTCGGGCCGCCAGATAAGTGACCCATAGCCATACACCCATAAGTCATCCCGACCGTTCCAGTGTGCCAGGGCGGTGTCCAGCGAAGCCTGGCGTTGCTCTTCGGTTAAAAGGCGAAAAGTGGCACCGGATGAGGCGAACAGGGATTCAAGTGAGTCGGAAGCGGTCACGGCGGAAGATTGAACGACAAAGACCGGGCACGAGGGACAGGGCTGGGCCCGTGGTCTAATAACGGGGTTGGACAAACTCCAATTTTATACCTTGCCACCCGAAGCATTCCGGTCAAGACAGTATTTTTGCGACATATGAATATTTCTGAAACGCCCGGCCACGCCGATTTCGCTGCGGACGACGAGGCAGACATACAGCGTCGCTTCGGCGGCCTCGAACGGCTATACGGACCTCAGGTGCTGCGAAAGCTCGTGGGCGCGCATGTCGCGGTGGCAGGAATAGGTGGTGTCGGCTCGTGGTGCGTCGAGGCATTGGCCCGTTCCGGAGTTGGGTCGCTGACGCTCATCGACCTGGATCATGTTGCCGAATCCAACATCAATCGGCAGTTGCACGCGGTAACCGAGACGCTGGGGCAGGCCAAGATAAACGCAATGGCCGCCAGGGTGCGGGGTATCAACCCGCATTGCGTGCTGCACCTCATAGACGACTTCGTCACGCCGGACAATGTCAGCACTGTCCTGGCACCGGATCTGGACCTGATTATCGATTGCACGGACCAGGCCAGTGCCAAGATTGCCATGATTCTTGAGGCAAGACGTCGCAAGCTTCCTGTTGTTGTCTGTGGTGGTGCCGGTGGAAAGACAGATGTGCTGGCCCTGAAGGCGGGCGACCTTTCCGTTGCCGTCAATGACGCCTTGCTGTCAAAGCTGCGCAATACTCTCCGGCGTCACCACGGATATCCGAAAGGAGCCGATGCAAACGGCAAGGCCCTCAAGCGCGTCCCACGCATGGGCGTGCGAGTTCTGTGGTTCGATCAGCCGGCCATCTTGCCGCAGGAATGGACTGACCGTCAGCCGCGGGAACTCGGAGGCGCCGGCTTGCAAGGATTGTCATGCGCCGGATATGGATCCGCCGTGGCGGTGACAGCCTCCATGGGAATGGCTGCCGCTGCCGAAGCCATTCACTGGATCGGTCAGGGCCGCTTCGCCCGATAAGCGGCGTTCAGGTTTAAGCCTGCGACACTGCCGCATTGGCGGCTTGCATGAAATCCGCCAATACCGCTCCGGTATGAGAACGGTCTTTGAGTTCCATGATCTGTTCCGGTGTGCCCGCGGCCACCAGCCGGCCTCCGCCCGTGCCGCCTTCCGGACCCATGTCGATAATCCAGTCGGCCTCGGCTATTACATCCAGATTATGCTCAATGACCACCACGGTGTTGCCCGCCTCTACGAGTCGATGCAGCACGTGAGTCAGCTTTTCGACGTCCGCCATCGACAAGCCCACCGTTGGCTCATCCAGTACATAAAGCGTATGCGGGATTCGAGAGGCGCGCCCCGTCTTGATGACGCCGTCCGTCAGTCTGGCCTTGGTCAATTCGGTAACGAGTTTTATGCGTTGGGCTTCGCCACCCGAGAGTGTGGGTGAAGGCTGACCCAGCGTCAGATAGCCCAACCCCACATCCTGCATGAGACGAAGCGGACGCAGAATACGCGAATGCGCGGCAAAGTAGTCGATGGCGTCATCGACTTCAAGCTTCAGGACTTCACCCGCGTTCTTGTCTGCCCAGGTCACATTCAGCGTATCCTGATTGAATCGCTGACCGTTGCAGGCATCACAGAGAACCTTCACGTCTGGCAGGAAGCTCATTTCGATGGTACGCAGACCTTGCCCTTCGCACACGGGGCATCGGCCCTCGCCAGTATTGAACGAGAACCTTGCAGCGGTCCAGCCGCGTACACGTGCGTCGCGTGTCTCAGCAAACAGTTTGCGTACGTCGTCCCAGAATCCGACATAGGTGGCCGGGCAGGACCGTGGGGTCTTGCCAATGGGGGTCTGGTCCACCTCCAGGACCCGATCGATCGGCTCCCAGCCTTCGATGGATACACACCCTTGCCATGCCGGCGCAGTGCGGGTTGAGACCGCAGGGGCGAGATTATCCAGCATGACATCGCGGGCCAGGGTTGATTTCCCGGAACCTGATACGCCAGTCACCACACTGAGGCGGCCAATCGGGATCTGCACATCGACGTTGTGCAGATTGTGCAAATAGGCGCTTCGAATGGTCAGCATCGGCGTGTCCTGTTCGATGGGACGCCGGGCCTGCAAAGGGTGCACCAGAGGGTGCCGGAGATATTTGCCGGTCAGGGAATCGGGGGCATCCATGATTTCGTCCACGGTCCCTTGCGTGACGATGCGGCCACCGCGCACGCCGGCTCCCGGTCCGATATCGATGACATGGGACGCACGCCGGATCGTGTCTTCGTCGTGCTCGACCACCACCAGCGTATTGCCGTTCTTTTCGAGCTGGCTCAAGGCGTTGAGCAGTATTCGATTGTCGCGGGGGTGCAGGCCGATGGTGGGCTCATCCAGTACATAGCACACACCTTGCAGGTTGGAGCCCAACTGGGCTGCCAGGCGAATGCGCTGAGCCTCGCCGCCCGACAGTGTGGGTGCCGCACGATCCAGAGCCAGGTAGCCCAGCCCTACCTCCTGCATGAAATCCAGGCGGCTGCGGATTTCGGTGAGTATGTCGCGGGCGATTTCGTCCTCACGGCCGCGTGTCACCAGCGAACGGAAGAACGTATGGGCATCCGAGACGGATAGTGCCGCCAGTTTCGCTATTGAGCGGTCGCGCCACAGGAATGCGCGTGCCACGCGGTTCAGGCGTTCTCCGTCGCATGTGGGGCAAGTATTGGCAGGCCCTTCGTACCAGTCGTTCCAGTTTGTTTCTTCTCCGGTCTGCTCGGCATCGAAACCTTTCAGTTGCAGGCCTGTGCCGAAACAGCCGGGGCACCACCCATGTTTGGAGTTGTACGAGAAGAGCCGCGGGTCAGGTTCAGGGAAACTGGTGCCGCAACAGGGGCAGGCCCGCTTCACTGAAAAGCTGAGCGTCTGCTGCATTGATCCGGTCAGACCCGCTGCACGTCTTGCTTCGATGGACGCATCGCTTTCCGTTGTCAGGTCTGGCAGTACAGTGATGGTGCCATGCCCATGTTCCAGTGCCTGGCGTATGGCCTGACGCAACTGCATCTCATCGCGTGCATCGACGACCAGATCGGCAATCGGCAGCTCAATCGTATGTTCCTTGTAGCGGTCCAGGCGCTGCCAGGGTGTTACGGGAATGAACTCGCCGTCTACGCGCAGGTGGGTGTGACCCTTGCCGGCAGCCCATTTTGCCAGGTCGGTGTAGTACCCTTTGCGCGCTGTCACCAGCGGCGCCAACAGGCCGATGTGCCTGCCTTTGTAGTCTCGCAGAAGTTGCGCAGCGATCTGTTCGGCAGTTTGGGGCTGGACCGGGACATTGCAGTCGGGACACATCTGTGTGCCCAGTTTGACATACAGCAGGCGCAGAAAGTGGTGAATCTCGGTCATGGTGGCCACCGTAGACTTTCGGCCGCCGCGACTGGTGCGCTGCTCGATGGCCACGGTGGGAGGAATGCCGTAAATTGCGTCGACGTCGGGCTTGCCGGCGGGCTGGACTATCGCTCGTGCGTAGGCGTTGAGAGATTCCAGATATCGCCGTTGACCCTCATTGAACAGTATGTCAAACGCGAGTGTTGACTTGCCAGACCCTGATACTCCGGTTATTACCGTGAACGTTTCGCGCGGTATCGAGACGTCGATTCCCTTGAGGTTGTGTTCGCGAGCGTTGACGATATCGATGCTTGCGTGGGTCGCCTGACCGCGACGCAATACCGATTGCAGCGGTGTGCCGCGCTCGTCCAGATACGCCGCTGGGGCCTCGGTAACGGTATTTGCAGCAGATACTACGCCGGCATCCGAAGAAAGCACGTCTTCTGCGTAGCGACGCAGAGCTTTTCCGGTGTGCGAGTTTTCGTTTTGCATCAGTTGCTGGGGCGTTCCGATACCTACCACGCGCCCGCCCGCGTCCCCGCCGTCGGGACCGAGGTCGATCAGCCAGTCGGCCGCCCGAATGACATCCAGATTGTGCTCAATGATCAACAGCGAATGTCCGGCAGCAAGTAGCTTGCGAAAGGCCCGCATGAGCCGGGCAATATCGTCAAAGTGCAACCCGGTTGTGGGTTCGTCGAACAGGAACAGGCTGCCTTTCTTGGCGACCTTGGCCGTAGAAATCCCTCCGCGAGCGGCTGTGGCAAGATGGCCGGCCAGCTTCAGCCTTTGAGCTTCGCCTCCCGAAAGCGTAGGCACAGGTTGTCCCAGGCGCACATACTCCAGACCGACATCGGCAAGCGGAGCCAGGCCATACTGCACGTCTCGCAGCCCGGCAAAAAAGTCCAGCGCTTCGCTGACAGTCATGTCCAGTACGTCATCGATGGATGCGCTTCGGCCCAGATGCTCGACGCGGACCTCAAGCACTTCGGGCCGGAATCGCTTGCCGTCGCAATCCGGGCAGCGCAGGTAGACGTCGGACAGGAACTGCATCTCGACGTGTTCAAATCCGGTGCCACCGCAGGTCGGGCAGCGTCCGTCGCCGGTATTGAAGCTGAACGTGCCGGCAGTGTAGCCCCGTTCCTTTGCAAGGGGTGCCTGCGCGAAAAGCTTGCGGATGGCATCGAACGCTCCTACGAAACTGGCGGGGTTCGAGCGGGCAGTTTTGCCGATAGGGGTCTGGTCAACCATGACAACGTCGGCAATCTGGTCGGCACCCAGCAGGTGACGATGCGGACCCGGCGCCTCTACCGGCTTGCCTTGCTGTTTGAGCAGTGCAGGGTACAGGACGTCTTGCACAAGAGTGGATTTTCCCGACCCCGACACACCTGTCAGGCAAACAAGACGACCCAGCGGGATAGAGACCGAGATGTCCTTGAGATTGTTTGCGGTGACCCCTTCCAGCAATAAGCGGGGCGTGTTGTCAGCAACCGGCATAGGTCGAGGCGCTTCAACCACCAGCTTGCCTGCCAGGTAATCGCCGGTCAGGGTGTGACTCTCGCGCAAGGTTGCGGGGGTGCCGTCAAATATGATTTGTCCCCCACGTTCTCCGGGACCGGGGCCGATATCCATGATGCGATCAGCCGCCGCCATGACTTGTGGATCATGTTCGACGACGACCAGCGTATTGCCATTGTCACGAAGCCGGTGCATGACCTGCACGATGCGGTGGATGTCCCTGGGATGCAGTCCGATGGACGGCTCGTCCAGAACGAATAGCGTGTTGACCAGCGACGTGCCCAGTGCCGTGGTGAGATTGATGCGCTGAACCTCTCCACCGGACAACGTGCGGCTTTGGCGGTCAAGCGAAAGATATCCCAATCCCACATCGCACAGGAACTTCAGGCGAGACCGGACCTCATCCAGCAGCAGCCCGATCGCGGCATCCATTCTTTCGCCAAAGGTCAGCGTATCGAAGAAGTCCCGCACCCGCTCGACGGGCAGGCGCATGAGGTCATGTATGCCCAAACCGGGCAGGGCGTCCAGCTGCTCCTGAGACCACCGGGCATGTACCGGCTTGAATCGGGGATAGCCCTCGTCGGTCGCGATGGGGTTATCGCCCAGGCGCCACAAGGTGGCGTCCGGCTTGAGCCTCGAGCCGTCACAAGCCGGGCAGGGCGTATAGTTGCGATACTTGGAAAGCAAGACGCGCACGTGCATCTTGTAGGCACGTGATTCCAGCCAGTCGAAGAAACGTTGCGCGCCATACCACTGTGTCTTCCATGCGCGTGGTCCGCCTTTCCAGTCGGGATCGCCGCCGATCACCCACTCTTTTTCGGCGTCCGACAGGTCGCGCCACGGAACATCCAGACGCACGCCCGCAGAAGGTGCGTATTGCTCCATCTCGGTCTGGCATTCCCCATAGCTTTTGGTTTGCCAGGGCTTTATCGCACCTTGGCGCAGCGACTTCTTTTCATCTGGAACCACCAGTCCGTAGTCGATGCCCATGACTCGTCCGAAGCCACGGCATGCTTCGCAGGCACCCAGCGGAGAATTGAAGGAGAAGGTGCTGGGCAGCGCCTGGGAATATTCAATATTGCAGTGCGCGCAATGCAGGCGATTGCTGAAGCGCCAGGCAGTTTCCGGCGCGTCGGACGATTGAGAAGCATAGACTGTCAGATGGCCATTGCCCTGTCGCAATGCTGCATCCAGTGCTTCCATGACACGCCCGGTTTCGGCGTTCCTCATGCGAAAACGGTCCTGGATGACGTGCAGGACGCGCAGTTTCCCGGCCGGGCCGGCCGACTTCGCACCGGCCTTTCCGCGCTTGCGTGCAGCGGCCTGCGGCGCTGCGGCTACAGTCTCTTCATGATGGATACGGGTGTAGCCCTGCTGGTTCAGGTATCCGACGACTTCATCTTCGGTGAAATTGTCCGGAATGGTCACGGGGAAGGTGATGATCAGGCGGGGGTCGTCGGCGGCAGACAGTTCCTTCAGACTGGCATGGATGGATTCCGGGGTGTCTCTTTCCACTCGCCTTGCGCAGCACCGGCAATATAGTTGGCCAAGCCGCGCGTAGAGCAGTTTGAGGTGATCGTTCAGTTCAGACATGGTGCCAACCGTGCTGCGCGAGTTGCGCACCGGGTTGACCTGATCAATCGCTATCGCCGGCAAAATGCCTTCTATGCGGTCGACCTGGGGTTTGTCCATGCGATCCAGAAACTGACGCGCATAGGGCGAGAAGGTTTCCACATATCGCCGCTGGCCTTCTGCATAAAGCGTGTCAAAGGCCAAGGAGCTTTTGCCTGAGCCGGAGACTCCGGTCAATACGGTCAGTTCGCCGGTATTGATGGTGACGTCGAGATTCTTGAGATTGTTCTGGCGTGCGCCGAAGATGCGGATGTTTGAACTCATGGGAATATGGTAGACCTTTGGCACCCAGGCTGTCTTGACACCGGACGTTTTGAGCGGGTTTCTCGTTTACGGTAGAATAAGGGGTTTTTCAAGAAGTCTATTTTACGGGAGCCGTCAATGGCAGAAATCAAACGTACGCGCCGCAACACGCTTGAGCGCCGTTGCCTGGGCAAGGCCTTTAAGCGCCTTTTTGTCAATTCGCCCAAGGGCGTTTTCAAGATGCTCGAGAAGGTGAAGCGCGCTTAATCTGTGTCTTCATGTTGCAAAGGCAAAAAAACCATGAGTTTTGTACTCATGGTTTTTTTTTGGGCCTATGATGGGGCCATACATGCGGACGGGCATGCGACACCTATTGATGATGCATAACGAAAATAACTATGTCCTATCGGCGCCATCTTTTTACGGTACTGACTCCCACTTATAACCGAGCGCATACACTGGCTAGGGTTTACGATTCTCTGGCGGAGCAGACGTTCCAGGATTTCGAATGGTTGGTGGTAGACGATGGCTCTACCGACAACACACGCGATCTGGTCATGGCCTGGCAACAACAGGCGAGCTTTCCAATCCGATACGAGTGGCAGCCCAATGGCCACAAGAAGGCCGCGTTCAACCGCGGCGTACGAGAGGCACGCGGCGAGCTCATTGTTGCACTCGACAGCGACGACAGTCTGGATATGAATGCCTTGTATGTCATGGCCCAGGCTTGGAACGCGATGGATCCGGCAGAGCGCTCGACTTTCGTGGCCATTACAGGCTTATGTGCCCGACCTGACGGGCATATTGTGGGAGACATGTTCCCGGCAGACGTGTTCGACACGACCGCCATCGACATGTTTTTCAAGCATCACGTCAAAGGCGAAAAATTTGGCTGCATGCGAACCGACGTGTTGCGACGATTCCCGTTTCCGGAGGATATTCCGGGTTTTGTTCCTGAAAGCCTCGTGTGGAGGGCGATGTCCAGGGCGGGTTATCGCACCCGATTCCTGAACCAGGTGTTTCGCGTGTACTACGAAAGTACCAGTGGAACCGGAGACACCCTTACCAGCAGCAGCCGTACGACCGGGGGCGCGCCGCATGCCCAGGGGCTGTGGTTGCTTGCCCACGACACGGTGGCCAAGTGTCTGCCGTGGTTCCGGTACAGGCCGCAAGAGTTTTTTGCTGCTGCGGCACGCTACACGCGATTCGCGCTGCATGTCAGACGAAACGGCCAGGAACTTCCAAAAGGTCGACACCTCTCGGGTCTATGGAGCCGTGTGCTCGTTGCGCTGATGTGGCCTGCAGGTGTTGCCCTGTATTTGCGCGACATACGCGCTGCGCGCCCGCAGGCCGTGGGCATCAAGGCCAGGGCGGGAAGACATTAGTGTCTGCATGCCCCGGGCGGAAGTGATGTGCTTCAGCGCCCAGGTCGTTACTGCCGGCCGGTCGAAAAAACAAGGGCTTAGTGCAAGGTGGGCGGCTGGGTCGGCTCATCGCTGGCCGGGTCGTCTTCGGCTTCGTCCTGGTCGTCGTCGGGAGGGGGAGGTTCGCTGCCCAGGGCAAAAGGCAACATGGTGCTGAGGTCGTCGCTCCATGCCACCTCATCGCCTTCTTCATCGACCTTGATGAACCGCACACCTTCGATGTCGGACAACTGGATTGCCCACAGGTACTTGCACTGGTAGATATCACCGTCTTCTATCTTGAGCCCACCCTTGTGGCCGATGATGCGAGAACCCCGCCCACCCACCTGGACGGTGACCAGATCGCGTGCGTCTTCGTTGGTTTCGAGCGGAACCGCAAATACCACCCATTCGAAGCCGGTTTCTTCGGCGTCGACCACCTCGGCAAGCACCGGCTTGCCCATATATGCGCTGAGGGCGTCGGCAGTTCGGCCAAGCATGTCGAGTTCGTCGGAGGTAAAGACGAGAGGGGCGTCGTGATCGGGCGTGGGCATGATGAATAACCAGAAGGACAGGCCTCATTTTAGTTCAAGTCGGCTTTATTTCGACTCTCGGCCTACAATCATTCTTTTCCAAGTTTCTCCACTATATAGAAGTCATGGCCCAATACGTCTACACAATGAACCGGGTCGGCAAGATCGTGCCTCCCAAGCGTCAGATCTTGCGCGACATTTCCTTGTCCTTTTTCCCCGGCGCCAAAATTGGCGTACTGGGACTGAACGGTGCAGGGAAGTCGACTTTGTTGCGCATCATGGCCGGCGTCGATCGCGAGATCGAAGGTGAAGCGATTCCGATGCCCGGTATCAAGATCGGCTACCTCGAGCAGGAACCGGTGCTCGATGCCGAGCATACAGTCCGTGAGTCGGTTGAAGAAGGCTTGGGCGAGCTCTTTTCTGCTCGCAAACGGCTTGACGAAGTGTACGCGGCCTACGCTGAACCCGATGCAGATTTTGACGCTCTGGCTGCAGAACAGGCAGAACTCGAGGCAATCATCGCCGCCGCTGCCTCAAGCGGTTCAGATGACATCGAGCTGCAAATGGATATTGCCGCTGACGCCTTGCGACTGCCTCCCTGGGATGCCAGGATCGGCAATCTGTCCGGCGGTGAAAAGCGTCGCGTAGCGCTGTGTCGATTGCTGTTGTCCAAGCCCGACATGCTCTTGCTGGACGAGCCCACCAACCACCTTGATGCCGAAAGCGTCGAGTGGCTCGAACAGTTTTTGCGCAAGTTTCCGGGCACGGTTGTGGCGGTTACTCACGATCGTTATTTTCTTGATAACGCCGCCGACTGGATACTTGAGCTTGATCGTGGTCATGGCATTCCATGGAAGGGTAATTACACGTCCTGGCTCGAGCAAAAGGATCAGCGCCTAAAGCAGGAAGAGGCCGCCGAGTCGGCGCGTCAGCGGACCATCAAGAAAGAGCTTGAATGGGTCCGGCAGAATCCCAAGGGTCGTCAGGCCAAGGCCAAGGCCCGGCTCTCACGCTTCGAGGAACTGTCTTCACACGATTACCAGAAGCGCAACGAGACCCAGGAAATCTTCATTCCCGTGGCCGAGCGTCTGGGAAATGAAGTCATCGAATTCAATAATGTCTCGAAAGGCTTTGGCGACCGCCTCCTGATCGATAACCTCAGCTTCCGGGTGCCGCCGGGTGCCATCGTGGGCATCATCGGTCCTAACGGCGCCGGCAAGTCCACACTGTTCCGCATGATCGCCGGCAAGGACACTCCGGATTCCGGCGAGGTCAAGATCGGACAGACGGTTCAACTGGCGTACGTGGATCAGTCCCGCGAAGCGCTGCCCGACGAAAAGACTGTGTTCGAGGCCCTGTCCGACGGGGCGGACCTGATTACGGTCGGCAAGTTCGAGATGTCTTCTCGCGCGTATCTTGGCCGCTTCAACTTCAAGGGTAGCGACCAGAACAAGCGGGTGGGCAACTTGTCGGGCGGAGAGCGCGGGCGTTTCCATCTGGCGAAAACGCTTATTTCTGGCGGCAACGTGTTGCTTCTGGACGAACCGTCAAACGACCTTGACGTCGAGACGCTGCGTGCGCTGGAAGACGCCCTGCTCGAGTTCGCCGGCAGTGTTATGGTCATCAGCCACGACCGCTGGTTCCTGGATCGTATCGCCACGCATATTCTGGCGTTCGAGGGCGATTCCCAGGTCGTGTTCTTTGACGGCAACTATCAAGAGTACGAGGCCGACAAGCGCCAGCGACTCGGCGAAGAGGCCGCCAAGCCGCGTCGCATACGCTACAAGCCCCTGAAGTAGTGTTGTTTGGACGTCAGCTATTTGTAAGCTGGACCGTACGCTTTTCACAATTCGATGCTAATTTTTACCGCTGAATATTTGGGCAGGCCGGCGGCCTGCCCGTCCCGTGCAGAGGTAGACCTTTGAGCCGGCACGATTTTTGCTGACCCACTGTCAAGGCCCCGCCGAGTGTCAGGGATACAGTTATTTCGCATGCTAACAATTGTGCCCGAACACTCCAGAACATACGGGTTAAGGTTGATCCAACACTGTTAAAAACACGGGAGTTCACCATGAATACGCGTCAAATTGCCAAGTGGATGGCCATCGGTCTGGTAGCGGTTGCCAGTGCGGGCTGTTCGTCCTGGGATACGATGAGCAGCCGCCAAAAAGGAGCGGTCACGGGAGCCGGCGTCGGCGGTGTGGCCGGAGCCGTCATCTCCAATGGTGGTGTGCTGGGAACCGTTGGCGGGGCAGCCATCGGTGGCGTCATCGGCGACCAGATCGGCAAAAACCGCTAATCCATATCGGGTAAGCAAAACGCCGCCTTGGCTGCAAGCCGAGGCGGCGTTTTTATTGCGCATATTGCGCCGGGATCAGGAGCTGGTGGCCTCAGCGCCTGCCTGGGGCATTTCGATCTTGACCTCGAGCACTTCAAGCGAGTTCTGGCGTTCAAGGTTGACTTTGATGTCTTCAGGGTTGATTTTGACGTAACGCGAAATCACCTCGACCAGTTCTTTCTGCAGCTGGGGCAGGTAATCGGGACCTTTTCCGGTTCCGCGTTCATTGATCAGAATGAGTTGCAGGCGGTCTTTGGCCACGCTGGCCGAAGTTTTCTTTTGCCCGAGCAGGAAAGACAGAAACGACATATTACTTGCCTCCGAAAAGGCGCTTGAAAAGGCCTGGTTTCTCGTAGTCGACGAAGCGCAAGGGGAGGTCTTCACCCAAGTAGCGACCCACGACGTCCTGGTAGGCCATGGCTACGTCGCTGTCGCGGATATGTATGGCCGG
Source organism: Pusillimonas sp. (assembly GCF_029263785.1). Taxonomy (GTDB): domain Bacteria; phylum Pseudomonadota; class Gammaproteobacteria; order Burkholderiales; family Burkholderiaceae_B; genus Pusillimonas. The sequence continues at coordinate 98,952 of NZ_JAJUFE010000004.1, read as the reverse complement.
AATACCTTGGTTGGAAGCCTGAAGCACCGATTCGGATTCAGGAATGACTCCGATCAGCTTGATGCGCAGGATGTCTTCAACGTCTTGCAGTGACAGCATCTCACCGTCGGCGACGCGCTTGGGATGATAGCGGGTAAGAAGCAGGTACTCTTTGATGGGCTCCTGGCTGCTGACCGCACGGTGCGATTTGGCCGACAGAATGCCCAGAATGCGGTCGGAGTCTCGCACCGACGATACTTCCGGGTTGGTGACGACAATGGCATCGTCTGCAAAGTACGAGGCCATGAGCGCGCCGGTTTCAATGCCTGCAGGCGAATCGCACACAATGTATTCAAAGCCCATGTCCTTGAGGTCGTTAAGGGTCTTTTCAACGCCTTCTTTGGTGAGGGCTTCTTTGTCACGCGTTTGCGAAGCCGGCAAGATATAGAGGTTCTCGAGCTGCTTGTCGCGGATAAGCGCCTGGTTGAGCGTGGCTTCTCCCTGAATCACGTTGACGAAATCGTACACGACCCGACGCTCGCAACCCATGATCAGGTCCAGATTGCGCAAACCGACGTCGAAGTCGATGACGACGGTTTTATGGCCGCGCATGGCCAGACCAGACGAAAAACTGGCGCTGGTGGTCGTTTTACCAACCCCGCCTTTTCCGGATGTCACCACAACGATGCGTGTCATGATGGTTGAGTTCCTCTAGTTATAAATCCCGTAATCGTAAAGCAAAACAGCTTCAGATTGCCGCGACTTGGCGTTAATTGAATAAAGGCTTGGCAACAAAACTTGTCATCCCGCTTTGGAATTCAGTGCGGTAATGCGCAGGGTTTCATCTTCGAGCTGCACGATGGCTGCCTGATTGTGCAGTCCATCTTCGAGTTTGGTTTCGATCACCCGGTATACGCCGGCTATCGCTACCAGCTCGGGGTCGAGCTGTGTCGTGAAAATGCGTGCCGAGGTGTCGCCACGTGCGCCGGCCATGGCCTTGCCGCGCAAGGGGCCATAAACGTGAATATTGCCGTCAGCAATAACCTCGGCACCCTGGCCGACCACCCCGATGACGATCAGGTCGGTATCTCGGGCATAAACCCTTTGCCCCGAGCGCAATTGGCGATTGATGATCATGGCGGCCGGTGCGACTGTCGGAGCCGGAGCGACCTGTTCAACCTTGGGACTTGTTGCGGCGGGAGCAGCAGGCGACACCACAGGGACTTCGGCTTCGGGCGCCGGTGTGCTGGCAGGCCGGGCCGGCGGACTGGAAAGGTCAACCTGGGCCAGGCCGCAGGCGCCGGCGGCCTCAAGCGCGGCTCCTTCCGCTACGACTCCAATGGGATGCAGGCGGTGGTCGCGCAGGGCCTTTACCAGGGCTGGCCAGTCGATGGCTTCGGTGATTCCGGAAGCGTCGATGACCACGGGCTCATTTTCGAAGAACGAGCCTGCGTCGTGCATGCGCTGGTCAAGCGCTGCAATGAGCGCGCTGGTATCGGCGCTATGAAGCACGACTCGCAGTGCATAGAGTGCTGCGCTCTTGAAGTCGAGTGCGGGGGCGCCTTTTGCAGCCGCGCCAGCTGGGCTGTTACCCGAGCTTTTCGCAGATTCGGCATTGCGCTCGTCGGGAGTAGGGGCGGACTTGCTCATCATTTAACCCAGGTATCGCGAAGAGTGGTGCTGCGGTTGAATACCGGCCGTTCGACTGTGGAGTCGTGGCGATCGGCGACAAAATAACCGAGGCGTTCGAACTGCCAATAGTTTTCGGGCACAGCCTGAATGCCGGGTTCAATCCAGGCCTGGATTGTCTGGAAAGAATCTGGATTGATGGCGTCAAGAAAATTCTTGTCGCCGCTGTCGGGGTGAGGGTCGGTGAACAGCCGGTCGTACAGCCGGACTTCGGCGGCAACGGCATGCTCGACACTTACCCAGGTTATGTTGCCCTTGACCCTGACGGAGTCTGCCCCCGGGGTGCCGCTTTTTGTGTCAGGCAGGTACTCGGCATGCACCTCGACCACGTTGCCGTCGGCATCCTTGACACATCCCGTGCATCGAACCACGTAGCCGTACTTGAGCCTTACCATATTGCCCGGGAAGAGGCGGAAATATTTTTTGGGTGGATCTTCGCGGAAATCGTCTTTCTCGATCCATAGCTCGCGCGAGAAAGGGAACTCGCGACGACCGGCATCGGGATCGTGCGGGTTACGCGGCGCGGAGCAGATTTCGCTTTGGCCTTCCGGGTAATTGGTGATGACCAGTTTAAGGGGATCAAGCACGGCCACGCGGCGCTCGGCCTTCGGGTCGAGATCATCGCGCAGAGCTTGTTCGAGCACGCTGTAATCAATGCGGGAGTCTGCCTTTGATACGCCCAGACGTTCACAGAACAGACGAATCGATGCCGGCGTGTAACCACGGCGACGCAAGCCCGCCAGGGTCGGCATGCGAGGGTCGTCCCATCCGGCCACGTGGCCACCCCGAACCAGCTCAAGCAGCTTGCGCTTGCTGGTGACCACATAACTGAGATTAAGTCGCGCAAACTCGATCTGTTGTGGTAGCGGCCGCTGCAGGTGACCAAGGTCGGCGAGCTTTTCGAGTGTCCATTCGTAGAAGGGACGCTGGTCTTCAAATTCGAGGGTGCAGAAGCTGTGGGTGATGCGCTCGAGAGCGTCTTCGACAGGGTGCGCCCAGGTATACATCGGGTAGATGCACCAGTCGTTTCCGGTGCGATGGTGCGCAGCATGGCGGATGCGGTAGATGACCGGGTCGCGCATGTTCATATTGGGTGACCCCATGTCGATCTTGGCTCGCAAGGCCATGGCGCCATCAGGATGCTTGCCGGCTTTCATTTCTTCGAACCGCAGCAGGGATTCTTCAACGGGTCGGTTACGCCACGGAGAATCGGTTCCCTTCTCGGTAAGGGTGCCGCGGGTTTCGCGCATCTGCTCCGGGGACTGTTCGTCGACGTAAGCGTCGCCGGATTTGATCAGTGCCCGTGCGAATTCGTACATGAAACCAAAGTAGTCGCTGGCGAAGTACAGGTTTTCTTCGTTGTCGTACTTCCAGTCGAATCCCAGCCATTGCACTGCCTCGATAATGGCACGGACGTATTCGTCTTCTTCCTTTTCGGGGTTGGTGTCGTCGAAGCGCAAATGACAGGCACCCTGGTAGTCGAGCGCCAGCCCAAAATTGATGCAGATGCTTTTTGCATGCCCTATGTGCAGATAGCCATTGGGCTCGGGGGGAAAGCGTGTGCGGATGCGGGCTGTGTCGACTTTGCCTTCTTGCTGGACGCTGGCGGGCCCCGGACGTCCTGCCCAGAGCTTGCCGGCGTAGCGGCCGTCAGCGAGGTCGCGTTCTATGATCGTGCGAAGGAAGTTGGAGGTAGAAGGTGTCGGTGCAGCGGTCATTGGTCAGGTTGAGACAGAAAAATCATGCAAAGTAAGCATTTTGCCATGTTCGCATTTATTTGCCTGTTCCGGTACACAAAATCGGCAATCAGGCTCTAAACTAGCGGACATTATGAATACGACCGTCTGGCTTTCTCAAGTCCAGTCCCTCGTAAGCCTGGGGTTCATCTCGCTTTTCCTGGTGCTCGAGCTGGGCCTGGTCTGGGCACTGCTCTTGTTCAAGATTGCGAACCACTTTACCCAAGGCAACGCGTGGATGCTTGCCTACAGGTTCTGGGTGCGTGTGTATGCCCTGGCCGCGATTGTCGGGCTCGCGGCCTGCGTGCCCCTGCTCATTCAGGTCGGAAGCCTCTGGCCAGGACTGCTTGATCGCATTGGCGATGTGTCAGGGCCGTTGCTGGCGGCGGCGATTCTAACCACTTTTGTCGTCAAGTCGTGCTTTACGGGGGCCATGTTGTTTGCGCAGCGCGGCCTGTCGGATCTGGCTCATACGGGGGTGGTTCTGATGGTGGCCCTGGGTACCACCCTGGCCGTCTTCTGGGCGCTATCGCTCTTCGGATGGATGCAGACGCCGGCAGGTGTCGGTTTCCTCAACGGCAAGTATTACGTCACCAGCTGGTACGAAGTCGTGTTCAATCCCTCGGCGGGATGGCTGCTGTTGCTGGCGCTGTCGGTGTCGGGCATGACTGTGGCGTTCCTGATGCTTGGCGTGACTGCACGAAAGGCCGCCAGCTTGCCGGCTGACGACAGCGCTCGCCATACTTTCCGCACCGGCATTGTCACGGGCTTGTTATCCGTCCTGGTTTTTGCGGTTGCCATTGCGGGTTATGGACGCTTGGTAACCGAGCATCAGCCCGCCAAGGCCGCAGCGACTTCCGCGTATTGGCAGAGCAACACGCCGACCGATTTGCCGCTCATCGGCTGGCCCGACGAGCGTGAGTCCCGGACCCGCGGCGAAGTGTCGTGGCCCGAGGCCGGTACCCGATGGCTGGGTCACGATAACGCTGGAAATCCTCTCGGGCTGGATCGGTTCTCGGGCATGCACCCGCCGGTTGCCCTGACCTTCTGGTCTTTTCGCCTGACGGTGATCGTTTCGGTCCTGATGGTTATTGCCGCGTGCGGCGGCATGTGGTGCATGCGTCGCAAATATATCGAGCACGGTGACATGCCCGCCGGCTGGCGCCATATGTTTTCGGGCCTGACCATGCTGGGCTGGCTGGCCACGGTGGCTCTGGTCTGTCATGTGCTGGCCGGCCTGGCTCCTTTTGTCGTCAACCAGACTGTCACTTTTCTGGAAGTCGCCGCGTCGGTCAAACCCATGCATCTGGTCTTTGGAATAGCCGCTCATCTTGTGGTGTATGCCGTCCTGTTGGCGGGCTTTTTTCATCTGCTGCGTCACGGAATGCAGTACGGAGTTGTCCCCGTGGCACGTCGTAGAGGTCGGGCATGATCGTCGATACCCTGGTCGAGCTGCTGGGTTTTAGTGCAGAAGATCCCGCCTTCTGGATGCCTCTGGTATTTATGGGTCTGTTGTTCAGCATTATTGTTGCGGCAGTGGTGCTGGACGGATTTGACATCGGGGTGGGGTGCCTGACCCTGTTCGCGCCGGCACAGATGCGTCCGCGCATGCTGGCCTTGCTTGGCCCCTGGCGGGATGCCAACGAATTCTGGCTGTTCCTGGGCCTTGGCGTCTTTATTGCTGCCTTTCCCAATGCCTGGGGTGCGGTCATGGGGCAGCTTTATGCGCCTTTATGCCTGCTGGCCTTGGGCGTGCTTTTGCGCACCGTTGCCTTCGAGTTTCGTTTGCGCTCGCCCATCGGTATGCAGCAGCGGTGGATTATCGCTTTCGGTTTGGGTTCCCTGATGACTGCGCTGTCTCATGGGCTGCTTCTGGCACGAGTGGTGGTTGCCTATCGCACCGGAGGTGGTTATCTGGCCTACAGCCTTTTCGTGGCAGCGTGTTGCCTGGCCGCCTATTGCTTGCTGGGTGCCACCTGGTTGATCATGCGGGAGCAGGGCGCAATACGTCTGTTGGCCGTGTTCTGGGGCCGCCGTGCCGTGCGCTGGACAGCTGCGGGCGCTGTCGCGGTGTCCGTGGTTCTGGCGTTTGCCAACACAGGTGTGTTTCTCAAGTGGAGCGACGGTCCGCAATGGACGTTGGTGGCCTTGTTGTGGCTGGTGCTGCTGTTGTGCTTTGTCACTATCGAACTGAGCCTTCAGCGCATGGTCACGCATAGCGACCGCATGACGCTGCTGCCTTTTTCGGCGACACTCGTCACCATGCTCGTGGTGTTGGGAGGGCTCTTTTACAGCTTCTTCCCGTATCTCGTGCTCGATGACATCACGATCTGGGACGGCTCTGCGTCGGTGGATTCGCTTCGTCTGATACTCGCTGCTGCCGTGGTGGCGATGCCGGTGGCGCTGATATTCAATATCTGGGTGTACTGGCGAATGTTCGGGCTGTCTCGTCCGCCAGAGCCGCCCGCATTGAAGCAGGCAGACTCACGACAGCAAGGGCAGGCTGACCACCACCTTCAGTCCTCCCGATAAAGCATCTTCCAGCGACAGGGTACCGCCGTGTGCCCGGGCTATCGAGTTGCAAAGGGCCAGACCCAAGCCGACCGAACCGGTCAGGGTTCGCGCCTCATCCAGGCGCGAGAAGGGCCTGAGCGCTTCAGTTCGACGTTCCAGGGTTATGCCCGGCCCATGGTCCACCACCGTAATGCAGGCCTGCGATCCACTGGTGCTCAAGCCGATCTCGATGGGCGGCGCGCCGTAATTCATGGCGTTGGTAATCAGGTTGTCCAGCAGCCGTCCCAGGGCCAGTCCGTCCCCTCGCACCCTGAGACCATGCGCAATGGGGTGGAGCAATCGTACTTCGCTTGCCGCGCTTTCCCATGTGCCCGCGTGTTCTTGCAGCCAGTCGCCCAGATCCATTTCGATGAACTGGTAATTGGTGGGGTCGGTGCCACGCACAAAACCAATGAACTGGTCGACCATGCGCTGCATATCCTGCAAATCGTGGCGCAGGCCTTCTTTCAGGTGAGCCTCGTCCATCATTTCGATGCGCAACCACATTCTGGATAGAGGGCCTTTGAGATCGTGCGGCAGGCCGGCCAGAAGTGTGCGTCTGACTGCTTCGGATTCGTTCAATGCGTCCAGCATGGCATTGAAGCGTTCGCCCAATGCCCGGGTTTCACTGGGCCCGGCCGGAATGACGCGCTGGGGCTGTCCGGCGGCAAGCTGATCGGCTGCCTTGGCCAAGTTTGTCAGCGGCCGCGTAATATGCCAGGAAAACGCGGCAGAAATCAACAAAATAATGCCCATGCCCGCCAGCCAGATCGCAATCAGCGGGGTCGCTACAGGCGGTGATAGCTTGTCAAGCGGGATGACCAGCCACTCGCGGGTTGCCATTGCTGCAGCATCCGTGTGTTCGTCGGGCTGCAACGAAACGTAGATGCGCGGTGTGGAACCACGCGATAACGCCACGCGCGTACCATCATCCAGACGCGCATTCAAGGCGTCCACCAGCTTGCGCAAGTCGCGCCGCAGGTCATCGTGACGGGGTGTGTCGGGATCGGATGGCCGGGTCCGACGCTCAAGCCGGGCCCCGGAGGGCAAGGTGCGGGACCACAACCGCCATTCGTTGCGCGATGCATTGCGCACGAAATCGGCACGGGCTTCGGCTGGAATTTCGGCAAGGGCGGCCCGCAAGGTGCGGATGGTGGTTGAAACGATTTCGATGGTGACAGTTTCGGTGAACTGATTCCGAAAATAGCTCACAGACGCCATGGTGCCCGCCTGCACCAGCAGTATGGTGCCCAGCGTCAGAAGGATCAGGCGCGCACGCAGCGATCGGGGAAGTAATCGATGCAGCATGCGGTTCAAGGCGAAAAGCGATAGCCCACACCCCAGACGGTCTGGATCCAGCGCGGCTGCTTGGGATCGTCTTCGATGGCGCGGCGCAGTCGCAGGATGGCAATGTCTATGGCACGATCGTTTCGTTCGCCTTCCTCGTCATCTCGAGCCAGAGCCAGGAGGCGGTCTCGGGAGAGCGGTTTGCCGGGATTCGAAACAAGCGCTTCGAGCAGGTTGACTTCGCCTCCGGTGAGCTTGATGGGTACCTGATCGCGTAAAAGCTGGCGAGTGGCCGGGTCGAAGACGAAAGGGCCAAACTCTACCGGCTTGCCCTTGATGAACGCCGACGCGCCTTTTTTACGGCGCAACACGGCCTCGATGCGCGCGAGCAGTTCGCGAGGGTCGAAGGGTTTGCCCAGATAATCATCGGCGCCTGCTTCGAGTCCGATGACCCGGTCGACGGTTTCGTCGCGACCGGTCAGCAAAATGACGGGAATGTCTTCGCCCTGTTGCCGCAGGCGGCGACAGGCCTCAGCGCCGTCGCCGTCGGGCATCATGCGATCAAGCACGATGAGGTCTGGACTATAGCGTTCGATACGGCTTTCGAGGTCGGAGCCGTCGGGCGCAAGCAAGGTATCATAGCCGTGGCGGTTGAGGTAATCGGCCAGCAGTTGTCGCAAGGCCGGATCATCGTCCACCACCAGCACTTTAGTAAGTGTTTTTTCCATGGTGTCGCCAGTTTGCCTATTCACTGAATGGCTGGCAACCCTTCGAAACTGATTGAAATAACACTGTTCGTCCGCCCCGATTCGATAGCGCAAATGAGCCCTGCCAAAACTGATTCAGCGTTCAGTCGCCTCAAGAGCCACGAGTGGTTATCGGATCTGCCCGCCATGCTTTTCTGGGCTGCGTTGGCGGGTGTGCTGGCAGCCCTGGCCACCCTGGGTTTCTACCGGGCCATGTATTACCTGCTTTCACTGGCCGGCGGACACACCGGTTCCATCGTTCAAACGGTGGAAGGCCTGCCGTGGTACGGTCGCCTGCTGCTTCCGGCCGCGGGTGGTCTGGTGGCCGGCTGTCTTCTGTATTGGGCGGACAAGCGTGGCTCGCGCACCAGCTCAGATTACATGGAGGCAGTGGCCATCGGAAACGGCCGCTTGTCCATCAGCCAGGGCCTGCTTCGCTCGGCATCCTCTTTGTTCACAGTCGTTTCGGGCGGGTCAATCGGCCGGGAGGGCGCCATGGTGCACCTTGGTGCGATGGGAGCCTCGATCGTGGGCCGGGTGGTTCGAATGGACACCTCCAGACTGCGGCTGCTGGTTGCCTGTGGCGCTGCCGGCGGTGTTTCTGCAGCCTATGGTGCGCCGGTGGCAGGAACCCTGTTCGTCGCCGAGATTGTTTTGGGTGCCATGGCGATACAAAGCGTTGGCCCGCTGTTGATTTCGGCAGCCTTTGCCAATCTGACCATGCGGGCCGTGGGTCATTACCACGTTGTCTATCCGATCGAAGGCCTGACACAGATAGCTGCGGCTCAAATGGTGCCATTTGTCGTGCTGGGTCTGTTGGCAGGTGTTCTGGCTCCCCAGTTCCTTCGGATTCTGGGCCTGGCGCGCGCCATGTTTCAGCGAACCGAACTGCCCCTGCCAGTGCGGTTGGGCATTGGGGGCCTGCTGGTCGGGCTGTTGCTTATTTCTTATCCTGAAGTTGCCGGCAACGGCTTCAGTGTCGTGACCTCGATGCTTCATCACGACTGGACCTGGCAGGCCCTGCTTGCAATTTTGCTGCTCAAGGTGGTGGCCACTGCGTTTACCGTGGGTTCGGGTGCCGTGGGGGGCGTTTTCACCCCCGCTCTTTTGGTGGGTGCCGCGTTTGGAGCCTGCTTTGGAAAGCTGGTGCTTGCCTTGTGGCCCGATGCCGATATTTCACAATATCTGTTCATTCTGGTGGGCATGGGCGCTTTTTTGGGTGCCGCAACCGGTGCGCCCCTCATGGCCATTGTCATGATGTTCGAAATGACTGTCAGCTATCAGCTGGTCTTGCCCTTGATGGTGGCGTGTGTTCTGGCATATTTTGTTTCCAGAGCGGTTGCCCAGGTGGCCATGTACGATGTTACGCTGACCCGTGAGAAAGACCTGCTGCTCAGGCAAAGCCTGCGCCATTTGCGTTTGGGCGAATTGGTCAGGCCGGCCGATACAGTGGTGTCTGTCGATACTCCCGTCAAGGAAGCCTTGCAGATGTTCATGGAGTATCCCGTCAGGTACTTGTATGTGGTTGATGAGGGCAATGTTTACCAGGGGATCGTGGCACAGCGTGACCTGACCAGCATGTTGATGACACAGACTGACCTGCAGTCCCGGGTGGCGGGTGACGTCGTTCGTTTTGACTTTATCAAGACCTTGCATCCAGATATGAGTCTGGACGAGGCACAGGACATTTTTGTTCAGTTTCAGGGTGAGCGCCTGCCTGTCGTCAGCCGGGACGAGCAGCCTCGCTTGCTGGGTGTCGTATACAAGTCAGCATTACTCGAAAAATATTCGGCGCTGAAGCGATCACTGGATTCGAGTACCGACGTGCTGGCCGAGGTGACTCACCGTCGCCGATAGAGGCGACAGCCCGGGCTGGGTCTGACCGCAAAGGGTGAGTACGCGTGTGAAGTGCAGTGGCAACAGAAAGCTAATCGCTTTGGGGACCAGCGTGTTTGCAGGTGCCTGGCTGACATCTGCCTTGGCTGCGGATTTTCGTGACCTGGCCCCGGTTCGCGTGTATCCGGTCGAGCTCGTCGATAGCGCTGCACCCGAACCATTGCCGCCCCTGCCACCCAATCCCGAACAAGGCCTCAATGCAGGCTCGGGCTTGCGCGCGTCGTTGTTTGCTCCGGGCCCCGATGAATCCCGACAAGATATCGATTGGTCCTACAGTCACGATCTCAAACCTTATCGGGGCTATGGTATTGCCGGCCAGGGCCGTGCCCAGGCGCCCTTGACGGTGTCTTCGTTAACCTCATCCGACTCGTGGGAGCTTGGTGCCGAAAACTGGCGTTACAAGGCGGGAGACGGGTCGGATCTTACTTTAGGAAGCTATGCTCCCCGTGGGTTTGTGTGGGGAGGCGGTGCGCGCCTGGGTGGTATTGCACTGACGCGGTCGCTGTCCGACAGTGCCGTGCCGGAGAATTCCTGGGAGTATGGTCTGGCCGTGGGGGCGCTTAACTACACCGATGCGGGGGCCTCTTCAGGGGCGTTGACTTACGGCGCCGGAGCCAGCGACGCCGTAGTTCGCTATGGCGTGGATTCCGACCTGACTCTCGAATCCCAGGTGCAATGGGCGCCGGATATGGTAACGGCGGGCATAGGTGGTTTGTACACGACGTCGTGGGGGGCGTGGCGCGCCGGTGTGGCAAAAGCTACTCACGATTTGCACCAGGGCTGGCGTTATCGTGTAGGGTACGATGTCAGTGTGCTCGACGACATCAAATTGTCGTGGCTGCGAGAGCAGCGCAGCGGTGGATTTTCCGATCTAAGCAGTTATACGGGCTTCAGGGCCGATTCCGGTCGCCGGCGAAATCTCGTCTCGACCAGTATCCCGCTGGGTCGCTGGGGTACCGTCAGCGGAAGCTACGAGCACATTACGTCGCGTGCTTCGCCTATCAAACAGCAGTTCGTGGTGGGGCAGCAGTTCTGGTACAGCCCGAATTTGCGGGTGTCGTTGAGCGCCAGGCGCGAACACCTCAGTGGTGACTATGGTCTTGGCCTGCAGCTTTCCGTGCCTCTTCGTTAGCCGGCAGGGCGGCCAGGTTTCAACGGGCTAAAATGCCTGCTCGACCCGCGCGCCGGTCCGTCCGGTTCACTCTTTGTTCATCAGCTTCCTGATCCTGAAACATCGTCATCCCATCGCATGTCCTCTCTTATTTCCGGTTCCCTGGATGTTCTTCAGCAAGTTTTCGGCTATGACTCGTTCCGGGGGGATCAACAGGCGATTATCGAGCATGTTCAAGAAGGTGGCGATGCGTTGGTATTGATGCCCACCGGGGGCGGCAAGTCGCTGTGTTACCAGATACCGGCGTTGCTGCGTCCCGGTGTGGGCGTCGTGATTTCCCCCCTGATCGCACTGATGCAGAACCAGGTTGACGCCTTGATCGAGCTTGGCGTAAAAGCTGCATTCTTGAACTCCACCCAGGACTGGCGCGAGGCTCGCGAGGTGGAACAAGCGTTTCTGGCGGGCGAGCTGGACCTTCTGTATGTGGCGCCCGAGCGCTTGTTGACGGATCGCTGTCTGGACATGTTGTCGCAAGGCCGGGTCGCCTTGTTCGCCATCGACGAGGCGCACTGCGTCTCGCAATGGGGACACGATTTTCGGCCCGAATACCTGCAACTGTCGATATTGGCAGACCGTTGGCCGGACGTCCCCCGCATTGCACTGACCGCCACGGCCACCAGCGAAACGCGTCGCGAGATTGCCCAACGTCTGCAACTGACCGAAGCGCGGCATTTCGTTTCGAGCTTTGACCGACCCAATATTCGCTACCGCATCGTTGAGAAAAACGAGGTCCGTCGGCAGTTGCTTGATTTCATTCAGTCAGAGCACCCGGGCGACTGTGGCATTGTCTATTGCCTGTCGCGTGCCCGTGTCGAGGAAACTGCTGCGTTCCTGTGCAAGAGCGGTATCGAGGCGCTGCCTTATCACGCCGGTCTGAGTGCAACGGTGCGTGCCGAGAACCAGTCACGTTTTTTACGTGAAGATGGAATCGTAATGGTTGCCACAATTGCCTTCGGCATGGGGATCGACAAGCCGGACGTGCGTTTCGTCGCCCACATTGATCTGCCGAAGTCTGTCGAGGGCTACTATCAGGAAACTGGCCGGGCAGGCCGCGACGGCCAGCCGGCGACCGCCTGGCTGGCTTATGGACTGCAGGACGTCGTTCAGCAACGACGCATGATCGACGACTCCCCCGGAGAAGATGTGTTCCGTCGGCGTCTGGGCGCCCAACTCGATGCCATGCTTGGTCTTTGCGAAACCGTTTCCTGCCGGCGACAACGGCTGCTGGCGTACTTTGATCAGCAGATCGAACCTTGCGGAAACTGCGATACCTGTCTTGAACCGCCGGAGGCGTGGGACGGAACGGTTGCGGCCCAGAAAATCATGTCGGCGGTATATCGGCTTTGGCGTGAACGGGGACAACGTTTTGGGGCGGGACACCTGATTGATATCCTGCGTGGCAAACAGACCGAACGGGTTCAGCAGTACGATCACCAGAGCCTGTCCGTATTTGGCGTAGGTGCCGACTTGTCGGAGCAGGCGTGGCGGGGAGTGTTGCGACAATTGCTGGCCCAGAGCCTGCTGTCCGTCGATCACGAAGGATACGGAACCCTGGCCCTGACGGATGGAAGCAGGGCGGTGCTAAAAGGTGAGAAAACGCTGATGTTCCGGCGCGAGTCGGAAAAGAAGCGTGCGGCCCGTGCCAAGACCGGTTCCAGCCGCAGCAAGCCGGAGATCGTGCTTCCACCCGAGGCGCAGCGTCGCTTTGAAGCGCTGCGCGCGTGGCGCGCAGAGGTGGCACGAAGTCATGGCGTACCTGCCTACGTCATATTTCATGACGCCACCCTGCGCGAAGTTGCCTTAAACTGCCCACAGACCCTGGAGGAGCTGGGGCGGATCAGTGGTGTGGGATCGCGCAAACGCGAGGCATATGGCGACGAGCTGCTTCGCTGTGTAAGGGCCGTCTGACGCGTTCGCACAGCGGGAATTCGCCAGGTTTTACCGGGTCTGTTGCATTGGTGATGGGATCAACAATACCGACACAGGGGGAGACATGGCTTTTGATGCGATTGTCATTGGTGCGGGGCATCACGGTCTGATACTGGCAACCTATATGGCGAAAGCCGGCCTGAAGACGCTGCTTACCGAACGACGTCTGACATACGGCGGTGGTCTCAGTACCGAAGAAGTGACACTGCCCGGCTTCTATCACAACCTTCATTCCATCAACCACTTCCATATCGAGCATACGCCTTGGTACCGCGACCTGCAGCTTGGCGAGAAAGTGCCGTACATCACACCGCGCTATGAATTCGGGCAGGCGCATCGCGACGGCTCTGCCCTGGTATTTGGGCGCGACCTGGAAGAGACGGTCGCCAATATCGCCCGCTTTTCCAGGAAAGATGCCGAGACTTTCCGGGAATGGAATATCAAGGCCGAAAAAATCACGACTGATGTGTTTCTTCCAGAGCGCTACGCCGAACCCTTGCCGGCCGAAGAGCGAGCCCAGTTGCTGGGTCGGCACCCCCTGGGAAGGGAGTTTCTGGATATCTGCAATCGACAGCCTCTCGAAGTGGTCGAAGAGCTTTTTGAAAACGAACACGTTCGCTTGCTATTTCTTTTCAAGGTGTCCCTGTTCGGCACCTGGCTGACAGATACCCTGAACAAGACGTCTCCGATGGGTTCGGTGATTCGCGCGTTTGATCTCACGACCGGGTATCAATTGTGTAAAGGTGGAAGCTTCAACCTGGCGCGGGGCCTCATGGAACGGTACATCGAGGCAGGCGGCACCTATTGGAATCAGTGCGAGATCGAGCGCATAGTCATTGAAAACGGCCGGGCGACAGGCATCGAATGTGCCGATGGTCGAACCGCAAAGGCCTCCAGTTTCGTGGCGTCTACGGTTGATGTCCACCAGACTTTCGAGAACTTTATCGGACGAGACCAGCTTCCTGAAGGCTTGCGGCGCAAGCTGGACGACTTCAAATATACGACCTGGTCCCTGTTTGGCCTGCACCTGGCGCTCAAGGAGATGCCGCGTTTTGTGGCGGAAAGCTTCGACCCCAATATACGTCTGACCCAGAAGTGGAGCATCGGTGCCGACACCATGGACGAACTCAATTCGGCGCACGAGGACGTAAAGAAGAACAAGGTACCTGAAATCATCCAGTTTGGCTCCGGACCGCTTAGCGTGCTCGATCCTTCGCTGGCGCCCAAAGGCAAGCACGTAACCTATGCATGGCACGTCATGCCGCACAGTCCCGATCTGGACGGGCAGAGCTTCGAGGAATTCAAGGCCGAGTTCGCACAAAAGATGATCGACCGATGGTCCCAGTACTGCCCCAATATGACTCGCGACAACATACTTGGTATGTATGTGTACACCTCGCAGGAATACGTGCATCACTTGCCCAACATGCGTAACGGCGACATTTTCATGGGTGCGTTGTCGGCCGATCAGGTCATGGACCGTCATTTCGGCTATCGTACGCCCATACAAGGCTTGTATATGGCGGGTTCCGCAACCCATCCAGGGGGCGCCATATCCGGAGGAGCGGGATATATCGTTGCCGGGCTGATCGCCGACGAACTTGGAATCAGGAAGTGGTGGAAAACCGAAGACCTGCGGGCGCGGCTTGCATCGCTGCGGAACTGAACATGCAATCGGATACCACTATGCTGCACGGAAAGACTGTACTGATTACTGGCGGAGGCCAGGGCATAGGCAAGACGCTGGTGGAAGCGTTTGCACAAGCGGGGGCCCGCGTCATTGCTGCCGATATACAAGGACCTGTCGTCACGTCCATGGCCAGGCAGTTGTCTGATCAGGGGCTGCAAGTGACGGGTGCCGCGCTCGACGTTACTGACGAAGCGCAGGTCGCAGAGCTTGCGCGATCGCTCTGGAATTCAAAGGGCGGGGTCGACGTGCTGATCAATAATGCGGCCTTGTTTTCCACGCTCAAGATGCAGCCGTTTCACGAAATCGAGCTGGACGTCTGGGAGCGCGTGCTCAAGGTGAATCTGACCGGTCCGTTCTTATGCGCAAAGCACTTCGCGCCGATCATGTGCAAAAAGGGGGGCGGGCGAATCATTAACGTGGCCTCGGGAGCCGTTACACTGGGACGGCCCAATTACCTGCACTACATCGCGTCCAAGGCGGGACTGGAAGGGATGACGCGTTCCATGGCGCGAGAGCTCGGGCCTCACGGAGTGACAGTCAACGCGGTCTTGCCGGGCTCGGTGGATACGGGGATTGCGCGGGAAACCGTTACACCCGAATCCAAAGCCAGAATCGTGGCGATGCAGTGCATACCGCGTGGACAGCGACCCGAGGATCTTGTCGGGATAATGTTGTTCCTGGCTTCGGATTCATCCAGTTTCATTACCGGTCAGTCCATCACGGTAGATGGCGGCGCAACCCATTCCTGACGCGCAGTGCCAAGGGTTGATCTTGTACCGGTCTGTAGCCGTTACCACAGATCAGTGACGCATCTGCAAAAAGGAACCTTTGCACCATGGACGCGTTAATGACCTATCATCATGAGCAGGACTCTTCGCTTCGCAAAATGGCTATCGATGGTCGGCCCTGGGGCCTAGCTGCAGTACAGGGCTCAGGTGCAGAGCGTGCCACAGGATTGGTTTGGCGCGCACTGTAATTGATTTGGATGCGGCTGGTGTTCGGGTCGCCTGCGACGAAGTGCTGGATAAACGTCAATTAAGTTGTTGGAGCATACACGCCTTAAGAATGTAAATATCAAGCTGGTTTGGAAGTGGGGCGTGGTTGGTAGAAGTGTGGGTAAACCCGGCATACAGCGGTGGTTTTCTGCAAGAAGTCAGTCCGTGTGCATGCCGCCTTATAAAAACAGGAGACATCTATGCAACACTTCAGTAAGTTGGGAGCCGCCTTGGCTTTGGCGACAGCGGCGGCGATGGTTCATGCTCAAGAGCCGGTTGATATCGGCTTCATCACCACCTTGTCCACGCCTGCCGGATACATTGGCGAGGATGAACGCGACGGATTCAGTCTGGCGGTCAAGCAGGAAGGGGGCAAACTTGGCGGTGTGCCGGTTCGCCTGATTATCGAAGATGACGGACTAAAGCCTGCCACGGGCAAGCAGTCGGCCGAGAAGATGCTGCAAGACGGGGTACGTCTGTTTACGGGCGTCAATTTTTCGAACGTATTGATTGCGGTCGTGCCGGCAGTCCTTAAAGAAGACGGCTTTTACGTCAGCCTGAATGCCGGGCCTTCAAACTTTGCCGGCAAGGCCTGTCATCCCAACTTTTTCTCCGTGGCCATGCAGAACGATGCTTTCGGAGACGCCGCAGCGTTGGCAGCCAATAATATGGACGTAAAAAAGGTCGTGATCCTTGCGCCGGCCTATCAGGCAGGTCGCGACGCTCTCACCGCCTTCAAGCGTTCGTACAAAGGTGAAATTCTTGCCGAAATCTACACCAAGCTGGATCAGTCTGATTTCTCGGTAGAGCTGGCCCGAATCCGGTCATTGGAACCGGACGCAATTTTTGAGTTCATGCCGGGCGGCGCAGGCATCAACTTTGCCAAACAGCTGCATAACTCGGGGCTTAAAAAGAATATCAAGATGGTCACAACGCTGTACTCGATGGATGACCGCATGCTGGCTGCCACGGGGGACGCAGGCGAAGGGTTTTATCTGAGTACCCAGTGGACTGCCCAACAGGACAATGAGGCAAGTCGCGCGTTTGTCAAGGCCTTCGAGCAGGAATACGGCAGGCGTCCCACCGTGTACGCGGCGACGTCATACGACACGGCTCGCCTGATTGCATCGGCACTCAAGGCCGTCAATGGCGACATCAAGGGGAAACCCGACGCGTTCCGGGAGGCGCTGCGCAAGGCTGATTTTGAAAGCGTGCGGGGCAAGTTCAAGTTTGCACCCAACCAATACCCCATCCAGGACTGGTATCTGGTCAAGGTTGAGCCTGACGCAGCGGGCAAGCTCGACTATGCGCCGGTCGGAAAAATCGTAGAAGACCTGACCGACCCATACCAGACGGAGTGCGAGATGAGCTGAAGCCTGTAAATGTAGTTAGCGGCAGCTGCGGCCCGATGTTGAGTCGGGCCGCTTGCCTGTGGTCTGGCCGAATGCTCAGTCAAAGAGATCGGGGGTGCCCGGGTTTTTGGTTGAAGCTGGAATCGTCAGACCCAGATGCCGCCACGTTGTCTGTGTTGCCATACGTCCGCGCGGCGTGCGCTGCAGATAACCGTGCTGAATCAGGTAAGGTTCGATGACGTCCTCGATCGTATCGCGCTCTTCCCCGATCGCCGCCGCGAGGCTGTCGACGCCGACCGGACCGCCGTCAAACTTGTGCACGATGGCCTCCAGCAGTTTTCTGTCCATGACATCCAGCCCTTGCGGATCGACCTCAAGCATGGCCAGTGCGGCGCTTGCCGTGGTGGCGTCGATTCGACCGTCGGCCTTGACCTCGGCATAATCGCGAACCCGGCGTAACAGGCGGTTGGCGATCCGTGGCGTGCCACGCGAGCGACGGGCAATTTCCTGCGCTCCGTCCGGGCTGATGCTGACGTTGAGCAAATGAGCGCTGCGGGTGACGATGCGCGCCAGTTCATCCGTTGTATAGAACTCCAAACGGGACACAATGCCGAAGCGGTCGCGCAGAGGATTCGTAAGCATCCCGGCACGGGTGGTGGCGCCGACCAGGGTAAAGGGCTGCAGGTCGAGCTTGACGCTGCGTGCGGCCGGGCCTTCGCCGATCAGGATATCGATCTGGAAATCTTCAAGCGCTGGGTAAAGGATTTCTTCCACTACGGGCGACAGGCGATGAATCTCGTCGATGAACAGAACATCATTTCGTTCCAGGTTGGTGAGCAGGGCAGCCAGATCACCCGGACGCTCCAGCACGGGTCCGGACGTTTGGCGCAACTGCACGCCCATTTCGTGAGCCACGATATGCGCCAGTGTGGTCTTGCCCAAACCCGGAGGTCCAAACAACAGCACATGATCCAGCGATTCGTTTCGTTTTTTTGACGCTGCGATAAAGATCTCGAGCTGTTCGCGGACGCGTTGCTGCCCAACGTATTCCTGCAGCAGCTTTGGCCGCAGGGCGCGCTCAATGGATTCTTCATTGGGCGAAGCGCTGCGTGGCGTGACGACGCGCTCTAAAGGGGCGTCGCTGGAAAGCGAGTCAGAATGAATGGCCATGAGCTTGAAGAATGTTTAGCAATGTCAAAGGCAATCGTACACCAGCCTGTATGGCCGGAAGCCTGAGGCGCGCCTTGTGCGCATATCAGCGCGACAATGATTTCAATGCGAGCCTGATGCCTTCCGCCACGTCTACATCGTCGGGCAGCGACTTGAGCGCGGCCTGCGACTCACTGCTTGAATAACCAAGTGATAACAGTGCGTTCAGTATGTCATCGCGTCCAGACGAAGGACGGGACACATCGGACTCGAGGTCAGCGCCCAGCTTGCCGCGCAGCTCCAGCAGCAGGCGTTCGGCGGTTTTTTTGCCGATGCCTGGCACCCGGGTGAGCAGGCCGGTTTCCTGTCGTGTGATGGCGTTGGCCAGATCCTGCACCGACATGCCCGACAGCACCGCCAACGCCGTTCGCGCACCGATGCCGGTAACCTTGATCAAAGAGCGAAAGGCGGAACGTTCCTGAGCGGTCAGAAAACCATACAGCGTGTGCGCGTCTTCGCGTACGGCCAAGTGTGTGTATAGCGTTACTCGCGCCCCGGTTTCGGGCATGTCGTAAAGTGTGCTCATGGGAACGTCGATTTCATACCCGAGGCCGCCGACATCTATACACACTGTGGGAGGGGTTTTTTCCAGCAACGTGCCGGTGATGCGTCCTATCATTGATACATCCTTGCAGAGCCGCCTGGCGGCGGCCAACTGTTGATTGCTTGTCAGGTAAGCCTGCCTGCACGCAGTCGCAGTCCTCGCCTGCCGGGAGTGACCGTAGTCTGTGCCAGCCGGTCAGCCAGCGGGCCGATGTGGGCGTGACAGATTGCGCAGGCCAGCGCGTCCGCAGAGTCAGGTGATGGTACACCGTTCAGCCGCAACAGGTGCTGCACCATGACCTGGACTTGTTCCTTGGCAGCGTGACCGTTGCCGACAACCGATTTTTTTATTTGCAGAGCCGTATATTCGTGTACCAGAAGGCCGTGGTCGGCCAGCGCACATAAGGCGGCACCGCGAGCCTGGCCCAGCAGGAGGGTGGAGGTGGGGTTCGTATTGACGAACACCTTCTCAAGCGCCGAGACGGTGGGGGCCGTGTCGCGAATGACTTCGCGGATGTTGTCCAGGATCACTTTAAGGCGTTGTGCCAGCGGCTCGTCCTTGGGGACGATGATGGTGCCGCTGGCTACGTAGTTCAGTTGCGAGCCCAGCACATCGATGACTCCGAAACCAGTACGTCGCAGACCGGGGTCGATGCCAAGGATGCGCATGGCTTGGGACGGCCTAATGGCGGAAATGCCGCAGGCCGGTAAGAACCATGGCGATGCCGCGTTCGTCGGCGGCAGCGATCACTTCGTCGTCACGGACACTGCCTCCGGGCTGAATGACACATGTCGCCCCGGCGTCAGCCACTACGTCGAGGCCGTCGCGGAAAGG
Source organism: Pusillimonas sp. (assembly GCF_029263785.1). GTDB lineage: Bacteria > Pseudomonadota > Gammaproteobacteria > Burkholderiales > Burkholderiaceae_B > Pusillimonas. The sequence goes on along the minus strand of NZ_JAJUFE010000004.1, from coordinate 79,342 downwards.
AAAGAAGGCATCGGATGCCACAGCCGATCCGGCAAGGCTGAGGCCGGCATTCTGCGCCTTGATCGATGCAATGCGCGCTGAGTCGATGCGGCTCATTTGTCCGGCCCCTACACCTACTGTCATGCCCTGCGATGCGAACACGATGGCGTTGGATTTGACATATTTGGCGACGTGCCAGGCGAACAGCAGATCTTGCATCTGTTGATCGGTGGGTGCTTTTTTCGTGACGACCTTCAGGCCGTCGGCAGTGAGGTGATGGTTGTCCGGAGTTTGCACCAGCCATCCTCCGCCAACCCGCTTGACGTCGAATGTGTTGCTTGCCGTGCCGGGCGGGATCTGAAGGACCCGCACATTCTTTTTGGCGGCAAATACTTCGAGTGCCTCAGCGTCGTAAGCAGGGGCCAGCAGTACCTCTACAAACTGTTGCGAAGTGATGGCTTGTGCCGTGGCCACGTCTACGGGGCGGTTGAAGGCAATGATGCCGCCAAAGGCGGAGGTGGAATCGGTTTTGTACGCCTTTTGATACGCCTGTTCGGGTGTATCGGCAACCGCAACTCCGCACGGGTTGGCATGCTTGACAATGACGCAGCCGCAGTCCGGCAAGTTGCGCACACATTCCCAGGCGGCGTCTGCATCGGCAATATTGTTGTACGAGAGTTCTTTGCCCTGTAGCTGACGCATGCTGCCCAACAGGCCCGCGCCAACGGGTTCGTCCACATAAAAGGCCGCCGACTGATGAGGATTCTCTCCGTAGCGCAATGATTGCTCCTGGCGCACTTGCAAGGTAAGCACACGAGGCCATTCCTGGCGCGCGGGGCTGGCTTGCTGGGCGGGCTCAGCCTCGGTCAGGCTGCTCAGGTAGGCCGCGATTGCGCCGTCGTAGGCGGCAGTATGTGCGTAGACCTTCGCAGCCAATTCGAGCCGCAGCGCGTACGATGGCTGGCTGGCAGGTCCGTCGATGTCGGCCAGAACCCGTGGGTAATCGAGGGGGTCGATCACGACTGTAACGCCGCCTTCAGCGGTGCCATGGTTCTTAGCTGCAGCACGAAGCATGGCCGGACCGCCGATATCGATGTTTTCGACAGCATCGGCGAAGCTGCAATCAGGCCTGGCGATGGTTTCGCGGAAGGGATACAGGTTCACAACCAGCAAGTCGATACGGTCGATGCCGTGTTCTTCGATCGTCTTCAGGTGCTCGGCGTTGTCCCGACGCGCCAGAAGGCCGCCATGAATCTTTGGGTGCAGGGTCTTGACCCGGCCATCCAGAATCTCGGGAGACCCGGTATGCTGGGCCACTTCGGTGACCGCCAGGCCGGATTGAGCCAGCAACTTGGCCGTGCCTCCGGTAGAGAGCAGCCTGACGCCTCGTTGGGCGAGTGCTTGGGCGAATTCAACAATGCCGGTCTTATCTGAAACCGAAAGCAGGGCGGTCTGGATCTTCATGCGAAAAATGAGAAAGGAAAGAAAAAAATCAGGGTTGTATGTCGTGCAGCTGCAGCTTCTTTCGCAAAGTGCTGCGGGTGATGCCCAGCATTTCGGCGGCGCGCGACTGGTTGCCGTTGGCTTTTTCGAGAGCCACTTCAAGCACGGGGCGTTCGACACAACGCACGACCATTGCCAGCATGTCGTGGGGTTCTGAATCACCCAGGTCCGAGAAATAGCGCTCAAGGCTTTCGCGCACGCATTGCTCTAAGGGATTATTGACGCTCATAGTAGTTAAAGAATGTTCTTGACGCTGCTTAGGCCGCCAGCGCTGTAGGCCCAATGCTGATCGGCTCGTGGGACGGCTGATTATCAAACCATTGTTCGAGCGCCCGTATCTGATCAGCAGTCTGTTCTGCCTGGTTGATGCAGGTTATCAAAGATTCGGCTTCCGGCATATCGGCGAGATACCAGCCGATGTGCTTGCGGGCCGAGCGGACTCCAGTGTACTGGCCGTAAAAACGGTAGTGGTGTTCGAGGTGCTCGAGCAGACAGTCGCGCAGCTCGCCATACGTGGGCGGCGGAAGATGGTTTCCGGTTTCGAGGAAATGCGCGATCTCGCGGAATATCCAGGGACGCCCCTGTGCTGCCCGGCCGATCATCACGGCATCGGCACCCGTATACTGTAATACGTATTGCGCTTTCTCGGGCGAATCGATGTCACCGTTGGCGATGACCGGTATCTCGAGCGCCTGCTTTACTTCCCGGATGGTGTCGTATTCGGCCCGGCCCTTGTACATGTCGGCACGTGTGCGTCCGTGCAAGGTCAGCGCGGCAATGCCCAGGTCTTGTGCGAGCGTCGCGATTCGCAATGCGTTCTTCGAGGCTGCATCCCAGCCGGTTCGCGTCTTGAGCGTAACGGGCACGTCATGGGGCCGGCATGCCTCGACCACGCTTTTTACGATGTCGGCGACCAGGGGCTCGTTGCGCAGCAATGCCGAGCCCGAGGCCACATTGCAGACCTTCTTGACCGGACACCCCATGTTGATGTCGATAATGTGCGCGCCTTTTCTGATATTGAACAGCGCGGCCTCAGCCATCATGTCAGGGTCGGATCCGGCAATCTGCACTGCGACGGGATCCGATTCGCCTTCATGGTCAAGCCGTCGAGATGACTTGACGCTGTTCCACAGGCGCGGGTTGCTGGCTGCCATTTCGGACACGGCATAACCTGCCCCCAGCCGCTTGCATAATTGGCGGTAGGGGCGATCTGTGACTCCCGCCATGGGAGCCACGAAGACGGGGTTGGGAAGTTGCCAGGGGCCGATGCGCATAGGGCGATTTTACCCTACCGCTTTTCGAGGACGAGCTTTTGAATCAAGTTCGCAGGCCTTCGAGCAGATGGCGGGCCAGGGGCATGCGTAGCGGCCGACAAGCGTCCATGGCCAGCAGACCAAGGCCGCAGGCGTGTTCGACAAGCGGAACGCCGGTAGCGAAAACACGGGGGAGAAAATCGGTAATTGCAGAGGTGAGCCAACGATCTGGACGGCGGTGTCTGGCGAACTCCTGCAAAAGTGGCGCGGGGTCGCTGGCCGGGTCATTCAGCCAGCCGCGGAGCTCGTGTGCAAGTTGCGCAGCATCTCGAAGACCCAGATTCAAGCCTTGACCGGCGACCGGGTGGAGCGTCTGGGCTGCGTTGCCCACTGCTACGGTGCGAGCGTCGAGCAGTAGGGGGCCGGCATTCAGAACCAGGGGAAACACGTGCCTGTCGCTGGCCAGCTGAAGGCGGCCCAGCCTGTCGCCGAATGCCTGCTGTAGCTCGTGGGCAAAGGAAACCTCATCGATCTGTTGCAGGCTCGATGCGCGCTCGGGGCCGCAACACCAGACAAGCGCATAGTGGGGAGCGCCGGAGGGGTGCGGCAACACGGCCAAGGGGCCCTGCCTGGTAAACCGCTCATAAGCCCAGCCCGCACGAGGTCTTTCGACCCGGATCGTGGCCAATACGGCGTGCTGACCGTAAACGCGCCTGACCCCTGTGGGTGGCGACCCGTCCGAGCGCACGCGCAGGCGGCCTTGCACAGGTTGATTGCTGGCGCTGCGCCATTGCTGGTCGGAACCGCCTGGCTCTTGTGCTTTGGCTTCAAGCAGCGAGATGCCGCTTTGTTCAAGCGCCTGTTGCAAGGTCTCTTGCAAACTGGAATAGGCCACCACACTGCCCAGACGCGGAACGCCGAGCTCATTATGCGTGATCAGCGTTCTGCCCAGGCGTCTGTGTTGCGACACGTGCACCGTGGTGATGTCTGCAGATTGACGCGGCCAGGCCCCAAGCGGTTCGAGCAGGGCGCGACTGCCGTGGTTCATTGCCAGGGTTCGCGGATCGGTCCGGGTGTCGGTGTCGCCGGTTCTTTGCTTTTGCAGCAGGGCAATTCGCTCGGGCCGGCGCGCATAACGCGCCAGCATCAGGGCGAGTGCAGAGCCGACAGGGCCGGCTCCGGATATGACGACATCGTATTCTGGAGTTTCCATGGCGAGGGTGGCGTTGACTACAATGCTGGCCGTTAAGGTGATTGCGGGGCGTGCGCCCCAGAGAAACAGAGGTCAATATGGAACAAAACCACGCCGCCCATGCAGAGGGGCGGAATCGGGCCGGTCACCGAAGCAAGATCATTGTAGCCTTGCTGGCAGCGGTGCTGGGGGTATTTGGAGCGCATTGGTGGTATCTGGGTCGCCGTTTTGCCTGGCTGGTGACCTTGCTCGCTGTGCTGTTGCTGATTCTGGCCCAGCTATATCCGGTGTGGTGGGATAGTCCGCCATTTCTGCTGCTGATCATCCCGGTCACGGCGGGCTTCATTGAGTCGCTGGTCTTCGCATTAAAACCGGACGAATGGTTTGACGCACGATACAACCCCGGATCGGGACGTTCGACCCGAACAGGATGGGGGCCGGTGATTATCGCCATAGTATCGACGCTGGTGGGAAGCTCCGTACTGTTGTTTGGCATTGCGCTGATCGTCATGCACGTATATCGGGCGCTGGGCTGGCTCGACGGGTACGTGCTTTAAGCTGCGAAACAAGCGCCGTGGTCCACTGTTTCCTCGAGCCAACAGTTGTGCGAAAAGCTTGTTCGGTTGGCGTGCACACGCTAGAATATTGGACTGTCGAATTTTATGGAGCTAGAAGCGGTGAATTCCGATTCAGGCGATGGCAATAGTCGATTGTGCATGCAGCACTACGACACAGCCACAGACTGAAACCAGGCGCAGATACATGGCACGGTAAGCCCGGCAATATTGCCCGGCTTGAAAATTCGCTTTTAGCCACGTTGTCCACGCCCTGGTGAATCAGTCACTAATCTGGGCGTGGGCGGCAATACATGGCAAAGTCCTTTTGCCATCAAGTCTCCCACATGCAAATCAATCAGGGCAGTCCGCAATATCTGCGGCCTGCTTGTGCCGCGCGGCTGTACGCACGGCACCATGTTTATGGGAGGTCCAACATGCGTCTATTCAACCTCTTCCTGCGTCGCGCTGGTGTGCGTCCTGCTGCCATGCCGGCTCGCAAATCGCTTTCGCGTCTTACCATTCTGTGCCCGCGGTCCGATCTGGCCCGCCTGCGCAAACAGATCTACTCTGATTTTGGTGCTGCCGGACTTTCGGTAGCCGGTATGCAGATCGACCACGGTAAACATTCCGATCTGGCCACCGCCTGTGTAACCGTCAACTGCCCGCCCGAGCTTCGAAGTGTGCTCATGGACCGCGCCCGCCAATTGCGGTCCAACCCGTCGGTCCGTGGCCTTCAGTGGGGCGATCATCGGCATATTGCTTTAAACTAGGGCTGGTTATTCAGGTGGCAGGGTATAGACGCGTACCTTGCCGCCGTCACGTCCGCTACCCTTAGTTGCTATGGCTAAACCGTGGTGCGCGCGCCAAACCGGACGCGCCCGCAAGGTGGCTTGAATCTGGATCGTTCATGGATCTCGGCTGGCTCATACCCTGGGAATTTTCCCCAGCCCTCATCATTGCCTTTATTGTTTCGGGTGCCCTGTACATACGGGGTACGCGTGTGCATCACGTGGGTGCTGCCCGGCAGGTCCTGTTCTGGTGCGGCTTTGTCCTGCTGTATCTGTCATTGCACACGCGCATCGATTATTACGCCGAGCGCCTGTTCTTCGCACATCGCTTGCAGCATCTGGTGCTCCACCACCTGGGGCCGCTTCTGATCATGGGTGCATATTCGGGGCAGGTAATACGTGCCGGCTTGCCCATGCGTGCCCGGATCTGGCTTCGAGACTTCCGGCAGACAGCGGCTGGTCGCGTGGCAAAGGCGGCCTTCACCAATAAGTACTGGGTGCCGTTCCTGTTTGTCTTCCTGGTGGTGATCTGGCTTATTCCCACCATCCAGTTCTACTCGATGCTCGACTGGCGCCTGTACCGTTTCATGAACTGGTCTGTGGTCATCAGCGGTTTCATGTACTGGAACCTGATCCTCGATCGACGCCCCAGCCCGCCGGCTGTCATGTCGCCCGGCGCGCGTATCCTGTCACCCGTCATAACAATGGTGCCGCAGATGATTGTCGGCGCGGTGATCACCTTTACCGAATACGATCTGTACCCGGTTTTTGACCTCTGTGGCCGCGCCATACCTGGCATGTCGGCTGTCACCGATCAGGCGATAGGTGGTCTTACCATGTGGGTTCTGGCCGGATTCATCGAGGTTTTCGGGTTGTTGTTCGCATTGGCGACGCTGATGCGCTTGTCGGCCAAGAACCGCTTGCCGGACAAGCGTAAGCAGCGATTGATGAAAGGCGGGCGGGCCGCTGTCATTGGCGCATGATGGGGCGTAAGTTTTCCCTGCATCGAGCCAGGCCTGGAGCCCTGCAGAAGTTTGTCGCCCTGGCCGTCGGCTCGGTACTTGCATTTAGTGTGCATGCGCAACCATCGGGGCTGCCCAGCATGGGCTCTGCCTCATCAGCCGAACTGTCCCCCGCGCTTGAGCGCACCTTGGGTGACGCCATCATGGAGCAGGGGCGGCGCGATCCCACCTATATCAATGATCCGGATGTCAGCCAATACCTGGCCGGCCTGGGCAAACATCTGGTGGCGGCCTCTTCCAATCCTGCCCAGCACATCGAAGTATTCGCCATTCGTGATCCACAGATAAATGCGTTCGCACTGCCCGGAGGCTATGTGGGTATTCATAGCGGCCTGGTTGTGGCTTCGGATAACGAATCACAGCTGGCCTCTGTTGTGGCACACGAAATCGGACACGTGTTGCAGCGCCATGTGGCACGTGGAATGACACAGCAGGCGCAGTCCAGTCATCTGATGATGGCGTCCATCGCCGGGGCATTGCTGGCGGCGCTTGCAGGCAGCGGTGATCTGGCAATGGGCGTGGCCGCATTCGGACAGGCTGCCGCGGTAGACCGTCAACTGGGATTTTCGCGTCAGGCTGAGCAAGAAGCCGACCGGATCGGGCTTGACATGCTTCGCCGTGGCGGATTCGACCCCAACGGAATGGCCCAGATGTTTGGCCAGCTAATGAATGCTTCCCGCCTTAACGAGGGAACTGGTGGCGGTTTGTACGCCAGCACACACCCGCTGTCCATCCAGCGCATGTCCGACATTCAGAACCGGATTCGCGAAGCACCTTCGCGCCCACGCCAGGACAGCGACACGTACTGGTATGTGCGCGCCAAGCTGCGGGTATTGCAAGAACGCGGTGGGCAGCGTAGCGCTGAAGCCGCCCTGCGGCGGGAGGCCGAAAATTTTCAGGGCGTCCGGCGCTCTGCCGCCTGGTACGGCCTGGCCTATTCTGCCTGGCGGCAGGGCGACCTGGCTGCGACAAAGACGGCGCTGGACGCAGCGCGCGAAGGGGGCGTCAATTCACCCGAGATCGCTGGCCTCGGCATTGCGCTGGCCGTCAAGCAAAATCGACTGGATGATGCGCTTGCCCAAGCCGAGGCGGCCTGGAAACGCTGGCCGCAAAGCCTGGGTATAGCCCTGGCCAGGGTCGAAGCTCTCAAGGCAAAAAAGCAAGACAGTCAAATCGTGCCGTTCTTGCAGGCTCGCATCAAGCAGTGGCCTGACGAGCCCCGGCTTTACCAACAATTGGCCCAGAGCTTTGAGCGGCTCGGCCAGGGTGTGGAGGCAAGACGGAATATGGCTATCTATTACGAAAAGGTGGGCGCCCTGCCAACGGCGGTAGAGCAGCTGCAACAAGCCAGAAACATGTCCAGCGATTTTTATGTTCAGTCTCAGATCGATGTTGAAATCCGCCGGCTACAGGAAAAAGTCAGGGCAGACAGGGCACTGCTCGAACGTTTCCGGCAGTAGGAATAGCGCGGCTGCCATTTGTAGCAGCCACGACAAGGCCGGCACTTTTATTGCCGGGTTTCGAAGTAACGCGCAATGCGCTGTGGCAACCAGTTCAGATGCCCCGGAAAGCTGCCGGTGACGAATCCCATATGACCGCCTTCTGCTGGTTGATGCAGCAGCACGCTGTCTGAACAGTCCTGAGAGTCGGGCAACGAGGGTGCTGGCACGAAGGGATCGTTGCGGGCGTTCAGGACCAGGGTCGGAATCACAAGTTCCTTCAGCCACGGCTTGCTGGATGCGCGTGTCCAGTAATCCAGCGCGTTCTTGTAGCCATGCATCGGAGCCGTATAGATGTCGTCGAATTCGCGCAGTGTGCGCGCCTGCGTAAAGCGCAGGATATCGATGCTTCCGGGGAAGCGCTTCATCTTGTCCAGGACCTTGCGTTTCATGGTGCGCAAGAAATAACGTCCGTAAAGTCTGCGCCCCAAAAAGGTGTCGGACAGTGCGGTGCCGCAGGCCACCAGGTCAAGGGGAACCGATATGGCCGCTGCTGCTTCCAGTTTTTGAGATAGTTCAGGATGCTCGCCGAAACACTTGAGCATGGCATTGCCGCCCAACGACACACCTGCAGCATGCCACCTTGCATTCGGCAGGCGTGCCAGAACGGTTTCGAGCATGAACTTCAAGTCGTCGCTATCGCCCGAATAATAGGCACGGGCCATCCGGTTCGCAAAGCCTGAACAGCCACGCAGGTGTGCCACCACCACGACCCACCCACGAGCGCGAAAATACTGGGCTATTGCCTGGGCGTAATGACTTGAGCTGCTGCCTTCGAGGCCATGAAACAGGACCAAAGCCGAGGTTTCCCCCGTGGAAGGCAGCGAGCCCCAGTCGCTATCCTGCATCCAGCGACGCGCGGCAGTGGCGGCCAGGCGAGGATCTGCCTCGACGCTGACGTTGTCGGCGGTCTTGTTGGCAAAGAGGTGCGGGCCTACCCAGTCAAAATCGATGAAGTCGCCGTCGGGCGTGTCGACGCGGTCGCGAACGAAGGCAATGCGGTGATAGCGCGCCGCAAGCGCTCCGTGAATTGTCTGTAAATGCCCTCCGGGTAGCCAGAATGGCTGGGGGCAGGGAGAAGAGTCAATTTGTGCGGCCACTAGCTTAGCGTAAACAGCCCGGTATCAAGAAATGTCCTGGAGTTGATAGGTTGCGCTGCAGTAGGGGCAGGCGGCTGTACCCGATTTTTCGAGTTCGATGAAAACGCGCGGGTGCATGGACCAGAGTGGAGCCTTGGGTCCAGGGCAGTAGACAGGCAGCTCGTCACGCGTGACGAGAATGGGTTGCAGGCGGGGGGCGGTCTGCGTTTCTTCGCTCATGACGTTTCCTGAGTGTTTGGTGCGATGACGGTATGGTGACGGCGAGGTTATGGAGTTGCTCGCCGCCGTGGCTCAACGGTCAGACTTTTGTCAGCCAGTGCATGTATTTGGGATTGCGGCCGTGAACCACATCGAAAAAGGCCTTTTGCAGCTTTTCGGTGACGGGGCCGCGGTTGCCCTGTCCGATACGACGGTTATCGATTTCGCGGATAGGGGTGACTTCGGCGGCAGTGCCCGTAAAGAAAGCTTCGTCGGCAATGTACAGGTCGTCGCGGGTAAGGCGGCGGGTGTGGATCGTCAGCCCCAGGTCTGCCGCGATAGCATGCACCGAATCGCGGGTGATGCCGGTAAGTGCCGAGGCGATCTCGGGTTCGTATAGAACGCCGTTCTTGACGATAAAGATGTTTTCGCCGGAGCCTTCGGCAACGAAGCCGTCGGTGTCCAGCAGGATGGCTTCATCGTAGCCGTGTTCGATGGCTTCGGTATTGGCCAGAATGGAGTTGGCATAGGTACTGGCCACTTTTGCACGGGGCATGGTGACGTTGACGTGCTGGCGGGCATATGACGAAATCTTTACCCGAATCCCCTGAGCCAGGGCCTCTTCGCCCAGGTAGGCTCCCCAGGGCCAGGCAGCGATGGCCACATGAACGGTCGCTCCCTTGGGCGACACGCCCATTTTTTCGGAACCGTAAAAAAGCAGGGGCCGGATATAGCAGGATTCGAGCTCGTTGCGTCGCACGACTTCGAGCGTGGCTTCCATAATGGTTTCACGATCGAACGGTACGTTCATCTGGTAGATATGCGCCGAATTGAACAGCCTGTCGGTGTGTTCGCGAAGTCGGAACACGGCAGTGCCAATTTCGGTGTTGTAGGCGCGTTCGCCTTCAAAGACCGCCAGACCATAATGCAGGGAATGGGTCAGGACGTGGGTGGTGGCGTCGCGCCAGGGCACCAGTTTTCCGTCATACCAGATCAGGCCGTCACGATCGGACATCGACATAATGCTCTCCATGAAAAGAGGCATCATTGTACCAAGCGCCGAATGCTAATTTGTGCCTGCCGCACCACTGACGCGCGTCATGGAGCGTTGACAATTCACGACACTTATGACCTCAATATGCGTCTGGCGGTACGCGAAGGCCGACCGTACGCTAAAATGCAAAGGTTATCAAAGCCGGACGAGCATTTGCACGAGCCGGCATTCATCATTTCAATGACAGAATCCATCACTCCAGATACACCTGCATTTTCCGATTTCGGCTTGCACCCGAACATATTGCAAGCCATTGCAGCCACCGGATACACCACTCCTACACCCATTCAGAGCCAGGCCATTCCTGTTGTCATGGATGGGCGCGATGTCATGGGCGCCGCCCAGACCGGTACTGGCAAGACCGCGGCGTTTACCCTTCCGATACTGCATCGCCTGATGGCATTTGCCAATACCAGTGCATCTCCGGCCCGGCATCCCGTACGAGCCCTGATCCTCACGCCGACGCGCGAGCTGGCAGATCAGGTAGCGGATAACGTCGCCAAGTATTGCCAGGGCTCGCCATTGCGGTCGGCGGTTGTGTTTGGCGGGGTAGATATCGGGCCTCAGCGCGATGCCCTGCGTCGTGGTTGCGAAGTGCTTATTGCCACGCCAGGCCGTTTGCTGGATCACGTCGAGCAACGTAATGTCAATCTGGGTCAGGTTGGCATCTTGGTGCTCGACGAAGCCGATCGCATGCTGGATATGGGGTTCTTGCCTGATCTCGAACGCATTGTTCGCCTTCTGCCCATAAAGCGGCAAACCTTGCTGTTCTCGGCCACCTTCAGCAGCGATATACGCAAGCTGGCCCGGGCCAGCCTCAACAACCCTGTTGAAATCGAAGTCGCTGCGCGCAATGCAACGGCGGACACCGTCAGCCAGATTGCCTACCCGCTTTCGGGAGATGACAAGCGTGCTGCTGTCGTGCATCTGGTCAAGTCACGTGGCTTCAACCAGGTAATTGTCTTTTCGAATACCAAGATCGGCACCAGCAGGTTGGCTCGCCAGCTTGAGAAGGACGGCGTCAGGGCCGAGTCGATCCATGGCGACAAAAGCCAGCTCGATCGCATGAAGGCGCTAGAGGCATTCAAGGCCGGTGAGCTTGAGGTATTGGTTGCTACCGACGTTGCCGCTCGAGGGCTCGACGTTGCAGGCGTACCTTGTGTCATCAATTACGACCTGCCTTTCAATGCCGAAGATTACGTGCACCGCATCGGTCGCACCGGCCGTGCGGGCGCAAAAGGCGAGGCCATCGCCTTCTATTCGCCCGACGAAGAGCGTTACTTGCTCGATATCGAAAAACTCATCAAGACCAAGATTCCGCGTGGTCAGTTGAACCTGCCGGCGCGCACGCGTAGCCGGGTTGGTGATCGTGCTCGTTCGGTGTCGTCGGCAAGCAGCCCCCGAAAACCTGTTGATGAATTCTTCTACCGTCCGTATGTGCCTTCGACAAGCTCGAACAGGCCAGCGGATGACTCGCACCGCAATGCGTCGGCGGCCCCCGCCAAGAAGTCGGTGGGTGTGTTGCTTGGCGGTGGGCGCTAGCCCAGGGGCGCTGCGGGAGCCCAGCAGTTTGATATAGGCTGGTCGTCAGGCCTTTTCCAATAGGGGGCGTAACGGCGGTGGGCCCACCGTTGACCCGACCCCTGCCAGGTCGTCCAGCCGATCCAGCAGTTTTTCCAGGTGGCCGATGTACGGAAGCTGGGTCCCAAAGAAAAGATTGCTTTCTCCTTTTTGCAGGAGCAGGGTCGGGAAGTTTTCGACGTCCTCATCCCCAAGCAGCTCGGGCTGCTCTTCGATATCAACCCAAATGAACACATGTTGTGGATGGCGTTCGGCCAGTGCCGAGAAGTCATGACGATACTGACCGCAAGTATCACACCATTGCGCGCAATAACACACGACCAGCAGGTCGTTGTTGGCTTTGAGGCGATTTCTTAAAGCGGCAAGGTTTTCTTGCGGGTCGTACGTAGGCATAAGGCAAACCGATGAGTGTTTGAGTTTATGATAGCTGGGTATTCATTTGAAGAGCATTGCCCATGAGGGATTATGACATTGCGGTAGGGCCGGCGACCGGACTGGCAGCGGTAGGGGTGGCGTTCAAGCGGGCGCTTGTCACGCAGCTTCACCCCAAAATGCTGATGACGCTTCTGCTGCCGTTTTTCATCGCCTTGCTCGGAGCTGTGGTGTTGCTTTGGGCCTTCTGGACGCCTCTTACGCATTGGCTGGATACCTACGCACTCGATTGGCACTATCTCAACGAGGTCGACCAATGGTTGCTGGCCGTGGGCATGTTTTCGCTCAAGCTGTATCTGGTTCCCTTGCTGGCGGCCGCCATCCTGTTGCCGTTGTCCGGCATTTTGGGCCTGGTCATCGCCGCGATATTCGTCATGCCCATTGTTCTGCGCCATCTCGAAAGGCGTGAGTATCTGGGCGTCGTGCGAAGGGGGCAGTTTGCCACTACCTACAGCACCTGGAACGCCATATGGGTGGGCGTACTGTTTACGCTGGGCTGGCTGATAACAATGCCTTTGTGGCTGATTCCTCCGTTGCCGATTGTCTTGCCCATTTTTTGGTGGGCTTTTGCCTTTACACGCATGATGCGGGTAGATGCCATCATCGAACACGCTACCGCGCAAGAACGCAAACGCATATGGCGCCGGCACAATCGCCAGTATTGGCTGATTGGACTTGTGCTGGCATTGGTTAACCTTTTCCCGCCGGCCTGGTTGGTGCTGCCCGTCTTTTCGGCACTGGTGTTTGCGCATTTCAGTCTGGAGGCCTTGCGCCAGCTGCGCCAACAGACAGCGATGCAGGCGGCTGGTCAAACTGATTATCAGGTGTAACCATGACATCCAATCTCTCGACACCCGATCGGCTGGTCCGGCTGATCATCATTGGTGATGAAATCCTGTCGGGCAGACGTCAGGACAAACACATGCCCAAACTGATCGAACTGCTGTCGCAGCGGGGAATGCATCTGGCCGGTGCCGAATTTATCTCAGACGATCGCGATACCATCGCCGCTACCCTGGAACGCAGCTTCGCGCGTTCGGATGTGGTGTTCTGCTGCGGTGGAATTGGTGCCACGCCCGATGACCAGACCCGTCAGGCAACCGCGCAGGCCCTGGGTGTTCCTCTGGTACTTCACCCCGAGGCCGAGCGCCTGATCGCAGAACGCTGCGCCGACATGGCCCAGCGTGGTAGCGGAAGCGCCGACATGTCGACGCCCGAAAATCGGCAGCGCCTACAGATGGGGGAGTTCCCGGAAGGGGCCGAAATTGTCCCCAACCCCTACAACAAGATTCCAGGCTACTTCATTCACGACCACACATTCATGCCGGGCTTTCCGGTTATTGCGTGGCCAATGATGGAATGGACGCTTGATACTCGCTATCGTCATTTGCATCACCGTACGACGCGGGTGGAGCATTCCTTTCTGGCGTTCAATCTGCCCGAGTCGCGGATCACGCCTGCCCTGGAAGAACTTGAACGAAAGTGGCCGGGTGTGAAGGCCTTCAGTCTGCCCAGCATGGGAGACAAGGGGCACCCGCACATCGACCTGGGCGTCAAGGGAGAACCGTCTGCGGCTGCCGAAGCACTGGCCTACTTGCGGGCCGAAGTGGAACGGGCTGGAGGCAAGCTCAGTCCGCCGGATAAGCGCCTCTGACATTCAGTCAAGAAAAAACACTTGCCAGATGCCGGGGCTTTTTTCATAATATGGGATTGTTGCATTGCGACATAATTCTCTCCTTATGAATCAGTCTACTGTTGCCTCCACGGCGATCGAGCCGGCATCATCCGACGGCTCACAGATAACGATCCAGGTTCTCGAGCGTGCCATGCTGCTGCTCGACGTCCTGGCCAAGCAGACCGAGCCGGTCGCACTCAAGAACCTGGCTGCTGCCACCGGTCTTCATGCCTCAACGGCCCACCGTATCCTCAATGATCTGGTTGTCGGGCGTTACGTCGAGCGCGTCGATAGCGGAATGTACCAACTGGGTATGCGATTGCTCGAATTGGGCTCCCTGGTAAAGGGCCGGCTTAACGTACGCGAAGTAGCGCTGGAGTATATGCGCGAGCTGCATGCGATTACGGGGCAGACCATCAACCTTTCGGTGCAGCAGGGCGATGAGATCGTCTATGTGGAACGGGCATGGAGCGAGCGATCCGGCATGCAGGTGGTTCGCGCGATTGGTGGGCGCGCACCTTTGCATCTCACCTCTACAGGAAAACTGTTTTTGTCGGTCAGCGATCCACGTCAGGTCAAGGCCTATATCATGCGCACGGGGCTCGCCGGCACAACTCGCAACAGTCTGACCAAGGCCGACCAGCTCGAACGGGATCTTGCCCTGATCAGGCGTCACGGTTACGCGCGCGACAATGAAGAGCTCGAACTGGGCGTCCGTTGCATCGCCGCAGGAGTGTACGACGACACCGGAAAACTGCAAGCGGGATTGTCCATCTCGGCGCCGGCGGACCGGCTGCGCGACGAATGGATTGGTCTGCTGCAGGATACGGCCGGAAAAATTTCCGAAGCCCTGGGGTACGAACGCAAAGGCATCGTTGCCTGAACATTCAGGGCGGTTGCCGTCAGGCCACGGTTTCAGTGTTATTTGTTGCGGCGCAGCAAAAAATGCTTGACGCGCCGTGAGAAAACCGTAAAATGATATTTGTGCAATGCAACAAAAAGGTTGCTAACTGCTTGGCATTCCACCAAGCGCCCCAATTCGAGGAACTCACCATGAGCGCTATCCCACAAAACGTTTTCGCAACGCAGAAAGCGACGCTGGACAATCTGCTCGCAGTCCAAGGCGCGTTTTTCAACGGTTTTGAAAAGCTCGTTGATCTTAATCTGAAGGTCATGAAGGCTACTCTGGACGAAGCCGCTCAGAAGTCGCAAGTGGCTATCGAAGTCAAGGACGCTCAGGAAGCCGCTGCCTTTACCAGTTCGCTGGTTCAACCCAGTGCTGAAAAGACCCTGGCTTACAGCAAGCATGTCTACGATATTTTTTCGTCCTTGCACGGGGATCTGAGTCGCCTGACCGAAACCCAGATTGAGCAGACGCAGGCGCAAGTCAGCGACGCGATCGAACAGTTCGCCAAAACTGCCCCCACGGGTTCTGAAAGTGCCGTTGCCCTGATGAAATCCACTGTAGCTTCTGTGAACAACGCCTACGAGTCGCTGAGCAAAGCTGCAAAGCAAGCCACTCAAACTGCGGAATCAAACCTGACTGCCGCTGCCAACGCGACTTTCCAGGCAGCCACTTCGGCAGCCGAAGCTGCGGCCAAGCCGGCATCGCGTTCGCGCCGCGCAGCGTAAAAAGTTACACCCATCGGCCGGTCCCGGCCGGCCTGCCGTCAGCCTTGATCAGACTGATCGGCATGCAAAGCCCCGACAAGCTTACACGGCTTGCCGGGGCTTTGTTCGTTTTTGACTCGGCTCGCGGATAGGGACAAACGCGATGCCTACCGGGCAGTGCTCAATGCCCGTACACACTCTTTGACCAGCGCCGGGCCGCGATAAATCAGGCCCGTGTACAGCTGCACGGCATTGGCACCGGCCGCGATTTTTTCCTGCGCATGACGGCCTTCGTGAATGCCGCCCACCCCAATGATGGCCAAGGTGTTGCCCAGACGCTGCCTGAGCCTTTCGATAACGATCAGCGAAAGGGCGTGGACCGGCGGGCCCGAAAGCCCTCCGGCTTGCCCTGCATGAGGGTGTCCCTGCACAGCGTCGCGAGTAATGGTGGTATTGGTTGCTATGACGCCATCGATGTCGTGACGCGGCAGTATTTCCGCGACACGGTCGATCTGCTCGGGGGAAAGATCGGGCGCGATCTTGACCACCAGCGGCACACGTCGCTGATGCGTGTCTGATAAAGCCTCACGTTTTTCTCGAAGCGCGCCCAATAGTGCATCAAGCTCGTCTCCGCCTTGCAGACTGCGCAAATTCTGCGTGTTGGGCGATGATATGTTCACTGTCACATAGTCGGCGTGAGGATAAACACCCTCGAGGCCAATCAGATAATCGTCGACTGCCTTTTCGATGGGTGTATCGGCATTCTTGCCGATGTTCAGTCCCAGGATCCCGCCTTCCTTGCGCCAGGTACTGCGTTTGACGTTGGCAATGAACCGCTCAAGGCCATCGTTGTTGAAACCCAGGCGATTGATCAAGGCATTGGCCTCGGGCAAACGATACATGCGCGGCTTTGGATTGCCGGCCTGCGCGCGGGGCGTAACGGTACCCACTTCAATGAAGCCGAAACCCAACTGGCCCAGCGCGTCGATATGCGCACCGTTCTTGTCGAGTCCGGCCGCCAGCCCGACGGGGTTGCGCAGCGACATGCCCATCAGTTGCACGGGCAGGCTGGGCCGGCTGGACAAGAGCTGGCGAGTTAGTCGGCAATCGTAGGCTTTCTGAAGGGAAGAGAGGGTCAGTTCATGAGCGGTTTCGGCGTCCAGGGAAAACAGCGCCGTGCGCGCCAGCGGATAGGAATTGAAAAGCAGGGACATCGGTTTAAAGAGGGGTCCAGTGACTGCCGCGCAGTATTTCGCAAGGCTGATAATGTATTTTGTACGCCATTTTACGGCTTTCTTCGATCCAGTACCCCAGGTACAGCCATGGCAGGCCCATGGCGCGGCAGCGATCGATCTGCCAGAGCACACCATAGGTGCCCAGACTGCCTGGCGCCTGCGGGTCAAAGAAGGTATAGACGGCGGACAGCCCCGTATCGAGAATATCGATTATGGAGACCATGCACAGCGTACCGTCTTGGTCACGAAACTCGACAAGTGTGGTGTCTACCCGGCTTGTCAGCAGAAACTGCGTGTATTGCGACTGATCGTCGTCATCCATGCCGGCGCCCGCGTGGCGGGTCGAAACATAACGACGATAAAGTTCAAAATGCTCGGGTTGAAACTCAAGCGGCGCATTGCTTGCACGAAGCCCCTGATGCCTGCGCCAGATCTTTCGTTGGGTCCGATTGGGTTGAAAGTCGTTCACGGCTACGCGAATGGGCAGACATGCCCGACAGGTATCGCAGTGGGGCCGGTAGGTAAAGTAACCGCTGCGGCGAAACCCTTGCAATACCAATTGGGAATACGTGGATGCATCAATAAGGTGTGTGGGTGCTGCGACCTGCGAACGGGCTTCTCGCCCGTCGATATAGCTGCAGGGGTACGATGCGGTCGAGTAGAACTGGAGGGTCTTGAGCGTGGGCTCGTTGGGGTAACTCATGACGTCGCTCAACAGGCAGTGGCTTGCCTCATTATGGCGTCTTGCGTGGCAGGGCTGCAAGCTGCCCGTCGGATAAGAGTCTGCCCGCCGTCCAATGAGGTGTCGGGTGCTTCTGGGCGGCAACCAGCATCTCCAGAAATAGTTCGCGATCGATGGGCCGTGCACCCAGACGCGCCAGATGTGCTGTTTGTTGCTGGCAGTCGATGTGATCTATGCCATGCCTTTGAAGCAGTGTTACCAGATAAGCCAAGGCCATCTTCGAAGCATCGGGCACACGTGTAAACATCGACTCGCCGAAAAACATGTGGCCCAGACATACGCCGTAAAGACCACCCACCAGCTCGCCGTCTTTCCACGTCTCTATGCTGTGAACATAGCCGGCCTGATGCCATGCCTGGTAAGCCGCCCGGATCTGTGGCGATATCCATGTGCCGGCAACACCTCCTCGCGGTTCGGCGCAAGCCTGTATGACCTGTGCAAAGGCCGTATTGATGCGTATCTGCCAGGAGGCCCAGGGGTTCGCATCATCCCGCGCGAGCTGACGCAGTCGCTTACGCAAGGATTTCGAAACGCGAAAGTCGGAGCAGGCCAGCACCATGCGCGGGTCCGGGCTCCACCACAGCACCGGGTCGCCTTCGTTGAACCACGGAAAAATACCGTGCGTGTAGGCTTCGGTCAGGCGTTGGATGGTCAGCTCGCCGCCCACGGCCAGCAGGCCTTCTGGTAGCGCCCTGCTGGGATGCGGCAAAGGGGTGTGTTCGTCGATCCAGACCAGTGGGTTCACGTTGGGAAGGCTTAGTCGGGTACCGGCAGGGGAATATCGTAGTGATGCATTGGGAAATCGCCTTTTTCGACATCGGCCACGTAATGCTCGAGTGTCGTGATCACCGTCCGAAAGGCCAGCGATGACCACGGGATTTCATCCAGCGGAAAATAACGGGCCTCGAGACTTTCGGGGCCCGGAAACAGCTCGTCAGACAAGGCCCGGGCAAGGTAAAAGAAATGGACCTGCTCGGCATGGGGTACGTCAATGACCGTGTACAAGGGGCCAAGCTCGATCTGGGCTCCTGCTTCTTCCTGTGTTTCGCGCATGGCTCCCTGCGCTGTTGTTTCGCCAAGCTCCATGAAGCCGGCCGGCAGCGTCCATTTGCCGTAACGTGGCTCGATAGCGCGTCGGCACAACAGCACCTTGTCATCCCAGACCGCCAATACACCCACGACATTGCGTGGGTTCTGGTAATGGATGGCCCCACAATTTTCACAGACAGCCCGCAAGCGATTGTCGTCGGGTGGCACGCGCAAAGTGATCGCAGCGCTGCATTGACTGCAGAATTTTTGAGTGCGCGGCGCAGGAAAATAGAAAGAAGGGGCGGGGGTCGTCATGGCCCTATTCTATATTTATTTGGGCTGGCTGTTCACGGTGCCGGGATACGGGTAAAACCCAGGCAGGCCTCAAGGTTTTGAGCTGTGCAGTAGTACACGGCGGCGGCGCTTGAATCGTCGGTTTTGTCAGTGCCTGGGCGAACAAGCCGCACTTTCATCCCGGCAAAGTCACCACCTGCCAGCAGGGTTGAAATGTTCACGTTCGACGCATCAAACGCTGCGTCTTCAATTTTTTCGATCAATGGCGTACCGTCTTCACCATGCAAGGCCTCGAATACAACCGCAGCATCCCGTCCGGCGATCATACCCGGGCCATGCTCGGTTTGGGCGAACAGGCGACCGTGTTCATCAATCCACCATTCACGGATCTGCCCAACGGCCAGTCCGTTGTGTGTATAAAGGGTGAGGGAGGGGGTGTCCAGATGCAGAATGAAAGGGGCAGCGTCCAGCCGCACGTATACCCGTTGTGGGCCATTCTGAAAAAACCATCGGCCCTGCGGGTCGCCTGAATAGTTCCGGTTTATGAACTCAAGAATCTGTTCGTTGTGGATCGGTTCGCCGGGTTCAGGAGTTGACGGGGCGCACGCCGCTTCGATGTCCCAGCCATTGCCATCAGGGTGGAAGCGCCACTTGCCTTGTTCCGATAATGAAAGCCAGCCAAAAACGGCAGGGACGTCTGGCCAGCGAGCCAGGGCAGCTTTAACGCTGTGATCCATCTGTTGCGCTCTATGTTGAAAATGATTACGCCATGATAGCGTCAAATTGAGCGACGATCGTAGCGAATACTGGATAAACTTGACATAAGATGGTATACTTATCTGTGTTGCCGACGCATGTCGCGTCCGGCCGCTGCTTGCAAGGAGAGTTCTACACATGTCGAAAAAGCCGACACAGAAAAAACCCCCTTTTGTGATCGAACCCCTGAACTGGGTCGCGCCCGACGCTGATCGCTCCAAGAACGAAGGCAGCCGCGAGTCAAATCAGCAGTCCAAAAGCAAGCGCGACGAAAAAGATTAATCCGCCGCATTGCATCCCGGAAGCCCTATCGGGCTAATCGAAGCAGGCTGATTCAGCCTGCTTTCTTTTTGTCTTTTTCTGTGTTGATCGAGATCGGATCACTCGCCGGAAATGTCTCTTCAAGCCCCTCATCCAGGCGTTCTTCCTCAGATCTCTTCGTCGAAGGTTGCGCAGGGGCATTCACGCTTGGAGAGTCAGGATGATCTTCCTTGGTCGGGAAGGGAGTGCCGTCATCTGGTTTCTTGGTGGAATCGTTCATTATTGGCTCCATACTTACTGCCGTAGTAAAACTTGGTGCGTAGTATTAAACAAAGTGCGGGTCGAATCGCCCATGTAGTTCCGGGCAGGAAATGGGGCAGGCCGCCGGGCCCGCCCTTTTTCATGTTCAGATACCGTTAGCGCGGACCCATTGGTGAGGCACCCGAAGTGGCGGGTGCGGGAGCGGCCGAGCGGTCATCCTTCGGATATTCGTAGGCCGGCATTTCCTTCAGCTTCTCTTTGGTATAGCCACGCAGGGTCAGCTTGTCGCCGGTAGTATTGATTTCGTCAAAGGGGATGGCGACGGGGTGTTCGCCAACGCCGATAAAGCCGCCGACGCCCAGAACAACGTGAGTCACCTTACCGTCGGAAGACATCACAAGATCCTTGACGTCACCCACTTTCTCGTCGTTCTCGTTATAGACCGATTTTCCTTTGAGTTTGGCGTCAAAGCTTTCACCACTCGCCGGATCGGGCGTGGCGCCGGCGCTTGAACCCGTGGTGGCCGAATTGCCTGACGAACTGCTTGTGGATGGGGTGGTATCTGAGCCGCTTGGGGTTGTGGAACCCGAAGCGTTTCCGGCACCCGCATTACTTGCGGCATCGCCGGCAGGGGCACCGGAGGTCGTGGAATCGCCACCGGTCGATCCGGCCGACGACGCGCTGCTGCCACTTGCCGATGAACCAGATTCTGGAGCAGAACTTGAGGAGGACTGCCTGGATGTTGTGTCGTTGGTATTGGTGGTGCCCCCGTTCGACGAGGCATTGCTCGAGGCGTTGCTGCCGGAAGAAGCACTACCAGCAGTGCCGCCGGAATTCGATGCGCCGTCTGCACCCATATCCGTCTGGTTTCCGGATTGAGGCGAGGTGGTGCCTTCTACTGTACCGCCAGTTTGTGCATAGGCAATGGGCGCCAGCGCGAAAGGCACACTGCACACTACGATGGCGAGCTTTTTCTTCATAGTCATAGCATTCTCCTGTTTGACAGACCGAAGAAGGTCTACCAGGCCAAAGCAAGTAGCGTGCCGTCTGAAGGGCTATGTGCAATGAAGAAAATGCGTTAACGTAGGCACGGAACTTGCAAAGAATCAGGCGATTTTCTTAGGCAACAAGGAGGAAGCAGCAGCAAAGCAAGAAGCAACACTGCTCTGATGCCTGAATTGAAGTCTGGCAGAAGACAGTGGCTGAAAGATGGGCGGGGCCGGGTCTATTCACCCGGAAAGCAGCGCTTACAGGGTAAAAATTACCGATGGCGCAGGCAAGCCAAAGCTCCTGTCCGGGTTTTCAACAACGCAAAGAAAGGAAAATGCCATGCTTTATACGATTGCAGTGATTCTACTGATTCTCTGGCTTCTGGGACTGGTCACCTCGTACACCGTGGGCGGTTTCATTCATATCTTGATAGTGGTGGCCATTGTGATGGTCCTTATCCGCCTGATTACGGGACGCTCTCCCTGATATCAAGATTTAACGGCTTTTCATTGCGGGACGTATAGGCACTGGTTTGCCAATACGTCCCGTAGCTTTTTCAGTACTTGAGTTGAATTGAAAGCGAGACGGGCTGGGCCTGTATCTTGAACAAGGCTTCGTCGAAGTCCGGAGGACCAAAGGTAATCGATGGGTTGTTTGAAAAGCCCACACCTTGTTTTGGCTTGCCCAGGAAACCATAGCTGACTTTTGTTTCGCCCTGTTCAGCATGGAAGGCGGCGATAGCGTAATCGCCAGGCGGAACCTCGCCGAAATCGCATGTGGCCTGACCGCCGTGCAGCGACGCTTCAACGGTACGCAATGCCTGTTCCTCAATTCTCCAGGTGGCAGCTTCCTTGAACAGGCCGCAACGGACCACGCCCTGGTCGCTTTTTGCCTGACTTACCTGGGCGCTTAAAGAGGCAGCCCACGCCGGGCCGGCAAGAGACAGCAACAGGCTGGCGGCTATGACCCGAGGCAGATTCTTCTGGACAATATGCTGGCGCTTCACCATGATGATCCGTGGTTACTGGTAGAACTCATCTTCAGCCACGACAGGCGCCGGTCCGGGTTCGCTGGTACGCCCTGAGCGTTGGCGTGCAGAAAACATCGAGCCACGGGCTTCGACCTCAGGCGCGAAAGCGCGTAAGCCAAAGCGGTCAGGTACATCGACATACACCGCCTCCATGCCTCCACTCTTAAGATAGGTCTCGTGCCAGAAGCCGGTTCCCTTCGAGTCCTTGAGAAAGTCCCTCCACCACTTGCGATGCGGCTCTGACCGAGCCCACTTCTCGAGGCTTTCGAAGTCTCGCCAGTATTGGCGCATGCCAATATGCAGGGGGAAAATCGAATACACGATGTTTTCGTGCGCCAACAGCCCGTCGGGCTTTTCCTTGCCGACCGCCGCAATCTTGGGTCCAAAGCCAAGTAGAGTCTTCACGCCGCGAAACATGTTTACTCGCATGCCCAGGTAAATGACGACCAGCTCGGGGTACTGCGACAAATCCACCGTGTACCTTTTCATGGTTCCCGTCCTTGTAAAACCATAATGTTGACTGGCGAACTTTTTACTATTAAAGATGCGCGACTTCAATCCGACCCCGGTCAGCAAGTACCAATCAGCTAATTGTGATTCGTGCAGAGCGATCAGCGTGGACGGGGCTTCATAGCCGCGAAATGCACCGAAGCGACTGAAGGATTTTACGGGAACGTTTGCAAGAAAATGCAAGGATGATGGAGGCGCAACTCGGAATCGAACCGGGGTACACGGATTTGCAATCCGCTGCATAACCACTCTGCCATTGCGCCCAAGGACACCGGCTGCTGTATTGCAGGTTGCTTTACAAGCGCGCCTGTTTCAGCTGGTGTTCTTATCTGTTGTCTGGCTTCTGTTACTGCACCCAAGGTTCGCACATATTTCTTTCGTGCTGGGGGCCAAGAAGCCAAGTCCGCTATTATACACAACGGCACAGGCTTTAGTGATCAGTCTCGGCCTGTATTTGCTTACCCTTAATCTGATATGCGCAGGCGATGGATAAAACACTGAATATTTCGATCACTTCCCAGGATTGGCGGGGCGTTGCGCTTTCCAATTTCCTGCTTTCCCCCTTTACCCTTGACGGTATCCTGTTTGCTTCCATCGAAGGTTTCATCCAGGGCATAAAGTTTCCCGAAAGCGACCCGCGTCGTGATCGCGCATTTGTGCTTCACGGTTGGGATGCCAAGAATCTGGGAGCTGAGGCTGATCGCAGCGGAGCATACTGGCAGGGCGAGCGCCTGGAGTATGGTTCGGCGCGGCACCACGCCCTGATCGAACGCGCCATTCGTGCCCGGGTAGCACAGAATGCCGGTTTGGCCCAGGTGTTGCTGTCAACGGTCGGGAGCAAGCTTGTCCACGAGACTGGCGAGGCCGAATCGCCGACAACCTCCCTGCCGGCGACAGTATTCTGCCGCATTCTTGAACAAGTGCGGCACGAACTTCAGGCGACCGGCCGCGTGCGCGCCGAATAAGGCATGAATTACGCGGCACTGGGCAAGGCCGTACCGCGCTTCATCATTCTGACGATGGCGTTCAACGCAATGCCATACATGGGGACAAACAGCAGCAGGCTGACCAACAGCTTGATGACGTAGTCCACCAATGCTATTTCAATCCAGTTGGCTGCCATGAAGGGATTGCTGCTGCGCCAGAACGCGATGCTGAAGAATGCCGCCGTGTCGAATGCCTGGCCCGCCACGGATGCGGCGGCAGGGGCCACCCACCACTGCACATAGCTGCGTCGCATGCGGTCAAACACCTGCACATCCAGTAACTGACCCAACACATACGCGGCAAAACTGGCAAAGGCGATGCGGAACACGAAGGTGTTGAACTCACCCAAAGAGCCGAAACCGTTGAATTGCCCTTCGTGGAACAGGACCGACACGACGTACGATGCTATCAATGCCGGGATCATGGCGCGGGTAATGACGTGACGGGCTTGTGATTTGCCAATGAGCCGGACTGTCAGATCGGTGGCAAGGAAAATGAAAGGAAAGCTGAATGCACCCCAGGTGCTGTGAAAGCCAAACAGGTCGATGGGCAGCTGAACCAGATAATTACTGGCGATGACGACCACTATATGGAAGGCGACGAGGAGGGAAAGATAAAACGATTCCCGCGATTGCGGGTGGGATTGAATTGACATCATGTGCCTTTTTGTTGGATGGGGTTAGGGAACCCATGGAATGCGTGCTGGCATTATACCTGCATGCCGATTTTCGCCGCCAGGCAAGCCGGCACGCGTAGCGATGTCAGTCTTCGAGAAGTCGCAAAAGCAGGGTGCGTAACTGGGTGACCTCGGATGGCGACAAGGTTCGGGTCAGGGCTTCTTCGACCTTGTCAACATGGGGGCGCAGGCGTTTCATTTCGCGCAGGCCTTCAGGGGTGACACGCAGGACGTTTCGACGGCGGTCAGTTTGATCCTGCTCGCGCACAACCAGACCGTGGCGCTCTAGGCGGGCGGCCAGATCTGCTACGGTGGAACGGTCGATTTCAAGCGCGTCGCCCAACTCGCGTTGACTGGCACCCGGCGTCTCGGCCAGAAACGCCAGCGCCGCGAACTGGACGCTGGTAATCGTGGTCGGTACCAGACGCAGCCATTCAGCCGCATGACGCTGCTGCGCACGCCGGATCAGCGATCCGGTGTGCGGCAGGATTTTTGCCAGCTTGCTCACTCGCGGGGCTCGAGCATGAATCGCGCGAAGAACGCCGCCAGCGTGTCGTGTGCATCCAGCGGCAAAACATGCGCGACATATTGGTCGGGTCGCACTAGCACCATAGCCCCTTGTGTACGGTCGACACCGCGCAGGTCAAAAATATTGTCCTTGCCGGGATCGGGACTGAAGACTTTCTCGTAATCGATCAGTCCGAAGCGCCCTTTGCGTGGCAACAGCATGGCCGGGAGCTTGTCGATTGCGATTTCGTGGTGCGGCTGTTGATAGATCGCACGGACGTCGATGATGCTGTCCGGATCGGCTCCGGCGGGAGTGTAACGCCTGACAGGTGATTCGTCAGAGTCGGAGAGCCAGTTCATGAGGCTGTTCAGCTTCGTGGCATCGGCATCGGCGAATGCGTAAAGCCGCCATGCGCCGTCAGCGCGATGCACGTGTCCGAGATGAACGGGCTTGGCATCGGCTACCTGCACAACTGGTGCCGAGTGAAACCGCATGCCGATCGTGTAGCCCTTGGCCAGTGCCTGGTGTTCGTCGGTACCGAATAACGGGCCTGCAGGGTAGTGGGTCGCCAGGCCTGCTGTGTATTGACCCGACCTGACAAAGTATTCCTGCAGTTCGGCCGGATCGACTCCGCCCCGTTCCGGATGCAAGGGGTCTTTCGGTGGCGAGCCCATGATTGCCGACCATTCCTTGTCGAAATCGATCAGCTCTTTGGCAACCGGCTGCCGTTCGGCTGAATACGTGTGAAGCAACGAGGGGTGGGCGCGCCCTTGCAGTACGGCAATGAGCTTCCAGCCCAGGTTGAAGGTATCTTGCATCGAGACGTTCATGCCCTGACCGGCCTTCGCACTGTGGGTATGGCAGGCATCGCCGGCAATGAACACGCGCGGTAACTGGGTATCGACTCGATCGGCAGGTACATCGTCGAACTTGTCGGCAACGCGCTGGCCGACTTCATATACCGAGCTCCACACGACATTCTTGACTTCGAGCGTGTACGGATGAAGGACCTTCTGCGCAATGTCGATCAGCTGATCGGCAGTGGTGTTGCGGATTTCATCGCGTCGGGCAGGGTCCACCACGCCAAGGTCGACGTACAGGCGGACCAGATATCCGCCTTCGCGGGGAATCAGAAGGATGTTGCCTTCGTCTGCCGACTGAATGGCAGCCTTGATGCGGATGTCCGGGAAGTCGGTGACCGCCAGGATATCCATGACGCCCCAGGCGTGGTTGGCAATGTCGCCGTGCAGTTCGCGGCCTATGGATGTTCGTACCACGCTGCGCGCGCCGTCGGTGCCTACAACATACCTGGCACGTATGGTGCGTTCGGGACCGCCTGCGGTGGGACGCATGGTGACCGTTACCGGGTATTCGCCCGAATCGCCGACTTCAACCTTGACGACCTCCAGACCGTAATCCGGCTTGAGGCGGGTAGGCGAGTTTTCCATGTATTGCAGCAGGTACTGCTGCAGACGAGCCTGATTGACGATGACATGCGGCATTTCAGAAAGCTCGGTGGCCGCGTCGTCAACCCGGCCCGTGCGCCTGATATGCGTGCGGTTATTTTCATCCGGGCGCCAGAACACTGTTTCGGTGATCCAGCAGGCTTCGCGAACCAGGCGCGTGGCCAGGCCGAAGGCATCCAGCATTTCGACAGTGCGGCTGGCGACGCCATCAGCGTGCCCAAGCTGCAGAGGGCCTTCGCGTCGTTCGATGATGCGTGTGGTGAAACCAGGAAAACTGGACAATTGGGCAGACAGGATCAAGCCTGCCGGGCCCGAGCCAACGATCAGGACATCGACGGTTTCGGGAAGCTGGTCAGAGGGGTTCTCGAACCCCGGGGCGGGGTCGTGGATTTCGGGGTCACCGAAGCGATAGCCGTTGAGGTAAAACTGCATGGCTGATCTCCGAAAAGGAATTTGAACGAAGTATAAATCTGAAATTGGTTTGTATGCCAACTAATTTACTCCGTACACCAACGAATTCACACTAGGGTTTTCCCGTAAACCATCTGCTTTAGGTAAACTTGGCGCATGTTGCGTATCGAAAACCTTGGCAAACAGTTCGGCGATCATTCACTTTTTCAGGGGTTGAACCTCAGGTTCGGCCCCGGCTGTGTGGCGCTCAGCGAAGAAGAAAGCACCGGGAAAAGCACCTTCCTGTCGCTTGTGGCAGGACGCTTGCCCCTTGGTCAGGGCGATATCTGGATTGACGGGTATTCCATGCGAGAGCAGCCGGAAGCGGCGAAAGGGCGGCTTGCCTATATTCCCGAGGACTGCATGCTTTACCCTGATATGACGGGGCGTGAGATGTTCGAAAAGGTGGCGGCCCAGAGGAGCGCGTCGGTCGGCCAGGAGGTTCTCGATCTGGCTGCGCAACTCGAATTGGAACCGCACCTCGAGAAGCGTTTCGAGCAGATGTCCACCGGCACGCGACGAAAAGTCTTTCTGGCTGCAGCTGCGCTTGGGACGCCGTCGGTGGTCGTGGCTGACGGACCCACCAATGGGGTGGACTCACGCGCATGTACGGTACTGGCAGACCTGTTCAGAAAGTGGGCGCAAGACAGGGTGGTGCTTTTTGCGAGTTACGATGCCCAGTTTGTGGCGGCTTGCCAGGCGAAGCACCTGGCCCTTAAAAACGCGCAGCGATAAGCCCTTTAGCCGGTCGCGCCGGCTGCCTGTTCGCCCTGCAGCCACCGCTGATATGCCGCACGAGTTTCATCCGACACGGATTCAAGCACCTTTTGGTAATCCACTTTATGACGCAGCATCAGTCGCGCATCTGCCACCCCGCGTGACTTGCAAAACCAGTGGCAGCTGTGCTGCAGCAGGTACAGCTCGGCGGACAACTGATAGGCCCGGGATTTCGGGTCGAGGCCGGCCTCGTTGTCCACGACGCGGCGCAGGCCCGCTGCATGGATCTGCAACAGCTTTCGAAAGTCCCGCGTCATCGAAGGAGCGAGTCGCTCGATGTAAGGCACTGTGAATGGCAGCCTGCCCATGGCTGTCGCTTGCGCGCTCTCCTTTTGCATGGAGTCGGCAAGGGCTCTTCCCTGTGCAGCAAGGGCCTGTTCCGTCGGGGCGAAAGTTTCCAGGACCTGAAGCTGGCGAGCCTCGGTGTCTTCATGGATCGCGCGCATGTAACCTTGCGTCAGCGTTTCCATATGACGCTCTAGTTGCAGTGTCGAAAGATGGCGCCCAAGCAGGGCAATGCGGCTACGCTGGTAATGTGTCCGCAAAATCAGCCAGGCAATGAAGGCTGTCAATATAACTGCTGTTGTGTCCATAATGATTCAGGGCGGTATCCAAAGCACTCTGCCGTCTGGCGCGGCAACGCCGCCCATCATACAAGATGCCGGTTCGGCTGCTTTCGCAATGTCAAAGCAAGCAACTTGCGACTATTTGATGACCACAGCCCTTACAGGGACGTGCCGCGCAACTGCCGCTTTGCCACTTCAATGAATGCGCGAACATTCGGATGATTTTTTCGCCCACTATGAAACAGCAGCGAAATAGGCAGGGCCGGTGCCACGTCCCCGACCACTACGCGCTCTAATTTCCCGGAAGCGATTTCCCTGGCGACCTGGTATGAAAGCGTTCTGACCACACCCAGCCCTGCAACCGCCGCGGACACTGCTGCATCCATATTGTTGACTGATATCCTTACGCCGTGACCATAACGTCGCTGCGCCTCGAGCCCCCATCCGCTGTTCGGTCCGCTTTCATCTTCCAGCCAGATGAGGTCGTGGTGGTGGAGGTCGTCCATAGAGCTGGGCTTGCCTTTTCTTGCGATGTAGTCGGGGCTCGCGCTGAATACCCTGCGCACTTCGCCCAGTCGCAACATATGCAGGGAACTGTCAGGAAGGTTGGCGATGCGTACCGCCATATCCACGCCTTCATCCACAAGATTCACGACTCGATCCAACAGAAGCAGCTTGATCTGAAGACTGGGGTATAGCTGCAGAAGTTCTACAACGACCGGTAAAACATGTTGGCGGCCAAACATTACCGGTGCGGTGATGGTCAGCGTACCGCGCGGGGTCGATTGCCCGATGCGTACGGTGTCGAAAGCCAGATCAATATCGGCAATGCCCGACTTGCATCGAGCGAGAAATTCCGCGCCTTCATCGGTAAGGCGAACACTACGTGTCGTGCGTAGTAACAGCTGTACTCCCAACTCGCCCTCAAGTGCCGAAATCGCCCGGGAGACGGTGGTCGGTGACAGGTTCAGTCGCCGTCCGGCCTCGGCGAAACCGGAGTGTTCCGCCACCGTAATAAAGGTCCTCAGCATGCGTAGCCTGTCCATCTTTTGCCTTGCGCTCCGGTGATTATCGACTAAAGACGCAACAATGAAATGCCATTTGAACGGATTCTCTCAAGGGTAGACAAGGCACATAATGAACCCGTCGAACAGGAGGACACCCGTCATGAAGCTTTATTACTTTCCGTTGTCTGGCCACGCTCACCGAGCCAAACTTTTTTTATCGCTGGCAGGAATCGAACACGAGACCGTGAATGTTGATCTGGCAGCCGGCGCCCAACGCCAACCTGAGTACCTTGCGCTCAATGCCTTTGGTGAGGTCCCTGTGCTGGACGATAACGGCACCATTATTTCAGACTCGCTTGCCATTATGGTCTATTTGGCACGAAAGATCGGTCCGTCCCATTGGTTGCCGGATGACCCCGTCGTAGAAGCCGAAATACAGCGGTGGTTCTCAGTAGCCGCTGGAAAGATAGCGTTCGGCCCGTGCGCTGCACGTCTGGTGGCGTTGTTCGGCGCGCCTTTCAACACCGAAGAAGTGATCGGTCGCTCGCACGCGACCCTGCTGGTGATGGAGGAAACCCTGGCAAACAGGGCATGGATTGCGGGCACCCAGCAGCCCACGCTCGCTGATCTGGCTTTGTACAGCTATGTCGCGCGTGCACCCGAAGGCAATATCGACCTCTCCGCCTATCCCAATGTACGTGCGTGGCTGGGGTACGTCGAGCAACTGCCCCGTTTCGTTCCTTTTCAGTCAGCGGGAGCCGGTATTACGGCCTGAGTCCGTGTGATTTGGGCGCATTTCTTTCGTAAATTTGATCTGGAGTTTTTATGCGTTTTGACACTCTTTACCTTGATCATGTCGGCATTCGCGTCACCGACCTGGCCAGGTCTGAGGCTTTTTATTCCAAACTGGGTTTTGTTCGCGACCCGGATGAGTTCTCGCCAAAGGACAAGGCCTGCGGACTGATACACCCGACTGGCCTGAGGATACACCTGATCTTCAACGGCGAAGCGGCCACTGAAGGCAACGTGCTGCTGGATGCGCCAATCAAGCGCCCCGGCTACACGCACGCGGCCTTTATTATCGACAGCATGGATGAGCTTGTAGCCTGGCTTGATCGTGAAAACATTGAAATCAAGGAAGGTCCCGCACAGCTTGGTCATGGACGCAGAAACGTCTGCTTCATCCGTGATCCCGACTTGAATGTTCTCGAATTCAACGAAATCCTGAATACCCAGAAGGTGAAATCCGGGTATGCGCAAGCAGTACAAGAGGCGGCGGGATGACAATTGCGCGATCATGGCGTGCGTTATAGACGCCGGCCTGAATCATGAATTATTGATGGTGGCCATGGGGTAAACGCCGATTGGGCGCCGCCGCTGCGCTGTCTCGGATTCAGTCACTAACGGTGTCACTAACGGTTTCAGGCAATAAGATTCGGGCAATAAGATCCAGGCAATAAAAAAGGGTCCGTAAGGACCCTTTTTAGTAAATGCAGCCTGTTTGACGTGCTGCATTTTAAAATGCTGGAGCGGGAAACCGGTCTCGAACCGGCGACCTCAACCTTGGCAAGGTTGCGCTCTACCAACTGAGCTATTCCCGCGTTTGGAAAGCAAGAAATTATATCCTACTTTTTTTACTGCTGCAAATTTGTTGCTGCCATTTGGCTGCAATAAATTCGCTGCTGCAATTTGCGCTGTTGCAATTCGCGTTTTCGCAGCTTTTGCAATCAGCAGCCCTTTGCAATTGGCTTTCGCAATTTGCACTTGGTCAGTTGCCAGTCTTTACGACTAACCATACTACCCAGGCAAACTGCTTAAAGGCCTTTTGCCTACAGCTAAGGCCCTTTGCCTGCAGCTTTTAGTGGCTAGCACCAAAGAACAAAACTATAGCATAAATTTTGTCGTTTTAGCAATCCGTCCAACTTTTTTTTGGTTTAAAGCAGCACGGCGGGTCACTTGCTCATATGGCGTTTTTTCTTTACCAAATCGCGCACAGGGGCAGTTCAAGCGCTGCAATAAGCGCCACTGTGCCAAACATGCGACCGTGCCGTCGATTATCATCGTTCTTTTTACCCGTGTTGAATTCCACCGTGCTGACTTCCGTTCCCAACGAGGATCTATCCGCCTTCAATACCTTGGGCCTGCCAAGTCGTGCAGAGGCGCTCGTCCGTTTCATCGATCCGGCGCAGATTGATGAATTGTCTGCTCTGGCTCAAAGTTACAAGAATGTCTTTGTGTTGGGCGGGGGCAGTAACGTCGTTCTTGGTGCCCGTGTCTCCGGCCTGGTCATCAAGGTGGAGACGCGCGGTCTTCAGATGGTGGACGACAATGCCGACGAGATTGTTGTCGAGGTGCAGGCCGGGGAAAACTGGCACGGTTTCGTTTCGCACTGTGTTGGGCAGGCGTGGCACGGCATCGAAAACCTGGCCTTGATTCCGGGTACGGTGGGTGCAGCTCCGGTCCAGAATATCGGCGCGTATGGCGTAGAGCTGGACCAGTGCTTTCACAGCCTGGTGGCCTGGAACTTTCGTACGGGCCGCAAGGTGGAACTGGGACCGGGCGATTGCGAGTTTGCGTATCGGGACAGCCTGTTCAAACGATCAGAACCGGGAAGCTGGCTCATTCTGGCCCTCAGGCTGAGGCTGTCGCGAAAATGGCGTCCGGTACTGAACTACCCGGCACTCAGACAGGCCTTGCCTGACACCGGTGCAAAGCCGTCCGCACAACAGGTTTTCGATGCAGTGTGTGCAGTTCGGCGAAGCAAGCTGCCCGACCCGGAGGTACTGGGCAACGCCGGCAGTTTCTTCAAGAATCCTGTTGTTGACGCTGCCAGTTACAGGCGCATCGCCGATAATGAGCCCGATCTGGTTGCATACCCGCAGTCTGATGGCACATATAAGCTGGCAGCAGGATGGCTGATTGATCGGGCTGGATGGAAAGGGCGCCGACTGGGGCCTGCCGGGGTGCACGATCGTCAGGCCCTTGTCCTGGTCAACCACGGTGGCGCCACAGCCGACGATATTCATCGTTTGGCCATGGCGATCACCACTGACGTGTTTGAACAGTTCGGGGTCAAACTCGAGCAAGAGCCGGTTGACGTCAGGTAGCCGCTTTTGCCAGTCGGGGCGTGGGCCCGATAAGCGTCGCTTTTTATGCGGACAGGACGTCCTGCATGTCGAACAGGCCGAACTCCTTGCGGGCGAGGTAGCGGGCGGCGCGCAAGCTGCCTTGCGCGTAAGTGGCGCGGCTGCCTGAGCGGTGTGTGATCTCGATGCGCTCGCCTTCACCGCAGAAATATACGGTGTGGTCGCCCACGATGTCGCCACCCCGTACGACTGAAAAACCGATACGCCCGCTTTCGCGAGCACCCGTGTGGCCATGGCGTGCCCAATCGGCGATGTCGTCCAGCTTGCGGCCCCAGGCATTGGCGACGGTCTCGCCCATTGCCAGCGCGGTGCCCGATGGGGCGTCAACCTTGTGGCGGTGATGCGCCTCAAAAACTTCTACATCGTAGCCGCTGTTGAGCAATTTTGCGGCCATATCCAGCAGCTTGAGGGTGGCGTTGACGCCGACACTCATGTTGGGGGCGAAGACAATGGCAATTTTTTGGGCTGCGGCCTGAATTGCCTGTTTGCCCGCTTCGTCGAAGCCCGTGGTTCCGATAACGCATTTGACGCCCAGGCCCGCGCACACCTGAAGGTGATTGAGGGTTCCTTCGGGACGGGTGAAGTCGATAAGGCAGTCGGCATCCTTGAGCGTTTCGAGGTTGTCGGTGATCAGAACGCCAGTTTCCCGACCGAGAAACGCCCCGGCGTCCTGGCCAAGGCAGGGTGATCCGGCGCGATCGAGTGCGACGGTGAGGTTCAGGTCGTCGGAAGCCAGAACGGCTTCAATCAGCATGCGGCCCATGCGGCCATCGGCACCTGCAATTGCTATGCGCATGGTGTAAATCCTTAGCGTAACGGTTGGGAGCCCGGTTCGGTAGGCAAGTTGCTCTGAAGAACCGAAGGGGTATCCAGGCCCGCGGGGACTGCGCGCGACTCGCGAATTGCCGCTGCATTCTCGGCCTCTTCGGGCGATGTCAGGCGGTTTTCATCGTCGGGCGCAGATGCTGGACGGGTTTCTGTGGGTGCGGACGTCTCGTTATCTGCTGCCGTGGAGCCGCTGGTCTGGGCCGGAACCTGGAAGGGCTGGTAATCGGGCTGTTCATCGCCATCCCAGCGAACCAGAATGTCATTCTCGAACCAGACCGTGAAGTGACGTGCCTCGGCTTGGCCATAACCCGGTTTGTTATAGTAGGGATAGTCCCAGCGGTCGGCATGGAAGATATCTTGCAGTGTAGGCGTACCCAGTACATAGCGTACCTGCTCGCGCGACATGCCGCGCTCGAGTCTGGCCACTTGTTCGGCCGTTACCCAGTTACCCTGCTGCACGTCTGCGCGATACGGGAACCCCCATTTCGTGCTTCCGCACGCAGACAACGCTGCCGCCAACGCGCATACAGCTATGCTGTTGCGCAGAATTAAAGCCAATGGTTTTGCAGTCATCAGCACGAAGTGCCCCTGTTATTGAACTCGAGTAAAACCGTTATCATAAAGGCATAACAAGAAACGCGTCACAGCATCTGTCCGAGCCAGGCTTCCCGCCTGGTCAATATTGATTTTCTGCCAGAGCTATTTTATCTATGAACGACCAGAATGAATTGAAGAATATGGGCTTGAAAGCGACCTTCCCGCGTCTCAAGATTCTCGATATTTTTCGCAAGGCCGACGAGCGCCATCTTAGCGCTGAAGATGTGTATCGAGCCTTGATCAACGAAGACGTGGACATCGGTCTGGCGACCGTGTATCGCGTTCTCACGCAGTTTGAACAGGCCGGCATCCTGGTTCGCAGTCAGTTTGACGGCGGCAAGGCTGTGTTCGAACTTAACGACGGCGATCATCACGATCACCTGATCTGTACGAATTGCGGCAAGGTTGTTGAGTTTTCTGATACCGATATCGAAAAACGCCAGCACAAGATCGCCAAGGACCACGGCTTTGCCCTTGAAAGCCATACGATGCTGCTTTATGGCATTTGTCCTGATTGCACCACCAAAGGCAAGGTCGCGTAGGCGCTTGCCTGGCACTTGGGCAGCCTGATTCAGGCAACTGCCAAGTGCATGCTACAGATGGCTGTGACGAAATCGCGCACCAGAAGCAGTGTCGCCAGACTGCTTTTGGGGCGCGATTTTATTGAGAGAGCATTTCGCGGGCGTGCTTGCGGGTCGTGTCGGTAATCTTGAGACCGCCGAGCATTCGTGCTACTTCGTCGACCCGGGCTTCGGTGCCCAGCAGCTGAATGCTGGACAGCGTGGTGCCCTGATCAAGGGCCTTGCTGACTTCGTAATGGTGGTCGCCGCAGGCTGCAACCTGTGGCAGATGCGTGACGCACAGTACCTGATGGCGTGTACCCAATTCGCGCAGCAGGCGCCCCACCACTTCGGCTACTGCTCCACCGACCCCGGTATCCACTTCATCAAAAATAAGCGTGGGCACGCGTGCGGCCTGGCTGGCTATTACCGACAGCGCCAACGACAGGCGGGCCAGTTCTCCACCCGAGGCTACCTTGGCCAAGGGACGTGGAGTAACTCCTGCATGCCCGGCTACAAGGAACTCGACCGTTTCGTTGCCATGCCCCGAGGGTGCAGTGGATTCCAGCGAGATGTCGAAGCGGCCACCCTGCATGGCAAGGGTTTGCATTGCCTCGGTGACTTGCTTGGCAAGTTTCTTGGCTGCTTTCTTTCGCGCGGCGCTGAGCTGCCCGGCCAGTTGATGGTATTGGTCTTTTGCCTTGTCAACCTGCAGCGCCATGGCGGCCAGGTCGCCTGCGCTATCCAACTGGGCCAGCTGTGCGTTAAGGTCGTCGAGCACCAGGGGCAATGCTTCGGGCTCGACCTTGAATTGGCGCGCCGCCTCGAAAAGTGCAGACATGCGCTGCTCGGCCTGCGCCAGAGAGTCGGGGTCGAGTTCGAGCCGGTCGAGATAGCTGTTGAGGTCGGACACGGCCTCGGAGGCAGCAATGCGGGCCGACTCAAGCGCGTCGCATATGCCCTGCAAATTGGGGTCGTGTCGCAGCAAGGGCTGTAACCGATGCAGGGCGGCACCAAGATACAGCTGGGCAGAGCTTTCGTCGTTATCGAGCGCGGCCAGTGCCTGCGTGGCACCTTCGAGCAGTGCCTGGGCATGAGCGAGCCGATTCTGGCTGGCGCTAAGCGATTCCCATTCGCCCTCGCGCGGGTTGAGTCGGCCGAGTTCGCCAATTTGCCATTCGAGACGTTCGCGTTCGGTTTGCAGGGCCTCTTGGTTGTCGCGAGCTTTCTGAAACGCCTTTTGGGCTTGTTGCCAAGCTTGCCAGGCAAGTAACGTATCGTGAGCCAGGGCCTGATGCCCGCCCTGGGCGTCGAGCATGTCGCGTTGACTGGCCGGTCGAATCAGGCTTTGATGAGCATGCTGGCCATGAATGTCGATCAGGGATTCGCCCAGCGTTCGCAACTGCGCCAGAGTTGCCGGCGTGCCGTTGACATACGCACGACTGCGCCCACTGTTGTCGATGACCCGGCGTAAAACCAGCGCGTCATCGGGATCGAAATCGAGATCGAGAAGCGGCTGTCGCAGTGCCGGCGGTACGTCGAACACTGCGCTGATATCGGCCCGTTCGGCGCCTTGCCGAATGGAAGCGGCGTCGCCGCGGGCTCCCAGGGCAAGCGAAAGGGCGTCGATGAGAATGGATTTGCCAGCCCCTGTCTCGCCGGAAAAGACCGTAAAACCGGACTCGAACTGAATCTCGGCCTGGTCGACGATAACGAAGTCACGAATGTGAAGGCTGCGCAGCATGGTTTACTCGGTGTCGTCTGTCAGTAGAGGCATGCGATTCCAGTGCAGCTTGCGCCGCAGTGTGGAGAAAAAACTGTACCCCGCGGGGTGAACGAATTGAAGAGTGTCGTTGGCGCGCCGAACGTCGATGCGATCGCCCGGCTGGCAGTCGGACCAGCTTTGCATGTCGAAATGCACGCTTGCGCCGGACTCGACCCGGCCCAGCGCGGTGATGGTCATGCTGAGCAGGCCGCTGTCAGGGATGACGATAGGGCGATTGGAAAGGGTTTGAGGCGCAACCGGCACCAGAACGATGGCATTGAGCTGCGGGTGAAGGATGGGGCCGTTCGCCGACAGGGCATATGCAGTGGAGCCCGTTGGCGTGGAGACGATCAGGCCGTCGGCCCGCTGGTTATACATGAATGAGCCATCGAGCTCGATATGCAGTTCGATCATGCCGCCGCGACCCGCACGATTGATGACGACATCGTTCAGGGCAAGGCCCGAAAACATGACTTCGTCGCCGCGCACGACGCGGCCTTCAAGAAGGATGCGGTCTTCGATTTCAAAATCGCCTTCGATGACTCGGGCGAGCGCACTGGTGGCATCTTGCAACGGTATATCGGTGATGAACCCCAGCCGGCCGTGGTTGATGCCTATGAGTGGAACCTTATATGGCGCCAGAAGGCGGCCGGCTCCGAGCATGGTGCCGTCGCCGCCCATGACCACGGCCAAGTCGGCGGTTTCTCCGATTTGGCGATAATCGGCGATGGGCAGATCGGTAATGCCGGTGTTTTGAGCAGTGTCGGCTTCTATCATTACCTGGCAGCCCGCTGCAGACAGCGTGGCGCACAGTTCGCGCAATGGACCGTCCAGGCCGCTGTCCTGGTACCTGCCAATAAGCGCGACGGTTTTAAAATGCATGAGTGAAGCCTTCTGTTGTTGGTTTTGGGTAAGATAGACCTGATTATAAGTTCCCGGGAGCCTTCGCTGCCTGTGGAAAACACTTAACCATCAGGGCGCATACGAGATGCCAATGGATGATCGAGCCAAAGCGCTGTTGAAAGCGCTGATAGAACGTTACATTGCCGACGGTCAGCCGGTGGGCTCGCGCACGTTGTCGAAAATGTTCGACCTGTCGCCGGCCACCATCCGCAACGTCATGGCCGACCTCGAAGAGCTCGGGCTCATACACAGCCCCCACACATCTGCGGGGCGTGTTCCCACGCCGCGCGGGTACCGCATGTTTGTCGATAAATTGCTTGCGGTACAGCGGTTCGAAGTGTTGCAGCCCAGCGAGATTCTCGAGATGTTGCCGGCGGCCGAACCCAGTCGTGCCATAAGCGCAGCGGCCACATTGTTGTCGAATCTGAGCCAGTTCGCGGGAGTGGTACTGGCGCCCAAGCGCGCCCAGGTTTTCCGGCAGATCGAATTCATTCGCCTTTCCGAGAAGCGTGTACTGCTGATTATCGTCACCCCGGACGGTGATGTGCAAAATCGCATTCTTTTCGTACAACGCGATTATCTCGAGCAAGAGCTTCTGGAAGCCAGCAACTTTTTCAACCAGCATTTTGCTGGCATGTCGTTCGACGAGGTCCGTGTGGCAATCGCCGACGAACTTTCCAGCCTGCAGGCCGACATTTCACGGCTGATGCAGGCGGCCGTCGAAGCGGGCACGGCCACCGAGGATAACGACGACGCCGTCGTTATTTCTGGCGAGAGCAAATTGCTCGAGGTAACCGAGCTGGCTTCCGACATGGATCGCCTGCGTCGAATGTTTGCCTTGTTCGAGAAGAAAACCGATCTGCTGCAACTGCTCGACGTTTCAAGCCGTGCGCAGGGCGTGCAGATATATATTGGCGGCGACTCACAGTTGCTGCCCATGGAAGACGTTTCTGTCATTACCGCCCCTTATGGGGTTGACGGAAAAGTGGTCGGTACACTCGGTGTAATCGGTCCTACCCGCATGGCATACGAAAGGGTTATCCCGATCGTCGACATTACCTCACGCCTTTTGTCGAACGCTCTCAGTCATAACCATTCGTAGCGCAGGGTGGGGGTACTATCCCGTTTAGTTTGAAGCGGGCACTGAAGTGCCCGCTTTAGCAGTTCTTGTTTAAATTTCAGCTGCCCGGCGTATGGGCAGCTTTTTCCTGACTTTCTATGCCGGCCTTATTTTCGTCCCGCTTTCAGAGCGAGCCGGTCGACGAGCAAGCGTTTGCCGACCAGCCCGAGCCTCGTCCTCCCGGACCGCTCGGTGTCCTGCTGATCAATCTGGGTACCCCGGATGCTCCCGAAGCGTCGGCAATACGGCGTTACCTGGCCGAGTTCTTATCCGATCCCCGGGTAATAGAATTGCCGTCGATACTGTGGCAACCCATTCTCAGGGGCGTGATCCTTACCTCAAGACCCCGCAAGCTCGTGCCTCGTTATGCCCAGATATGGCACGAGCGAGGCTCACCTTTGCTGGTATGGAGCGTGTCACAGGGCCAGGCAGTGGAACGTGAACTGCGAGCTCGCGCAGTAGACGCGCGCGTCGAGGTGGGCATGCGATACGGTCGGCCGGCCCTGTCCGATACCATTGAGCGTCTGCGCAGCGCCGGATGTGATCGAATTCTTGTGGTACCGATGTATCCCCAGTATGCTGCCTCGACTACGGCGACGGCAGTGGATGCCGTGGGTGCTTATGCAGCACGCTTGCGCAATCAGCCCGAATTGCGATTTATCAAGCGGTTTCACACCGAGCCGGAATACATCGATGCGCTTGCGGCCAGTGCCGAGCGACACTGGGCACAGCACGGCGTGCCTCAAAAATTGCTGCTCAGCTTTCACGGCCTGCCGCGTGCTGTCGTCGAAAAAGGCGACCCCTATCGACGCGATTGCATGGAAACAGCCGTCTTGCTTGCCCGCAGGCTGGGCCGTGGTGCCCATTTCGTTCACGTTGCATTTCAGAGTCGTTTTGGTGCTCAGCAATGGCTGGAGCCGTATACCGAACCTACCTTGCGCCAATGGGCCAGGCAGGGAGTCAGCCACGTCGACGTCATGTGCCCGGGGTTTCTGGCTGACTGCATCGAAACTCTCGAAGAAATTGATATCGAGTGCCGGGAAGCCTTTCTGGCAGAAGGCGGCGAACGCTTTTCGCTCATTCCGTGCCTGAATGACGACGAGCAGTGGGGGCGGGGTTTTGCGGCAATCATCGAGCGCCACCTGCAGGGATGGATTCCGGGCACAGGCGCCACTTCGCAATAATCAGGCTTGGGCATCTCGCGTTGCCTGCGAGAACAGGGGCCGGTTCCTTCGTGTGTACTGATTTTTCCAGGTGTCTGGAGCCAATTCGGGTCAACGGGCGAAATTCCAGGCTTAACAGACTTGAAATGGGGGTATCAGCCCCCATTTCCTTTTGAACGCATCTATAGCAATTGGAGAATCCTTTATGTCGGCACCGAATCAACCCATTGATCCCAAAGAAGAAAATCAATCCGTTGATGCTTCCGGGCAGCCCGAGGAAACCACCGGCCAGCCGGAACTCGAAGAAGATCTTGCTGCGCAGCTTGAGCAGGCGCAGGCGCAGGTAGCGCAGTATTACGACGAACTGCTCCGAGCCAAGGCCGAGGTCGAGAACATTCGACGTCGCGCCCAGGAAGATGTGGTCAAGGCACGCAAATTCGGCACGGAGGCGTTCGCTGAAAGCCTGGTGCCGGTTCGGGACAGTCTCGAGGCGGCCCTGGCGGCAAGCGACCAGACTCCCGAGTCGTGGCGTGAGGGGGTCGAAGTCACGCTTCGGCAGTTGACCTCGGCGTTTGAGCGCAATCTGCTTAAAGAAGTGGCGCCCGAACCCGGCGAGAAATTCGACCCGAACATTCACCAGGCCATCTCTACGGTGCCGTCCGAATTCGAAGAGGGTTGTGTGGTAGAGCGGCTGCAAAAGGGCTACACAATTGCCGAGCGGGTATTGCGTCCCGCATTGGTGACAGTGTCGTCCGGCAAGGCGGCTTGAAAAACCTCAAGACGCCCCAATATTAGAAACATTCCCAGGGTGCCGTTCGGTTGATTGGGTATCCGGGATCGATCAACCAAACGGCACACCAAACAGTTTCAAGAATCCATTTTCAGGGTTAAAGATTATGAGCAAAATCATTGGCATCGACCTTGGCACAACCAATAGTTGTGTAGCTGTGCTTGACGGCGGCAAGGTTCGAATCATCGAAAACGCCGAGGGTGCGCGTACTACGCCCTCTATCGTGGCCTACCTGCAGGACGGCGAAATTCTGGTTGGCGCCGCTGCAAAGCGTCAGGCCGTCACCAATCCCGCGAATACCTTGTATGCGGTCAAGCGACTGATCGGACGCAAGTTTGACGAGCCGGCCGTCCAGAAAGACATCGACCTGATGCCTTACAAGATCATCAAGGCCGAAAACGGCGACGCCTGGGTCGAGGCCCAGGGCAAGAAGCTGGCACCTCCGCAGGTGTCGGCCGATGTTCTGCGCAAAATGAAAAAGACCGCCGAAGATTATCTTGGCGAAGAAGTTACCGAGGCCGTGATTACGGTACCGGCGTATTTCAACGACAGTCAGCGCCAGGCCACCAAGGATGCCGGTCGTATTGCCGGTCTTGATGTCAAGCGCATCATTAACGAGCCGACTGCGGCCGCGCTGGCATTTGGTATGGACAAGGCCGAGAAGGGCGACCGCAAGATTGCCGTTTACGACTTGGGCGGCGGTACTTTTGACGTCTCCATCATCGAGATCGCTGATGTCGACGGCGAGAAGCAATTCGAAGTGCTGTCCACCAATGGTGACACCTTCCTGGGTGGTGAGGACTTCGACCAGCGCCTCATCGATTACATCATCGACGAGTTCAAGAAGGAAAGCGGAGTCGACCTTTCCAAGGACGTTCTCGCCCTGCAGCGCCTGAAGGAATCCGCCGAGAAGGCCAAGATTGAGCTTTCGTCTGCACAGCAGACCGAAATCAACCTGCCCTACATTACGGCTGATGCTTCGGGCCCGAAGCACCTCAATCTCAAGTTGACGCGTGCCAAGCTTGAAGCCCTTGTCGAAGAACTCATCGAGCGCACGATCGAGCCCTGCCGCATCGCGATCAAGGATGCAGGTATCAAGGTCGGCGACATCGATGACGTCATCCTGGTCGGCGGCATGACCCGCATGCCCAAGGTGCAAGAGAAAGTCAAAGAGTTCTTTGGCCGCGAGCCTCGCAAGGACGTCAACCCCGACGAAGCTGTGGCTGCTGGTGCCGCCATTCAGGGTTCGGTCCTGTCGGGCGACCGCAAGGATGTGCTGCTGCTTGACGTGACTCCCTTGTCTCTGGGTATCGAGACCCTGGGCGGTGTCATGACCAAGATGATCCACAAGAACACCACGATTCCTACGCGTTTCTCGCAGGTGTTCTCGACGGCTGACGACAACCAGCCCGCAGTGACGATCAAGGTTTTCCAGGGCGAGCGCGAAATTGCTGCCGGCAACAAGGCATTGGGTGAGTTCAATCTCGAGGGCATTCCGCCTGCAGCTCGCGGTGTGCCGCAAATCGAGGTGACCTTCGACATCGACGCCAACGGTATCCTGCATGTGTCCGCGAAGGACAAGGGTACTGGCAAAGAGAACAAGATCACCATCAAGGCCAACTCCGGTCTGACCGAAGAAGAGATCGAGCGCATGGTCAAGGATGCCGAAGCCAACGCCGAAGAAGACCACCGCCTCGCGGAACTGGCTCAGGCGCGCAACCAGGGCGACGCCTTGCTGCACTCGACGCGCAAATCGCTCGAAGAGCATGGTGACAAGCTTGAGGCTGCCGAGAAGGAAGCTATCGAAACCGCCCTCAAGGAGCTCGAAGAGACGCTCAAGGACGGTGACAAGGCAGCGATCGACGCCAAGGTCGAAGCACTTGCCACTGCCTCGCAGAAGCTTGGCGAAAAGATGTATGCCGACATGCAGGCCCAGCAAGGGGCGCAAGACGCAGCCGAAGCCAAGCCGGCCGATGAGGATGTGGTCGATGCCGACTTCAAAGAAGTCAAGCGCGACTAATACGTTGTTCTAGCGGTTGAAGGCCCGGTCCTTCGGTGTCCGATCTGTCAACAGAAACATGGGGAAACCCTGATTCGTCGGCAGGTCCAAACCGGAGGCCGGGCATTGTTGTTATTCGATGACAGGCGTCGAAGACGCCACGGATCCTATGTCAAAACGCGATTACTACGAAGTGCTGGGTGTTGGAAAGAACGCATCCGATGACGAGCTGAAGAAAGCCTATCGAAAGCTCGCGATGAAATA
The DNA here is from genome assembly GCF_029263785.1 of Pusillimonas sp. Lineage (GTDB taxonomy): Bacteria > Pseudomonadota > Gammaproteobacteria > Burkholderiales > Burkholderiaceae_B > Pusillimonas. The sequence goes on along the minus strand of NZ_JAJUFE010000004.1, from coordinate 37,218 downwards.
TCATCCCGACCGCAATCCCGGCAATGCCGACGCCGAAGAACGCTTCAAGGAGGTCAAGGAAGCCTACGAAATCCTGGGCGACCAGGAAAAGCGTGCTGCCTACGACCGCTTTGGCCACGCCGGTGTCGACCCCAACGCCGCAGGCGGTATGGGCGGAGCGGGCTTCGCAGACGCGTTTGGTGACATCTTTGGCGAAATCTTCGGTGGCGGTCGCCGCGGAGGCGGTCCGCAGGTTTATCGGGGAGCCGACCTCAAATACACCCTGGACATCAGCCTTGAGCAGGCTGCTGCCGGTTTTGATACCGAGATTCGCGTTCCCAGCTGGGAGACCTGCGAAACCTGCCATGGTTCGGGAGCCAGGCCGGGCACGCAGCCCCAGACCTGTCGCACCTGCGGTGGCGGTGGTGCCGTCCGCATGCAGCAGGGATTTTTCAGTGTTCAGCAAACCTGCCCCACATGTCACGGCTCTGGCAAGGAAATTACCGATCCGTGTAACGCTTGCGACGGCGTCGGCCGTATTCGCAAGAACAAGACCCTGCAGGTGAAGATACCGGCTGGTATTGACGATGGCATGCGCATTCGCTCAGCGGGTGATGGCGAGCCCGGGGTTAACGGCGGCCCTCCCGGCGATCTGTATGTCGAGATTCATCTGAAGCCTCACAGCATATTCCAGCGAGATGGCGACGACCTGCATTGTGAGCTGACGATTCCCTTCACCAAAGCCGCGTTGGGGGGCGACATCGAAGTTCCCACCCTGAATGGCAAGGGCGAAATCACTATCCCCGAGGGCACGCAAACCGGAAAGACCTTCAGGTTGCGCGGCAAGGGTGTGAAAGGCCTGCGATCAAGCTATCCGGGCGATCTGTATTGCCATATTTCAGTCGAGACGCCGGTTCGGCTTACCGAAGAACAAAAGAAATTGCTGCGTCAGTTTGAAGCGTCGTTATCCCAGGGCGGCGAAAAGCATTCGCCAAAAAGTGAGTCCTGGACCGACCGCGTAAAGAACTTCTTCAGTTGATGTTCTTGCAAGTCGTATAGCCAGGCCAGGCGCCCGGCTGTGATGGTTTCAGAAGGCACCCCCAGGTGGTGGATGGTGCCATCACGAAACAGCGCGACCCGATCTGCGATCTGCAGGGCGTGGTCAGGCTGATGGGTACTGATCAAGATGGCGATGCCCTGATGCCCCAGTTGTTGTATGTGGTCAAGAACCCGAATCTGGTTGCCGAAATCCAGGCTGGCGGTCGGTTCGTCCATGACAAGCAGCTCGGGCTCCTGGGCCAGGGCACGCGCGATAAGGGTCAATTGCCGTTCCCCTCCGCTGATCCGGGTATAGGGATTGTCGCGCAGATGTGCAATGTTCAACTGTTCGAGACACCGGCTTGCAATATGCCGGTCTGACTTGCCCGGCACAGAGAACCGCCCGAGATGGGCGGTTCTGCCCATCAGCACCATCTCTTCTACCGTAAACGGAAACATGCCTTCCTGCGCCTGTGGAACGTAGCCTACCCGGCGCGCGAACGTGCGCCGCGTCCATTGCTGCATTGGAGTGCCAAGGATGTTCAGTTCACCGTTGATTGCGGGTAATAGCCCAATCAAAGTCTTGAAGAGGGTGGATTTCCCGCAACCATTAGGACCGAGCACACAGAGTATTTCGCGCGTGCCCAGTGCAAAATCCAGTGGCTTGCTGATCGCATGCCCCTGATGCCCGATGACCAGCCCATTGGCCTGGATGGCGGTGCTCATGTCGATTGCCTGCCGCTTCGCGCCAGCAGCAAGAGAAAGAACGGTGCGCCGACCAGTGCGGTTAATACACCCAGGGGCAGTTCGATGCTGACCATGCTGCGAGCCAGGGTATCGGCCAGGATCAGGAAAATCGCTCCGACGAGCGCCGACGCGGGAAGAAGTCGTGCAAAATCCGGACCGACCAGCAGACGGGCGACATGCGGGATGATCAGCCCGACCCACGCAATGATGCCAGTGAAGGCGATGGCTGCTGAGCTTAGCAAGGTGGCGCAGATGATAAAAGTCACGCGTGCGTTGGTGGTGTTGACTCCCAGGGCTCGTGCCTCTTCGTCGTCAAGGGTCATTACATTGACCCTCCAGCGCAGGAGCAGCAGGGGAATCATGCCGATGACCAGGCAAGGCAAGATCAAGGCGACGTCGCGCAGTGTGATGGAGCTCAAGCCGCCAAGAAGCCAGAACGTGACCGAAGGCAGTTGCGTATAGGGGTCGGCCAGAACCTTTATCAGCGATATCCCCGCCCCCAGGAAAGTGCCCACCGCCACACCCGCCAGCACCAATACCAGTGTGGTGTCGTGACGCTGTATCGACGTGGAAATGAAATACACACAGGCGACTGCCGTCAATCCACCGATAAAAGACAGCATCTGTATGGCAATTATTGAAAGGCCCAGAAACAGCCCCGTCGTCGCGCCGAGGCCTGCGCCTGCTGACACGCCAAGGATGTCGGGTGAAACGAGGGGGTTTCGGAACAGGCCCTGGTATGTGGCCCCGGCGGCGGCCAACGAGGCGCCTACAAGGGCAGCCGCAAGTACGCGGGGCAGGCGTATGTCCCATACGACCGCGTCAAGTGCGGTGAAGTCGTGCGCCGTTGAAAGCCGCATTCCCGGTCCGCGCAGCAACGAGGCCATGACATCGGAAACGTTCATGGGGTACTGCCCCACGATCAGCCCGATGGCGACTGCTGCCAGCAGCAGCGCAAATAGGGGTAGCCACACAATGCGCAGACGAAGTGATTGCAACAACATGGTCGCTACTGCGGCCTGATGTCTGCGTCAGGCGCGTTGCCGTGGGCCAAGCCCGGAATGTGGCTCAGTCCATCGAACCACTGCCACATGGCTTCGGCATCAGGTGGAAGCTCTGCGGCCACGCCCCCTGTAAAGGTTCGCCATGCCTGCAGATAAGGGGGTGAAACTACCGTCAGCATGGGAACACCCCCCGACATCAGCTCGAGCATTTCGGCGCTGAAACCTTCGCCGTCCGCTTCCAGAATGCCGAAGCGATTGACAATCACCAGATCCGCACCGCTGTTCAGGGCGCGGCGCAAGACCTGGCCGGCCTGGATGAGGGCAGAGGTGTCGAGGCAGCAGGCTTGAGACTCTTTGCCGAGATTCTGGCTGATGGGGTAAAGCGTGCCATGTTCGATGTCGCAAAGAGTGCGAGTCGTGCAGTCGCTGCGATCGACTTGCGGTCCGGGCGCAAGTCCGCGCACAACCCTGCCCGCCGCTCGCAAGCGATGAATGAATTCTAGCAATGGCGCGTCGGCGTGGCCCTTGCCATTGTGAATGACAGCGGCGGCGACAGGATTGGGCTCGTTCTGGTCCATTAGTCTTTCTTGAAGTCTCCCGCCATGGCGGCACTGAAGTTTTCGGGCTTCAGTACTGAACGCATGGCCTCGTTGACATCGTGGGCGGTCAACGAGGAAAGCGCCTGATCGATTTGCTGCGACCACGCGAAGCTGCGATCAAGCTGCAGGTAGTTTATCCATGCCGACGCCAGGACGCTATCGCGTGTACGCGCCAGGCGCCGCAGCTTCAGCAGTGAGTCGACGCCTTCCTTCACCTCTTGTTCTGTGAAGCCTTCATCCAGGACTTTCTGGATTTCGTCTGCAATTGCTGCTTCGAGTTTTTCTTTGTTCTGCGGTGCGAAGATGGCGTAGAACTGCCAGTTTCCTGAAGGCTCATACGATGAGGCATCGAACTGGCTGCGTACGTTGTAAGAAAGGCCTTCCTGAACGCGGACACGAGTCCACAGTCGCGAGGTTTCAGAGGCACCCAGCAGGTAGTTGGCCAGATACAGCGCAGGAAAACGGGGATCCGTATCCTGGATTTTCAGTGGCTGGAACGCCAGATAAAACGCATTTGCCTTGTCGGGCGTGTCGATCGTGAAGCTTTCAGGCGGCACGGGATGGAAGGGGTCATCGACTCGCGTGTAGGCTGGGGCTTTGCGCCAGCCAGCCAGGCCCTTGGACAGCGCGCTTCGAACGGCCTCGGGTTCAAAGGCTCCGACAGCCGAAAAGCGTATGGTACCGGCTCCGTAAAATTGTTCATGAAACTGCACCAGGTCGGGTCGGCTTACCGAAGCAACGTCTTCCAGGCTTTCCTGAAACGTTGGCACGTAACGCACGTCGTCGCGTGGCCATGCATTGCTGTGACGGGAAATGGCCAGGGACGCCAGAGCGGTCGGATCGTCCATGCTTGCCTGGATCGAAGCGGAAACCTGGCGTTGATATTCTGCCAATTGGTCGGCAGGGAAGTTGGCGTGACGAACCACATCAAGCACGGCCTCGATTAGTGCAGGCAGGTTTTCTCCTACCGTCGACATCTGTATCGCCAAATTGCCGGCACTGCCGTCAAAGCTCACTTGAGCCTGCAGGGCGTCGAAGCGGTCTTCGATTTCCTGTCGAGTCATTTCGTCGGTGCCGCGGGCCAGCATGTCGGCCGTGATGCTGGCTATTGAACGTTTGCCCTTGAGCAGCTCGGCATCTCCAAACTGTATGAGCAGGGTGGCCTGGACACGATCGCCACGAGTTGCCTTGGGCAGCAATGCCAGTTGCACGGTGCCATTGGGAAGAGCAAGCGGTTCGCGAAGCGTGGCGGCGTCAATGGCGGCCGGTGAGGGATCAAAGGCTTCTACGGATTCCGGGGCGTCCTTGCCAGTGTATTCCCGCAGCAGTTTGTCCAGATCGACGGGTTCACTGCGTGGCGCTCGAACAGGCTGTTCGGTGGGCAGGTACATACCGTTGGTACGGTTGCTTGGAACCAGGTATTTTTGAGTGGCGCTTTGTACTGCATCGAGCGTGGCTTGCTCGACCTGATCCCGGCGCAGGAAGAACAGACGCCAGTCGCCCGCGCCCACGGCGTTGGAAAGCGCGTCGGTCAGTGCGACCGGATCAGCATATATCTGTTGCCAGCCGGTTATCCATTTGTTCTTGATGCGCTGCAGCTGTTCTTCTGTAAACGGTTTTTCGTGTACGGAATCCAGCGATTTGTCGAGCGCCTCCAGCGCAGCCTTGGCATCCATGGTGGGTTCGAGCTGCACGCCAAAAAGGGCGTATCCTGGCTGGGCCATGGGGCGAGCGAAGCCGAAGACGCTTGCGCCCAGCTTCTCGGTGACGATGTCGCGGTAAAGGCGCCCAGAAGGGGTATCGCCAAGCATGTCTGCTGCAAGGTCGAGCAAGGTGAATTCAGGGTCGCTTACCGCTGGGATGTGATACATGGACGCTACGAAGGGGCTGCCGCCCTGGCGGCGCAGCACTACCAGGCGTTCGCCATCCTGCACGGGTTCAACGGTGTATTCACGTGGAAGAGTGCGCTCGGGCCGGGGAATATCCTTGAACGCATCAACAATAATTTCAAGGACCTTTACAGTTTCAAACTGGCCTGAAACGATAAGCACTGCGTTGTCGGGCTGATAATACAGCTTGTAGAAGTTGCGCAGCTGCTCGATATCGACCTGTTCTACATCAGATCGGGCTCCGATGATGCTCTTTCCGTAGTTGTGCCACTGATAGGCGGCGGCCTGCATCTTCTGCATCAGCACCTGGAAAGGGTTGTTTTCGCCGCTTTCCATTTCGTTGCGAACGACGGTCATCTCGGCATCAAGGTCTTCCTTCGAGATGGTGGCATTGACCATGGCGTCGGCCTGCCAGCGTATATACCACTCGAGGGTTTCGGGGTCGGCCGCGAAACTGGCGTAATAGTTCGTGCGGTCAGTGCTTGTGGTTCCGTTGGCACGCAGCCCGCGGCGCGAGAATTCGGCCAGCGCATTGGGCAAGGAAGGTGTGCCCCGGAACAGCATGTGCTCAAGCAGGTGTGCCATGCCGGTCTGGCCGTAGTTTTCGTGACGGGAACCGACCAGGTAGGTCATGTTGACCGTGACGTTGGGCTTTGATGGGTCAGGTGTCAAGAGCACGCGTAGCCCGTTGGACAAGGTGTACTGGGTAGTGCCTTCGACGGACGGACCCTGGGTGACCCCGGAGGGCAAGGTTTCGGGGGTCTGGGCCCACGAGGTGGGAATAAAACCGCTTACCAACAATGCGCAGATCAGAAAGAAGCGGGAGATATTCATATTGTTTGTGTTCCGGTGAAGAAGGGGCAAATGCGGTCAGAGGGCATTCGGATACGAATGCCAAATGCTACCTTGGAGTCTGGGGCGTCACACAAGTTCATTTGGACAGATCCCTCATGGCTTGCTCAAGGCCACTGACTGTCACACTGTACATTCGATCATGCATGATGTTCTTGATAATGGAGATCGACTGGCGGTATGGCCAATAACCTTCGGGCTCGGGATTCAGCCATGCCGCATGCGGCCAGTTGTCCAGCAGGCGCTGCAGCCAGGTCGCACCGGTTTCGCGGTTGTTGTGTTCCACGGAGCCTCCCGGATGCAGAATTTCGTATGGGCTCATGGTGGCATCGCCGACGATGATCAGGCGCCAGTCTTCGTTATAGGTGCGCAAGATATCCCAGGTGTCGAAACGTTCGGTTCTGCGTCTGCGATTGTCCTTCCATAACGATTCGTATGGACAGTTATGAAAATAGAACACTTCCAGGTGGCGAAATTCGCTGCGCGCCGCGGAAAACAGTTCTTCCACGCGCTGGATATGATCGTCCATACTTCCGCCAACATCCAGCAGCATCAGTACCTTTACTGCGTTATGACGCTCGGGAACCATCTGAAGGTCGAGGAACCCTGCGTTACGGGCGGTACTCCGTATCGTGTCATCCAGATCCAGCTCAAGCTCGGCACCTTCGCGAGCAAAACGACGCAAGCGCCGCAATGCCATCTTGAAGTTGCGCGTGCCCAGTTCCTGCTGGTCGTCATAGTCCCGGAATTCCCGCTTTTCCCACACCTTGACCGCTGTTCGATTGCCGGCGGACGGGCCACCCATCCGAATGCCTTCGGGATGATAGCCCCCGTGGCCGAACGCAGAGGTGCCGCCGGTGCCTATCCATTTGTTACCGCCGGCATGGCGCTCTTTTTGCTCTTCAAGGCGCTGCTTGAAGAGCTCCATGAGCTTGTCCCAGCCATGCTTCTCGATGGCCGCTTTTTCTTCGGGCGTGAGGTGCTTCTGAAATTCCTTCAGGAACCAGTCCAGGGGAATTTCCTTGTCTGCCGGCAGGGCGGCCTCGAGCTGCTTGTAAAACGAGCCGAACGCTTGATCGAAGCGGTCGAACAGTGTCTCGTCCTTGACCAGCGTCATGCGGGCAACATGATAGAAGTCGTCGAGTGTTGGGGGCATGACGCCGGATCTGAGCGTTTCCAGCAGCGTCAGATATTCCTGCACGGATACCGGTAGCTTGTGGGCCCTCAGATGATAGAAAAAGTCCGTCAGCATCACGCGCTTCCTGTAGGTCGGCCAGTCATTGCGGATCGCCTCAACGGCGGCTGGCGCGGCTGATTGCAGCCAGACGCTGTAGCAAGGTCAGGTCTTGCTCGTTCTTCAGCAAGGCGCCCGCCATGACGGGGAGCTCGTCGGGGCTGGTTATCTGGCTGGCGGGCACGGCCTCATTCATCAGAAGGCGCAGCCAGTCCAGGAACTCGGACGTCGAGGGTTTCTTCTTCAGCCCAGGTGCGTCACGCAGCGCAAAGAAAGTTTCGAGCGCTGCAGACAGCACGTCTTGCTTGATGGTCGGGAAATGGACGGACACAATATCACGCATGGTTTCCGGGTCGGGGAAGCTGATATAGTGGAAGAAACAGCGACGCAAAAAGGCGTCAGGAAGGTCTTTTTCGTTGTTCGACGTGATGATGATCAAAGGGCGGTGTGTGGCCCGGATGGTCTGCCGGGTTTCATAAACATGAAACTCCATGCGATCCAGTTCGCGCAGCAAATCGTTCGGAAACTCGATGTCCGCCTTGTCGATTTCGTCAATCAGCACCACCACGGGTTCGTCCGATTCAAACGCGCGCCACAAAACACCCTTGACGATGTAGTTGCTGATATCGCGTACCTTTTCGTCTCCAAGCTGCGAATCACGCAGGCGCGACACGGCGTCGTATTCATACAGCCCCTGGTTGGCCTTGGTGGTTGATTTGATATGCCATTGCAATAGCGGACGACCCAGTGATGCTGCCACCTCTTCGGCCAGCATGGTCTTGCCGGTGCCGGGCTCGCCCTTGACCAGCAATGGTCTCTGGAGCGACAAGGCGGCATTGACTGCCAGTTTCAGATCGTCGGTGGCGACGTAACGTTCGGTTCCTTCAAAGCGCTGGGTAGAGGGGGAGTTTGATGTCATGGTGTTTCCGTGTCTATGATCATTTATGCCATGTGCCACAGAGATTGTCGTCATACATGGCAGCTTTGGCTTCAATTATCGTACAATCCTACGGGTTCGTCGGTCGTGAGGGGTTGAGGGCCGGCCTTTATCTACTGCTAAAAAGAGCGAATATGAAGTTGCGAATTAATTTCAAGCGCACAATTTCTGCGCTGGCCGTATCGGCATTCTGTGGAATCGCCACTCCGGCCCTGGCCGCCGACGCGCCCGTGGGCGATGCAAAAGCGGCAGTCGATAAAATTTCTATGTGCATCGGCTGTCATGGAATCAAGGGATACAAAGCCAGTTTTCCCGAGGTCTACCATGTACCGATGATCGCCGGACAAAACGCCGAGTACATCGTGGCTGCACTAAAGGAATATGCTAACGGCGGGCGCACCTTCCCCACGATGGAAGCCATCGCGCGTACCCTTAGCGAGCAAGACATGGCCGACCTGGCCGCCTACTATTCCAGCCTCAAGTAATTCGGGAGCCGACATGAAAAAACTGACTCTTGCCTTGACGGCTTCCCTCGTAACGGCCTTTGGTGCCTCGGTCCATGCAGCCGATCTCGCTGCCGGCCAGGAAGCCTTCCAAAAGTACACCTGTGCTTCGTGCCATGGTGCGGATGCCAAGACATCAACGTTGCCCTCTTACCCGATACTCGCCGGCCAGCACGCCGATTACCTTGCGCACTCGCTCAAGGCATACAAGCGTGGACAAGCGGGCGCTCCTGCCTCGTCGAACGTGCGCAAGAATGCCGTGATGGGTGCCATGGTGCAGCAGCTCAGCGACGAAGACATCGCAAATATTTCGGCTTGGCTGGCTTCGCTGCCTTCGCCTTTGTCGGTAAGCAAATAACTCTGTTTGCCCAAGCCTGGAAGAGCCCTCGAAGCATCGGGGGCTTTTTTTCGCCTCGTCTAAAGGCGTGTAACGCGGCGCCGGATGAGGTCCAGATAGGTGTCGTTGCTGAAAGGCGTGCCCATTCGTTGGGCCTCCCAGACGACTTCGCCCAGGCACTCCATGATTTCGTGGACGGCTTCGTGCGCGTCACGGGTGGCAAGCAGTTGGTCGTACGCGGCCTTGATGCCCGGCGGATGGTCGATGGATAGCTGCTCGCTGATGGCAAGATGCATGGACAAATGCAAAAAGGGATTGGTCTGCCCGCCTTCAACCGGAAAGTCGGCGTCAACGGCATCGGGGTGCTCGAGTACGCCGTGGTATTCGGGGTGTTGCAGGATCCAGTCCACCGCCATGCTTTCCAATGGGGTCAGGATGCCGGCTTGTCGGTGCTTTCGCCAGGCGTCTGTAAAAAAATGGCGAACCTGTTCGCGGGAAGGGTTGAACATGTACGGAACAGCTTGAAATTCAAAACGTTAGTGTAACCGGTGGGCATGGTCGGCTTGTCACGTTTTGATTCGGCAGAAAGGGTGTTAGCCGGTAAAATTGATGTCGAGCCATTTTTCCGGGTCTTAGTCTTATATAAGACTTGGTTTATAATGTTGCAGTTTCACTGAATCTTCCTTTTAAGCAGCAAACTGGAGCGTCCATGTCTTATCAGCACATCAAGGTCCCCGAGGCGGGCCAAAAAATCACGGTCAACGCCGATTTTTCGCTTAACGTTCCCGACGAACCGGTCATTCCGTATATCGAAGGCGACGGCACGGGTGCCGACATTACTCCGGTCATGCTCAAGGTCGTTGACGCCGCCGTGCAAAAAGCCTACAACGGCAAGCGCAAGATCCACTGGATGGAAGTCTACGCCGGCGAGAAATCGACCAAAGTGTATGGTCCTGACGTCTGGCTGCCCGACGAGACGCTCGACGCTGTCAAGGAATATGTGGTGTCCATCAAGGGCCCCCTGACAACTCCCGTAGGCGGCGGTATCCGTTCGCTTAACGTTGCCCTGCGTCAGCAGCTCGATCTTTACGTCTGCCTGCGTCCCATTCAGTACTTCAAGGGTGTTCCCTCACCTGTCAAAGAGCCCGAAAAAACCAACATGGTCATCTTCCGTGAAAACTCGGAAGATATCTATGCCGGTATCGAATTCGAGGCCGAAAGCGCCAGCGCCAAGAAACTGATCGACTTCCTGCAAAATGAAATGGGCGTCGACAAGATCCGTTTCCCCGAAACCTCGGGCATTGGTGTCAAGCCTGTCTCGCGTGAAGGTACCCAGCGCCTGGTCCGTAAAGCCATCCAGTACGCTATCGACAACGATCGCTCGTCCGTCACCCTGGTTCACAAGGGCAACATCATGAAGTTCACCGAAGGTGGCTTCCGCGACTGGGGTTACGAGCTGGCTCAAAAAGAGTTTGGCGCCGAACTTATCGACGGCGGCCCATGGTGCAAGTTCAAGAATCCCAAGACCGGTCGCGAGATCACGGTCAAGGATTCCATCGCCGACGCTTTCCTGCAACAGATCCTGCTGCGTCCTGCCGAATACGACGTCATCGCTACGCTGAACCTTAATGGCGACTACGTATCCGATGCGCTGGCTGCACAGGTTGGTGGTATTGGTATCGCCCCTGGTGCGAACCTGTCCGACTCCGTCGCCATGTTCGAAGCAACCCACGGTACCGCTCCCAAGTACGCCGGCAAAGATTACGTCAACCCTGGTTCCGAAATCTTGTCCGCCGAAATGATGCTGCGTCACATGGGCTGGACCGAGGCTGCCGACCTCATCATCAGCAGCATGGAAAAAGCCATCTTGTCCAAGAAGGTCACCTACGACTTCGCCCGCCTGATGGAAGGTGCGACCCAGGTGTCGTGCTCGGGCTTTGGTCAGGTGATGATCGACAATATGTAATATTGTCTACAGCTGTCTGCTGAAGTCTAAAAACCCGCATGGCCATTGGCTTTGCGGGTTTTTTCTGCTTGGGTGGTTTACTGCCTGGGTGGTTTAAATAATATGCGTACATTCCTCAATTAGTGAGGGATATATTGAGGAAAATTCCCGGACAGGTCACCCTAGTCTACGTAAAAATAATTATTGCTTGGTGTAGCCACAGGGCTACAATATGTCTATGTACAGCATCATTGAAACAGGGCAATTTATACATTGCTCGGTAGCTTAAATGATCGTACAACACGCGCGCGGCTGCAGCTCCGTCTAAGAAAGGCGTCGCTTGGCAAGCTTGGCGACCATAAATCTGTCGGGGACATCGTGTGGGAAATGCGCGAAGTCTTCGGTCCAGGCTGGCGGATGTATTACACCATGCGCGGAAGTACAGTAATTATGATGCTTGGCGGAGGCAACAAATCCGGCCAGAAGAGAGATACTGAACGAGCCAAGGCTTTAGCTCAGGAGTTACGAAATGAGCAAGATCAAGACCCGTCCGTTTGATGTATCCAACTACCTCAACGATGAGGCAGATATTGCCGCTTACCTTCAGGCCGCAATTGAAGACGGCGATCCAGCGCTGTTGGCGGCAGCATTGGGCGACATCGCTAGAGCCCGAGGTATGACACAATTAGCGCGTGATACGGGGCTGTCTCGGGAAAGCCTTTACAAAAGTCTTTCTGGTGAGCGCGCGCCAAGCTCTGAGACGCTGTTCAAGGTTATCCATGCCATGGGTTTTAAGCTGACGGTTGAACCGCTGACGACGCATGGCTGAGTCCTGCCGTGTCGGCATTCGGCCATGTGCGGATAGTCGTTTCATCCGCAGATTTTTTGTTTGTTGAAACAGCGTAGAAAGCTTTTACCCCGACGCCTTCACCACAAGCTTGGCATGCGCCTCGGTAGCGAGATCTCTGGCCAACCACAGCACATCATGTTGGATAGACGACTCCATATTGGCGAATGCATCATGGCCGTCATCAGTGATCGCAATTGGGACTATTCGCCCAGCGCTACACTCGCTCAAGGTGTGTTGAGCGGACGCTTACGCGGTTCTGAACTGATTCATTGAAGTCTGGATGGCCCCGTTCCCATAAGAGGACGGGGCTTTCTTCTATCCGGATTGATTTGGTAACTGCTATTCATTGAGTCTGTTTGGTGGGCCACCCAGAGAGGGCCTGCGCGGCGACTGCTTCCAGAGTGCTGCGGCTGAAGCCGGCCTTTGCCTGCACCGCCATTCCATGCAGCATGGCCATTACAAATGCGGCAAGTACAGCGGGCTGAGCTGTAGCTTGCAAGTCACCTTCTGCTTTCGCCCGTTCGAATCGCTCACGAAGTAGTGTTTCTCCCGCGGCACGAAAGTCTATCAATGCCTGCCGTACAGGTTCTGCGGCGTCCGATCCGGCTAATACACCGTTGATGCCGAGACATCCTGCATGTTCAGGGTATCGCGTATTGAGTTCCACCGAGCGATAAAGCACGTGCTTGGCCACTTCAAGTGCCGTGGGCTGCTCCAGGGCCTCGGGGATGAAGTTCATATATCGCTCGTAGTAACGCTCTAGCGCCTTGCGAAAGAGCTCCTCTTTGTTGCCGAATGCCGCGTAAAGGGCAGGGCGTTCCACGCCTGCCGCTTGTGTCAGATCGGCGTATGACGCACCTTCATACCCTTTACGCCAAAAAACGCAAAGTATCGCGTCAAGTGCTTCTTCTACGTCAAATTCGCGACGACGTCCCATCAGTGAGCCTTCTTCATTGAATCAATACCACCATGTGCTTAAAAGTGATTGACACATATCATACCGAACGTTATTGTAATGATCATTACGTTATTTGGTTGAGTGAGCCATCAAGAAAACATCTGAAGGTGAGGTAGCCCTTTTGCGCACTACTGAGGCGGCGCATGTTGTTTCCGCCAACGGCGCCATCCGACGCATTGCGACGCTCGAGGAAGTTGCAGCACTGGCCTGATCCCAAGCGGCACGGAACAAAGGCTGCAAAGCAGGTGGCGTGATCGGCGGAATGGAAATTTGATACTGGACGACGTTGAACTTTAACTAACGTCAATTGATAAGGACACAAAATGATTACGACATCAGGCGCACAATCAACCGCCGACATGGTGCTTGCTGATACCGACCTGAATGGTCAGCGATACCTGATTACGGGCATATCGTCGGGAATAGGTTTGGAAACTGCTCGTTCGCTAGTGTGCCATGGCGCAACGGTTGTCGGCGCTGTCAGGGATCTGGCCAAGGCCAAAGCGGCTACATCATTCATTCGTGAATCGGCGCCGGAAGCTGCGGGTCGCCTTGATCTGATCGAGCTTGACCTGGCATCGCTGCAGAGCGTCCGCACGTGCGCGAATGAACTTTTGAATAGCGGATGGACATTCAATGCAATTATTGCGAACGCGGGGGTAATGGCAACGCCGTTTGGCCGTACCGCCGATGGTTTTGAAACCCAATTCGGCATCAACCATATCGGTCATTTTGCATTCATCAATGGGATTGAATCAATGCTTGGGGATGCCGGACGTCTGGTGGTGCTTTCGTCTCAGGCTCATCGTGTTGCTGACATCGATCTGGAAGATCTGAATTTTGAGCGGCAGGCCTACGACCCGTTTGTCGCCTATGGCCGATCGAAGACGGCCAACGCGCTCTTTGCGTTGGCCTTTGACGGACGGCATCGCGACCGTGGAATTCGAGCTGCTTCAGTGATGCCCGGGAACAGTCTGACGGAACTTGCCCGCCACTTCTCACAAGAAGAGCTTCAGAGCCTATTCGAAACGGTGCGAAAGGCACGTGCCGATGTGGGTTTGCCTGCGCCGGTGCTGAAAGAAATTTCACAAGCGGCGGCGACGTCGATCTGGGCAGCAGTCGTCGCGGATAAGGATAGGATCGGAGGGCACTACCTTGAAGATTGCGCAGTCGCGGAAATCAACGAAACAGCAAATCCGTTTGCAGATGGCGTGAGGAAATATGCGCTTGACCCTGACAACGCCGAGCGGCTTTGGAGTAAAAGCGAGGAGCTGATCGGCGCAGTCGTCTGAAAATTCGATGGGCTATTGAATCTGTTGCTGACCAGAACGGTCGGTAGGGAGCTAATCCATGACAGCACGCGACGCAGTTTTTTTGCCTGGACGCCAGGCGTTGTATGAGAGAAACCGGTATTCGGCAGCGGTCCGATCAAACGGATTTCTGTTTGTGTCAGGGCAAGTGGGGAGTCTGGACGACGGTTCGCCGCAGCAAGGATTGAAGGCGCAAGTTCGTCAGGCTTTCGACAACTTGAACGCAATCTTGGCAGAGGCGGGCTGCAGCTTTGATGACGTGGTGGATGTGACCATATTCATGGTGGATCCCGCATCCAGGGCTGAGGAGACCTGGTCGGTACTGCTCAACTATTGGGGCGACGCTCCTTATCCGGCACTCACCGTCGTGGGCGTAACCTGGCTCTATGGGTATGACTTTGAGATCAAGGTCGTCGCCAAGTTGCCGACGGCTGGATAGGTAGTTCGCCCAAGATGGTTTGGTCCGGTTCACGATGTGGCTGTACTGATCGTGACGCCCAGAGTCAACTTGGATATCCGGATTGACTGTGCATGCGCGAGTGTTTACATTCGAACTGCCCTCCTGTGAAACAATCGCCGAAGCTTGGGCACGGCATGGTTCGGGCATAACGGCCTTGGGTGTGCAACCGGCATCAAGACCGTTGCACTCCTGGACTTGCTTCGACGGATACGTTGTCGTTAGTGTTTCGTTGGCGCCGCTCAATGCCATCCTGGCAGCTAAGTGACGAATATGTTCAAGCACCCCGCAGGTAAAACTGGATCTTTCAGATGGTCGGCATGGCTTGCCATTTCACTTTGCGCAGTGGCCCTTCTAGTGGTGGCGGCGCTGTACATACCCGCAGTTCGCGATTTCTTTGGCAGTGGCGTCACTGCTGCATGGGTGCAGGCCGTGGGCTCCATCGGCGCAATTCTGGCTAGTGCCGCGTTGGTTATGTGGAAGCACAAACTGGATCTGGAAAAAGAGCAAGCCAGCAAAGCCGAGGATCTTCGGGTAATGCTGGAAAGCATCAAGATAGAAATCGAGGCGATATGGGACGATCTGGATGCCTTGATTGCCGACGTTATCGAGGCTTCGGCAGCCCTGCCGCAAGACTGGGAGTTTGTCTATTCCGAGCAAGCTTTTCCGGTGTATCGAACCCTGGCGCCGCGGATAGCCATAATTTCCAATGCCCGGCTGAGGCTTCAGATCGTTCAGACGTATTCGAAGGCCAACTCATGGTTCCTGAGAATGAGCCTGCACAATCAGTTAAAGAGACGGGCAGATGATCTGCGACTGCAGCTTTCCGTGGCCGGCACCAAGTCTGACGCTTCGTTTACCGAATTGGGAGACGTTCTTGAAAGCCCGGATATCCTCGGCGTGGGCATTTCAGAGTACGACGCCCTGGCCCGGGAACTGAAGCGTACGAACGAAAAGCTGTCAGCCGGTGCCAAGCAGATAATCAAGGGTGTACAGGCCATGCGTGAAGACGTTTTGAAGCTCAAGGAATATGCCGATGAAGAGCTTCAGCGGCTTCCAGTACCAGTGCACCCAAGCTGAATAAACTCTGATTGATTAGTCAGTGCCGCGCGTTCAAAAACTCACTGCCCGGGAATCGCATTGTTTATTTTGAAGTCAAGGGTCGATATGCTTCGTCTGCGAAGCCCTTTACTTTCCTGCACGATTCATGGGTTAGTGGCTGATCGACTTCGAGAAGCCATTGACGATGATGACTCCCAGAACGATGAGTCCCAGGCCGATTATTGCCGCAAGGTCCAGCTTCTGATCAAACATCACATATCCGATGATGGAAATCAGCAGTATTCCAAGTCCGCTCCAGATAGCGTAGGCCAGTCCTACCGGCATGGATTTGAGGACGATGGACAGGAAGTAAAAGGCGCTTAAATAGCAAACAGCCATGGTCAGGGTCGGAACCAGACGTGTGAACTGCTCGGATTTCTGAAGCATGGTTGTCCCGATCACTTCCAGGACGATGGCAATGCCCAAGGCGCCGTAAGTCATGACGTAAGGTTTCATAAGAGTCCGGGTTTACGAGTTCGGGTTTACGGTAATGGACGAATTATGCCCGTCCTGTCTTCCTGGCTCCAGTAGAAGCGCCGGAAGTGGCCGGCGTCTCGCCCGGCGAAATCCATGGTGGTGCCAATCAGGGTGGCGGGCTGCCGCGTTTGAAAGTGAGAGTCATGGGCGGACCGTAGGTTCTGTTCCGGGTGGAACGTCGTTTTCGGTTGGAACGTCGTTTTCAGGGTGAGCGTCTTTCGGAGGCATAGGTGTACCTGGTTCAGACTTTGAGACGTTGGAACGAGCCATCCACGCGATCAATGACGACCTCATGGCTTCTTCGACGGACATTTCAATAGGTTGCACCCAATCGGCGGGTACGAATACGGTGTAGCCCCCGATCATATATCCCATGGGCAAATAAACTGCGACCCGGTCGCCCTTGGTAAAACCCTCGGGAAGGTCGTCAACGCCGTGCCGCGTGACAAGGCCAACGAGCTCCAATGGTTGTCCGGGCAAGCGCAACAGTACCACTTGCTGCCCGCCCTGTGAGCCGCCGCCCGGAGAAAAATAGTCCGCAAAGCTTTTGACGGAAGAGTAAATGCTCTTGACGACCGGGATATTGTTGAATGGCAGCTCGAACAGGGACACCATTCCCCGCACGCGCCGCAAAGATAGCGAGTAGCCGACTCCGATAATGAAAACGACCGCTACGGCCAGACCCATTCCGGGGATATAAATGTCGCCAATGATAGGACCCAGTACCGCAAATGCCAGCCTTTCGCTCCAGGACAGGAATACGAACAGCAAATAAAGCGTCAGCGCCACCGGCAAGATGGCGATGAGGCCGCGTATGAAGTATTTGGAGAGGTTTTTCATGGGTGGGAGGCAGGTGACGCAGACGTTTACAGCATGCGTTGCAGTATCCCATCTTTTTTGATCAACGCGTGATACAAAGCGATGCAGATATGGCCAAGTATCAACACCAGCAAGATCCAGGCAATGGGCGAGTGTAGGCTGCCAAGCCCGGCCATCCAGGGGATTTCTTCACCTTTAGCGACCAGACGCACACCGAAAGGTGCCAGGCCGTACCCTTTGCCGATCATGGTCAGGATTCCGGTTAGCGGCATGAGAATCATGCCTGCATAGAGCAAGCCATGTCCCAGACGCACCAGGACCACAGTTGCAGGGTCCTGCTCGGGGCGATTGCCCCATTGTTTTATCGCCCATAGAACTCGCAATATGATCAGCACTGCCAGCACTGAGCCTATGGAGACGTGCCAGGGAACCAGGGTCTCGCCCACCCAATGTTCACCGTCGTCGATCCGATCAAAAATCTTCAATAGTTGCCAGGCCAGCAAAATGGCCATGAGCCAGTGAAAAATCCGTGAAATCGACCCGTATCGTTGTTTGCTATCGTTGGTCATCCAAGGCTCCACGTGAAGTTACATAAGAATCAGTAGTAAGGAATGAGTAGTAAGGAATGAGTAGTAAGGAATCCGCTGGAGGAATCCGTAAGTACGGAATGCAGATGGGGCAATCCTACCGACCCTGGAATCTTGAGGCAATCCCTGGCAGGCAAAAAAAACGGGCCTTGCGGCCCGTTAAAGGTACTACCAGAGCATATGAAAGAGCTTGCCTGGCCGTCGCTTGTCGACCAGGCACTTTCACTATAGCGGCACGAATTGCCCGGTTTCTTGCGTTTGGTCAATAAAAGCGGCATTTGTACCTATAGGCAGGCCAAGCATGAATTTCGGTAAACTTCCGGTATGAAATATTTAGGGCCAAACCACAATACAGAAACCCTCGAAGTACGTGTTACCGGCCGCGTTCAGGGGGTGGGATTTCGTGCGGCCACTGTCCGGCAGGCACATTCTCTGGGTGTCACCGGGTGGGTGCGCAATGCCCCTGACGGGTCGGTCGAGGTGCTTGTGCAGGGCGAGCCCGAACAAGTCGACCATATGTTGTCGTGGCTGCACAAGGGGCCCCCGGCGGCAAAGGTAACCGGGGTCACCTACACCCAGAGCGATACTCAGCGATACTTCGACAACTTTCAGCAGATATGACCCGATCGCCCGAGTGTTTCACACTGGTCCAGGTTGCTGCGATCTGTGCTGATATGAGCCTTCACGCGCAAATTCGAGTCGATTTGAGGCGTTTTCGCCCAATATAGGTGCATTCCCTAGGTGTGCAATGTAAGAGAATGGTGCAGAATGCTGTTCATGCAGGTGAGGAGACAAAGCCCTGCATGGGCACGCCGGGTAAATCGGCACACAATAATGCACTTAAGCGGTACCCAAAAAAAATAGAAACTCAACAAGGCCGGCGAGCAATCGCCGGCCTTGTTGTTTGTGAATTCCTTGTTGTTTGTGGGTCTGTTTTGTTTGTGTCTGCTCGCGGCGGTTTAATCGATCGCCGCAGCGTCTTATTCTGGTTTTCCCAGGCCGGCGCCCGCAATCACCCGCAGCAGCACCAGCACGGCGCCGCTCCCGCCATCGCGCTCCTCGCACTCGACAAATGCCATCACGCCTTCAAGCTGACTCAGCCAGCGCCGGACAGTTTCTTTAAGCACCGGTGAATTGCCTTTTGAGCCATGCCCTTTGCCGTGTACGACACGTACGCAGCGCAGTTGATGTAGAAGGCACGATGATAAAAAGCCATCCAGTCGGCTCCTGGCCCGCTCAAGGGTAGCCCCATGCAGATCAAGTGTCGCCTCGACACGCCATTTTCCTTGTCTGAGCTTCTTGAGAAGATCGGGTCCGCATCCGGATTGCAGAAAGTGCGTACCGTCCGGAGCCAGCAGGGCGGGTGCAAAGGAGTCTGACACGCTCAAGGGCGTCATGACATCCACGCCCGAAGCAGTCTGCCGCTTTTGCTTGAGCACAGACGGGGGCGCGACAGGCACTGGGGGCAGCAGGGCCCTGTTGGTAGGAGCAAGCCGCTGCACATTAGCTACGGCCTTGCGAAACAGGTCAATGTCGGCGGCGGCAATTCCGGTGGTCTCTTCGGAAGTACCGGAGGGCGGTGCCGCATCGGGCAGCTCGCCGCCGGTTCCGGTTCGCCGGTTTCCCGCGGATGCTTGCCGTTTGCGCTTGGTCAAGGGTTTTGAAAGCTCGGGGGTGGCTTCAGCCTGCTGACGCAGCCGCCTCAGGTCGGCCAGCCCCGGCTTCTTAGTGGTCTGCATTCTCCAGCCAGCGCTGGGCGTCCAGCGCCGCCATGCATCCGGTGCCGGCGCTGGTAATCGCCTGGCGATAGACATGGTCCTGGACGTCGCCGGCGGCAAACACGCCAGGCACGGAGGTCATGGTGGCCAGGCCCTGCAGCCCGCTACGTGTGATGATGTAGCCGTCCTTCATGTCGAGCTGGCCTTCGAAAATATCGGTATTGGGCTTGTGGCCGATAGCGATAAAGACGCCGGTAACTGCCATGTCAAGCTTTTCGCCGGTCTGGTTGTTGCGCAGTCGGACTCCGGTGACACCCGAAGCGTCGCCAAGAACTTCTTCGAGCTCGTGGAACAACTTGAGCTTCATGTTGCCGTTGGCAACCTTGTCCATGAGCTTGTCGACCAGTATGGGTTCGGCGCGAAATTTATCGCGACGATGTACCAACGTGACGGTAGAGCAAATGTTGGACAGGTAAAGGGCTTCTTCGACGGCGGTGTTGCCACCCCCTACGACCACAACATCTTGTTTTTTATAGAAAAAGCCATCGCAGGTGGCGCAGGCCGAAACCCCCCGCCCCATGTACTCTTGTTCGGAAGGCAGGCCCAGATACTGGGCGGACGCCCCCGTTGCGATAATGAGTGCGTCGCAGGTGTAAACCATACCGGTATCGCCATTGAGCGTGAAGGGGCGTTTCGACAGGTCGACACTGACGATCTGGTCATTGATCAGTTCGGTACCAAAGCGCTCGGCGTGGGCCTGGAAGCGCTGCATCAGTTCGGGACCCAAAACGCCCTGGGCGTCGGCCGGCCAGTTGTCCACGTCTGTGGTGGTCATCAACTGACCGCCTTGCTCGATACCAGTAATCAGCGCGGGTTCGAGGTTGGCGCGCGCCGCGTAAACGGCAGCGGTGTAGCCGGCAGGCCCCGAGCCCAGAATGAGTACTTTGGCGTGTTTGGGTGTGGTCATCTGAGAAAATCCGTAAAAAGACATCCAGCCAATTATAATGAGTCCATGGCTAGAATACCTGCTGCTCCTTCCCGTGCCTCGCGTAACGTGCGTAACGGTCCTTCGCCGCTGCAAACTCGTCTGTCGGGGTTGGCGCGCGAAGCTCGCTGGATACTCTTCGCCGCACTCGCTGCCTGGTTGGGGCTGGTGCTGGCGACCTGGTCGCCCGCCGACCCTGCATGGTCCCATTCGGTCCAGGCCACTTCCATTGCGAATGGTGGGGGCGTGTTCGGGGCCTACGTGTCCGACCTCCTGTTATTTTTGTTTGGCTACTCCGCCTGGCTTTGGGTCGTATTGCTGGCCCACCGGGTTTTTGTAGGCTTTTATCGCCTTACCAATGCCATGTTGCCCGAACCCCGAGCCGAGGTATTGCCGCGTGTCCGGTGGGAGGTCGCCCTGGGGTTCGCGCTGCTGCTGATCGGTACGATGGGGCTCGAGGCCCTGCAGAAAGCACATCTGGGCGCCCATCTGCCGGGCGGTGCCGGCGGAGAGCTTGGCAAGCTTCTGGCCGGGGGCATGTCAACCGTTTTTGGCTCCACCGGATGCGCTTTGCTCTTGCTGGTATTCATGGCTGTGGGTGCCAGTCTGTTTTTCGGGTTCTCGTGGCTGCATGTGGCCGAGCGCATTGGTGGCGCTATCGAAAAGACGCTGCGCCGGCTACTCGAACTGAAGGCGGCTCGAGAAGACCGCAAGGTGGGTGTAGCAAAAAAGGCCGAACGAGAAGAAAGCGTGGTGGCCAAGCAAGAACAGCTCGTACACGAACAGCCCGTTCGCATCGAGCCTGCCATTGTCTCGGTTCCCAAATCGGTTCGGGTCGAAAAAGAAAAGCAAAAGACTCTTTTCAATGCGCCGCTTCCTGCCGGCGGTGGGGGCGACCTGCCGGCCATCAGTCTGCTCGACCCGGTAACCGAGCATGTCGAAACCGTTTCGCCCGAAACCATCGAGTTCACCTCTCGCCTTATCGAAAAGAAGCTGTCCGACTTTGGTGTCAAGGTAGTGGTGGTCTCCGCTCAGGCTGGGCCGGTCATTACGCGGTACGAAATCGAGCCTGCCACCGGGGTCAAGGGCAGCCAGATCGTCAACCTGGCCAAGGATCTGGCGCGCGCGCTTAGCCTGGTCAGTATTCGTGTGGTGGAAACCATCCCGGGCAAGAACCTGATGGGCCTGGAGCTTCCCAACCCGCGACGCCAGATGGTCAAGTTGTCAGAAATTGTCGGGTCGCAAACCTACTATGCGGCACCGTCCCTGCTGACCATGGCACTGGGCAAAGATATTGCGGGCAATCCGGTGGTGGCCGATCTGGCAAAGATGCCGCATCTGCTGGTAGCCGGTACAACCGGTTCCGGAAAGTCTGTTGGCATCAATGCCATGATTCTTTCCCTGCTGTACAAAGCCGACGCAACTCAGGTCCGACTCATTCTTATCGACCCCAAGATGCTCGAAATGAGCATTTACGAAGGCATACCTCACTTGCTGGCACCCGTTGTCACCGACATGCGTCATGCTGCCAACGCCCTGAACTGGTGCGTTGCCGAAATGGAAAAGCGGTATCGGCTCATGAGCAAGCTGGGGGTGCGGAACCTGGCAGGCTACAACACCAAGGTTCGCGACGCCATCAAGCGCGAAGAGCCCATCCCCAACCCGTTCTCGCTCACGCCCGATGCGCCTGAGCCCCTCGACACCTTGCCCAACATTGTGGTGGTAATCGACGAGCTCGCCGATTTGATGATGGTGGTGGGCAAGAAAATCGAGGAACTCATCGCGCGGTTGGCGCAGAAGGCCCGAGCCGCCGGCATTCACCTTATTCTGGCCACGCAGCGCCC
This sequence comes from Pusillimonas sp., assembly GCF_029263785.1. Lineage (GTDB taxonomy): Bacteria > Pseudomonadota > Gammaproteobacteria > Burkholderiales > Burkholderiaceae_B > Pusillimonas. The sequence goes on along the minus strand of NZ_JAJUFE010000004.1, from coordinate 15,048 downwards.
CAGCGTTGACGTGATCACCGGGCTGATCAAGGCCAATATTCCGACCCGTATTGCCTTTCAGGTGTCCTCACGGGTCGACTCGCGCACAATTCTTGATCAGATGGGTGCTGAAACCCTGTTGGGTCAGGGTGACATGCTTTATATGCCGCCGGGCACCGGTTTGCCTACGCGCGTGCATGGTGCGTTTGTGCATGACGATGAAGTTCATAGGGTGGTCGAATACCTGAAGGAGCAGGGCGAGCCAAACTATGTCGAAGGTCTGCTCGAAGGTGCTGTCGAGGGTGAAACCGGAGACGGCGTCAGTAGTGTCACCGGATTTGCCGATGCAGAGGCCGACCCGCTATACGATCAGGCCGTCGAAATAATTCTCAAGAACCGCCGTGCGTCCATCTCGTCGGTACAGCGGCACCTGCGCATTGGCTATAACCGCGCCGCCCGTTTGCTCGAACAAATGGAGCAGGCCGGACTGGTCTCGGCCATGCAGGCCAATGGCAATCGCGATATTCTTGTGCCCGCAGGAGACACATCCAATGCTGATTAAGCGGATTTTCAATAGCGCTTGCATAGCTCCGGAAGCTGGCGTGCCACTAAAGGCGGCTTCGCGCTTCCTGGGGAGGGTGCTTATGATGGTGGCTGCACTCGCATTCGTTCCGGCTGTTGCTGCAGACGGGCCTGCACAGCTGCGCAGCTTTGTCTCAAACGTAACGTCGGCAACGGGTGATTTCACGCAACAAACTACTGGCGGACAAGCCCAGAGCCGCCCCGAGCAGACCGGCCGTTTTTCCTTCCAGCGCCCCGGCAAATTTCGGTGGCATGTACTTAAGCCCTACGAACAGTTGATTGTCTCGAACGGCGATAATGTCTTGCAGTATGACCCCGACCTGGCGCAGGTGACCGAGCGTTCGGTAGACCAATCTATTGGTGCCTCGCCCGCGGCCATATTGTTTGGCTCAGGCTCGCTTGAGGACACCTTCGACGTCAAGGCGTTGCCTCAAGACGATGGTCTGGAATGGTTGCGGGCGACTCCTCGCGGGTCTGATGCAGGTTTTGCTCATGTGGACATCGGTTTTCGCAACGAACTACCCGCGCGCCTGTTATTGCTGGATGCCTTCGGTCAGACGACGCGCATCGAACTTTCCAATATTCAGGCGAATCCTCAGCTTCAGGCTTCGGAGTTTGAGTTTACGGCTCCCGACGACGTGGACGTCGTGAGGATGCAGTAGCCGGCATGGCCGATCTCTTTTCTCACAAGCCGGCAGCACCTCTGGCTGAAACCTTGCGTCCGCAAACACTGGACGAAGTCGTCGGTCAACGGCATCTTTTGGGGCCTGGCAAACCCTTGAGGCTTGCGTTTCAGTCCGGCAAGCCTCATTCGATGATCTTATGGGGCCCGCCGGGGGTCGGAAAAACCACTTTGGCTCGACTGACTGCCAAGGCGTTCGACTGTGAATTCATCGCCTTGTCGGCCGTTTTTTCCGGGGTGAAGGATATCCGCGCGGCCATGGAGCAGGCGCAGCAGAACCTTTCGCTGGGCAAGCAAACGATATTGTTCGTTGACGAGATACACCGATTCAACAAGTCGCAACAGGACGCGTTGTTGCCATATGCTGAGTCAGGGCTGGTGACCTTTATCGGCGCCACGACCGAAAACCCATCGTTCGAGGTCAACTCGGCCTTGCTCTCTCGTGCTCAGGTGTACGTGCTGCAACCGCTTGGCGACGACGAGCTGCGCGAGCTTTTTGAGTCGGCAGCCAAGACCGCGCTCGAGGGGCTGACATTTGACGATGCGGCTGTCGATACCTTGATCGGCTACGCTGACGGAGACGCCAGACGCTTTCTGAACCTGTTGGAACAGTCGGGAACCGCCGCCCGCGCAGATGGCGTCAGTCATATCGATGCAGCCTTCCTCGAAAATGCGCTCACGTTGAACGCGCGTCGTTTCGACAAGGGCGGTGACAGCTTTTACGACCAGATTTCGGCGTTGCATAAGTCGGTTCGCGGTTCCGATCCCGATGCTTCCTTATATTGGCTCTGCCGAATGCTGGACGCAGGGGCTGACCCACGCTATTTGTCCCGTCGCATTATTCGCATGGCGTGGGAAGACATCGGGCTGGCTGACCCTCGTGCATTGCAAATTGCCAACGATGCGGCCCAGACCTACGAACGACTTGGATCGCCCGAAGGCGAGCTGGCTTTGGCACAGGCTGTGATTTATTTGGCGGTAGCGGCCAAGAGCAATGCCGGCTACATGGCGTACAACCAGGCTCGGGCCTTTATCAGAAAAGATAAAAGCCGGGATGTACCCGTGCACTTGCGAAACGCGCCGACCAAACTGATGAAAGAGTTGGGCCATGGGCGCGAATACCGTTACGCTCATGACGAGCCCCATGGTTATGCGGCCGGCGAGAATTATTTTCCCGACGGGATACGTTCGCCGGGCTGGTATCGTCCGGTCGCGCGAGGGTTGGAATCCAAGATCGCCGACAAGCTGGCCTTTCTCAGAAGCCTTGATGACGAAGCCGGCGGCAAGAACTGACCCCATTCCTAAGGGTAAAATCACACCCTGTTTACCTGTTTTCTTCTTTCCTGGACAACATGCTAGATCCGAATCAGCTTCGTAAAGACCTTCCCTCTGTGGTGAGCGCACTCAAGCGTCGTGGCCTCACTTTTGACGTAGAGCGCTTTAACGCACTCGAGGCGCGTCGCAAGGCAGTACAGGTCGAAACCGAGACGCTGCAGGCGCGTCGCAATGCGGTGTCCAAGCTGATCGGGCAACTCAAATCCAAAGGCGAGGACGCCACGGAAGCAATGGCCGAATCGCAGGCGATTCCTGCTCGCCTGAAGGAACTCGAGGCGGATCTGGCCCAGATCCAGGGCGAGCTCAGCGCCTGGCTGGCCACTGTTCCGAACCTTCCGCACGAGAGTGTTCCGGCAGGCGAATCCGAGGCCGACAACGTAGAGGTGAGGCGCTGGTTGCCGGGTGAAGCCGCCAGTGACGGCAATCCTGCGCCGCTGGGATTCGAACCCAAAGACCATGTAAGCCTGGGTGAACCGCTGGGTCTGGACTTCGATTCGGCTCGCAAGCTTTCCGGCGCACGCTTCATGATGTTGCGTGGGCCAATTGCCCGCCTGCATCGAGCCTTGGCTCAGTTCATGATCGATCTGCAGACCACCGAGCATGGCTACGAAGAATGCTATACGCCGTACATCGTCAATGGCTCGACCCTTTTCGGTACCGGTCAGCTACCCAAATTCAAGGACGACATGTTCTGGGTGACCAAGGGTGGAGACGACGAAGAGCACAAGGACGAGCAGGGCAATGTCATCGAGCGCGAAGATCTGTACCTGATCTCCACGTCGGAAATTACCCTGACAGGCTCGGTGCAGAATTCGATCATTCCAGCGACCGACCTGCCCATTCGACTGACCGCACATACGCCCTGTTTTCGTTCGGAAGCGGGCAGTGGCGGCCGCGATGTACGCGGGGTGATCCGCCAACATCAGTTCGACAAGGTCGAACTCGTGCAAATCGTGCACCCCGATGATTCCTACCGGGCTCATGAAGAGATGGTCCAGCATGCCGAAGCGGTATTGCAGCGACTGGGCTTGCCTTATCGGGTTGTCTTGCTGTGCGGGGGCGACATGGGATTTGGGGCTGCCAAAACATACGACCTTGAAGTCTGGTTGCCGGCACAAAATACCTGGCGCGAGATATCGTCCGTGTCCAATTGCGAAGCCTTTCAGGCGCGACGCATGCAGGCGCGATTCCGTCCCGAGAAGGGCAAGCCCGAGTATTTGCACACCCTGAATGGTTCTGGGCTCGCCGTGGGCCGGGCTCTGGTGGCCGTGCTTGAAAACTACCAGCAAGAAGACGGCAGTGTCATCGTCCCGGAAGTATTGCGGCCGTATATGGGTGGAATCGAGCGCCTGGCTGCTTAGGCCTTGCCTTGCGGGTGTCTGAAGTGATGCGCCAGCTTGTGTCGGCGCATTTGCTGCGACTTCCACCGCTCGCGCAGGTTAGCCGCCTCGACAAGCAGCAGCAGCCAGATCAACAGCGACAACGCTGTCGCCATGACTCCGTTGAGGCTGCCGTAGCCCGTTTCGGGAGATGCGCGTATGTGCAACAAATCGGCGATAGGGGGAATGGAACCAAGAAGCTCGAGAAGCAGGTTGCCAGGCAATAGATAAAGCCATTCGAAGATCTGCCAAGCTTCGACAAGGCTGACCGTGCCGTCGCGATTCGCGTCCAGCACAAGGTTGAATGATTCGATCCACATGACAACCTCCGTTGGTGAGGCGTTCGGCCAGTAGCCGGACCACGTGGGAACAATAGGCGTTCCCCCAAATTGAAGCCCTGTGTCGCAAATGCTTTTCATTAGTCACTATATGCCTATCCGCAGGGGCTATCAAGGCGCGGGCCGTGGTGTTTGCCGCTTGCCCGCAAGTTGGAAGCCTGACTGTCTGGCAAGCGCGGCATGTGTTAATTTCATGTCCACGACGACAACCACGCAGCAACTCATTTCCCGACCTGCGGGAAATACCCCCACCATATGACTGCACAGCCACCCTCAAGCTCACTTGATGCCGCTCCGGATGCCCCGGTTATTGCGCGCAGGGGCTGGATCTTGGCGGCACTGATGTTGACTATGGCCCTGGCCGCCATGGACATCACAATCGTCGCTACCGCAGTGCCTCAAATCGTGGGCGACCTGGGTGGATTCGAACACTTCAGCTGGCTGTTTTCGATTTATCTGCTCGGGCAGACAGTAACCATACCTATCTACGGAAAGCTGGCCGACCTTTATGGCCGAAAGCCTGTCCTGATTGGCGGTACATCCTTGTTCCTGCTGGGATCCGCTGCGTGTGCCCTGGCCTGGGAAATGGTGCCGCTGATTGTTTTTCGCGGTATTCAGGGTCTGGGCGCGGGGTCCATCATGGCGTGCGTCAATACCCTTGCAGGGGATCTCTACTCCATACGGGAAAGGGGCAGGGTACAAGGTTGGCTCTCCAGCGTGTGGGGCGTGGCAGCCATACTTGGTCCGACCCTGGGTGGTGCTTTTGCCGAGTATGCAACCTGGCGGTGGGTGTTCCTGATCAACTTGCCGATCGGACTGGCTGCGATGGTCCTGATTGTGAAGTTTCTGCATGAGAAGCCGCCCAAACAGCGTCACGACATCGATTACGCCGGCGCTGTCCTCATGATGCTGGCCGGTTCGGCCGGTGTCTTTGGTCTGTTGCAAGGAGGAAATGCGTGGCCGTGGCTGTCCGGCCCAAGTCTGCTGACATTTGGCCTGGCTGTGGTCCTCATCATCGCGACAATAGTTCGGGAGCGGCTTGCAACAGAGCCCATCATGCCCGGTTGGGTGTGGCGCCATCGCGTCATGCTCGGCTCCAATCTGGCGATGCTTGGAATGGGCATGGTCATGATGGCCCCGGGGGCGTATTTGCCGGTATACGCACAAGCGGCATTGGGGCTTGGACCCATCGCCGCAGGTCTTGTTCTGGCCAGCATGTGCGTGGGATGGGTTACGTCGTCGTCCTGTTCAGATCGGCTGTATCTTCGCATCGGCTTTCGGGACACTGCATTGATAGGTGCCGGGCTGATGGTAGCGGCGATCGCCGGTTTTACATCATTTCCCGAGCGTCCTTCTTACTGGCTGATTGTGCTGGATCAGATTGTCTTGGGCGCGGGCTTCGGGCTGATCTCTACCCCACTGCTGGTTGGACTTCAATCCATTGTTCCCTGGGCGAAGCGCGGTGTCGCGACGAGCACGAATATGTGGTCGCGCTATTTGGGACAGAGCCTTGGAGCAGCGTTGGCCGGTGCGCTGTTCAATTCGGTGATGGTGAGCCGGCTGACTGCCGCGCCGCCGGAGGTCAGTGACGCGGTGCCCGACGTCAGCACCGTGGTTGGTGCATTGCAGTCGGACATCCTCGACGCATCAGGCGCAGATTATTTGCGATCAGCCTTCGATGCGGCAACACAGAATGTGTACCTGGGGATGATTGTGGCGGCTGTCCTTGCGTTTGTTCTGGTGCTTATTGTTCCGCGCCGCCCGTCTTCTATGCTAGAATAGCTGGCTTGACCGCAATACCAGGAGAGGTGGCAGAGTGGTCGAATGTACCTGACTCGAAATCAGGCGTACGGTAACCCCGTACCGTGGGTTCGAATCCCACCCTCTCCGCCAAATTTCTTTTCAAGATTCTTTTTGAAAAGGCAAGAGCCCGCAAGTTCGCCTTACGCGTTTGCGGGTTTTTTTGCGCGTACCGATTATGATGTGGGCTGTCAGGAACCGCCGAAACAGGAATGCATATGCTTTCAGGTATTCGTATGGGCTTGCTCGCATCATCATTGAGTGCGCTGGCATCATTTTGCGGCGTGGCCGCTTACGCCAGTACAACCATATCTGCTGATCGCGTTGCGCAGGCCGTAGGCCGGCTTGACGAAGTCGCCACCGACATATTCGCCCGCTCGGGCATACCCGGAATGGCAGTCGCTGTCGTTCATCAAGGCCGCACAGTTTATGCGAAAGGGTTTGGGGTACGAAAGATCGGTGAAAACGAGCCGGTGGATCCCCACACTGTCTTCCAGATAGCTTCATTGTCAAAGCCGGTGGGAGCCACCGTGGTGGCCACTCAGATCAGCAAGGGAGTCGTAAGCTGGGATACGCCCGTAACCAGGCATCTTCCCTGGTTCGCATTGAGCGACCCTCAGGCTACGGCCCAGGTGACCATTGGCGATCTTTATTCTCACCAGTCGGGCTTGCCGGATCACGCGGGTGATGATCTGGAGGATCTCGGGTACGGGCGCCGGCAAATTCTGGAGCGGCTGCGCCATTTGCCTCTCGAGCCATTGCGATCGCAGTACGCCTATACTAATTTTGGCCTCACGGCCGCTGCGTTGGCGGTTTCCTCAGCGGCGGGTACTGAATGGGAGAAATTGTCTGAAGAAGTGTTGTATCTGCCCTTGGGTATGACAGCAACGAGCTCCCGTCATTCCGATTTTCTTGCCCGAACCAACCGTGCGACACCACACATTCGAGGTGGAGCCGGCTTCGTGCCTGGCCCACAACGGCAGCCCGATGCGCAGACCCCAGCCGGCGGGGTCAGCTCAAACGTACTGGATATCGCCAAGTGGATGAATATGGTGCTTGACCAGGGCGTGGTTAATGGACAGCGCCTTATTGACCGCGATGCCCTGACGCCGGCGTTGAGTCCACAAGTGATGACGGCGCCACCATCCGAAAACAACAGGCACGGGGGGCATTATGGATACGGCTTCAACGTTTCCACGACGCCTGCCGGAAACAGGCTGCTGGGACATTCGGGTGCGTTTTTCATGGGGGCAGCCACGAGCTTCAGCCTGCTTCCTGCGGCCGATACTGGAATCGTCGTTCTCACCAATGCCCTGCCGGTTGGTGCGGCCGAGGCGCTGTGCCTGACTTATGTCGACCTGGTGCAGCATGGGCGTGTGGATCGAGATTGGCTGGACTTTCTTGGCCCCGTGTTTGACGCCATGTTGGCGCCGGTCGGAAAATTCGCCGGACAGCCTTTTCTGGTGGGTCCCGATGCTGCACTGCCGCTCGCGGAATACACAGGAACATTCGCCAATGATTACCTCGGTGCAGTAGATGTCATTCAGCGTAGCCGGCAACTAGTGCTGTCGATGCCGCCGCACAAGCGCGAGTTTCCGCTGACGCATTGGAATGGAAACATCTTTGTGTTTGAACCCGAGGGCGAAATGGCAACGCCTGGCTCGCGGTCTTCCGTGACATTTGTCGCCGGGCAGGATGGATCCATTCAAAGTCTGGAAATCGAGTTTTACGAAAAAGACGGCGTGGGGCGGCTGGTCAGGCAGTGAACCCTTGCTTGTGGCGGCTACCAGGCGCAGCGCTTGTGCGTTTACACTACGGCATCGCCTTTTGGCTTCTGGCTGGGCGACAGCGAATTGAATGACGCAACCAAGGAATAAGGCATGCTCGACGGCAAACGCGCGGTTATAACGGGGTCGACCAGTGGAATTGGATTGGGCATCGCCCGGGAACTGGCTTCGAACGGTGCTGATGTGGTGATAAACGGGTTCGGCGATCCGTCGGCAATCGAGAAAGAGCGTGTCAATATCGAGCTTGAGTTCGCCGTCAAGGCGCACTACATTAATGCCGACCTTAGCCAGCCTGAAGCCACGCGAACGTTTATCGAAACTGCGGTCTCTGTGCTGGGGGGAATCGATATCCTGGTCAATAACGCCGGCGTGCAGCATACGGACCTGATCGAAGATTTTCCCATAGAGCGTTGGGACGCCATCATTGCCCTGAATCTGTCTGCCGTGTTTCATGGAACTGCAGCAGCACTTCCCCATATGAAGAAACAGGGTTGGGGGCGCATTATCAATATAGCCTCGGCACACGGCCTCGTGGCCTCTCCGGCGAAATCAGCCTACGTGGCCGCCAAGCACGGGGTCGTGGGGCTGACCAGGGTGGCTGCGCTGGAAACGGCTGGTACTGGCGTGACCGTCAATGCCATTTGCCCAGGCTGGGTCCGCACTCCACTGGTCGAAAAACAAATCGAGGTCATCGCGCGTGAACGGCAGATCGATCTGGACGAAGCGGCCCGTCAGCTGCTCGCCGAAAAGCAACCTTCACTGCAATTTGTGACTCCCCGCCAGATAGGCGGCATGGCAGTGTTTTTGGCCTCGGAAGCGGCAGAGCAGATTACCGGTGCTTCGATGCCGATAGATGGGGGCTGGACGGCTCGATAGGCTCTCAGCCAGAACCCCCGGGGCGGTGGCCACGGTAAATTTTTGACTTTCTATTCAAGGTAAACGAAACCATGTTGTTGTTGCTGTCTCCCGCTAAAAAGCTCGACTACGACTCCCCGGTTCGCACTACGCTGCATACCCAGCCGCTTTTTATCAAGCAGGCAGCCGGGCTGATCGACGTACTGAAGAAGAAATCCGCAACCGAGATTGCCTCCCTGATGAAGCTCAGTGACGCACTGGCCGAGCTGAATGTGGATCGCTATTCGGCCTGGAAACCGAAGTTCACCCAGACAAACTCGCGTCAGGCAGTACTTGCGTTCAACGGCGATGTGTACGAAGGTCTCGACGCGCCTTCTCTTTCAGACTCGAAACTCGAGTGGGCGCAAGAGCACATGGCCATTCTCAGCGGCTTGTATGGGGTGTTGCGACCTCTGGATCTCATGCAGCCGTACCGCCTGGAAATGGGAACACGACTGGTCACTGACCGTGGCAAGACGCTATACGATTACTGGGGAACGCAGATCGCAGATTATCTCAACACGCGACTTGAAGCGCAGAAGAAGCCCTGGATACTGAATCTGGCTTCTGAAGAGTATTTCAAGGCAGTTGACCTAAAAGTCTTGAAGGCCAAGGTTGTTCAATGCGTGTTCCAGGATTACAAGAACGGTCAGTTCAAGATCATCAGCTTTCATGCCAAGCGTGCCCGAGGCCTGATGGCACGCTTTGTCATTGATCACAAGATCACAAGCGTAAAGGGATTGGAAAAGTTCGATTCCGAAGGGTATGTTTTTACGCCAGACGAATCCGATGAATCGCGTTTGGTGTTCCGTCGCCGGCTGGCTGCGTAAACCGGGAAAGCGGGCAAACGCCCGCTTTCTATTCTGGCATTCATGAACGCAGCATCGCGGGTCTTTTCTTTCTTCGCACTCGGTTATTTGGCGTCCTACGTGTTTCGTGGGCTCAACATCGGGTTTGCACCATTTCTGATTCGGGAACTGGAGCTGTCAGCAGCCGATCTGGGCATGTTGACCAGTCTGTATTTCCTGGGTTTTGCGTTGGTGCAGATTCCGGCCGGCGCCGCCCTGGACACCTGGGGCCCAAGACGTGTCAATGCAATATTGATGCTCGCCTCGGCAGCGGGCTCCGTTGTTTACGCCTGCGCAGACGGCCTGCCCGGCTTGATGCTGGGTCGTTTTCTTATCGGTGCCGGCGTCGGGGTCAGCATGGGCGCAGGCTTGCAGGCCTTGGCCCAGCATGTTCCAGCGCATCGCGTACCCCTCCTGAATGGCGCTTTCATTGCCATTGGCGGGCTGGGAGGCGCACTGGTGGGAACGCCGCTGGCTTTGCTTCTGGATGTGTTTACATGGCGAATCATCAGCCTGGTAATGGCGCTGATCATCACCCTGGTCGCCGCGCTTATCCTGTTCGGAGCCGTTGACGCACCGGCCACGGAAGAACGGCGAAACCGACCCACCGTGGGTGATCAGTTTCGGGGTACTTGGAAACTTCTGAGCAGCGCTCCATTCTGGAAACTCACTCTGTTTCCGTCGGTCAGCGCCGGTATGTTCTACGCTGTGCAATCGCTCTGGATGAAGCCTTATCTGCTGGATGTCAGCCAGGCGAGCGAGGTACTTACGGATGGTCTGGTGTCCACGGTGGGAATGGCGGCGGTGGCCGGCAGTCTGCTTTCAGGCATGCTGGTGCGACGGGTCGAGCGACTTGGCATGAGCCTGACCGTATATTGCGGTCTGTGCATCACCATGTTTGTGGTGTTCCAGGTAATCATAGTGTTTGATTTTCCGCTTCCGAAATCATTGGTCTGGTCGTGCTTCGGAGTATTCGGCGCCTGCTGCGTGCTGGTCTTTGCGATTTTTGTATCGCGATACCCGCCGGCCGTATGGGGCAGGGTCAATACCACGTTCAACATGCAGGTTTTCATGTCGACATTTGCGGTGCAGGTGGCAATTGGATGGATTGTCGAGCGCTGGGAGCCGCTCGCCCCGGGCGTGTATCCCGCACAGGCGCACCTGACGGCATGGACATGCCTGCTGGTGCTGCAGATTGCATCGGCGGCCTGGTACTTCTGGCCTGGCCGGTCAGGTTCCCGTACGCAGGCCCAGGTTGCTTGATGACGTATCCGTATTGGTTCCCGCGGGCTGCGGCGGTTCCAGAGCGAGCATCTCTTGCCGTATCAGCTGGGCCGCATTCATCATCTGGCGCAAGGGGTAGGCCAGTGTAGCCAGCTCGCCCTCTGTCTCAAGCGAAGTGGGCAACTCGGCATTTTTGTCTTGCAACAGGGCGTCCACGGCGTCAAGCGCCTGTCGGATTCCCGGAGGAACTGTTGGCAGTGCAGCGAGCAAGGGCACGGCAGCACCTATCTGTGAGGTCAGTACATGGTTTTGATTCAACAGATTGTTTAGCTCCGGGACGTTCTTTTGCCGCTTGGCAGGTTCGGCTGCCATTCGGTAGAACGCGGCGGCGTAATTGCTGAATGCAATATAGACGGCCTTGCGCGCCAATCTGAATGCCATGTCGGCTTCCAGCAATTCTGAGTCTTGTCCTGTGCGCTCACGCGGATTGCGCCGCAGGGAACGAACCAGGTCAGCGTAGTGAATGCCCGCCTGGAAGTAGCGGTAATTGGCGGTACGCAATGCCTTGGCCAATGAACCCATGTAGCTGTGTTCCCACCAGGGCAGCAGATAGCTGCATAGCAGGGCGATGATGCAGCCGATCACGGTATCGATCAGGCGCTCTCCGATCACTACGGTCGAGCTGGGTTCCAGCAGGTGGAAGGCAAGCAGAACCATGATGGTCTTGAATATGGCGGTGCCCATGAAGCTGACCTGTACAAAGCTGTAGCCCAGCACGCAGCTGACGACCAATATCGCCAACAGCAGGTCGGAACGGTTTGTCAGCGTAAAGATGCCAAAAGCGGCGACACAGCCGATAAAGGTTCCCGCCAGACGCATGCCGTTTCGTTGTCTGGTAAGCGCGAAGCCCGGCTTCATGATGACAATGACCGTGAGTATGACCCAATAGCCATGAAGCTCGAGCGCAGGGAAGAGGTGTTGGCGGGCCAGCCCGAAATTCAGAAGATTCACCGTGACCAGGGTCACTATGATGGCGATGGCAACGCGCAGGGCATATCGAAAATGCGGAGAATCCAGGCGCAGGTTGGATGTGATCATGCCGAACCGTAGCTCTGTTCGGGAAACAAACCGTCCCAGTGCCTGATCCAGACGCTGGTCGACCAGCTCGGTACTCGCGTCATCCTGAGTGTGGGTGGCCATCCGCTCAACGATGCGAGACCCGTTTCGCAGTCGTCGAAGCACTTGTACCAGCAAGGCATACACCTCTGGATTTGCCTTGGCAAAGCCGCTTTCACGGTATTGTTCAAGTTCGTATTCGATAGCGCGCAACTCGGCCTTGGCGCTGTGCCTGCCCACCACACGTTGATTCCGCGCCGTGCATAGGGCAATCTGCTCGATGTTGTCCGACAGCTTGACGAGCGTATCTCGCGCGAAGACCAGTACGTCGCTGTCCGGGATCTCGCGATGTAACGTAGCATAATCCGTCTGGGTGGCAATCAGGGTGTCCAGGAGTGCCACCATGTCGATGAAAAGGTTCAACGCCTTCATGCGGTGGCGGTCGCCGCGTTGTCCGCCTCGTGGCAGCTCACGCAGGACAGTGTTTCGCGCTGCCTGCTGCTTGTCGATCATTTCGGACTGAGCGCGGATCAATTGCCGGTAGCTGGTGTCCAGATCAACGTGGGAATCATAAAATCGCGACCGGGCTTTGACGTAATCCGCCGTTGCAAACAGGGCGACTGACAGGGCCTGTTGTTCTTCGCGCAGCCACAGCACCCGGCGCACTACCGAGCTGTACAGAAAATAGAACAGGCCGCCCGCAAGCGAATACAACACGTGCAACAGCAATTGCTCGCCACTGACAGGCGAGCGCAGTGTCAGTGTCATGATCAGCAGGCAGGCAAAGGCCATGAGCCCGCCTTGCTGGCCATACACCGTGAGCATCGAAAACGCGAAACCAAGAACAGGAATCGTGAGCCATTTGGCGATGGGTTCCGTCGATACCAGTCCGGTCACAGCGACGGTGAACGTGCCCAGCAGTACGGCCCCCAGCATGGTGTTGACGGTGTATCGACGCGGGCTGCCGGGCTGGTCAATGACTGCGACGCAGGCCGCACCGATGGCCGCGATCATGCCAATGTCGTAGGTTTTCCATATGCCGCCTATAAGAAGGGCCGGCATCAGGACCCCTATAGCTTGCCGAAGTCCGCCGAAGAAATAATGGCTGTGGAAGAAACGCTGCAGTTGCGAGACGCGGGGGCCCATGGGCTAAGAAGGCATGAAGAAGGTCAATGCCTGCTATCTTACCCTTTCACAAAGGAATTATTTGTGTGTGTTCACGGTAAATTTTGCGCTTGAGGAGGGTCGATGCGATGGCGTCGGTTGGGCGCGACAATTTCATTGTGAAGCCACACTTCGGATTGCCATGTCTTGTGCAATGCAGTAAAGTTGTGTATTGGCCGGGCGCAATATCCTCAACCCGGCCATTGGGCACTATCGTTCGGGCCATCCGCCCGTTTTTTGCGCCTGTATCACTTAGCCAAGGGCCGCGCCACAAGCGTGAGTTGCCATGGCATCCGTTTCTACCTCTTGCGTTCACCAGAGCGCTCGTGCGGCGTTTCGTCGAGTGGGCATCGGTGCGGCACGGTATCCGGGTGGAGTGGTTCCGTGAACCATAAAGCCTCGGAGCATCATGTCGTGGCCGGCGCAGCTCAGGCTTTTTAGCCAGTCGAGGCGTCCGTACCGGTTACGAAAGGACTACAACATGGAAATCAATGGCGCGGACATCGTCGTACGATGCCTGGCCGAACAGGGCGTAGAGCATGTGTTTGGCTACCCCGGCGGCGCAGTGCTGTACATCTATGATGCCATCTACCAACAAGATTCATTCAAACATATTCTCGTTCGACACGAGCAGGCGGCCGTGCATGCTGCTGATGCATATTCACGCTCGTCGAACAAAGTCGGCGTTGCGCTGGTTACCAGCGGACCGGGCCTGACCAACGCTGTTACAGGCATTGCCACTGCCTATATGGATTCCATCCCCATGGTGATCCTCAGTGGCCAGGTGCCCACAACCGCTATCGGTTCGGATGCGTTCCAGGAATGCGATACGGTCGGTATTACACGTCCTTGCGTCAAGCATAATTTCCTGGTGCGCGATATCAAGGATCTGGCCGAAACCATGCGTCGTGCGTTCTATATCGCACAAACCGGCCGTCCCGGGCCGGTGCTGGTTGATATCCCCAAAGACATCACCGTCGCCAAGTACAAGTTCACCGCCAAGAAGGGCGAAGTGTCGATGCGCTCGTACACTCCCGTCGTCAAAGGGCATCATGGCCAGATCAAGAAGGCTGTCCAGATGCTGTTGGCGGCCGAGCGCCCCATGATCTACTCGGGCGGCGGGGTGATACTTTCCGACGCCGCCGAAGAGCTGCGTCAGCTGGTCGACCTGGTGGGTGCACCGTGCACAAACACCCTGATGGGTCTGGGCGCGTTCCCTGCCGACGATTCACGCTTTGTGGGCATGCCCGGCATGCACGGCACCTACGAGGCCAATATGGCCATGCAGAACTGCGACGTGCTTGTTGCCGTCGGTGCGCGTTTCGATGACCGAGTCATCGGCAACCCAAAGCATTTCGCGCAGAATCAGCGCAAGATCATCCACATTGATATCGATCCGTCGTCGATCTCCAAGCGCGTGCGCGTCGACGTGCCCATAGTGGGTAACGTCAAGGACGTGCTGCAAGACCTCAATGCCCTGTACATGCAGACTGCGGTCGAGACTGAGCCCAACAAGGCTGCGCTGGCCAAATGGTGGCAGCAGGTTGAGACCTGGCGCGGCAAAAAATGCCTCGACTACGCCGGTTCCGATACCCTGATCAAGCCTCAGTATGTCATCGAGACGCTGTGTGAGGTGACTGGTGGCAACGCCTTTGTAACGTCCGACGTGGGCCAGCACCAGATGTGGGCGGCCCAGTACTACCGATTCAACCAGCCTCGTCGCTGGATCAACTCGGGTGGCCTTGGCACCATGGGCGTGGGACTGCCTTACGCCATGGGCGTGCAGATGGCCAATCCCGACGCCGACGTTGCCGTCGTCACGGGCGAGGGCTCGATTCAGATGAATATCCAGGAGCTGTCAACCTGCAAGCAGTATCATCTGTCGCCCAAGATTCTGTGCCTCAACAATCGATACCTGGG
>NZ_JAJUFE010000093.1 GCF_029263785.1 Pusillimonas sp. | reverse complement strand
TCGCCTTCGATGATGAACACGTCTTCAACGCGATCGCCCAGCGTCATGATCTTTGCCATCTTGAGGTCGATGCCGTGACGGGCAAAGACCTGAGCCAGGCTGTGCAGCAGGCCCGGGCGGTCGGCTGCAATAATCGACAGGCGCCAGGAGGCACCGCTTTCGTCAGGGCGCAATTCAATATTGGGCACAATGGGAAACACCCTGGCTCGGCGTGATCGGCGTCGTCCAAAGCCCGGGGCGGGGCGCGACGGCGTTCCCGGGCGGGCAAGACGTTCAGCCAGTTCATGTTCTATCAAGCTCGCCCACGAACGAAAGTCCCGGTCCTGACCGGGCAGCAGAACAATGAAACTGTCCAGGGCCCGGCCGTGCCGGGTGGTGTGGATTCGGGCGTCCTGAACACTAAGTGCACGCTGATCCAGATACGCGCAGATATCCGCGAACAGGTCGTTGCGGTCGGGTGCATACACCATAATCTGCAGGCCCTCGTTCTGGCCGACGACTCGCGCTTTTACCACGGGCTCGGTGGCGTCGGCGCGATGGTACAGGTGGCGGGTATGCCAGGCAATTTCCGAGGCCTCGTGGCGCAGGAAATAGGCCACGTCAAGCTGACGCCAGAATTCATCCCGGCTTTCGTCACGCAGACCCAAACGCCGGATCTCGGCGCTGGCTTCTTCGCGTCGCATTGCCAGGACAGTTCCCCGGTCAGGCTGTGCACCGCCCAGTACGGCAATGGTCAGCCGGTACAGGTCTTCAAGCAGCTTGCCTTTCCAGGCATTCCAGACTTTTGGGCTGGTGCCGCGAATATCCGCTACCGTCAGCAAATACAAGGCTGTCAGTCGGCGTTCCGTTCCAACACGTCGGGCAAACTCGGTAATGACGTCCGGATCGGTCAGGTCGCGTTTCTGTGCGTAGCGTGACATGGTCAGATGTTCGCGCACCAGAAACTCGACCAAGTCCGTATCCTCGGGGCTGATCTGGTGGTCGACGCAGAAACGCCGCGCATCTTCGGCGCCAAGCTCGGAGTGATCACCGCCCCGTCCTTTGGCGATGTCGTGATACAGCGCCGCAATATATAGAATCCAGTGCCTGTCGAGCTCGGCAATCAGCTGGCTGGCCAATGGGTATTCCTGGGCGTGTTCCGGCATGGTGAATCGGCGCAGGTTTCGTATCACCATCAGCGTGTGCTGATCGACCGTGTAGGCATGAAACAGGTCGTGCTGCATCTGTCCGACGATGCGGCGGAATTCGGGCAGGTAGCGGGGAAGAATGTTCAGCATCGTCATCCGCCGCAAGGCGTGAACGATGCCGCGGGGTTGCTGCAGTATCTGTATGAATGTGTAGCGATTGACCGGGTTGGCGCGAAACTGTCCGTCGATGCGCTTTCGCGAATGCCACATGGCTCGCATGATGCGCGCCGATAAGCCGGTCAGCTCGGGGTTTTGCTGCATGACCAGGAAAGCCCGAAGCAGAAGTGTGGGCTTGCGCTCGAACTCGTCGGCACGACGAATATCCAGGCGGTTCTGAACCTGGCAGAAGTCGTCGTCGATGAGCTTGCTGGACCCTTCGGGAACCGGGAACAGCCTTTCTTCAAACGCCTGCATCAAAATAGTTGTCAACTGGCTGACTACGCGGGCTGCCCAGTAGTATCGTTGCATCAGCAGTTCGCTGGGCCGCCGATTCTTTGACGCCTCGAAACCGTAAACGTCGGCCAGCGCCGGTTGCAGGTCGAACAGTACGCGATCTTCGCGCCGTCCAGCCAACAGGTGCAGCTCGATCCGCAGGCGTTTGAAAGCCAGCTCGGCGCGGCGCAGCGCGCGATGTTCGGAAGGGGTCAGCATGCCGCTGTCGGCAATTTCCTTCCAGGTGTTGCCCACACCTGCAGCCTGAGCGATCCATCGTAAGGTGAGCAGGTCGCGCAGACCCCCCGGGGCTTCTTTGCAGTTGGGCTCAAGCGCATAGGGCGTATCAGCATGCCGGGCATGCCGCTGTGTCATTTCCGCTCGCTTGGCCTGAAAGAAACCTTGCACGTCCTGGCGCCGCCGCATGGTCTGGACAAGCTCGCGCACCAGTGGCTTGTTGCCCGCAATCCAGCGCAGCTCCATCAGGGCGGTTTCGATGGTGATGTCGTTGTCCGCCTCGCGCTTGCAGTCGGCGATCAAACGGACGCTATGTCCAAGGTCTAGCCCAAGGTCCCACAGCGCCGCAATGAGCTGCTCAAGCTTGAGCCTGTCTTCAGAATCAGGCTCCCGCTCGAGCAGAATGAGGATGTCTATGTCGGAATAGGGGTACAGCTCGCCGCGACCATAGCCGCCGACCGCCGCAAGCGCAGCACCTTCCGGCAAGGGGAACTGGCGGAGTGTCTCGCGCAGCGCCTGGTCGGTGACCCGGCGCAAGGCGGAAAGCAATATATCCGGCCGCTGATGCGTACGAAAGCCCGTAATGGCCTCGCCACGTCGTCGATCGAAGCGTTGGCGGATCTGTGACGGGGCGGGTGCATCCATGGTGGGCGCCTGGGGGTGGGCTGAGGATTTATGCGGCTTTTACGAAGGCTGGAGCGGAGGGCATGCCAGGGGATACGGTAAGCACTTCGTAGCCGTTGTCTGTGACCAGCACGCTGTGTTCCCACTGTGCCGAGAGACTACGGTCTTTGGTGACTACCGTCCAGCCGTCAGCAAGCTGGCGAATTTCCTTGCGCCCGGCATTGATCATGGGTTCGATCGTAAAGATCATTCCGGGTTCCAGTCGAACGCCAGTGCCCGGTCTGCCGTAGTGCAGTACCTGAGGGTCTTGGTGAAACTTCTGGCCGACGCCATGCCCGCAGTATTCGCGCACGACCGAAAACCCTTGTTTTTCGGCGTGCTTCTGGATGACGGCACCGATATCGCCCAAATATGCGCCAGGGCGGACCTGTTCGATGCCCAGCCACATGCAGTCGTAGGTGGTGTCAACCAGGCGCCTGGCCAGAATCGAGGGTTCGCCAATGCAGTACATGCGGCTGGTATCGCCATACCATCCATCTTTGATGACGGTGACATCAATATTGATGATGTCGCCATTCTTCAGCACCTTGTCGCCGGGGATGCCATGACAAATGACATGGTTGACCGAGGCGCAAATCGAACCGGGGAAAGGGGGGTATCCGGGCGGCGCGTAGCCGACCGTGGCCGATTCCACGTGCAAGGTATTGGTGATGAAGTCGAGACACAGGCGATCGAGTTCGCCGGTAGTGACGCCGGCGCGCACATGTGGCTCAAGATAGTCCAGCGCCTGGGCTGCAGCCTGGCAGGCAGCTCGCATCTTGTCGAGATCGGCTGGGTCAGTAACGAGGGGGATCATATCAACTTGAACTGTATAACTTAAAGATAGTAGAATTATAGGCTTTCTTTGATTTTGCGCTTTAGCCCTTTACTTAGAGCCTTTACTTAGGGTCTTGATCCTTTTGCTTAGCTTAAAAGACTTG
>NZ_JAJUFE010000066.1 GCF_029263785.1 Pusillimonas sp. | reverse complement strand
TTGGGCGATGGCAGTGTGGCTCTTATTGTCGACGTCTTCGCCCTGTTGCGAATGACCCGTAACAAACCGGCCGTGACGGCCACCAGTTTCACCGGAGAAAAACACCATGCTTAATAAAGTGGATGCCAGTTCCGAACAGGCGGACGACACGGGCAAAGAATTCCTGGTCTTTACGCTGGCCAATCAGGAGTACGGCATCGATATCCTGAAAGTTCAGGAAATTCGAGGCTACGACAGCCAGAGCGTGACGCGTATTGCCAATGTTCCGTCCTTCATCAAGGGTGTGACTAACCTGCGTGGCGTCATCGTGCCCATCGTCGACATGCGCATCAAGTTCAATCTTGAGAACGTCGAATATAACCACCAGACCGTAGTGGTCATCCTGAACCTCGCCTCCCGGGTCGTAGGTGTGGTCGTCGACGGCGTCTCGGATGTCCTGATGCTGCAGCCTTCGCAAATGAGTGCTGCACCCCAGTTCGGTACAGCTTTTTCGACTGAATATCTGACCGGAATCGGCACGGTAGGCGAACGGATGCTTATCCTGGTCGACATCGAGAAACTCATGACCAGTTCAGAGATGGCACTGGTAGAGCAGGTCGCCATGGTGTGACGCGGGCGATGCTCGCACGCCGGGTGCAATACAACATTGTCGTTGCCGTGCGCGCCGGCAAGCGGTCGCTTTCGCGTACACGTTTTGAGGAGGGGTTTTGATGTTTGGTCTAAACATGTTCAAGAATCTGAAGGTCCGGACCAGTCTGGTACTGGTCCTTATATTCTTCGTGGTGTCACTTTTTGTCGGCGCTGCGCTGGGCCTGTATTCGCTGCGCGCCAACAGTCAGACGTTTGAGCATGTGGTGCGAAATCAGAACCTCAGCGCCGCGCTGAACGAGTCGGTCGACCGTTTCAAGTCGATCCAGGTCACCATGGGCCTGGCGATTCAAGCCCTGCTGACCGATCGGGTCACGCAGCAAGCCGAGGCGATTGAAGAGATGAAGTCGCGTGGCTACGCTTCGCCCATTGTCGCCACCGGCGAACCCGCACACCAGCTCATCGATGGTGCACGCAAGGATTTTGCCGCCTCACGCGCTGCATTCGAACGCTTTCTGTCCTTGGCCGGCGAGCGGAATCATCGAGTCTACATGAGCTTGAGCAACGCCTACGCGTCGCTGATGAATGGGGGGGTCGAACCGTTGTTCGATTTTCTGGAAAACGGTGACGTCGACGGCTACAACGCGTTCAAGGATGGCACCGGCGAGTACATGCAGTCTGACCTGTACGCGGCGGTGGCCGATTTCAACAAGTACATGCAGTCCGAGGTTGACCGGATCCAGGCCGAGGAGCAAGCACAGTACATGCTGGTCCTGCAGCTCGTGGGTGCCGGTATCGTTGCCTCGATAATCATTTCCATCCTGGCTTATATATTCCTCGATCGTGTTGTGTTGCGGCCATTGCGCCAGGCCGGCACACACTTTGACCGTATTGCCGCCGGCGATCTGACGCAACGCGTTGAAGTACGTGCACAGAACGAGATAGGCGTCCTGTTTGCAGCGCTGCGTCGCATGCAAGAGAGCCTCACCCGTACCGTTACGGCGGTGCGCGAGGGGGTCGAGGAAATCAACCTTGGCTCGCGCGAGATCTTCGTCGGCAACACCGACCTCAGCGCCCGTACCGAGCAGCAGGCCGCATCGCTTCAGCAGACGGCCGCCAGCATGGAAGAGCTGGCCGGGACGGTCAAGCAAAATACCGACAACGCCCTGCAGGCTGACAGGCTGGCAAAGGAAGCCACCCGTGTTGCACAGCGGGGCGGCGAGGCTGTTGAACAGGTGGTTCATACCATGGACGACATCACCTCGAGCTCAGGAAAGATTGCCGAAATTGTGGGCGTTATCGACGGAATTGCCTTTCAGACCAATATTCTGGCACTTAACGCCTCAGTGGAAGCAGCACGAGCCGGTGAACAGGGCAAGGGCTTTGCAGTTGTGGCCGGAGAGGTGCGTTCCCTGGCGCAGCGAAGCGCGCAGGCCGCCAAGGAAATCAAGACGCTTATCGAAGACTCCGTCGGAACCATCGAATCGGGCAGCCGTCAGGCTGCTCAGGCCGGCGCCGTGATGCGCGATGTGGTTTCATCGATTGAAGGTGTCACTACCATCATGGCCGAAATCGCATCCGCATCCAATGAACAGCTTGACGGAATCGAACAGGTGAATCAGGCCGTCGCCCAGATGGATACTGTGGTCCAGCAAAACGCCGCCTTGGTCGAGGAGGCTGCTGCCGCTGCCGGCTCGTTGCAGGATCAGGCCAGCCGCCTGTCCAGTGCCGTGTCGGTGTTCAAACTCGGTGGAGCAGAGATCATCGATGTTCCATTCCCCCAAGACTCAGAATCTCCTCAACTTGCTCATGATGGCGAGCATGATGAGCCGGAAGTGTCGGGCCATCCATTGTTAGCGCCGCAAGGCTAAGGAATCCATGACCGGTCTTCCGATGTATCAGTCGCTTGCTCCCGAGCAATTCTCGCTGACGGACGAAGAGTTTGCTCTGGTAGGCAAGCTGCTTCATGTTCGCTCGGGGATCATTCTGGGTGATCACAAACGGGAGCTGGCGGCGCGCATGATCGGCTTGCGTGTTCGCAAAATGGGCTTGAGCAGTGCCACTGAATATCTGAAACGCCTGCAACAGGACCCTCAATCGGAAGAATGGGACGCGTTTGTCAACGTATTCACCATTAACCATACGGCCTTCTTCCGTGAGCGCCATCATTTCGGAATTCTCGCCGACTTCATCCGCACCCGCTCCAATCCGGTTCATGTATGGTGCTGTGCCGCCTCAACCGGCGAAGAAGCCTACACCATTGCCATCACGCTTTTGGAAAACACCGTGGCCAAAGAGCCCAAACCCTGGGTATGGGCAACGGATATCGATACGCAGGCGATCGAGAAGGCGCGCAAGGGAATCTATACGCTGGAGCGAGTCCAGCCTGTGCCCGAGCCTCTGCTGAAAAAATACTTTTATCGGGGGAAGGGCAGCAAGTCCGGTCTCGTACGAGTCAAACCGGTCTTGCAAGAGATCGTCGAGTTCGAACCCTTGAATCTGGTCGCGCCTTCGTGGCCAAGCAATCAAAAGTTCGACGCTATTTTTTGCCGCAACACTATGATCTATTTTGACAAACCAACCCAGACGCGAATACTTGAGCGATTTGCCCCAATGCTCAAGCCAGGCGGACTGCTATTTGCGGGACACTCCGAGAACTTCACCTACCTTACCAAGGCCTTCAGGTTGCGTGGCCAGACGGTTTATGCCTTGGCGTAAGGCCCGGCAGCCAAAGATTTACGGAGACCTTGCCAGATGTTTATCGCATTGATGGGGTGCAGAGCATGAAGAAAATACGCGTTCTGTGCGTGGACGATTCGGCTCTGGTTCGCAGCCTGATGACCGAGATCATCGACAGCCACCCGGATATGGAAGTGGTTGCTGTCGCACCCGATCCCCTGGTCGCGCGCGAATTGATCAAACAGCATAATCCAGATGTGCTTACGCTCGACGTCGAAATGCCCCGCATGGACGGCCTGGATTTTCTCGAGCGCCTGATGCGCCTGCGCCCCATGCCGGTCGTGATGGTGTCTTCGCTTACCGAGCGAAACTCCGAAGTCACCATTCGGGCCCTCGAGCTTGGCGCCGTCGATTTCGTGACCAAGCCCCGTCTGGGACTGCGAGACGGGCTTCTCGAGTACAGCGACCTCATCGCTGACAAGATCCGGGCTGCCGCCTTGTCCCGCCCGCGTCCAAGGGCTGTCACCCCAGGCGTCCCCGCAACGCCGCGGCGTCTCAAGCCGCTGTTTTCTACGACGGAAAAGCTGATTGTCATTGGTGCCTCGACCGGAGGCACCGAAGCCATTCGTCAGGTGCTTGAGCCCATGCCCGCCAACGCGCCGGCCATCCTGATCACCCAGCATATGCCGGCCGGTTTCACACGGTCTTTCGTACAGCGTCTGGACAGCCTGTGTGATGTGCAGGTGCATGAAGCCGAGGACGGCCAACGCGTGTTGCCCGGACACGTCTATCTTGCGCCAGGCGGCGTCGCTCATATGAAGCTGGCGCGCTCAGGGGCCAACTACGTTGTTCGTCTGGATCCCAGCGAACCGGTCAACCGTCACCGGCCATCCGTCGACGTATTGTTCCACTCCGTCGCCCAGGTCGCCGGCAAGAACGCGGTCGGCGTGATACTTACCGGCATGGGCAAGGACGGCGCGCAAGGGCTTTTGGCCATGAAAGAAGCAGGTGCGCAAACCTTTGCACAAGATGAAGCCAGTTGTGTGGTATTTGGCATGCCTCGCGAGGCCTTGCTGATCGGTGCGGCCGATCAGGCCGTTCCCCTGTCCGAAATCAGTGAGCTGCTGTTGCGAAGCGCCGGAGCGTATGGTCACCGGGTATAGGTCTCGGTGGCGGAATAAAAAATAGTTAATTGGAGAATCCAAGTGGTACAGAAAGCCATAAAAATCCTCGTGGTCGACGATTTTCCGACCATGCGGCGCATTATCAAAAACCTTCTGAAGGACCTCGGTTTCGAGAACGTGGACGAGGCAGAGGACGGCGTCATGGGGCTTGAGAAACTGCGCAACAACAACTTTGACCTCGTGGTTTCTGACTGGAACATGCCCAATATGGACGGCTTGACCATGCTCAAGGCTATCCGCGCCGACGCGGCCCTGTCCAAGCTGCCGGTTCTGATGGTGACCGCCGAGGCCAAGAAAGAAAACATCATTGCTGCCGCACAAGCGGGTGCAAGCGGCTACGTGGTGAAGCCCTTCACGGCGGCCGTCCTCGAAGAGAAACTCAACAAGATCTTCGAGAAACTCAACGTTTGACCATTGAGGAAATCATCATGACTATGTCGGCGGAAGGAACCAGTCCCAGCAGTGGCATGGAAGCCGAAGAACTTATCGGAAAAATTGCACAATTGACGCGCATGCTGCGCGACAGCATGCGCGAGTTGGGCCTGGATCAGGCCATCAAGGAAGCCGCGGAAGCCATACCGGATGCTCGAGATCGCCTGGGTTACGTGGCCCGCATGACCGAACAGGCTGCCAACCGCGTCCTGAATGCCGCCGAGGCCGTTCAGCCCTTGCAGGAAACCATGCAGAAGCGTGCCCGCGAACTGGACGCGCGCTGGCAAGCCTGGTTTGATCATCCTGTCGAGCTGTCCGAGGCCCGTGAGCTCGTGGATGACACACGCAGCATGTTGCAGGACGTTCCCGCCGATACCCAGAAGTCGCTTGATCTTCTCCTGGAAATCATCATGGCGCAGGATTTCCAGGACCTTACAGGCCAGGTAATCACGCGCATGCTGGGCGTGATCGGCACCATCGAGCAAGAACTCGTCAAGGTTCTGATCGATAACGTTCCCAAAGAGAAGCGCGAGGAAACCAATTCTTTGCTTAATGGCCCGCAAACCAGTCCGGCCGGCAAGCCTGACGTCGTTGCCAATCAGGACCAGGTCGATGACCTGCTGGCCAGTCTCGGTTTCTGAGGTCGAACCACCATATCTTTTATAAGTACGTTGGGAGGGGGGCTGTATGAAGCACAAGAGCAAAAGCAATCGACGCACAATCGGTGTGTATCGGCTGGTTAGCGGTATTGCTCGGGGCAAGGCTACATTCGCAGACCGGGCTTGGACGTTAAGCCCCGTCGCGTGGCCCTTGGGTCGTCTTTTGACAGCAGTTCGCCGTGGTCTGGTGAACATGCGCGAGTCCACCATCGATATCGCCCTGAACACCGCGCGGCTTCATAGTCAGGCTCAGGCGTGCAGGCAGCTTGCTTCCGAACAGAGTGCCGAGGCGCAGGCACTGGCTGTCAGCGGCAATCAGATCGAGACGCTTTCGCAAGACACTGCCGAAGGTGTTGCCGAAGTGGCGCAGGCTTGCAGCAGCCAGCTTGTCGCTGCGAACCAGGCCCTATCCCAGTTGAACGAATTGCACGAACGTGTGACAAGGGTGGCCAGCCAGGTCGAAGTGTTCTCGGGCGTTGTGGCCCAGCTCAGTCAACGCGCACAGTCAGTCGACGACACCAGTCGGCTGATCAAGGACATTGCATTGCAAACCCATTTGCTGGCGCTCAACGCCGGCGTGGAAGCCGCCCGTGCCGGAGAAGCGGGCAAGGGCTTTGCCGTGGTGGCGACCGAGGTCGGCAAACTGGCCGAACGCGTCAATGCGGCCACTGGCGACATTGTTCAGCACGCCGGAGAAATCCTTGAGCTGGTCTCTGATACTCGTGGACGTACGGATGAAATCCACGCGGACATGAGCAGTTCCGAACAAGTGGTGTCCGGATTCAGAAACGATTTCGACCGCTTCGTCGCAGATTTTGAGCGTATGGATGCGCGGATGGCAGAAACCGCACAAACGGTAGCGCAGGTCAACGTCACCAATCAGGAAATGAACGAGGCGATTGCAAGAATCGCCACTCTCAGCGCACAGGTCCAGAACCGTATGGTTACCATGAGTGACCAGGTTCAGGGCGTGCGCGACAAGACCGAAAGTCTGCAACGGCAACTGACCGCCCTTCGAACCGGAAACACGCCTTTCGACTGGTTGACCCAAGTCTTGCAGCATTTGCGCTCGTCTTGCGTCAAGCTGCTGCGCGAGGCACAGGCCGAGGGGCTGGACATTTTCGACCGGCAATACAGGCAGATTGCCGGCAGCAATCCGCCTCGGTATCACACGCTTTATGATTCGGCGCTTGAGCCCCGGTTGCAGCCACTACTGGACCGCATCCTGGCAGAAATACCGGCAGGGCACTATGCCGTGCTTCTTGATGAAAATGGCTACTGCCCGACCCATAACTCCCGTTATTGTCAGGAGCCGACGGGCGACGTGGCGCACGATACGGTCAACGTCCGGAACAAGCGCATATTCGGAGACGACTTCAGTCTGGCGGCGGTTCGCAATCCTCGTGGCGTGCTTTGCCAGACACATATGCGCGATACCGGTGACATCGTCACAGATCTTTCCCTGCCTCTGGACATCGATGGCAGGCGTTGGGGAGCCGTACGACTTGGCGTCGACTACAACGACTTTGACGAGAAATTCGGCGCTTCCAAATAAACGCGCCGGCTGAAGGTATAAAGTGCCGGCCGTACTGGTCGTTGACCAGTAGGGTTGCGTGCGACCGGGTACTTTGAATAAGGCCGTATTCACGGCCTTGCTTCGCCAATCGGTGTGCAGCCCATATCACTAGAATCTTGGGTGAATATGGGTAATCTGCGCGCGTGACACTGAATGGCTGAGGAAAGCGACCTCGAAAAAACCGAAGCCGCCACTCCCCGGCGCCTTGAAAAGGCGCGAGAAGAGGGGCAGGTGGCGCGTTCGCGCGAGCTCAACACATTCCTGTTGCTGGCATGCGGCGTTTCAATGTTGTGGTTCCTGGGCGAGCACCTGTTCCGCTCCTTCAGGGGAGTGTTGCGCGCGGGGCTATGGTTTGATCCTCAGGTTGCCCGCGATACCGGCGTCATGACGGTTTCGGCTGCAAAATCCGCTTTTCAGGCCCTGACAAGTCTTCTGCCTTTGTTTGGTGCCCTCGTCGTCGTTGCCATCTTTTCATCCGTGGCACTGGGTGGGCTTGTCTTCTCGTCCAAGGCGCTACAACCCAAGTTTGAAAGATTGAATCCCATCAAGGGCGTAACGCGCATGTTCTCGGCGCAGACCCTGATCGAGCTGATCAAGACCCTGGCCAAGGCTGCAGTCATTGGCGGTATCGGCGCAGCCGTCATCTGGAACTATCGCGAGGAAATGATTGCGCTGATGCACACCACGCCATCCGAAGCCTTGACGGGTGGAATGCGTCTGGTGGCCTTATGCTGCGCGCTGATCGTGGGAGCCTTGATTCTGGTGGTGGCCATTGATGCGCCCTGGCAGCTTTGGAGTCACTTCAAGAAGCTCAGAATGTCGCGTCAGGACGTCAAGCAGGAACATAAGGAAAGCGAGGGTGACCCTCACGTGAAGGGCCGAATTCGTCAGCAGCAGCGTGCCATGGCCAGCCGCCGCATGATGGCCGAAGTGCCTAAAGCTGATGTGGTAGTTACCAACCCGACCCACTACGCCGTGGCGTTGACCTACAGCGAGCAGGGCACAGGCGCTCCGCGGGTAGTGGCAAAGGGGTCAGGACTGGTCGCCGCGCGGATCCGGGAGATTGCACAAGAACACAAGGTGCCTCTGCTTAGCGCGCCGCCCCTGGCGCGTGCCTTGCATCATCACGTTGAAATCGGGCAGGAAATTCCGGTTGCCCTGTATGGCGCCGTGGCCCAGGTCCTGGCCTGGGTTTACCAGTTGCGTACCTGGCAGCCTGGAATAGGGATGCCACCGGAGCGGCCGGGTGATCTGCCGGTGCCGCCCGACATGGATCCGGCGAATAAGAACGGCCAGGAACTGAAAACTTCATGAATCAAATTTTCTCACTTCTGAAAACAGACGGCATGCAGCACGCGCGCATGCTGGCGGGGCCGATACTGATCCTCATGGTCATGGCCATGATGATCCTCCCTTTGGCACCCGTGGTGCTCGACCTGCTGTTCAGCTTCAATATCTCGCTTGCAGTGATGATATTGCTGGTGGCGATGTTCACCAAGAAGCCCCTGGATTTCGCTGCGTTTCCCGCCGTGTTGCTGTTCGCCACCTTATTGCGGCTGGCACTTAACGTAGCCTCCACCCGAGTCGTCCTGATGAACGGGCACAAAGGCCCGGACGCGGCCGGACAAGTCATTGAGGCCTTCGGTCACTTTCTGGTTGGTGGAAACTTTACCGTCGGCATTATCGTGTTTGTCATCCTGGTGATCATCAATTTCGTCGTGATCACGAAGGGTGCGGGCCGTATCGCCGAGGTGGGGGCACGCTTTACGCTGGATGCCATGCCGGGTAAGCAGATGGCGATTGACGCCGATCTGAATGCCGGCCTGATTGGCGAAGATGAGGCTCGCCGACGCCGGGCAGACGTGTCGCAAGAGGCCGAATTCTACGGCTCGATGGACGGTGCCAGCAAATTCGTTCGCGGTGATGCCGTGGCGGGATTGCTGATCATGGTAATCAGTATCGTGGGCGGTTTGATCGTCGGCGTGGCACAGCACGGGCTCAGCTTTTCGGAAGCCGGCCGCGTGTACACCTTGCTGACCATCGGTGACGGACTGGTTGCCCAGATTCCGGCGCTGATCATTTCGACAGCGGCAGGCGTTGTGGTTTCACGTGTTGCTACCGACGAAGACGTGGGCCAGCAGATGGTTAACCAGCTGTTCGCCAACCCCACAGTGATGTTCATTACCGCCGGTATTCTGGCGGCCATGGGTGCCATCCCGAATATGCCGCATTTTGCCTTTCTGGCGCTGGCATCGGCATTGACGGGTATAGGCTGGATGTTGCACAAGCGTCAACGGGCGGCGTTGCTCGACCGTGCGCAGGAACCGCTCAAGAACCAGGAGGCCGCCGAAGCCGCGGCAGCGGAAGCCAGCTGGGATGATGTTTCCTTGGTCGACCCGCTGGGACTCGAGGTCGGCTACCGTCTCATTTCTCTGGTGGACCACGCACAAAATGGTGAACTGTTGCATCGCATTCGCAGTCTTCGAAAGAAGTATGCGCAGGATGTCGGATTTCTTCCTCCCGTCGTGCACATTCGCGACAACCTCGAACTCAAGCCCAACGAATATCGAATTCTATTGTCCGGCGTAGAGGTAGGAAGGGGGCAGGCCATGCCGGATCAGTGGCTTGCCATTGATCCGGGCGAAGTGGCCATGAAGCTGCCGGGGCAGCCTACGACGGATCCCGCCTTCGGCCTGCCCGCCGTCTGGATTGATGTGTCGATGCGAGAGCAGGCGCAGATTGCCGGGTATACAGTCGTTGATGCTGGAACCGTTGTTGCCACGCATCTGAACCATCTCATGCATCGTTATGGTGACAGCCTGTTGGGTCGTCAGGAAGTTCAGAGCCTGCTCGATCATGTCGGGAAAGAAGCGCCCAAGCTGGTGGAAGATCTTGTGCCCAAGACAGTCACCCTGTCGCAGCTTCAGAAGCTGTTGCGTGGTTTGCTCCGCGAAGAAGTGCCTATCCGGGACATGCGCACCATTATCGAAACCTTGGCCGAGCATGCGCCCAGGCTGGCCGCTGCCAATCCAAACGGTACCGGGCCGGATCCCGGCGAGTTGCTGGCGGTTACCCGCGTGGCGCTGGGGCGGGCCATTACGCAACACTGGTTCCCGGGCGACGGTGAATTGCGCGTTATTGGTCTGGATCCCAAACTCGAGCGCGTTCTGGGGCAGGCATTGGCAACCAGTGGTGCGCTCGAGCCGGGCCTGGCCGACAGCCTCCTGAGGGATGCGGTTGCCGCAGTTCAAGCTCAGGAAGCCAACGGTGATACACCCGTGCTTGTGGTTCCGGGACCACTAAGGGCGTCCATCTCTCGCTTCCTGCGTCACCATCTGCCTCAATTGGGTGTCCTGTCGAATTTTGAAATTCCCGAAGAACGGGTCCTGCGTATCACATCCGTCATTGGCGGTGCTTCATGAATGTAAGTCGATTTTTTGGTGCTACAAGCCGCGAGGCGATGCGGCAGGTGCGCATGGCGCTGGGTCCTGATGCGCTGATCGTATCGAACCGGCGTGTGAATGGTGGTGTCGAGATTCTGGCCACTGATCAAACCATAGAAACTCTTGCTCCGGCACGGCCCGCAGAGCCTTCATCACCGGTTCCGTCTGCAAGTACCCCCAAACCTTCCGTTAGTCCAGCCGATCTCATGCAGGTCCTGGGCACCATGAAGGGAATGCTCGAGAACGGATTCGATGAGCTGTTATGGGGTTCGCAGTTACGGAAGGCGCCGGTTGCGGTAACTGTATTTCAGAAGCTGATGGCCATGGGATTCAGCACGGCGCTTTTGCGCGCCATGTTGAAGCGCCTGCCAGAGTCCACGAATCTGCGTGCCGCCATGCAGTGGTGTCGCCAGGAACTCGTTTCGCATCTGCCCGTGCTCGACGACGAAGACACCTTGTGGGCGCCAGGAGCCCTGATCGCGCTGGTCGGGCCGACTGGCGTGGGCAAAACCACCACTGTGGCGAAACTTGCTGCGCGATGCGTGCGCAAATACGGCCCCTCCAGCCTGGTGCTCATTACGACCGATACCTATCGCATTGGGGCGCATGAGCAGCTACGCATTTACGGACGCATGATGGGGGTTGCGGTTCATGTGGCCCAGGACCGTGCGCAGCTTGCACAATTGATTCAAGCAACCAGCCCGGACACGCGAATTCTTATTGATAATGTCGGTATCAGTCAGCGTGACGGCTTTGTTGGTGAACAGGCAGCGATGCTGAGTGGCCTTCCTCGACCGGTAAAACGCTTGCTGGTATTGAACGCCGCCAGCCAGGGCGATACGCTGGACGAGGTGGCGCGTGCTTACACGACTGATGGAGGCTCCCGGCCCGAAGGCTGTATTGTCACCAAACTTGATGAAAGCGCACGCCCCGGGCCCGCCCTGGATATTGCCATCCGGTATCAGTTGCCCATACATTGCGCATCAACCGGCCAGAAGGTGCCCGAAGACCTGGCGTTTCTGGATGCTGAAACCTGGGTGGATCAAGCGCTGACACCATCTCAACCCGCGTCGGCGCTGTTTTCGCCCAGTGCCGCGGATCTGGCGGCCTTGATGGCAGCTCCGCCCGAGCAGGCGGCAAGCCACTCGAAAACATTTTCCGCTTCGCAGGCTCTGCGTCCAGGCTTGCTGGCATTGGCGGGGGGCGCTGCGCAATCTTTGAGTGTAGATGACTTGAATGCCGCGTTCAGTGAATTGGATGCCAGCGAGGCGTATTCGAGTGCGTATGCGCGTTGGCGCCGTGTCGCTACCGGCGATACCAGCGCAGCGCCGGGCCCCAGACCCATTGTTGCGGCACGCAATGAACTGGCATTGCTAGGCCAGGAATGGATGCTCGCGCTGCATGATGCGGTATCGGTAAAGCTGGATGAAGGGCGTCTTCACGCCCTGACCCTCATGGC
This sequence comes from Pusillimonas sp., assembly GCF_029263785.1. Taxonomy (GTDB): domain Bacteria; phylum Pseudomonadota; class Gammaproteobacteria; order Burkholderiales; family Burkholderiaceae_B; genus Pusillimonas. The sequence goes on along the minus strand of NZ_JAJUFE010000066.1, from coordinate 1,224 downwards.
CGAACGGGGTCAGGCGCTTACAACGCCATGGCGGCAATGGACGGTGGGCGGTGGCTGGCAAGCCTCGGATGGTTCCTCTGGTCCTCAGCCAATGCCGGCCGCCTTGCGGCTTCGACGCCAGATTGACTATTTGAATCAGGCTGCAGTGGGATCTTCGGTGCTGCATATCTTTGATTATCCGGGTCAGGTGCTTTTACGTGAGCTGACCAAGCGTGCCTTGCATTGGCTGGCAATTGCGACACCCGCCACTCGCATTGAAGTGGATGGAACCACTACCACGGTAAACGCAAACGCCAAGACGCTTGACTATCGATGTCTTGACTCGGCCTTGTCGCGTATGGACAAGACCACGCTGTGCGAGCTTCCCCGCCAGCATATCGCCGTGTGGGCTGCAGAAAGCGCCGTCAAGTTACCACTGCGGGGCTCGGAACCGTTGCCGGTTCGTCAAGTGTCGCTGCGATTGATCGACCGCCGAAATGGCAGAGTATTACAGACTCTGCACGCACTGAATGGTGTTGTCGCCGAGCCGCATGCTCTGGACGCCCTGGCTATCTGGCTGGTTCTCCGATACGAAGCCCGGACCGCCGCGCGACTCACGTCAGGAGTCTGGGATACCTTGCAAGGCTGCAGGGCGAGTCATGCCATGGATGAGGTCGCTGCGACCGCGGTGCAGATGGGCCTGGCAATCTGGCAAGCCGCACAACAACGCAATTCGGTGTGGCATGCGCTCGAGGCGATGGCAGGGGGCAGGAAGATACGTGCGGTCGACTTGCCGGCCTTGCTCTCAAGGCTGTTCGCTATCAGGGAGCTGACCGAAACTCCGGCCGGCGGCAGGCATTAGCGTTTTTTTTGCCCTTAGCCGGCGGTAATGGTCTTGCGCTGGCCCTTGACAGCACCTGGGCGGCCGCTGGCGTCGTACAAACTGGTGCCGCCCACCAGTGGTTGCAGTGCCTGCAGAGCTTGCTGTGTGTGTTTGAGATACGTGTCGATCGCCGCGCCATTTGCAGCGTTGAGTGCGCTGGCGTTCTCGCCCAGAGCAATGAGCTCCTGACTGGTCTTGCGAAGTTTGGGGTGCTTGCTGACGGCATCTTCAAGACCGGCGCGATCAGCAGTAAAACCCATCTGTTTCAAGACCAGTTCCCGATCTTTGCCTGCAGCCACGAGTTGCTCGATACAGGTGTTTTTCTGGGAGGTGGTGGCATTGAGCGCGTCGAAGTTATCGGG
>NZ_JAJUFE010000050.1 GCF_029263785.1 Pusillimonas sp. | reverse complement strand
TACATGTGTGCGGAGTCATCGAGTTCCGCCGGGCTCAATGAGCGGTGTTAACATAAATTCCAACGTCGGCTTGCAGGCCGATGCGTCTGTCAATTTCCACAAACAAGGGTCCAGCTTGAAATACCGAAAACTCGCCAATACCGACCTTGAGGTCAGCCTGATTGGTCTGGGCACCATGACCTGGGGTGAACAAAATACCGAGTCCGAAGCTCATGAACAGCTCGACTACGCGTTGTCCCGCGGGGTGAACCTGGTGGATGCCGCCGAAATGTACCCCGTGCCACCCAAGCCCGAAACCCAAGGTCGCACAGAAACCTATATTGGCACTTGGCTGGCCAAGACAGGGCGACGCAAGGACATCGTCCTGGCCAGCAAGGTATCCGGCCCCCCGACCGACCCCAAGCGACCCAGCCACCTGCGATCCGGCCAGACCCATCTCGACCGAAAGAACATGACCGAGGCGCTGGATGCCAGCCTCAAGCGCCTGCAAACCGACTACCTTGATCTGTATCAGTTGCATTGGCCAGATCGCACCACGACCACGTTCGGCCGTACCGGCTACCCCTGGAAGAAGGACGAGTACACGGTGCCCATCGATGAAACGCTCGAGGTATTGCAGGACTTCATCAAGGCGGGCAAGGTACGCTATATCGGCGTGTCCAACGAAACGCCATGGGGTGTGGCGCAATACCTGAAGTTCGCCGAAACCAAAGGCTTGCCGCGCATCGCGTCAATTCAGAACCCATACAACCTGCTCAATCGAAGTTTCGAAAACGGCCTTTCTGAATTCAGTCATCTCGACGGCCTGGGTCTGCTGGCATACTCGCCCCTGGCAATGGGCGTGCTGTCGGGCAAATATCTCAATGGAGCACGACCGGCAGGCGCCCGAATGACCTTATTCACCCGATTTGATCGGTACATGAAGCCACAGGCCGAGCTGGCCACAGCCGAGTACGTCAAGCTGGCTCGCGAGCTGGGGCTCTCGCCGGCCACCATGGCCCTTGCCTTCGTCAATCAACAACCATTCGTTGTCAGCAACCTGATGGGTGCAACGAATCTGGACCAGTTGAAAGAAAATATAGACAGCGTTGATGTGCAGCTGTCCGAAGATGCAATGGAAGCCATCCAGGGAATTCACCTTCGTTTCCCGAACCCCTCGCCATAAAGCGCTGAACTTTTCGGTTGGCGCATTGTCCCAGCAGGGTTGTGCCCGGTGGTTGAGGCCGCCGGGATATCCATTGTGAACTCCCTTCGAGCCCGTCTCGAAGCCCGTAGCCCACTGGAACGAACCGCATGACCACGCGCACGACGGCACAACCCCAAGCACAACTCACGGTCTTCGACGCCGTCACGATAATGGTTGGCCTGGTCGTCGGAATCGGCATCTTTCGGGCACCGTCCATCGTCGCTGGCAGTGTTGACAGCGAGTGGATGTTTATTGCGGTATGGGTGGCCGGCGGCGTAGTGACTCTCATCGGCGCTCTTTGCTACGCCGAACTTTCGGCCGCGCACCCACACGCAGGCGGCGAATACCATTTTCTCTCTCGCGCTTACGGCCGATCAATAGCGATGATGTTCGGTTGGGCGCGCTGTACCGTCATCCAGACGGGGGCCATCGCTGCAGTCGCTTTCATGCTGGGCGATTACCTGACTCAGGTCGCACCTTTGGGACCATACAGCTCGGCCCTGTATGCGGCTGCAGCAGTGATCGTGTTTACCGGCGTCAATATCATCGGCACCGTTCAGGGCAAGAACCTGCAAATCGCCGTCACCTTCATTGAAATCGCAGCCATCACCGCCATCATCGGCTTCGGGCTATTGGGCGATCCGGGCACCGCCGGTCCTCCACCAGTCCATCCGCCGCCACAAACGGCAGCACTGGGAATGGCCATGATATTCGTGTTGCTCACTTACGGCGGCTGGAACGAAGCGGCCTATCTTACGGGCGAGCTGCACGACGCACCGCGCAACATCGTCAAGGTTCTGGGGCTGGGTACCCTGATCCTGGTTGTCCTGTACACACTGGCCAACGTGGCCCTGCTCAAGATACTGGGTCTCGAAGGCTTGCAAGGCTCGGATGCGGTTGCTGCCGACATGATGCGCCAGGTGGCTGGCCGACCGGGCGAAATCGTCGTCACCCTGGCCATCGTGGTGGCTGCGGTGTCCACCCTGAATGCCACCATCTTTACCGGCTCGCGCGTCTTCTATGCCATGGGACGCGATCTTAAGGTCATGCAATGGCTGGGAGAATGGGATGGCCGCGGCAAGACGCCGCTTAACGGGCAGCTGGCTCAGGCCGCCATTACGCTGGCCTTGATAGTGATGGGCGCATTCGCTCCTAACGGGTTCAAGGCCATGGTCGATTACACGGCACCGGTATTTTGGGGGTTTCTGTTGCTGGTGGGCTTTGGCTTATTCATTTTGCGCTGGCGTCATCCCGCGCAACCACTTCCCTTTCGTGTACCGCTGTATCCACTGACTCCCGCGTTGTTCTGCCTTACTTGCCTGTACATGCTTCATGCCAGCCTGAAGCACACAGGCAGTGCTGCCTGGGTAGGCGTGGCGGTCTTGTTGATAGGTCTGCCCATACTGCTGCTGAAACGGAACGAGGCGGAACCGGATTAGCACGACTCCGTGCCAGGCCGGAACACCTTGTCCCACCAAACAGGAGACACTGCATGAAACGACATCTGTTTACAGGTCTGTGTTGCGCTTTTCTTGTTTCATTCCTGGCATCCGTGCCACTGCTGCCGGCTCAAGCTGCCCAAGCAGACAGCGGCGCGTACAAACCTACCGTTGGGCAGGTCGGTAAAGATGTGGTGTGGGTCCCCACCTCGCAAGACCTTATCGACATCATGCTCGACATGGCCGAGCTCAAACCCGACGACAAGCTTGTCGACCTTGGCTCAGGCGATGGGCGCACTGTGATCTCGGCCGCCAAACGAGGCGTGGCGGCCCGAGGTATCGAATACAACCCCGACCTGGTCGCGCTTGCACGAAGCATTGCTGTTCAAGAGGGCGTCGCCGACCGCGTAACTCTGGACCAGGGCGACATCTTCGAGTCCGACTTTTCCGACGCCACCGTCGTCACCTTATTTCTGCTTCCCAAACTGAATATGCGGCTGCGCCCCATTCTTCTGGACATGCCGCCAGGCACGCGAGTCATCTCCAATTCGTTTCTGATGGAAGACTGGCAGCCGGACGAAACCCGCAAGACCAGTGAAGACTGCAGCGGACACTGCATTGCATATAAATGGGTGGTGCCATCAAAGGTAGCAGGCACCTGGAAAATACACGGGACGACGGGAGAACGAAAGCTGGTGCTCCATCAGAAGTTCCAGCAGCTGAATGGTGAGCTGCACGAAGACGGCCGCAGCCTTGCTCTGACAGATGCCATAGTCAATGGCACGAAAATCTCGTTTCGTGTCGATGGCAAACAGTACGAAGCCGAAGTCATGGGCGAGGAACTGAATGGAACCATTGATGGCGAGCAATCCTGGAAAGCCACAAAAGTTCAATCCTGACCACCCGAAATCGCTGGGCCTGACGGTCGGCCGGCGATTGCGCGAGCCGGCATAACGCTAATACTCGACAATGCCGCACATGAAGGCAATTTGAAATCCCAGCAAAGGGCCCCTGTCGATAATCGCTTTGATGGATGACGGCGCGAACGCCTGGCTATGAATGTCGGGAAACACTGTACGCCCGACATGTGCAAGGCATTCGCACTGGGACCGATCATACTGACCGGTGTACCGGGCAACACAACCATCGACATAGTTTGGGCCGTCGGGCCTGCCCAAAGCAGTCTCATCCAGGTATGCCACGATATTTGAGGCAAGCCGTTCACTGATTTCGTTACAGCCGATCTCTTCAGCGGCAGCTGAGCCCAGGGTATAAAGCGTGGAGTTCTCCACCTGGCTACGGGTGGAAACGATGATGTCCGGATCTGCATACCGGCTTCCCGTCACCGCCACCACACTTGAGGCCGCCACAAAACTGATAAGACGATTGCGCTTGGACACATCTGTGGGATGCGCGCACTGCTCCAGAAAATACTTCGACATGCCGGCCGTGAACACCTGTTCGCGTTCGGTCATCACGCGCATGCATCCTGCATCGAGCGAATACAGCAGCTCTCCGAACATATGGGCCATATATCGGGGAGGGGCTTCACCGCACAGGGACATTGCACTGATGGCGGCACGGGCACTGCGATTCTCCAGAGCGCTTAGCTGGGCGGCCGCCTCAGACACTCCGGCGTTTCTGGCCAGCTCGAAATGACGACGAGCCAGGTCAGTATCCTGCGGCACGCCAAACCCATCGCGATAACCCACGGCCATGTTGTAGTGGCCATGCCCCGAGCCCAGCTCCGCCGCACGCCTGTACCATTCGAAGGCGGCCGCCGGGTCGGACGGCACACCTCTACCGTCGGCATACATGCCTCCCAGGTTGTTCGCAGCTATACCGTGCCCCTGCAGCGCTGCCCGTTCATACCAGATGGCGGCCTCTTCTTCGGATTTGAGAACGCCTTTTCCCTTTTCGAGCATCCACGCCAACTTGAACTGGGCCTCTGCATTGCCTTGGTCGGCCGCAAGGATCACCAGTTCTTTGGGCGAAAGCTTCTGCACCATGGCTTCACAACCGATGACAAAAGAAGACTGATGCGGAAAACATTGCATTCCCGCCATGACCGTTCGAACCGTTGCCACGATGGTTTCCGCGTTGCTGTTTTTTTCCAGGTAACCGTTCACTGCCAGCATATGGGCCAGAGATTGGTACAGGCCATGGCCTCGATTGCCAAAGAACAGAATGGGCAGATCCCGTTGTGTGCGCCGCGCCAGGTCCACGAGCCTGTCGGGCGTCGTGTCGGTCATCGCCGGGTCGAAGATAAGCAGGGCCAGTCGTCCGCTCATGCTCTGCAAGGCTTCGTGCAAGCCGTGAGCCTCACAGATCCGGTTCTCTATGCCTGCCTTGTGGAGCAAGGTGCTCAGGCCTCGCGTAACGACGGGCCAGGGGTCGACCAGCAATATCGAGTTCATATTGACACACCATAAAAAGACAATGGGTCAAAACACTGCAAAGTTTGGTTACTTCGTCTTTAATTTGAATATCGCTTGTTACATGCGATTGTTCGCCCTTTCTGATTACGCCTCAATCGGTCGAATGGCGTACTTAAAGTAATTTCTGAATATCAGCCGAATGGCTAGATATATCGGGCAAAAGGATTAATACCGAACCAGAGCAATACCCCTGCCCGCAACGCAATCACCAGGCCCCAAATTCTGCTGGGAGCAACGTTACATTTGCTAACAAGGGGTAATGCCCATTGACACTCAAAGATTGCCTTTAATACTATCGGTCCGGTTTGAGCGCACCCCCGGCGCACTGTTTTCCTACATTGTGAAAAGGGCCCGCCCATGCCTACCCGTTGCCATGCGCCACGTCCGTTGCTGGCGCCGACTCTCCTTGCCACCCTGATCAGCAGTCTGGGAGGAACCCTGCCCTCCACCGCTTTTGCATGCACGCAGCTAAATCAATGCGTCCTGCAGGGCACCCTGACACCACGCATCCATATCGAAGCTTCCGGCGCTGCCGGCAAGGACGGTCGGGACCGCTCGGTCCTGAACGGCGAATGGGGCACACACGGTGAAAGCGGCAAGAACGTGCAGCTCATCACTGCCAGTTCCACTTCCATAAAAGGCATCGGCCAGCTGCCTCCAATTCCTCCCTTTGTGCCGGTACGCGGAGCGGCAGTCCTGCATGTCTCCACCAGTGGCGGTCGCGGAGGCAACGGCGGCAAAAGCTCAATGGCGGCCGATGGAGTAGGCGGAATCGGAGGACGTGGCGGCACCATAAGTGCCAGTTTGCAAGGCACCTATCACAACACTTCTACCTTAAGCAATGCAGGTGCGATTGCCTTGTACTCTCGGGGCGGCAGCTCGGGCACTGGCTATCACAACGTGCATTTGAATCATGCACCCGCAGGCAAGGGCGGCACCATATCCGTTAACAGCCAGAATGGATACCTGGACGTATCCACCCAGGGAAGCAACTCGGTCGGCATGTTGCTCGATGCCAGCGGTGGCCGGGGCGGCGACGGGCGCAAACTTGCGGCCTGGGTACGCGCCCGGGCGGGGGACGGTGGTGCCGGCGGGGCCATCACATTGAATTCGGGCGGGAGCTTTCGCACGTCAGGTGCCGGATCAACCGGGATCCTGGCACTGGCGGACGGTGGAAACGGCGGCACCGTATTCGGTGGCACCCAGTTTCGCGACGGTGCCGGCGGCACTGGCGGCCAGGGTGGAACCATATCCGGCAGCTTTGGACAGGGGCAAGCCCGACACCTTATAGAAACTACCGGACCAGGCATCGACCTGAGCGCCAAAGGAGGCCACGGCGGGCAAATTGAATACGTTTCGGGATTCAACGCTCCCGACGGGGGTGCCGGCGGAAAAGGCGGCACCATATCATTCCAGGTACGCAACACCCAGATCACCACGCGAGACCCCAAGGCTCCGGCAATCCGGGCTGACGCGTCGGGCGGGCCGGGGTTCTGGGGGGGTGAATCTGCCCTGGGTAAAGGCGGTTCTGCCGGCAAGGGTGGCGACGGCGGCCGGGTCGAACTCACACTTACCGGCACCAACATCGTTACCTACGGACAGCAATCACATGGCGCCATGGCTGTAGCCGACGGCGGAGGAGGCCACACCGGAGGAAAAGGCGGAGTCTTTAGCCGGGCCGGTGACGGATCTCAAGGCGGGCAAGGCGGAAACACTACGCTGACCCACCATGGCCAGATCAAGACTCATGGCAATAACTCCATCGGGCTTTACGTTTCCAGCCTGGGCGGTACAGCCGGAGACGGCGGGCGCAGCAGTACCATCGTTGCCGTCGGAGGCCATGGTGGAAAGGCCAGTTCCGGGGGGCAAGCCCGGCTGAATAACCATGGCACGGTCATCACTTATGGAGAGGGCTCGCACGCCCTGTTTGCCCAAACGGTAGGCGGAGGCGGTGGCCTCTTCGTTGCACAGCCCAGCCAACGCTTCCTTATTGGAAGTGACTCCACCGCGTATAGCCCCTCTTCTTTGGGGGGCACACTTCATGTCGTCAACACTGGCACAGCGGTCACCAGCGGCAAAAGCGCATCAGGCCTGATCGCGCAAAGTATTGGGGGCGGCGGCGGTGCCGGAGGGAAAGCCGCCGGCCTGATAGCCGTCGGAGGGCAAGGTGCTGCAGGCGGCGACGGAGGTCTGGTCGATGTCACACAACGCGGACGTATCGACACACTGGGTGAAGAGGCCGTGGGCGTGCTTGCCCACAGCATCGGCGGGGGCGGCGGCTATGGCGGCGACGCCTTCGCCATTGCTCCAGGCTTGACGGTTGGTATTGGAGGACGCGGAGGACCAGGCGGCCAAGGTGGTCAGGTTGTGCTTCGTCACGAAGGCGAAACCCTTACAGCGGGTCGGCTGGCTACCGGATTGCTGGCCCAAAGCATCGGAGGCGGCGGCGGCCAGGGCGGATCGGTCACGGGCATCGGCACTGTCAGTGTTGCCAACGTCACCGTGGGCGGCAGCGGCGGCAGTGGCGGATCAGCAGGCCGTGTCCTGCTGGAAGATATCGCGGGCACAATCCGCACATCGGGTGCCGGCGCGGACGCCATCAAGGCGCAAAGTATCGGAGGCGGCGGCGGAAGCGGGGGCAACAGCACGGCAGTCTCCCTTGGCTTCGCATCCGTTGGAGTTGGCGGCACTGGCGGAACCGGCGGCCATGGCGGAGCTGTCCAGGCGCGAAGCCGCGCCACCATTTCGACGTCGGGCGACGGTTCGAGCGGCATGATGATGCAAAGTATCGGAGGCGGCGGCGGCGATGGCGGGTCTACCGTCGGCGCCACCATTGGCCTGCCCACGAACAAGGTCTCGTTCGCGGCAGCGATAGCGGTTGGCGGCAAAGGCGGTGGTGCAGGCAACGCGGGTTCGGTTGCCGTATCGCACGAGGGGAACATCACCACAAAAGGCCGGGAGTCCAAAGGCATTATTGTCCAAAGCATCGGAGGAGGCGGCGGTAAAGGCGGCAGCGCATCGGCCGTGTCGCTTGCGGTTCATCCTAAAGGCAGCTTCTCGGCATCGGTGGCACTTGGTGGATCCGGCGGCGGTGGAGGTCGAGGCGGCACCATTCACATGGACCAGAAGGGGTCCATCCTGACCACCGGTGCTCACTCCGACGGTATTTTTGCGCAAAGCATAGGTGGTGGTGGCGGAATGGGAGCGGCAGGCTCCGCGTATTCAATTGCCCTCGGTGCCACCTCGTTCGGCCTCGCCTTCGCACTAGGTGGTTCCGGGGGAGACGGAGGCCACGGAGGCAGCGTTCAGCTGCAGCACTCGGGGTCCATCCATACGCAGGGTGTGTTGTCGCGCGGCGCCGTGTTGCAAAGCATAGGCGGCGGAGGCGGAGACAGCACCGGCGCCGACGGCGGAGCCTTTGCCGGCACGGTAGACGCCAGCGTCATGCTGGGTGGCAGTGGCGGGCTGGGCGGTAACGGAGGCTCGATCACCTTTGTCGCCGACAAGTCTTCGACTATCCGCACGGATGGTACAGAGGCTGTCGGCCTGCTGGCCCAGAGCATTGGCGGAGGAGGAGGCAGTGCCGGCGTCACCGGCACTGCGTGGTCTCAATCGGCCCAGTCAGAAAAACCGCCACCGGGGGCCGACTTTACCCTTAAGGTGCAGTTTGCCCTGGGGGGCCGGGGCGGGAGCGGCGGCAGCGGAGGCCAGATCAAGGTCGATCATGCGGGCCAGGTACAGACTTTCGGCTCTCAATCTACTGCCCTCTTCGCACAAAGTATCGGAGGCGGTGGAGGTACGGCAGGTGCCGCACGTCACGAGGCCGAATTGGAACTCGTGGTTGCAAACCTGGCCATCGGTGGCAGGGGTGGTTCCGGAGGACACGGAGGGACGGTGCGCGTTGATCAGACCGGTTCCCTGCTGACCCACGGTGACCATTCTCATGGCATTCTGGCCCAAAGTGTGGGCGGAGGCGGCGGCCAGGGGAGCCTCAGCTCTACTCGAAACGCAGCGCTTGTCAGCGTTGGAGGCGTATTCGGGGGCTCCGGAGGAACAAGCAGCCACGGAGGTTCCGTCGTCGTCAACAATGCCGGCAGCATCAAGACGCGAGGGCGCGACAGTTACGGCATTCTTGCCCAAAGCATAGGCGGCGGAGGTGGCGTCGCCGATGTGAACCTGATTGGCGAACCCGAGCTTGGCGCCGGATCCACACTGCAGCTGTCCATTGGCGGCAATGGAGGGGACGGTGGTAACGGCGGAAACATTCAGCTTACTCACCAGAAAGGGGCCGTCATAGAAACCGCGGGGCAAAACGCCCATGCCATCATGGCGCAGAGTGTAGGTGCAGGCGGAGGAATCGGCCTGCAGCCAAAATCGAACGTTTACGATCTTCTCGAAATCCAGATCGGGGGCAAGGGCGGCGGCGGCGGCTCGGGCGGAGCGATCAACATCGACAGTCAGGGCGACATTGTCACCTTGGGCTCAGGAGCCTACGGCATATTGGCTCAAAGCGTGGGCGGGGGCGGCGGAATCGGGGGCGACAGTTCCCTGCGCATACTCGATCCCGCCATCAAGCTTCCGACCTCGGCTTCGGGACGCACCGGCAAAGGAGGTGACATCACCCTCAAGCACAGTGGTCGAATCCACACTTTCGGCGCCAACTCGGCGGGCATTCTGGCCCAGACCATCGGAGGAGGCGGTGGCATCGGTCCTCAGGGCCTTGGAACGGCAGGCGGAAACAAGCCAAATAGCCAGGGCGGAGCCATCAAGATCAATATTGCAGGCGAAGTGCGTACACATGGCGAGAACTCACCGGCCATCTTCGCGCAAAGCCTGGGATCCGGCGGACCCAACGGCAACATCGACATTACTGTAGCCGACGGTGGGCTGGTCAGTGGCTCGCACGGTGAGCACGGCGCAGGCATCGTCCTGGACGGAGGCCGTACCAACAGCATCCTGATCGAAAAGGGAGGCACTGTTACCAGCTTGGGCAGCCATGCCATCTACAGCACCCCTGGCACCCATGTGTCCACAGTCAACCATGGTCGCATCGCAGGCAGCATTGATGTAAGCGGCCACGCCACGAACGGGTTTGCCAACCTGGGGCGCTTTGATGCCGGTGCAACCGTGAAGCTGGGTAACAATGCCATCTTGCTGAACCGGGGCATACTCAACCCCCGCGGGGCCGGAGTCATCGGAGAAACGCTCCTGTATTCTCCGATGCAACAATCCAGTGCAAATCCGGCAGGGGCCGGCACGCTCGAAGTGGACGCCAACTTCCGCGACCGCCGTAGCGACGTACTGAAATACTCGAAAAACACCGAGCTTGGCGGGCAGGTGCATACCCTCGCCCGCTACCCTCTCCCCAATCGGGCCCTGACAGTTGTGCAGGCAGCCGGAGGGGCAGGTTCGCTGAAGCTTCTGCCCGAGCTGGACTCCAGAAGCTCGTGGGTGTATCAGTATCCGCTGCAGCAGCCGGATACGCGTTCCCTCGCCCTGAGCGTAGAAGCCGACTTCCGCGCCAATGATCCCGGGCTAAACGAGGATCAGCGCAACATTGCTGCCACATTGCAAGACGTATGGGCGCTGGAGCCATACGAAGACCTCTACGATGCTGCTGTGGTCTTCGACCAACTGGTGAATGTGCAAACGCTTGACGAATACCGCCAGGCACTGGACACACTGGCCTCGGACGCCAGCCTTGGGCCCGCAGCTTACATTCCCGTCGGCAATCGCAGCTTCTTCACTCGCATGATGAGCTGTCCCGGTTTTTACCAGGATGACACTGCAATGCGCGAAGGGGATTGTGCCTGGGGCCGCTTCTTGGGCAACCATATCCGACGCAGCGCCACTAATGAAACCGGAGGATTTACGGTCAGCAATCTCACCTATCAGATTGGTGGCCAGAAAGAAGTATCTCCCGGCTGGTTCCTGGGTGGTTCGCTGGCGTACGAGTCGTCCAGACATCGGCTGACAGATTTGCCGGTTCGCACCGACGGTGATGCATTTCAGGCCGGCGTGGTTCTGAAGCGTCAGTTGGGTCCATGGCTGATCGCGGGCTCCCTCACAGGCGGGCACGGCATCTATGACACGCGCCGCAGCATCCGCCTTACCGATGAAAGCTTCGAAGCGAAAAGCCGCTGGAAAGCACGCTATGCGTCTGCGGGTGTTCGTACCTCGTATGTACACGCCTGGCCCTCGTGGTACTTGAAGCCGATGCTGGATGTATCGCTTACGTATCAACATATGCCGGCCTACAGGGAAACCGGCGCGGGTCCGTTGAACCTTCACTTCGACAGTGCGAGCCAATGGTCATCCATGGTCAGTCCCTCAATCGAACTCGGAGGTCGATATGAGTGGCGAGGTAACACCCTGCGTCCCTATGTCTCGGCGGGCGTCAGCTGGATTTCGGACACGGGATGGGATGTCAAAGCGCGCTTTGAGGGCGATCCGGAGCAGCGACCTTTCGGGCTGACCACCGATCTGCCGCGTCATTTCGGCGAGCTCAAGGCAGGCGTAGTGCTGCGTCGTAAGGACAACCTCGAACTCAAGGCAGAGTACGGAGCGCGCTTCGCTGACAACTACCTCAGCCAGACGGGTGAGCTGAGGCTGGCCATACACTATTAAGGCGCAACGGCATCCCGGTCAGGTACACGGCATCTCTGGATCAGATGTCTGGCTTGGCTTGTGCCGTGCGCGGAATCGCGAGATGCCTGCCGAGTCCACGCAACCACTTGCTGAACAGGCGGATCAATGACCCTCGGATAGAGGCATGTTCGGTGTACCTGCGTAAAACACGATAAGTACGACCGGCTCGGCGCTGGTATAGCCTCGATGAGGGGTATTGACCATCTCGGCCAATACCTGACCTGCGCTCAGCTCTCGACGAGACCCGTCCGACTGCTTCTCGACTGTCAAGCTGCCGGACACCACATAAGCCGCATTGGGCATGGGATGAGTGTGCCAGGGCAGTTCCGTGTGGGGCGGAATGGTAAGTCTGACCACCGTCAGTTCCGGTCGCCCGGGGGGATAGGCGGAGTATGGCGTGCCATCCCAGGATGAATCCGACTTGAGCAACGTTTCAGCCTGAATCCCCGTCGAAGCCGCTGTAGCGTGCCCGGATAGAGCCGAAGCCGGCATGGAAGCATTCGGCGCAGCGCCTTCCATCCGATTTACCTCGCTGGCGACGGCAGCGCTGTACGCCACCAAACCGGCAAGTGCACAAGCGATAATGTCTCGACCTCGGATCTTCATGTCCGTCTCCTTGCTGACATCGACTATTCCGGCACGATAAAAAACAAAAATACTACGCCCTCTGGGGTACCAGACAAAGAAATAACCCCGAATTCCGACCCCAGTTCCGGGACTTCGAGGGCCTCTCAACTTGCGTTGTGTTTGGGGCCGGCATGCCCTACCCGGAATTTACTAGCCGCCTGCCGTGACAGTCGCAGCTGAAGCGCATCCATTACCCGACCCACAAATCGATTAAATAACACACTCCATCACTTTCCCGGCACACGATCTCTATCCGTATTTTCCCTAAGTCTATGTATAGAAGCCTGATTTTCGCTTGACCGGCAAGCCGGCTCAACCCTATTATTCGACTCACCAGTCTATTAATTAGCTATTTACGGAGAGGACATGAAGGCGCAGGAAAAGTGGATCAAGACCTTCGAAGCGATTTTTCGTCGCTGCAAGGTCGAGCCCAATGAAGTGGTGCGCATCCTGACTGAAACCGAAAGCCGAGCCATCAACGTTCATCTGGCCGAGCTTGCGATTTCGCGGCTGGGTGCCATCCCAGTGCAAATCACCGTGCCCTCCCTGCCCGTTGACGCACCGGTGCCCGTCCGTTCTACCGGCGCGTCTCATGTCATTCAAGGCATGGCTCCCGTCCTGAACGCGCTAAGCGGCCCGGGGCTGGTAGTCGACCTGACAGTCGAAGGTCTTCTTCACGCGCCCGAATTGCCCAAGATCCTGGAGTCCGGTGCCCGCGTCATGATGATCAGCAACGAGCACCCGGAAATTCTTGAGCGCCTCACCACCGGTATCGACCTTACCCGTGCAGTAAAGAATGGTGTCCGGATGCTGGCCAAATCCAAGGTCATGTCAGTCCGTTCCGAAGCGGGCACCCAACTGGATATCCAGCTCGAAGGGGCGCGGGTGGGCGGAGTGTGGGGCGGCGCAGACCGACCCGGGCTCGTCCAGCACTGGCCCGGCGGACTTTGCCTGGCCTTCCCAAAAGCAGGTTCGGTCAATGGCACTTTGGTCATGGATGTGGGCGATGTAAACCTCACGTTCAAACGCTACCTCGAAAATCCCATCACGCTGCATATCGAGAATGACTACATCACGCGCATCGAAGGCAAAAACCTCGATGCCGAGCTGATGCGCAGCTACCTCGAGGCCTGGAATGACAAAGATGCGTATGCGGTCAGCCATGTGGGCTGGGGCATGAATCCCCTGGCCCGCTGGGACGCACTGCAGATGTTCGACAAGAACGACACCAACGGGACTGAGTTGCGAGCATTCGCAGGCAACTTCCTGTATTCGACTGGCGCAAACGACATGGCCGGGCGCCATACCCAGGGTCATTTCGATTTGCCCCTGCGCAATTGCACCGTGGCGCTTGATGATCTGACCATCGTCGATGCCGGAAAACTGTGCGAGGTGTTTGAATGAGTGCCGGGATGCCCGTCTGGCTTGCCGCGGGTCGCGGCGGTACGCCACTTGTGATGCTGCACGGCATGGGATCCACGGCCAGCATCTGGCTTCCTCAATTGGAATACTTTGCTCGCGAGCGGCTGGCGGTCGCATGGACCATGCCTGGCTATGGATGGTCGCCCGCCCCCTCTGAACTGACCTGGCCGGCGCTTGCCAAGTCGTTACACGACATGCTTGACGCCCTCGATATCGAGCAGGCTCATGTGCTGGGCCACTCCATCGGCGGCATGATCGCTCAAGAGTTCTATCACCAGTATCCCGATCGTGTAAAAAGCCTGGTGCTGTCGGCCACCAGTGCTGCATTCGGAAGCCGTGATCCTGCGTGGAAGGAAAACTTTCTGAACCAGCGTATCGATGCCATGAGACCGTACGCCGATTTTGCCGAGGCAGCACCCGAGCTTCTGGCTGGCTTCATCAAACCCGACACCTCACCCCGGTTGCGGGCCCTGGCCTCGCTTTCGGCATCGCCGATTCAAAAAGAGGCCTACCTGAACGCCATGCGCCTGCTCGTCACGTTTGACCGCAGCGAGGAGTTTTCCAGCATATCGGTGCCCATCCTTCTGCTTGCAGGCGAGCATGACACCCAGGCCCCACCAAAAGGAATGCAGCGTCTGGCCCAGGCCAATGCCAACGCCCGGTTCGAACAACTGCCGGGCCTTCGCCACATGGCGAACATCGAAGCCCCTCACCTATTCAACCAAACTGTCGAAACTTTTCTGACAGCGTAACGACAGGCACGAACATGAACATGCAAAAAGAGCCCTTTATGGACAGCAGCTATCTCACCCAATTCGCTCGCTCCGCCGACGACAGCACCTTATTCGACGGCGCTCCGCTGACCGAGAAGCAAAAGGCGCTGATCGCCAAAGTCGACGAGTACGGCGTCAGATGGGCGGAACGTGCATTCAAGCACGACCGTGAAGCCAGTTTTCCCACCGACAACTACAAGGATCTGCACGAAATGGGCTTTCTGGGCCTGTGCGTTCCGGAACGTCTGGGCGGCCTGGGAGCGGACTACCGTACGTATATGCTGGTCGCGTCCCGTATTTCGTATTACTGCTCGAACACGGCCAATACGTTCAACATGCATAACGCCAACGCCCTATGGACAGCAGGCATGGTCGACGACATGGACCTGACCGACGAACAGCGTGCCCGCCATGAACAGCACCGCGCCATCCACTATGGCAATATGCTCAACGGCAAGATTTACTCTCAGCCCTTCTCGGAAGGCGGCGGAGCGGCGGCCGGCAAGCATCCGTTTGGCACCACGGCTCGTCGTACTGAAGGGGGCTGGATCATCAACGGCAAAAAGATCTTTGCATCGCTGGCCGGCTCGGCCGATTACTACGGTGTGCTTTGTACCGAGGACGTTCCCAACCCCACCTACGCCAACACCATGTTCATGGCGGTTCCGGCCGACGCCGAAGGCGTGTCGATTGTTGGTGATTGGGACCCTCTTGGCATGCGTGGCACCGTCTCCCGCACTTTGCTGTTCAAGGACGTATTCGTACCGGAGACAGCCGAAATGATGCCACCGGGCGTGTATATCAAGGCAGCTGCCACCTACCCGCACATGTTCATGACCCTCACCCCGACTTATATCGGGCTGGCACAGGCGGCCTACGATTTCACGGTGGCCTATCTGCGCGGCGAAGTAGCGGGCGTGAACGTGAAGCGGCGCATGTACCCCACCAAACAGATCACTGTGGCACAAATGTATGTCAAGCTGCAGCAGGCCTGGGCCCTGTTCCACCGGGTCACATCCGAGTTCAAGGCGCATCCGTCGCGCGGCGAGCGCATGCGGGCCTTTGCCTGCCAGCACACAGTAATGGAATATTGCGCCGAAATTGCGTCGACTGCCGTACGCGTGTGCGGAGGTCAGGCCATGCTCAAGACCTTTCCGCTCGAGCGCATGTACCGTGACAGCCGCTGCGGCGCACTGATGCTGCCGTGGACATCCGAAATCTGTATTGATCGGCTGGGCTATGGTCTGCTGTACAACGAAGGCGAGCGCGACTGATTGCCCGCTTGCCGCAAGGAGTCAACAAGGAATCACCATGCTGAACGTGCAAAGTGCCTTACCGGTGAACATTCCAGCGCCCAGCGCAGCTCCCAAGCCGGAACTGCGCCGCGCGTTCGGCCGGTTCGCCACGGGAATCGCCATCATTACCACGCTGGACGACCAGGGTCGGCCCTACGGCCTGACGATCAATTCTTTCGTCAGCGTATCCATGGAGCCCCCGATGATCAGCTGGAATGTCATTCGCGGCTCGACGGCCCACCAGACCATCAGCCGTACAGGACGTTTCGTCGTCAACGTGCTGGCCAAGAACCAGCGCGAGCTCGCTCAAAAAATGACCGGACCGATCGAACACCGATTCGTCAGTGTGCCGTATCATTCATCTACATCGGGTCTGCCCGTGTTGCATGACACACTGGCAACCTTCGAATGCGACGTGCATTCGATGATTGCAGCGGGTGACCATGATATTGTGCTAGGTACGGTCCAACAGTTCACCCATCGTGACGGCCGGCCGCTCGTTTACTGGCAAGGCGCATACGCCACTGCCATGGCGTGCGATGGCGATCACTAGAACCAACCGTATATGCTGTATCCAACCTCAGTTCTTCAATAAAAATCGGAGACAACCATGAAGTTCCGTAAGTTAGTTTCGGCTCTGACCGTAGGCATTGCCATGGCGGCCACCGGTGCAGCCGCTCAGGCGCAGATCAAGATCGGCGTCATTTCGTCCAACACCGGCCCGGTAGCGCTAATCGGCATTCCACAAAAAAACACCGTGCCACTGCTCAAAAAAGAAATCGGCGGCCAAAAAGTGGAGTACATCGCCTATGACGACGCAAGCGATCCTTCGGTGACCGTCACGCTCGTCAAGAAGCTCATCACCGAAGACAAGGTCGACGCCATCATCGGACCCTCAAGCTCGCCCAATGCCATGGCCGCGCTCGACTTCGTGGCCGAAGCCAAGATGCCGCTACTGGCACCTGTGGGCACCATTGCCATCGTCCTGCCCATGGACGACAAGCGCAAGTGGGTGTTCAAGACAACCCAGAACGACGGTCTGGTGGCTGACAAGCTTGTCGCCCATATGGTCAAGAGCGGGGTCAAGACCCTTGGCTTCGTTGGCACCGGCGATACCTTCGGTGAAACCTGGTATGGCGTGATGCAGGACAAGCTCAAGGGCACGGGCATCGAGATTGTCGCCAACGAGCGTTTCAAGCGGCCAGACACTTCAGTTACCGGTCAGGCACTGCGCGTACTGGCTGCCAAACCTGACGCCGTACTGATCGCTGCGCCGGGCGGCCCTGCCGTACTGCCACACGCTACGCTCAAGGACATGAACTACAAGGGCACGTTCTACCAAACCCATGGTGCGGCTCTCAACGAGTTCCTGAAGCTGGGCGGTGCAAAGGTTGAAGGTGCCATTGTCGCCGGCAGCGTCATGCTGGTTCCTGACCAGGCTCCGGACAGCAACCCCGCCAAAAAAGTGGCGCTTGAGTACATCAATGCCTACAAGGAAATGCACGGCAATGAGCCCGCCACCTTTGGCGGCAATATGTACGATGCCGGCCTGCTGCTCGAGCAAGCCATTCCCGAAGCCCT
>NZ_JAJUFE010000011.1 GCF_029263785.1 Pusillimonas sp. | reverse complement strand
GGTGTCGTCAGGCATCGGTGTGACCAAGATAAATGGAGGTGCCGAGAGCCCTTACGGATTCGATATCGTGGATGGTGAAATCGTCCGGATTGGCAGCGAGGTGATCGTATGGATCTCCAAGGGTGCCGATGGACAGCCCATGGACCGTGTTCCTACGACGGTAGATGGCGGAGATGCAAGTAGCCAGATTCGCTACTACGCCAATGGCGCCTTACCAACAGGAGGCACTAATCCTGGATATGCAGATGTTTTTGTACTGCATGCGAACTCTCAGTTCACGACAAACTGGGGCAAGCTGGAAACCCACATGCTTGGAGGACACCAGTTCAATGGGTATGTACAGGGCAAATACGGTGATACACACCCCGACTATATCTTCGTCCCGGGCGACAGCAGTGGTTATTTCGGCTCGGAAAATGGTGAAGGCGGGGGCACGGGTGCGAATCGCCTGCGTGGGGTAACACTCTCGTTTGATGGAAAGACCCTGGTACCCGGAACGAGCAATATTCACGGCATTATTTTCGGTGACGGCAAAACGCCGGATGTGCTTGGATCTACCGAGCCGGCGACCAGTCGAGTAACCGAAGGTGCTGCCGACCTGATGCAGTTTGATCTTGCGATTACCGCTCAGGCAAGTAATGCGGAAACGGAAGGTTTGCTTGCAGAGCTGACGTTGACCGGAGTGCCCGACGGCGTGACTTTGTACAGTGCAAATGGCGTTGAGCTCGCTGCGAACGCTGACGGCTCATATACCTTGTCAGGTGATTTGCTAACCACAGTAGAAAGCGGGCGTATCACTGCCGATATTCAGCTGGTGGCACCAGAAGACATATCTCTGGACTCGATTGTCGTTTCGGCGACAGCGGTGTCCCAGGAGTCTGGTGAATCCGTCCACGGGTCCGGTTCGCTGGATCTTGCTGGCGGTGCCAGCGATGGCGGTGGAGCGACAGACGATCCAGAAATCCCCGTTGAACTGGTCGTACCCGAAGGCGACAATCTTCTGGTCAACGGCGGCTTTGACCAGTATGCAGGTAGCAATATCTACTCTGGTTTCGCGGGCTGGACGGCAACGGGCGATCTGCGTGGGCAGTCTGCAGGCGGGCATTTGCCTCACGGCTATCTGATGGCTGATAAGGACTATATCGGCGTGTGGAGCGACACGGCCGGCGCGACTTCGTCCTTGAGCCAGCAGGTCAATGGTATCGAGCCTGGTTCGGTTCTGGCGCTGAAAGTGGCATGGAATAATCCTAATGTTCATAACGAGCAGACGGGTCGTTCCGTTACATTTGAAGTGCGGCTGGATGGAGTCCTCTTCGCGACGGTGTCGACGCCTGATGGTCAGCTTGCTCAGGTCGATGAGGCAGTGCGTTATGCAACGGTTACAGCGCATAACGGTGCGTTGGTCAATATGGAACGATTGGAGGCTTGGACTCACAACTACAGCTATACCGATCTGAAAGAGCTCTCCAAGAGTACGCTTACCCTTGAACATTTCCAGCAGCTCATCATCAAGCTGCCTGGTGATGTTCCAGCTCAGGGCGAGCTCTCGCTGGTATGGACTGTTGACGGCAGCCATGACGGCCGCGCGGATGATTTCATGATTGCTGACGTGCAGCTGGTCAATCCTGATCCGGCGCCGGATCTGCTTGAGTCCGAACCCATGTCGATGATGATGTTCGCTTTGGATGACGACGACGGGGATTCGCTGGGTCTGCTTGTCCCCGACGACGAGCATGGCTTGCTGCGCGTTGGTTCTGCCGACGAATCTGAAGATGATTCTGATGCTGCGTTGCCGTCTGCCTTCCAGTTCGAAGAGTCCACTTCGCTATTCGCGGAGCACGATGGTGGTCTTGGCGACATTCTGGATGCCTTGGCCGAGGACGAAGATCTGACAGGGGCCCTGGAATCAGCTTTAGGTGCTGACGAGGGTCAGGACGAGTCGTTGTCGTCTGGCGATGAGGAGAGTACAGCCGAAGGTGGCCCGGCTTCCGCCGTTGACACAGTCGTACCTCAGCGCGGTTCCGAGGATGCAGCGCCTGCGGGCACCCCATCCGCCCCCGACGCGCCTGCCGACGACATGTCGATCCAGCGCGACATTGCCCAGCAGCTTATCGACGCTGCCAAACTGCAGGGCGGTGATCTCGGCTAAGGGTCAAGGCTCGTCCCGCTTGGGTGGGGCGAGCCTTGCTGCGCCCGTGGGCGCGCATGTCCGCTTTTTCGTAACATGCTTGTTCTTGCGAACAAATGGCCGGCTATCTGCCAAGAAAGCCGCTGGCCATTCAACAGGGAATTGATTGATGTCGCTTTCCGGACTCTTGGCTCGGGTACGTCCACTAATGGAAGTGCGTTGCAGTGTTGCCGGGCCGGTCCCTTGCACGCTTTTCTTTTCAATGACTGATGGCGATGCGCGCGCCAGGGTCGTTCGTGGTGTGGGCGACTCCTTCGAGCAGGCGTGGCAAGCGGGTGCAACCTGCTGTCAACGTGAAGCGAGCAAGCACAGTTTGAGGGTGAGCTGGCTGCGGGTAGACCGGGTCCTCGAAGTACAGGCCACTACCTGGGGTGAGCTCTCTTCCCGCCTGGCGCTGACAAAGCGCAATTACTTCAGGCTGGGTCTGGCGTTGGATGCCGAGCTCACGCATGCGTTTTTAGAGCAGGAGTTGAATGCCAACGCCATGCTGTACGTGGGTTCCGGCACGGCAGCAGCAGGGATAAACAAAAAAAACTTCACGGTTTACGCCCAGCAGTGCTTCGGCAAAGATGTGCCACTGGACTTCGCTGCCGACCGGCCTGTTTACATTTTTTCACATGAAGGTGTGTTTCTGGCCGATGACAAGGCGCTGACTTCCTTGCCTCTGGCGAAGGAGCCTGTATTGCTGCCCGCGCCGTCCAAGACGGTGTTGCGCTGGCGCGATGCCAGTTCACTCAATGCCGGTCGCAGGCAAATAGAGCGGCTGGACCAGAACCAGGTGTACGCGCTGATTGAAAGCAGCGCTAATTATTTATCGCGGCAGGTAAAGAAAAGCGGGCAATTTATCTACGGCCATTTCCCGTGTTTTGGGCGTCATATTTCAGCCTACAACACATTGCGACACGCCAGCTCGCTGTATTCCATGCTGGAAGCGTGGGAGCTCACACGAAGCGAAGCGTTAATGGAGGCCATACGCAAAGCATTGGCCTACCTTACGGACACGATTGTTCGCCATTACCCGCAGGAAGACGGATCGACTTTAGCCTATAACGTCGACGTTAACGGTGAGATCAAACTTGGTGCAAACGCGGTCAGCCTGCTGGCCCTGGTGAAATACGATGAGCTGACTGGCGACACCCGGCATAGGAAATTGATGGAAGCCCTTGCGCTGGGCATTGCACGCATGCAAAGTGCGGAAACGGGCAGCTTCGTTCATGTCCTGAATGCTGAGGATCTGTCGCTGAAAAACGCGTTTCGCATTGTTTATTACGATGGCGAAGCGGCATTCGGCCTGATGCGCCTGTACGGGTTGACCAAAGACCCCCGTTGGCTTGAAATTGTTGAGCGGGCTTTTGATTACTTCATCGCTGCCGAGCACTGGAAGCACCACGATCATTGGCTTTCATACTGTGCCAACGAGCTTACCCTGCACAAACCTGACGAAAAGTATTTTCGCTTTGGGGTGCAGAACGTGGCGGGGTATCTGGATTTCATTCTTACGCGGGAAACCACTTACCCCACCCTGCTCGAGCTCTCCATGGCTTTTGAAGCCATGCTTCGCCGGATCGAAACCCGGCATCCCGAAATGCGGCATGTGCTGGAAGGCCTGGATACCGGCAAGTTCCACCGGGCTCTTCACTATCGCGCGCACTACTTATTGAACGGTTTTTTCTGGCCCGAAATGGCCATGTACTTTGCGAAACCGTCATCAATAGTGGGCAGTTTTTTTATCCGTCATCATACGTTCCGCGTTCGTATCGATGATGTCGAGCACTATCTTTCGGGGTATGTGGCGTATTGGAAGCTGTTGCAGCGGGAGCACAATCAGGGTTCACATCCGGCGTCTGATGTGGGCAGTTCCGTTGCATTTCCCTTGCCGGCAAGTGGTGGCTCGATGCCTGTGGATACGCAGCGCGCCTCTGTGGGTCTGCTGATGTACCCAGTCAGCCCAAAAGGATTCCGTGAGGTTGAAGCATACGCCGCCAAGGGGGAATCGAAGGGCCTGTCGGTTATTTACCTTTCTTATCGAAATCAGCATGTCGAGCCCGATGGGTTGGCGGGTTACCGGTATGAACGAGGAACATGGGTGCAGGGCATATATCCTCTGCCAAGTGTCATTGATAATGCTCCGCCGCGTAATGCAAAAGAACGCGCGTGGTTCGAAAGGTTAAGCGGCTTTGCATACCTGACATGCCATAAACTGGGCGGAAAGAACGTTACCTTGCCGATTTTGGCCAATGATAAGCGCAGCGCGCCGTTTGTCATTGAGTCTGCCGAACTCGGTCCCGCAAGTGTCCAGCGCTTTCTGGACGAATATGGTGTAGCAGTAATCAAGCCGGTCCGTTCCAATCGCGGCCGAAATGTGTTCCTGCTACGTGGCACTAAAGAGGGGAACGTAGAGGTTGTTGGTGGAGGAACTCGCGAGGTACTGCGCGCACCGGAGTTTGATGAGTTTCTGGGCGCTCGCAAAGCATCGTTGTGGCTCGTACAGCGCTATGTACCCTCGGTCGACTCATCGGGTAATGCTTTCGACATCCGCGTCGCGCTGTTTCGGTCAGACCAGGGAAGGTGGCGAGTCGCTCGTGCTTATGCCAGACAGGGCGCAAATGGAGTGACGTCCAACCTTGCAACAGGGGGGGTGGCCTTAGATGCGGCATCCTTCTTGGACACACTGTATCCCTCACAACAGGCTCGTGAAATATCGGCTCAACTGGAAGATGCAGCACTGGCTATTGCAGAAGTACTGCAAGAACAGTATCCGTTTTTGATAGATGCTTTGGGTTGTGATTTTGGAGTTGCCAAAGGCGAGATTTATTTATTCGAGGTCAACAGCTACCCCGGTATGAAGGGTTGCCTGGACGCTGCAACGGATGCCAAGGTAGAGTTTCATCAGACGCTGCTATTGAAATCCCGCAGCTTCCCGGCTGGCAGTTTTCTGAACAGTAAGAGTCTTCTTGGCCCTGATGGCGACTCGCAGAAGACGCACACCAGCAACGAAACGTGTGTCAGGCTTACGACAGGCAAGGCGGCGACTGGTCTCGTGTTTCGCGAAATCAGGTTGCCCAAGCGCCTGAAAAGCCAGAAGAACGGTCAATTGGACGACTCGCTTCTGGTACCGGTCCGGGGTGGGACGTTGCTGGCACCAGTTGCCAGACAGTGGAACGCGATGCGTAAAGCGGCACTTGCTGATGGTGTGATACTGACTCCGACCAGTACTGGGGGAACATACCGTAATCTGGAGGTTCAGGAAAATTTTTTTCGCTCGCGATACCAGCCCTGTTCTGCTGTTGATAAAGATGCGATTCTCTGGGGCGGTTCCTATTGGAAACTCAAGCCTGGTGTTGCCTTGGCTGCGGTTCCAGGAAGATCAAATCACGGATGGGGTCTTTCAATCGATGTTCACCTGACCCGCACGGGTAAAGAGAAAGATTGGCTATTGGCCAATGCGCTCCGATTTGGATTTTGTTGGGAATATGTTTCCGAACCCTGGCACCTGACATTTTTTCCGGGCGACGACCCGGTTTTGCTTTGGACAGCACGAAGTTTCGAGTTGGCAACAAGTGGAATGTGGCTCCGGCGGCCAGACGTATCAATGGTTGCAACTGGCGTTATCACCAGGCGTAATCAATATCGTCCTGGTTGTGCCGTTGTCCTGTCCAATAGCACCAACAACCACGCAATCAGCGCCGATACGTTTACTTCATTGTCCTCCGTCCCGTCCGTAATTGTTACTTCGTCAAAGCTCGAAGAGCTTCCTGAAGATATTCTTTCAAGCGAAGCAGCCATTTACCAGGTCGAGGATACGCGGGCCGCCCTGCGGGACTTTGCATTTTTTGCCCGCTCGCAATTTCAAGGGTCGGTAATCGCGATCACAGGAAGCGCAGGAAAAACGACTACGGCAAGAATGCTGGCCAGCACTTTGCGTTCTCTGAAGTACAACGTTCAACTGCGCGAGGGCTACGGAAATCTATCTGGAGGAATCGCAAGGGTATTGCGATCAGTTCCTTGGGACGCCGATTTTTATATTGTGGAAACGGCTCAGGGCACTATTGATGCGAGTGCTCGATTGCTGCGACCCGATATCGCCATAATTACCAATGCAGGACCGGGACACTTGGAAGCAAACGGCTCGCCATTACGTGTAGCCAGAAGAAAAGCTCGAATTTTCAGGGCGCTGCCCGATAATGGGGTAGCCATTGTTTGTTTGGACAGTGATCATGCTGATGTGCTTGTTCAGGCGGCGCAAGAACAACGCGTGCGATTGATTACATACGGCCGACACCCTGAGGCGTCCATTCGCCTGTCGGAATGGGATGAAGAAAAAAGTACGGCTACGGTAAGTACGCCTGTCGGCGATCTGTCTTTTCTCATATCTGCCGGAGGGTTGCACATGGTTCAGAATGCGATGGCGAGTATCGCAGCGGTAACGGCCCTTGACCTGGATATCAAGTCTGCCATAGGCAGCTTTGCTACTTTCCGCCCGGTAAAGGGGCGCGGCACAGTCCACCAGCTGCCTTGCCCGGGAGGGGTGATTTCGTTAATTGATGAAAGCTATAACGCCAACCCCTTGTCAATGCGCGCCGCTTTTGACAATGCCCATACACAATTCAAGAAGGGCCGGTTCCGGCGTCTGGTTTTTATCTTGGGCGACATGTTGGAGCTAGGCTCTGGGCAAGACAAGTATCACACTGAACTGGCCGATCTGCTAATACAGCAACCATTGGGTACGCTGGTACTCTGCGGACCATTGATGGCGAAGCTTGCGCCCGTGTTGAGAACAATGACGGACCTGCCGATTGAGACATTTGCGTCTGCCGACTTGGTCACCGAGTGGGCATTGGGCAATCTACGGGCCGGAGACATGGTGATGATAAAAAGCTCCCACGGTGTGGGGCTGCATCAGGTCGTGGAAAAGCTTCTGCGGCATTTCAGGGCAGAATCCTGGATGCTTGGGCAATGAACTGTTTACCGCGTGACGACACAAAATTCAAGGCGGGAAAAAGTCGGCCGGTCGTCGTGAACCTGGTGTCCGTGCTCCTGGTGCTGATTCTGTCTCTGTGCAGCTTCGAGAGCCTGGCAGGTTCTTGCGGTCGACCCATAAATGTTCTCGAGGGTAAATGGGCAGAGCATCGGAAGGATGAGTTCATTGTTCAGTACGCGAACGAAGGAAAGCATGTGTTGGAGGCCGACACTGCCTCTGCGAATGACGGTGTGCCGGATGTCGTTGCCGATGCGGTAACGCAGCTGGTTGCGCTGCGTGAAATGCTGTCGTTGCTTGGCTTTAGGCTTCCGCTGGACAGCCCGCGCTATCGAGAACAGGGTGCCAGTCATGTCTTGCTTCGATTTCGAAACCTGCAGCGCCTGAATGGCCGGGCGTTTGATGAAGTGCGAAGGCTGCCTACGGGCGAATGCGTGCTGATTATCGAAGTAACGTCCAGGTATCGCAGCGGCAATCTGACTCCGGCTCACGAATATTTCCATCAAGTGCAAAATGGCTACACGCCGTTCAAGCGACCATGGTTTTATGAAGGCTCGGCTCGATGGTCAGAGACAATATTGGGTAAGTCTGTGGTTGCACCGCAGGCTCCTCCAGAAGAAGATTCCGACCTCCAGGCACTATGGACTCGCTCGTATTCCGCGGTTTCCGTATGGTATGGCCTGATCAGGCTATGTGACCGACAACCCTCAGTAATAGATGTGCCTGACCATCTGCGGGCCTATCGTTATCGGGATGGGCGTCCCGTTTTACTCGATCTACAGGTTCCGGGCCATGGATATATTCGGCAGGTATTGGAAAGCCTTGAGACCCTCGGAGACCAGGTCACTCGTGAACAAGGGTTGATACGTCATCGTTGGCCAGAGAAGGCACAGCGAGACCATCGCCATGACGCGGCGATCTGGAACACGGTACGGACTACCGGGAAATGCTCATGATCTTGTTGTGTTTTCCGTGGGGTTTGTTTACAACACCGCAATGCCCTTGAACCTGTTTATCAGCCGTGCCTGTATCCGCCTGGCGTTGCTCGTGGCCGGCACGCTGTTGGTATGGGCAGCAGGCTTGCCGGCCATCGCGGTGCAGCTGAACGAGGACCGTCTTCTTCAGGTTGCCAGGGCGCAGTACGGCGAAAATGGCGTCAAGGCCGTCACTTCGTGGTTGCGAATGATCGAGGCGACGCGGCCCCTGGCCACATCAGAACAGCTGCGCGCGGTCAACCGATTCTGGAATTCCTCAGTTCGTTCGGTGGAAGACATTAATGTATGGCGGCAGACGGATTACTGGGCGACTCCACTCGAGTCGCTGGGCAAGAGGGCGGGCGACTGCGAAGATTACGTGATTGGCAAGTACTTCACGTTGCTTCAGCTAGGAGTCTCTCCGGAAAAGCTTCGCCTGATTTATGTCAGGGCCAAAGTGGGAGGGCAGTCGATAGCCCATATGGTGCTTGGCTATTACGAAACCCCCTCGTCAACACCGCTTGTCCTGGACAGTCTGACTTCGTCTATTCTCCCGGCGAGTCAGCGCAAGGATCTCACACCGGTTTTCAGCTTCAATGCTCAGGGGATTTACGTGGCCGGCCAGCAGCGCTCGGTAGAAAGCATCAGCCGTTGGCAGGACCTGCTGACCAGAATGCGCACCGAAGGCATTGAATTAAACAGTTCGGGGACACAACCTTAGATGGAACTCACTCATGTCTTTGCTTAAACAGCTTTTGCTCAGCGTGACGGTGGCCGTCATGGTAATCGTGGCTGGAACGCTTGCATTCAGCATCAGCTCGGCTCGAAGTTACCTCGATGCGCAGGTGCGGACCGCCAGCGAAAATGCCGCTACGGCACTGGCCATTACCTTGTCTCAGCCATCGAATCAGGATCCCATTGTCCGCGAACTATTGCTGATGGGGCTCTATGACACGGGCAGTTTCAGGGCTGTGACTCTTACCGACACCGAAGGCAACGTCCTGTTTGAACGGCGACGCTCGCCTTCCGCGGATGCCGGCTCTGCTCCTCAGTGGTTTCGGTCCTTGTTGCCATTGGAGCCCGTCATGGCGACCCGTGTGGTCTCGGATGGCTGGAAGCAGGTCGGGACGCTGGGAATTGTCGGGAATAACAGTTATGCCTATGAATCCCTGTGGCGTAACGCGTTGGGGCAGGTGACCCTGGTTCTTGCAGCGGGGCTGCTGTGGGCTTTGGTAGCGATCCTGTCCGTGCGGTGGCTTCGTCGGGTATTGAACGAGCAGGTCGCCAATCAGGTCCGCGCCATCGCACAGGACGGCGAGGCACCCCCAATGTCCAAGGGGCTGCGCGAGCTCAATGCGCTGGTCGGGGAAATCGCACAGGTGCGCCAGCGAGTTCGCGCGAATGTAGACGAAATGGATGCCCAGATCGAGTCACTGACTCTTGAGCTGAACCAGGATCCGGTCACAGGCCTTGGCAATCGAAAATATTTTCTGAATCAGCTTGGGCGATCCCTGAAGCAGGAATATGGCTCGGGGCACGTGCTGATGATGCGGATTCGCGACCTCGGCGCCGTGAACGCTGCCAACACCCGGCGCGAGGTGGATGATTGGTTACGCGGTGTAGCGCATACGGCTCTGAGCTGGGCGCAAGAGACAGACCCCGAAATTCAGGTGGCAAGGCTGAACGGATCAGACTTCGCAGTATTGATGCCAAACGGCAACAGCCCGAAGGATATCGGCCTGACCCAGGAACTGGCCGGGCGCCTCAGGGATATGAGGCTGGGCTTGGCCGAAGGCCAGCCACGCTGGGCGTTTTCGCTTACCGACTATACAGAGGGTGATTCGGTTTCCACGGTCATGGGGCTGCTGGATTACGGATTGATGCGGGCAGAAAGCGCGGGGCATGCCCAGGTCGAGTATGTTCCCAAGCAAGATGGTCTGTTGGCACACGCCGGGCCGGGTGAGGGAGCATGGCGCGAACTTCTGGGGCAGGCACTTGAACACGATGATCTGCATCTGCACGTCAACGATGTCTCGTATCAGGCTCCCGATGGAGCTTTGCTGCACAGGTCCGATGCTTTCCTGCAGTTGCGGGATGGTAGTGAATGGCTGGCGGGAACGATATTCATGCCGGTGGCGGTGCGGCTGGGCATGTCGGCCGACTTTGATCTGCGAGCCATCGAACTGGCAGTAGACTGGATCAGGGCGAACAGTCGGGATCTTGTCTTGCGGGTGTCACTGGCATCGCTTGGCCAAACCGAGTTCTGGCCCAGTCTGGAACAAAAATTCAAGGAGCTGGCGGAATCACCCCAACTGGCCACGCATCTTGTCTTCGAGATTGATGCCTATGGCTTGGTGGCCAACCCCGAGCAAGCAGCCCAGTTTTGCGCGGCTGCACGCAAAATATCCGCCAAGGTCGGCATACGCCGACTCGATGCCGAGCCGGCAGCGTTGGGCCGCTTGCACCAGGTCCAGGCCGATTACCTGCGCCTGACAGGCCCGCTGCTGGACATTTATCCTGCCGAAGCGGGCAAGATCGAGTTGTTACGTGCCGTGGCGGCAACAGCCGCGCAGTTGGGCATGAACGCTTACTCCGACGCCCCCGCCACCGATGAAGCGCAGAAACTGTTGCGTGAGTGCCAATTTTGGGTGGCATCGCGCTAGTTGCATAAAATAGTTGAAGGGGGCCTTGCTATTGCCGTCTGGATACGCTAATATACTTAGCTTACTTTGCGTCAACCCCAAGCAACACCCCTTGGCGCAGGGTATCCATAGGCAGATTTCAACCCAGGGTTTTGGGTTGGCAGGGCTTAAAACAACAGCTTTTAAGCGGCCAGCCTTAAATCTGACGGGACCAAAACTGGTTGGGCGGCATTGCCGGGCGAAATGCTTCGGTATCAGCCTGGCTAAGTTGGAACAGGAAAAATCATGATACAAATGCAGACCACGCTGGACGTGGCCGACAACACAGGTGCGCGTTCTGTAATGTGCATCAAGGTGCTGGGCGGCTCGAAGCGCCGTTATGCCGCGATCGGCGACGTGATCAAAGTTAGCGTCAAGGATGCGGCTCCGCGCGGACGCGTCAAGAAAGGCGAAATTTACAACGCAGTAGTGGTTCGTACCGCTAAGGGCGTGCGCCGTAAAGACGGCTCGTTGATTAAGTTTGGTGGTAACGCCGCCGTTTTGCTCAACGCTAAACTGGAACCCATCGGCACCCGCATCTTCGGACCCGTTACGCGCGAGCTGCGCACGGAAAAGTTCATGAAGATCGTGTCCCTGGCTCCAGAAGTGCTGTAAGGAGCCATCATGCAAAAAATTCGCAAAGGTGACGAGGTCATCGTATTGACCGGTCGCGATAAAGCCCGCCGTGGCACAGTGCTGCGCCGTGTTGGCACCGACTACGTTCTGGTCGAAGGCGTCAACGTTGTCAAGAAGCACGTCAAGGCGAATCCGATGGCCGGCACACAGGGCGGCATCATCGACAAAACCATGCCTATCCACATTTCGAACGTGGCCCTCTTCAACCCCGAAACCGGCAAGGCCGATCGCGTGGGTATCAAAGAAGTCGACGGTCGCAAGGTTCGTGTATTTCGTTCCAGCGGCGCAGTCGTTGGCGCTAAGGCATAAGGGGCGAACAACATGGCTCGTTTACAAGAGTTTTACCGTAATAAGGTCATCGCCGACCTGCAGTCTCAGTTCGGCTACAAAAGCGTGATGGAAGTGCCGCGCATCAGCAAGATCACCCTCAACATGGGTGTGTCCGAGGCTGTGGCCGACAAAAAAGTCATCGAGCACGCTGTCGCTGACATGACCAAGATCGCCGGCCAAAAGCCTGTGATCACCAAAACCCGCAAGTCGATCGCTGGTTTCAAGATCCGCGAAGACTACCCCATCGGCTGCATGGTCACCCTGCGTGGCCGCCGCATGTACGAATTCCTCGATCGCCTGATCGCTGTCGCGCTGCCGCGCGTCCGCGACTTCCGTGGTGTGTCGGGTCGTGCATTCGATGGACGCGGTAACTACAACATCGGGGTTAAAGAGCAAATCATTTTCCCTGAAATCGAATACGACAAGATCGACGCGGTTCGTGGTATGAACATCAGCATCACCACCACCGCCAAGACCGACGAAGAAGCCAAGGCGCTGTTGTCAGCGTTCAGCTTCCCGTTTCGCAACTAAGGGGCGATGACGTGGCTAAACTTTCCCTCATCAATCGCGATATCAAGCGTGCAAAATTGGCAGCCAAATACGCTCCCAAGCGTGCCGCATTGAAAGCAATCATCAACGATCAGTCCAAGTCCGACGAAGAGCGTTACCAGGCTCGTCTGCAATTGCAGCAACTGCCTCGCAACGCCAACCCGACCCGCCAGCGCAACCGTTGTGCGGTAACCGGTCGTCCGCGCGGCGTTTACAGCAAGTTCGGATTGACCCGTCACAAGCTGCGCGAAATGGCGCTGCGTGGCGAAGTCCCGGGCATGACCAAAGCTAGCTGGTAGGAGAAATACACATGAGCATGAGCGATCCCATCGCCGACATGTTGACCCGCGTGCGTAACGCGCAGCAAGTCAACAAAACGTCGGTCAGCATGCCCTCCTCCAAGCTGAAGGTAGCTATTGCTACCGTGCTTAAGGACGAAGGCTATATCGAAAGCTATCAAATCGTCGGCGACAAGGCCAAGCCTGTCCTCGAAATCACCCTCAAGTACTACGCCGGCCGTCCGGTCATCGAGCGCATCGAACGTGTTTCGCGCCCCGGTCTGCGTATTTACAAGGGTCGTTCCGCCATTCCACAGGTCATGAACGGCCTGGGTGTGGCAATTGTTTCCACGCCTCGTGGCGTGATGACCGATCGCAAGGCCCGCGCCACCGGCGTTGGCGGCGAAGTGTTGTGCTACGTTGCATAAGGAGATCCACATGTCACGTATAGCAAAATACCCGGTCGAACTGCCCAAAGGGGTGGAAACCAAGATCGAAGCCGACCAGATCGTCGTCAAGGGTCCTCTGGGCACGCTGACACAGTCGCTCACCGGCGACGTCAACATCAAGCTCGAGAACGACCAGTTGTCGTTTTCCGTAGCAAACGATTCCCGCCATGCACATGCCATGTCGGGTACGTTGCGCGCCCTGGTCAACAATATGGTTACCGGCGTCAGCAAGGGCTTTGAGCGTAAATTGAACCTGGTTGGTGTGGGCTTCCGCGCCCAGGTACAAGGCAACGCGCTGAAACTGCAACTTGGTTTCTCGCATGACATCCTGCACGAAATGCCGGAAGGCATCAAAATCGAGTGCCCCACTCCCACCGAAATCGTGGTCAAGGGCGCCGACAAGCAGGTAGTTGGTCAGGTCGCGGCTGAAATCCGCGCCTATCGCCGTCCCGAGCCTTATAAGGGCAAGGGCGTGCGTTATGCCGACGAGCGTGTCATCATGAAAGAAACCAAGAAGAAATAAGCGCGCAGGCAAGGACGAATCATGGACAAGAAAATCTCCCGTTTGCGTCGTGCGATATCGACCCGTCGGAAAATCACCGAACTGCGCGTACATCGCCTGTCGGTATTCCGCTCGAATCAGCACATTTACGCGAACATCATCTCGCCGGAAGGCGATCGTGTGCTCGTCAGCGCTTCCACGCTCGAGCCCGAGGTTCGCAAAGAACTCGCGAGCCAGAACACTCACGGCGCCAACGTTGCCGCCGCTGGTCTGGTAGGCAAGCGCGTGGCCGAGAAAGCCAAGGCTGCCGGTATCGAACAGGTCGCCTTCGACCGTTCGGGCTTCCGTTACCATGGCCGCGTCAAGGCGCTGGCCGAAGCCGCGCGCGAAGCCGGCCTGAAGTTCTAAGAAGGATTATCAAATGGCTAAAGCACAAGGTAAGCACGTCGAGAAAGAAAACGACGACGGCATGCGCGAAAAAATGATTGCGGTCAACCGCGTCAGCAAAGTGGTCAAGGGTGGTCGCACCATGAGCTTCGCTGCGCTGACCGTGGTCGGTGACGGTGATGGCCGCATCGGCATGGGTAAGGGCAAAGCACGCGAAGTACCCGTTGCCGTTCAGAAAGCCATGGAACAGGCCCGTCGTGGTCTGTACAAGGTGCCTCTCAAGAACGGTACACTGCATCACAGCGTTGTTGGCAAGCACGGTGCAGCTACCGTCCTGATTTCGCCGGCGGCCGAAGGTACCGGCGTTATCGCT
Source organism: Pusillimonas sp. (assembly GCF_029263785.1). Classification (GTDB taxonomy): domain Bacteria; phylum Pseudomonadota; class Gammaproteobacteria; order Burkholderiales; family Burkholderiaceae_B; genus Pusillimonas. Next base: position 49,360 of record NZ_JAJUFE010000011.1, on the reverse strand, counting down.
GGTGGCCCGATGCGCGCTATCTTCGAAGTCATGGGCGTTCGCAACGTCGTGGCCAAGAGCCTCGGTTCCAGCAACCCGTACAACATGGTCCGCGCCACGCTTAACGGCTTGCGGGCATGCTCGACGCCGGCCGATATCGCTGCCAAGCGTGGCAAGTCGGTCGAAGAAATTCTGGGGTAAGTCATGACGACACAGAAGCAAATCAAAGTCACGCTCGTGCGCTCTGTCATCGGCACCAAGCAATCCCATCGCGACACCGTTCGTGGTCTGGGGCTGCGTCGCCTGAACAGCAGCCGCGTGTTGGTCGATACGCCCGAGGTGCGTGGGATGATCCGTAAAGTGGATTACCTCGTCACCGTCTCGGAAGCCTGAAAGGAATCGGGATGTCTGAAACTCAACTGAACACATTGCAGCCCGCAGCTGGCAGCAAGCACGCCAAGCGCCGCGTCGGCCGTGGCATCGGCTCCGGTCTGGGCAAGACCGCCGGCCGTGGTCACAAAGGTCAGAAGTCGCGTTCCGGCGGTTTCCACAAGGTCGGTTTCGAAGGCGGTCAAATGCCTTTGTACCGTCGCCTGCCCAAGCGCGGCTTTACTTCCCGCAGCCAATTGTTGCGCGCCGAAGTTCGTCTGTCCGAAATTGAAGCCCTGCCCGTCGACGAAATCGACGTCCAGGTCCTCAAGCAGGCTGGCGTTATCGGCCAGAACGTACGTTATGCCAAGGTCATCAAATCCGGCGAACTCACCCGCAAGGTTGTGCTCAAGGGTATTGGTGCCACTGCCGGCGCACGTGCGGCTATCGAAGCTGCCGGCGGTTCGCTGGTTTAAGGGGTAGCGGGTGGCTAAAGCTCAGGCACAGAACAAGGCGGGAGCCAAGTACGGCGATCTCAAGCGCCGTCTTGTCTTCTTGGTGCTCGCCCTGGTCGTATACCGTTTAGGTACGCACATACCCGTGCCCGGCATCAACCCGGACGCGCTGGCCGAGATGTTCCAGCAGAACCAGGGTGGTATCCTGGGTCTGTTCAACATGTTCTCGGGCGGCGCTCTCGAACGCTTCTCGGTGTTCGCTCTTGGCATCATGCCGTACATTTCGGCGGCAATTATCATGCAGCTTATGGCTGTCGTGGTGCCCACGCTCGAAGCCATAAAGAAAGAAGGCGAATCGGGCCGTCGCAAGATTACCCAGTACACACGGTATGGTACGGTGCTTCTGGCCCTGTTCCAGGCCGTCGGTATTTCGGTTGCGCTTGAATCGCAGCCGGGCCTGGTCATAGATCCGGGCATGCTCTTCCGCTTCACGACTATCGTCTCGCTGGTTACCGGCACGATGTTCGTCATGTGGCTGGGCGAGCAAATTACCGAACGTGGTATTGGCAACGGCATTTCCATCATCATCTTCGCCGGAATTGTGGCGGGTCTGCCCAGTGCATTGACAGGCATGCTCGACCTCGTCCGTACCGATGCAATGTCGATCCTGTCGGCACTGTTCATCCTGGTTCTGGTGGTGGCGGTTACGTACTTCGTGGTGTTTGTCGAACGTGGTCAGCGCCGTATTACGGTCAACTACGCCAAGCGCCAGGTCGGCAACAAGATCTATGGCGGGCAAAGCTCCCACTTGCCCCTGAAGCTCAACATGGCCGGTGTGATTCCGCCCATCTTTGCTTCGTCCATTATTTTGCTGCCTGCAACGGTCACCAGCTGGTTCTCCAGCAATCCCAACATGCGTTGGCTGGGTGATCTGGCGGCCGCACTGGCACCGCACCAGCCCTTGTATGTCACGCTGTTTTCGGCGCTGATCATCTTCTTCTGCTTCTTCTATACGGCCCTGGTGTTCAACAGCCGCGAAACCGCAGACAATCTGAAGAAGAGCGGCGCTTTCATTCCAGGCATCCGGCCCGGTGAGCAAACGTCGCGTTATATCGACAAGATCCTCATGCGCCTGACTCTGGCCGGAGCAATCTACATCACCCTGGTGTGCTTGCTGCCCGAGTTCATGCAGATGCGCTGGAATGTCCCGTTCTATTTCGGTGGTACTTCGTTGTTAATCATTGTGGTCGTGGCCATGGATTTCATGGCCCAGGCGCAGGCTTACATGATGTCTCACCAGTACGACTCGCTGCTCAAGAAGGCGAACTTCAAGGGTGCGGGATTGCCAATGCGGTAAGAAGAGCAAAAATGGCAAAAGACGACGTCATACAAATGCAAGGAGAGGTTCTCGAGAACCTGCCAAACGCAACTTTTCGCGTCAAGTTGGAAAATGGTCATGTGGTGTTGGGCCATATTTCGGGCAAGATGCGCATGCATTACATCCGGATATTGCCGGGTGACAAGGTCACAGTGGAGCTCACGCCCTATGACCTGTCTCGCGCCCGGATTGTTTTCCGCTCTAAATAAGCGGCCGGATTAAAGGAAACTAGGAGTCAACCCATGAAGGTAATGGCATCGGTAAAGCGGATTTGCCGCCACTGCAAAATCATCAAACGTCACGGCGTGGTGCGCGTCATCTGCACCGACCCGCGTCACAAGCAGCGCCAAGGCTAATGGCCGCAGCGCACCAGATTTAAACAAGGAACAGTCATGGCCCGTATCGCTGGCATCAACATTCCGCCGCATAAGCACGCCGAAATCGGACTTACTGCTATTTTTGGCATCGGTCGTGCGCGCGCACGCAAAATTTGCGAAGCGTCCGGTATCGAGTACTCCAAAAAGGTAAAAGACCTGACCGATGCCGAACTCGAGCGTATTCGTGAGAACGTCAATGCGTTCACCGTCGAAGGCGATCTGCGTCGCGAAGTACAACTTTCGATCAAGCGCCTGATCGACCTGGGAACCTATCGCGGCATGCGTCACAAGCGTGGCCTGCCTGTTCGTGGTCAGCGCACCCGCACCAACGCTCGCACCCGCAAGGGTCCGCGTCGTGCAGCCGCGTCCCTGAAGAAATAATCGAGGATTAGAACATGGCGAAAGCATCCAACAGCAGCGCCTCGCGTGTGCGCAAGAAAGTCAAGAAGAGCGTATCGGACGGCATCGCGCACGTTCATGCGTCATTCAACAACACCATCATTACCATTACCGATCGTCAGGGCAACACGCTTTCCTGGGCGACTTCGGGTGGCGCCGGCTTCAAGGGCTCGCGCAAATCCACTCCGTTTGCTGCTCAGGTAGCCGCCGAGTCGGCCGGCCGCGTAGCTCAGGAATACGGCATCAAGACACTCGAAGTGCGAATCAAGGGCCCCGGCCCCGGCCGCGAGTCGTCGGTGCGTGCGCTTAACGCGCTGGGCATCAAGATTTCCAGCATCTCGGATATCACGCCCATCCCGCACAACGGCTGCCGTCCACCCAAGCGTCGTCGCATCTAAGAGGAAACCATGGCACGTTATATTGGACCTAAATGCAAGCTCTCGCGTCGCGAGGGTACCGACCTCTTCCTCAAGAGCGCACGTCGTTCGCTCGACTCGAAGTGCAAGCTCGAATCCAAACCCGGTCAGCACGGCCGTATCTCGGGCGCTCGTACGTCCGACTTCGGTCTGCAGCTGCGCGAAAAGCAAAAGCTCAAGCGCATGTACGGTGTGCTCGAGAAGCAGTTCCGCAAGTACTTTGCCGAAGCCGAGCGCCGTCGTGGCAACACTGGTGAAACGCTTATCCAGTTGCTCGAATCCCGTCTCGACAACGTTGTGTACCGCATGGGCTTCGGATCGACCCGCGCCGAAGCGCGTCAGCTGGTCAATCACCGCTCGGTTGAGCTTAACGGCAAAACCGCCGATATCGCTTCCATTATCGTAAAGCCCGGCGACGTCATCTCCATCCGCGAGAAGGCCAAGGGGCAGCTCCGTATCCGCGAAGCTCTCGATCTGGCTTCCGGCCAAGGCTTCCCCCAGTGGGTTGAAGTCGACGCCAGCAAGTTGTCGGGCGTCTTCAAGCAGGTTCCCGATCGCTCGGATGTCGCCCGCGACGTCAACGAGTCGATGGTCGTCGAACTGTACTCGCGTTAATCGGTTTTTGCGTTTGCAGCATCAAGGCACAGCCCATGTTTCAGTCGTTTGCTGGAACCTGGGCTGTGTCATCTACCGCCAGACAAGCGGTTCATCCGTCAGCCTTATCGGTGTAACGAGCCGAGGGTATTGAAAAGGAACACACATGTCGTCTCAAGGTTTTCTGAAGCCCCGTTCGATCGAAGTCGAACCCGTCAGCAAGAATCGCGCTCGCGTGATCATGGAGCCATTCGAGCGTGGCTACGGCCATACTCTGGGCAATGCACTGCGTCGCATTCTGTTGTCATCCATGACCGGCTATGCGCCCACCGAAGTGCAGATCACCGGTGTGGTGCACGAATACTCCACCATCGCTGGCGTGCGTGAGGACGTCGTCGACATTCTGCTTAACCTTAAGGGCGTGGTATTCAAGCTGCACAACCGCGACGAGGTTACCCTGGTTCTGCGCAAAGAAGGCGCAGGCGTCGTCACGGCCGCCGATATCGAACTGCCTCACGACGTCGAGATCATCAACCCCGATCACGTGATTGCTACGCTTACCGAAGCTGGAAAGCTCGAAATCCATATCAAGGTCGAGCAGGGACGCGGATATGTGCCCGGTAACGTTCGCGCACTGGCCGACGACCGTTCGCACACTATTGGTCGTATCGTTCTTGATGCCTCGTACAGCCCGGTTCGCCGCGTCAGCTACTCGGTTGAAAGCGCTCGTGTCGAGCAGCGTACCGACCTCGACAAGCTGATTCTTGATATCGAAACCAACGGCGTGTTGTCTCCTGAAGAAGCTGTCCGCCAATCGGCCCGCATCCTGATGGACCAGATCTCGGTGTTTGCTGCACTGGAAGGCGTTGGCGATTCGTACGAAGCTCCGGCACGTGGTACGCCTCAGATCGACCCCGTGCTGTTGCGTCCGGTCGACGACCTCGAGCTTACGGTTCGCTCGGCCAACTGCCTCAAGGCCGAAAACATCTACTACATCGGCGATCTCATCCAGCGCACCGAAAACGAGCTTCTCAAAACGCCCAATCTGGGTCGCAAGTCGCTCAACGAAATCAAGGAAGTCCTTGCCGCACGTGGCCTGACCTTGGGCATGAAGCTCGAGAACTGGCCACCGCTGGGCCTTGAGCGTCCGTAAAAGTGGTATCTGGCCCGATGCGTGGTCTTGCATCGGGCTTTTTGAACTGCTGAAGGTGGTGCACAGCCGCCACCGGCACAGTAGTTGACCTTTTTTTGCTGTATAGTTCTACCCCTTGATCGGCCCGCAGATTTTCTGATAGAAGAGCCGGCTAACCGCGAAATCACTTTCGCACACATAGATTCAAAGGAAATCATCATGCGTCACCGTCACGGTCTGCGTAAACTTAATCGCACCAGCGCCCATCGTCTTGCCATGTTCCGCAATATGGCTGTTTCCCTGATTACTCACGAAGCAATCAAGACGACCTTGCCCAAGGCAAAAGAACTGCGCCGCGTTGTCGAACCCCTCATCACTTTGGGCAAAGAGCCTTCCGTCGCCAACAAGCGCCTGGCGTTTGCCCGCCTGCGTGACCGCGAAGCAGTTACCAAGCTGTTTGATGTGATCGGCCCCCGCTACAAAGAGCGTAACGGCGGTTACACACGTGTCCTGAAGATGGGTTTCCGTCAGGGCGATAACGCTCCGATGGCATTCATCGAGCTTGTCGATCGTCCCGAAGTCGAAGACGCCGAAGAAGCTGCAGAATAAGACACTGCGGGCCGACGAGGCCCGGCGTTCAGAAATTCGAAACACCCCAGATCCGCAACGGGCGGTCTGGGGTGTTTTTGTATGGGCACATTGGGGGTAAACCGCATTGCACGAATTCTTGAAAAAAGGATACCATTACGAAAATTTTTGGTTTTTTATAAAATATACCTGTTAAGAAGTCGCATCCCCGCTGGCTTCTGGCCGGCTCATTCAAGGAAGGAAATATGCTGCGCAAATTAACATTGGCATGCCTTGGCGTTATCGGGCTTACGGTAGCGCAATCCGCTGCAGCGGCGGATCCGCTTCGTATCGGATTCATTACCACCCTGTCGACGCCGGCCGGTTATATCGGTGAAGACCAACGTGACGCCTTTCAGTTGGCCATCGACCAAGAAGGCGGAAAGCTTGGCGGCGTGCCTGTGCAATTGGTCATTGAAGACGATGGCCTGAAACCACCTACCGGCAAGCAGTCTGCCGAAAAAATGCTGCAAGAGGGCATTCAGTTATTTACGGGCATCAATTTTTCGAACGTACTGATGGCCGCAGTGCCAAGCATCTTGAAAGAGGGTGCCTTCTACGTGAGTCTTAACGCCGGCCCGTCGCAATTTGCCGGCAAGCGTTGCGACAAGAACTACTTTGTAGCCTCGTTCGAGAACACTTCGCTTCACTCTGCTGCAGGTCGTGCTGCCACCGAGCAGGGCTTCAAGAATGTCGCCTTGCTGGCACCCAGCTACCAGGCAGGTCGCGACGCACTGACAGGCTTCAAGCGCGAATACAAGGGCAATGTGGTTGCCGAAATCTACACCAAGCTCGACCAGAATGATTTCTCGGTCGAGCTTGCCCGTCTGCGCGATCTCAAGCCTGACGCCATTTATCAGTTTCACCCCGGTGGCGCCGGCATCAACTTTGCCAAGCAATATGCCAATTCGGGCCTGAAAGATACCGTGCCCATGTTCCTGCCGGTGTTTTCGATGGATTTGCGCATGATTCAGGCAACCGGCGACGCTTCTGAAGGGCTGTACACCACCGCTCTTTGGTCGCCGACGCTCGATCTGCCCGAAAGCAAACAATTTGTTGAAGACTTCAAAAAGGCATACGGTCGGGTACCCACGCACTACGGTGCTTTGTCGTACGATACTGCGCGCCTGATTGCATCGGCCCTCAAGGCCGTCGACGGCGACCTGAGCCGGGCTGACGAGTTCCGCGAAGCCTTGCGCAAGGCCGATTTCAAGTCGGTACGAGGAAACTTCGCCTTCGATACCAATCATCATCCCATTCAGGATTACTACCTGAACAAGATCGAAAAAGATGCCGATGGCAATCTGATGCCCACGGTTCTGAAAAAGGTCATGAGCGGTGAGCGGGACGCCTTCGCTGCCGAATGCGAAATGAAGTGAGGCGGGGAAGACCTTGAATCAGCGTGTTAATGATGGCACCGACGTCGACCTTCGTTTTGCAGATCTTGCCGAACGGGGTCGGCAGTACGATGCACGGGGATCGGTAGCAGATTTTGACGCCTGTGTGGCCGAGTACGCGCGTCTCGCGCGAGAGGTCAACCGCGACTGCGTCGGGCTGTATGATCTGAAATACGGCCCGGCCAACGCCGAACGGCTCGATATCTTTCCGACGGTATTGCGGTCAACTCCGGCCCCGGTGTTTGTGTTTATCCACGGGGGCTATTGGCGTTCTCAGGCCAAAGAAGACGCGCCCATCATGGTCAAGCCATTTGTTCAGGCGGGGGTGGCGGTTTGCACGCTCGAGTACACATTGCTGCCCGAGGCTACACTGCCGGAAGTCGTGCGGCAGGTGCGCAACGCCGTGGCTTGGCTTTACACGCACGGTGCACAGTATGGTGTCGACCCCAACCGCATCTACGTGGCAGGAAGTTCGGCCGGAGCCCATCTGGCGGCCATGGCTGCTGCTCAGGGCTGGACTGCCTCCTATGGCTTGCCGGACGATGTCGTAAAGGGCTTGGCGGCCTTGAGCGGCTTGTACGAGTTGGCCCCGCTTTGTGATGTCGCGCCCAATGAGTGGCTGCAATTGCATGCGGATCAGACCCCGCGAGTCAGTCCGATGCACCATTTGCCCCGTACGGGATTGCCTGCCGTTCTGGCTGTCGGAGGCCTTGAAACCGACGGTTTCAAAAACCAGACGGACGCCTACGACGCGGCATGTCGTGCCGCAGGTGTCAGTGTAAATCGGCTGCACGTGCCCCAGTGCAACCATTTCAACCTGCTTTGCGAATGGGCTGACGCGGACAGCGAGCTTACGCGGGCCACCCTGGCCATGATCCTCGAACCCTAAGAACCCGACGCTGGTTTCCGGCGGTACGGCCACAATGTTGGCGCACTGCCGGGACCGCACCGCATGCCCCACCGGAACCCTGCTGCCCGAACCGCTAAAATAACGAGGTTTGAGGTTCCGACAGAGGGAGTGCTCATGGCGAACGACGTGGTGGTAGTACTTAGCAATGCTCCCGATATGCTTTTAGCGAAGCGCATTGCTCACATGCTGGTTGAAGAAGGCCTGGCTGCTTGCGTGAACCTTGGTGCGCCGGTCTTGTCCATGTATATGTGGGAGGGCAAGCTCGAGGGCACCGAAGAAGTCCCTCTTGTCATCAAAACATCCAGGACGGCGTTGGCGGCCATGACGAGCCGCCTGATCGAATTGCATCCATACGAGGTCCCCGAGGTTCTGGTTCTGTCCGTTGAAGGTGGGGCTCAGCCTTACCTCGATTGGGTAAAGCAGCAAACGACTGCGTCCTGAGCACTCGCGGTCAATAAGGAAGAAGGCATGGTATCGAGGTTAGGCGCAGCAGGCGGCCAGGGCAGTGCGCGGGCCGACGCTTGTCCGCGAGAGTTTATCGGTTTTCAGGCGCTACGTCAGCTGAAGCGGGCTCTGTGCTTGCTTATGGCGGTGGCCCTGAGTGTCCTGACGATACCGGCCCAGGCCGAAGAAGAGTTCCTCGACCCGGCTGAAGCGTTTGTGTTGTCGGCCGCCATGGCCAATCCCACCGAACTGCACGTGCACTTCCAGATTGCCCCCGACTATTACATGTATCGGGACCGCTTCGCATTCGAACTGGATACGGCGATCGCAGGCGAGCCGATTTATCCTCGAGGCACTGTCAAATACGACCCCACCTTTGACGAAGACATGGAGGTCTATCACGACCAGGTAACCATACGGCTGCCCCTGCAGGCAGGGGCTCAGCAGGCAGTGCCACTGCGTATTACCGGACAGGGCTGCGCCAACGCCGGCTTATGTTATCCGCCAATGACCTTTGCGCTGCAGCTGATGCCTGCCGACCTGGGTTATCGGGTGCAGGGCGAGGGCGTCGTCGAAAGCGTTCCGCCGCCACAAGATGAACTGGCCCGACAGGGGGCTGCAACGGGCTCCGGTCGAGCCGAGGGCGTTGGTGGGGTATTGAGCCTGGGCGACACCGGTCTTGCCTCTTATCTGGCTGACATAGGTTGGGTTGAACTTGTTGGCCTTGCCTTCTTGTTCGGTGTGTTGCTTACCTTCACCCCTTGTGTGCTGCCCATGGTGCCGATTGTCATGGCTGTGGTTGCAGGAGACGCGCGGCGTCACGGACCACGCGGAAGGTGGCGTGGATTGGGCTTGGCCGCCAGTTATGTCCTGGGAATGTCGCTGGTTTATACGGTGCTGGGCGTTGCTGCCGGGCTGGTCGGCGCCAGTCTGGCCGCCTGGTTGCAGACCCCGTGGGTCCTGTCAGTATTCGCGCTGCTGCTTGCCCTGCTGGCATTGGCGATGTTCGACGTGTATACCTTTCAGGCTCCCGCCCGACTGCAGGCCGGTCTGAGCGAACGCGCATCGCACATCCCCGGTGGTCGTTGGGGCGGCGCGTTCCTGATCGGCATGGTGTCCGCGCTGATCGTGGGGCCCTGCGTTGCGGCGCCGCTGGCGGGCGTCCTGCTGTTCATCTCCCAGACGGGTGACGTGGCGTTAGGCGGCAGTGCCCTGTTCGCCATGGCCTGGGGGCAGGGCTTGTTGCTGCTGGTTCTGGGGGCGACCTCGGGCGCCCTCATTCCGCGAGCAGGCCCGTGGATGGACGGCGTCAAACAGTTCTTCGGCATGCTGCTGCTGGCGACGGCGTGGTGGATGCTAAGGCCGGTCGTCCCGGTATGGGTCGCCATTTTGGGCTGGGCATTTCTGGCCATGTGCAGCGCTGTAATGTTGGGGGCCTTTGGGCGCAGGGGCGGGCTTCCCGTGTCCACTGGCGCCACGGGGCTGTGGCGCAGCGTCTTGCGTGCGGCCGGCCTCTTGTTGGCTGTGTGGTCGATATTGCTTTTAGTTGGCCTGGCAGCAGGTGGACGCGATCTGTTCCGACCCTTGGCTCCATTTGCGGCCACCAATACGCTGGCCTCTGAAAGCGGGGGGGCATCGCCGACTGCTCGGTTGCCAGAGTTCACGCCAGTGGAGTCGATAGTCGAACTGGACGAGATCGTCGCACAAAGCAGCCAACCCGTTCTTCTGGATTTTTACGCTGACTGGTGTGTCTCGTGTATCGAGATGGAACGTTTCACGTTTACCGACCCCCAAGTGGCGCAGCGCATGAATCAGTTTCTGCTGGTTCAGGCGGATGTCACGGCCAATACGCCCGAGCACCGCGAACTGTTGCGGCGTTTCAATCTTTTTGGCCCTCCGGGAATCATCTTTTTTGATCGCGACGGAGCCGAACTCAGCAAGCGGGTGATTGGCTTTCAGAATGCCGAGCGTTTCGGCGCTGTGCTGGACGAAGTGCTGCAAGGCGCGAACTAGCCGGCGGGCCGTGCCGCCGGCATGGCACGGCTCTGTAACCAGATTGCTATTCCTTCAGCAACCTGGCAGCGTGAATGGCGAAATAGGTAAGAATGCCATCGCCGCCTGCCCGCTTGAAGGCCAATAAAGATTCCATGACCACCTTGTCGTGATCCAGCCAGCCATTGGCGGCTGCCGCCTTGAGCATGGCGTATTCGCCACTGACTTGATACGCAAACGTGGGCATGCCGAAGGCCTCTTTGACGTCGCGCAGCACGTCCAGGTAAGGCATGCCAGGCTTGACCATGACCATGTCGGCACCTTCGCGGATGTCGGCCGCCACCTCGCGCAGGGCTTCATTGCGGTTGGCGGGATCCATCTGATAGGTTGCCTTGCTGGACTTGCCCAGGTTTGCTGCTGACCCTACGGCGTCACGGAACGGGCCATAGAAGGCGCTGGCGTATTTGGCCGAGTACGCCATGATGCGTGTGTGTATATGGCCTTGCGCCTCAAGCGCATTGCGAACGGCGCCGATTCGACCGTCCATCATGTCGCTGGGTGCAACGATATCCACGCCGGCTTGTGCTTGTACCAGTGCTTGCTTGACCAGAATGTCGACTGTTGGCTCGTTCAGAACGTAGCCATCGTCGTCGATCACACCGTCCTGGCCATGGCTGGTGTATGGGTCGAGCGCTACATCGGTAAGCAAGCCCAATTGGGGGAATCTTTCTTTTATGGCTGCGACGGTACGGGGGATGAGGCCGTCCGGGTTGGCCGCTTCGATGCCATCGGGGGTTTTCAATTTGTCGTCGATGGCCGGAAACAAGGCAAGGACCGGAATACCCAGTTCGGCGCATTCCTCGGCCACCTTCAGCAAGTTGTCGGGCGAATAGCGAAATACGTCGGGCATCGAGGGAACAGGCTGCCGCACATTAGTGCCTTCAGTAACGAACACCGGGTAGATGAAGTCGTCGACACTAAGGCTGCTTTCGCGCACCAGGCGGCGCGAGAAATCATCGCGACGGTTACGGCGCGGGCGCGAGGAGGGAAAATCGACAGGTGGTAAGAAACGGGTCATGGCACTACCTTGGGTGAAATCCAGTTTTCAATGTGCGCAGCGGCTTCTTCAAGGCCGATGCGATGCGTTGCCGAGAACGGCAGGGCCGTGAGTTCGCCCAGTTCGGCAAGCTCTTTCTTGACGGCGGCCACAGCTTTCAGGCGTTGGCCGTAAGGGAACTTGTCTGCCTTGGTCAGCAAGGCCAGAACCGGCCGGCCTGTGGGCGCGATCCAATGGGCAAGGCGGCGGTCCAGGTCGGTGAGACCGCGTCGAATATCGAGCAACAGGACAACACCTGCCAGTGATTCGCGCTGACGAAGGTAGCCGCCCAGAACGTCGGCCCACTCTTCACGCGCTTCGCGGGCGACGGATGCATATCCATAGCCCGGCAGGTCGACCAGGAAGCCCAGCGACTGCCCGGGCTCGAGAGGGTCGGGAATACCGAAAAAGTTGATCAGCCGTGTGCGGCCGGGAGTCTTGCTGGAAAACGCCAGACGCTTCTGGTTGGCCAGTACGTTGATGGCGGACGACTTGCCGGCGTTGGACCGCCCGACAAACGCGACCTCGGCAGTGGTAGGGGGCGGCAACTGGTCGAGGCGTGCGGCCGAAACGGTGAAAGTAGCGCGGTGCAGGATGGACAATGTATGGCCTGATCAGTTTAATTTAACCGCTATTGTATAATTTCGGATTTGAAACTGTTGCGGTCAAATTGCCCGGGCCCCTGTCGGCCCGAAAATCTGACATTTTCATAGCCGGCCATGGTCGGCGCCAAGATCGAATAAGCGATCCGTCGAGGTCTTCATGAAGCGTGTGCTTTCCAGAATATTAATTATCAGCGGTGTGATGCTTGGCTGTTCCGTGGTTTCCGTAGGCTATGCGCAAGGCGCCGCCACCAAGCCCGATGGGGCCAAGGGCGAGGCTCTTTACACCAACGGCGACGCCGCCCGCGGTATTGTTTCCTGTGCCAGTTGCCACGGCGCGGCCGGCAACAGCACGCTCCCGGTCAATCCCAACCTGGCCGGTCAGGCTCATGAATACATTGCACGTCAGCTTCACGATTTCAAATCCGAAGACGGCAAGCCTGCCAAACGTACCGGTCCCGACGGAGCACCCTCGGTCATGACTCCCATGGCTGCCCCGCTTACCGACGAAGATATCCAGAACGTTGCCTATTATCTGGGTCAGCAACCGCTCGATTACGAAACTGCTGCTACGGCTACCAACGAAGCGACCATGCAACGCGGTCAGGAAATCTGGCGTGGCGGCATCCCCGACAAACGTGTCCCCGCCTGTGCAGGTTGCCACTCGCCCAACGGCGCTGGTGTTCCAGGCGAATTCCCTCGTCTGGCGGGCCAGTTCCCCGGCTACATCGCCGACCAGCTCAAATTGTTCCGCAGCAATGATCGCGCCAACGCCATCATGCACGACATCGCCGACCGCATGTCCGATTCCGACATCGCTGCCGTGGCGGATTACGCAGCAGGCCTGCGTTAATTTGTAAATTCGGTCTGGCGCCAGAACGAAAACCGCGCCGATCGGTCAATCAGAAGGGGGGAGCCGGCGCCGGCGCTCCCCTTTTTGCCATGGGCGGCCACTTGAACGCATGGTGCGGCAGTATTTTGTGAACTCGAACTCGTGAATCAAACATATTCTCTGCGTAGCTTCGGTGCAGATCTGATCGAACTGCTTGGCTCAATGCGCTTTGCAGTGAGCTTGCTGATGTTTATCTGCGTGGCCAGCATTATTGGTACCGTGCTTCAGCAGAATCAGGTCGCCAGCGCCTATATCGACCAGTTTGGTCCCTTCTGGTTCGAGCTCTTCGATAAATTTGCCATCTGGCATGTGTATAACAGCTGGTGGTTCCTGCTGATCATGGCTTTCCTGGTGGTCTCGACCAGTATCTGTCTGATTCGCAATACTCCAAAAATGGTGCGCGATATGCGCTCGTTTCGCGAGTATGTTCGCGGCAGCAGCTTGCGCGCATTCCATCATCGGGTCGAAGCGGAATCATCCCAGACGCCTGCTCAGTCCGTGCAAAAAGTCAGCGCCTGGCTGCAGTCGCAAGGTTATAAGCTCAAGACGCGTCAGGACGGCAGGTCGGTGATGGTTGCTGCCAAGAAGGGTGCTGCAAACCGGCTGGGCTATATCTTCGCGCACGCTGCCATCGTTGTGATCGCGGTCGGCGGGTTGCTCGACAGCGAACTGCCCGTGCGCATGCAGGTATGGTTTGGCGGCAAAACGCCTATTACCGAGAACATGCTGATCTCCGAGGTGCCGCCTTCCGGGTGGCTGCCCGCTGGCAATCCCAGCTACCGGTCAAACATGCTTTTGCCTGAGGGAAGTCGCAGCGCCAGCGGCATAGTCGCAGTGGATGACGGCGTATTGGTGCAGCCCATACCGTTTTCCATCAAGCTCAACAAGTTCGACGTCTCGTACTATTCCACCGGCATGCCCAGCTCGTTCAAGAGCTTTGTCGAGGTCACAGACCCCGAAACCGGCGAAACGTTTGAAAGCCTGATCGAAGTCAATGAGCCCTTGCGCTACAAGGGGGTCACCGTTTATCAGTCCAGCCTCGACGACGGGGGCAGCCACCTCAAACTTACGGCCTATCCCCTCGAAGGGCCGGCAAGCAAACCCCTCAAGGTCGAAGGCACGGTCGGACAATCCAGTGAAATCGTGCTGGACGGGGCGGGTGGTCAAGATAAGATAATGGTGGCCATGTCGGGCTTGCGGGTCATAAACGTCGAAAATATGGCTCCCGGGGTCGAACCGCAACCCAAGGCTGTAATTGAACACGTAGCCTCGGTGACCGGAAGCGCGGCGGGTGCGTCAAACGAGCATCTGCGTAACGTCGGCCCCAGCGTGCAGTACCGGGTTATCGGTCGCGATGGGCAGGCGCACGAATACAACAACTACATGTTGCCCATCGAGCTGGACGGGCACCTTGTGTTTCTGGCCGGCGTTCGTCAATCCGAGGCCGAAGATTATCGGTATATGCGCATTCCAGCCGACAGCAACAGGTCCTTGACCGAATTCATGCAGTTGCGGGCCGCGTTACAAGACCCCGCCCTGCGCGAGCTTGCCGCCTTGCGTTTTGCCGAGCAAAACGCAGGCAGTGATGCGCAGCGTCCCTTGTTGCAGAAGGCGGCTGCCGGCGCTATCGACGCGTTCTCACGTCAGGGTTTCGACGGACTGATCGAACGGGTTCCCGAAGCCGAACGCGAAACGGTATTGGGGTTTGCGGTACCCATGATTCAACTTACCTTGTCGCAGTTGTACGATATGGACAGGATCCGGCGTGGGCTTGAACCCATTACCGACACCCAGGAGGGTGCGGACTGGTTAAGGTTGTCATTGCTTGCCTTGGCCAACCTGCCCAATTATCCGGCGCCGGTTTTCCTTTCGCTCGACAGCTTCGAGCAGGTGCAGGCCAGCGTATTCCAGATTGCCCGCAGCCCGGGCAAGAATGCGGTATACCTGGGTTGTCTGTTTCTGGTCATTGGGGTGTTCTCGATGTTCTACATTCGTGATCGCCGCATATGGGTATGGATTACCCCCGAAGGCAACGGTAGCCGCTTGCAGGCAGCCATGACGTCCCAGCGACGCAATCTGGATTTCAATCAAGAGTTTGAGCGGTTCCGGGATGCATTCCGGCGCTTGATCACGTAACGAGGTTTCCTCATGTCCGAATCGACCTACAACGCCCCCATGTGGGAAGAGTCCATGACTCCCAGCGGCGACTCTCGTGGCCAAAGAGGCAAGCCCGACTGGACTGACGTCCTGTTCTTTCTTGTATTGGCGATAGGTGCCGGGTACGCGCTGTTCGCCTACAGCGCGAGCATGGACTACTACGAGAAAATCATCCTGTGCTGTTCGGTGCTGGGCTTTACGTGGATGGGCTGGCTCTGGCGACCTCTGCGTACCCTGATGATTGCTTGCGGGGTGTCGGCCCTGTTTGCCATTTGGCTGTACAGCGACGGCGGTGGCCTGGCGCAGGGCGACATCACCCGCTCGGAAAGTGTATTTTTTCTGAAGTATCTGTTTTCTTCACAATCCGCCATCTTGTGGATGTGCGCGCTGTTCTTTCTGGCCACCATCTGCTACTGGATAGGGTTTGCCAGCAAGACGGCTGCGTGGTTGGGAACTGCGCTTACCTGGGGCGCTGTATATGCGGGCAGCACCGGCTTGCTGGTGCGTTGGCGTGAAGGGCACTTGCTGGGGCCGGATATCGGTCACATACCTGTCAGCAACCTGTACGAAGTTTTTGTGCTGTTTGCGCTTATCACGGCCTTGTTCTACCTGTATTACGAAAGACGTTACGCAACGCGTGCCTTGGGCGGATTCGTTTTGCTGGTGGTCAGCTCTTCCGTCCTCTTCCTGCTCTGGTATTCGTTTACCCGGGATGCCTTCCAGATTCAGCCCCTGGTTCCGGCTCTGAAAAGCTGGTGGATGAAAATCCACGTACCGGCCAACTTTATCGGTTACGGCACCTTCGCGCTGGCGGCCATGGTCGGTTTTGCGTATCTGGTAAAAGAGCATGGCGAAACCAGGTCGTGGGGCAAACTGATGCCGCTGTTCATCCTGGGGGCCATTCTTTGTGCCGAGCCAATGATGTTTGGCTCACGCGAACTGTCGGCCACCTGGATGCTTTATTTCGGCCTGGGTGCCATAGTGGTCGGCGTGATTCTGGCCCTGCGTGGTCCGATCTCGCGCAAGCTGCCCTCGCTCGAGATCCTCGACGACATCATGTATCGTGCCATTGCCGTCGGCTTCGCCTTCTTCACGGTTGCCACCATACTGGGCGCACTGTGGGCCGCCGACGCCTGGGGTGCATATTGGCAGTGGGACCCCAAGGAAACCTGGGCCCTGATCGTATGGCTCAACTATGCGGCCTGGCTGCACATGAGACTCATGAAGGGGCTTCGTGGCAGCATGGCGGCGTACTGGGCTCTGGCAGGCTTGCTGATTACCAGCTTCGCCTTCCTGGGCGTCAATATGTTCCTGTCAGGCCTGCATTCGTACGGCGAACTGTAATAAAGCCCTTGCCCCTTCATGAAACACCCCAAAAGTCAGGACGCTGTCCGACTGCTGGGGTGTAGTTCATCAGGGCAGCGGCTTTTCGTCTGCGAACAGGCTTTTCAGTGTTTCGCGTGGACGCACCACATGATAGTTGCTGCCGTCCACCATTACCTCGGCCGGACGGGGCCGCGTATTGTATTGGCTGGCCATCGTAAAGGCATAAGCACCTGCCGACATGATCGCCAGCAAGTCACCCTGCTGAACATCCAGTTTCCGGTCGCGCGCCAGCCAGTCTCCACTTTCGCAAATGGGCCCCACCACGTCGTACGTCTTGGCATCTGCCGGTCGATTCTCGGCGGCTTGACCCACCTGCTCGACACTATGCCAGGCATCGTACAAGGTTGGACGAAGCAAATCGTTCATCGCGGCGTCGACAATCGCAAAGTTCTTGGCCTCTGTGTGCTTCAGATATTGAACTTGCGTTAACAGTACACCGGCGTTGCCGACCAAAGACCGGCCCGGCTCAAGCACAATCTGCAAGTGCCCAAGACCGCGGGCCTCCAGCCTTTCAAAGACTGCGTCCAGCAACATCTTGGGTGTAAGAGGTGTTTCATCCGTGTACCGGATGCCGATACCGCCGCCCAGGTCCAGATGCTTGATATGCGTGCCCGCAGCGGCCAGCGTATCAATGAGATCAAGCAGCTTTTCGAGCGCGTCCAGATACGGATCCACTTCCGTTATCTGCGATCCGATATGGCAATCCACGCCCACCACCTCCAGGCTCTTCAATTGAGCGGCCCGCTGGTACACCGCAGGCGCGTCCTCAATTGCGATCCCGAACTTGTTTTCCTTGAGGCCCGTCGAGATGTACGGGTGCGTATGCGCATCGACGTCCGGATTCACACGCAGCGATACCGGAGCGACCTTATTCATCTGGGCCGCCACGTGCGCCAGCAGCTCAAGCTCCGCTTCCGATTCCACATTGAAGCACTTGACCCCGGCCTGCAGCGCATCGCGCATCTCCCACGCCTGCTTGCCGACGCCCGAAAACACCACCTTGCCCGGGTCTCCGCCCACAGCCAGAACCCGCGCCAGCTCGCCACCCGACACAATGTCAAAGCCCGATCCCAGCTTATGGAACTCGCTGAGTACCGCCAGATTTGAATTGGCTTTCATGCCAAAACAGACCAAGACGTCACGTCCCTTGGCCGCCTCACTGTAGGCGCCCCATGCGTCATGCAGTGCCTTGCGCGAATACACATACAACGGCGTGCCCAATTCCCGCGCCAACGTCGTCAGCGGCACGTCTTCAGCATGCAAAGTTTCGTTCTTGAAAGAAAAATGTGGAGCGACAGTCATGAAAGTCAAAACAGAGACGCGCCAACCGACCCATAAAAGCCGACAGCGCAAGGTTGAGCGGAATTCGCGAGTGTCACGAACGCAGCCTGAAATAATACAACACCGCGCCAAACGGCCAGGCCAGGCAAATGACGCCTTCTCGTAAGGAGGCGCGTGGCCAGATCCCTACTTGACCGCCGAAGGCACAGCCGGCGCTGTACCCGTTTCAGCCGGCGCCTGCGGCGGCGCAGTCAACGATTCTTCCGGTGGCGGCGGAGGTGGCATATACAGAGGCCCCTTGTAACCGCAGGCAACCAGCAGCGGTACAACCGCTACACTGGCTACAATGCGGAGCTTGAACAGGGCGGGTGTCCCAAGGTGGGGCGCTTGCATGATGGACTCCAAAAATCGATGGGTTAGAGAAATGAACGAATCTGAATTCCTCGCTCGAAGCGAAAGCATACTGGACTCACTCGAAAGTCAGTCTGACGACTGGGTGTCATTGCATGACCTCGACATCGAGGCAATTCGCAGCGGTAACGTCCTGACCCTTGTGTTCGACAACTCGATCCACGTTGTCATCAACAGCCAGGCACCCATGCAGGAAATGTGGGTAGCCGCCCCCAGTGGCGGATTCCATTATCGCTTCGATGGTCAACGTTGGAATGATACGCGCGGCGGCCCCCACATGGCAGAAGCCCTATCGCAAATCGTCTCCGAAGCCACCGGTCAACCCATTAAAGTCGTTATCTAAACCACAGCGGGCTGCCCAAAGGACAGCCCGCTGCAAAAGCCGGCATCTGCGGTGCCGCTTCGACGCGCTCTAACCGATCTGAGACACCGTTCACAAATTGGTCGAATGATACACAAACACTTGGTCAACCAATAATTCACAATCACGAGGGCCTGGGGCAGCCTGTGTGCTGGCGCCCGTCCAGACTACGCCGTTTTCTTTACCTTGAGACGGGGGCTTTCGGCGACAGCCCGTCCGAATCCCGAAGCGCGTAGCGCTGAGGTTGAGTTCTGCCGCCGCCCGGCTCGAGGTAGGGAAAACGGGAAGCCCGAAGGGCCGTAGGATGCGGGCACCAGCACACAGGCTGCCCCAGGCCCGACTCAAGAATTCACCCCCCTAAAACTGAACCCTCTGCACCTGCGCCGCATCCCCACCGCCATCCCCGGAGTTCAGCCGCTCGAGTAAAGTCCCGATTCCATCCAGCGTTCCGCCCCCATCAATCCCGCTGCCATCAATAAACAGAGGCTGCATCTCTTCAGGCGTAGGCAATCCCACCCTCGCTACCGCCTGGCCCGGAGGGAACTCGGCAAAATAATAATCACCGTCGATCTTGCTAAGACCATTGGGCGGATCGCCCGCCGGAGTTTCCGGCACACCCTCCAGGGCTACGCGCATATAGTCCAGCCAGATAGGCATCGAAGCCCCGCCGCCCGTTTCACGAGAGCCCAGCGATCGAGGCTGATCGAAACCCATCCAGGCCACACCCACCAACTGGGGCGTGAAGCCCGCAAACCAGGCATCGTGAGAATCGTTCGTCGTGCCCGTTTTACCGCCAATATCCTTGCGCTTGAGAGTCGCTTGCGCCCTGGCTGCCGTGCCGAAAGTGGCCACGCCGCGCATCATGTCGTTCATCACATACGCCGTGCGCGGGTCGATCGCGCGCGCAGCCGCATCGCCTGCCACCGTGGGTCGGGCCTGCATGATTACCTTGCCATTAGCGTCAGTCACGTGGTCGATAAGATAAGGCGGCACCCGATACCCGCCGTTGGCAAACACCGCATAGCCTCCGGCCAGCTGAAGCGGAGTCACGCTTCCAGCCCCCAGGGCCAGCGGAAGCACCGCAGGGTTGCGCGAGCGGTCAAATCCAAAGCGGGTGATGTAGTCTTGCACATACTTTGGCCCGATGGCCTGCATGATACGGATGGACACCATGTTTTTGGATTTATACAACCCCTGGCGCATCGTCAGCATGGGTTCGTACGTATTGCCGTAGTTCTTTGGGTTCCATGCTTTCGAACCCGTTTGCGCAGCCGTCAGCATGAACGGCTCGTCTGAAACCTGTGTGGCCGGAGTCAGGCCTCTTTCAAGCGAAGCTGCGTAAATGAACGGCTTGAAGGCCGAGCCCGGCTGGCGCCACGCCTGCGTGACACGGTTGAACTGCTCTTCGAAATCGAACCCGCCGACCATCGACAAAATCGCACCGTCTTGAGGACGAAGCGAGACGAAGGCCGCCTGCACCGTCGGACGATTTAGGACCTCCCAGTGATCGCCGTTCTGGTGAACGTAAACCACCGAACCACGTTCGATCCGGTATTGATCCTTCGCGTTCTTGCCCAAACCCCGGGCGACGATCTTGAGCGCATCTTTGTTGGTGACTTCGATAATTTGCTGCGAGCTACGCGCCACCACTATTTTTTCAGGGCTGGCCGAAAGCACCAGGCCCATCAGCAGGTCGTCGCTGTCGGGGTATTTGTCTTGTAGTTCGTCAAGCAGGTTATCCAGCGCTGCACCGTCTTTTTCAAACCCCTCCGGCAGCCGGATGGTTTCTTCGGGACCCGGGTATACCGCGCGGCGGGTGTACTGAAGAATGCCCTCGCGTACAGCCTGATAGGCAGCGTGCTGATGCTTGGAATCAATGGTTGTGTAAATGTTGAAGCCACGCGAATACACGTTGTCCTGGTACACGCTGTACAGCAGACGGCGAGCCAGTTCGGCAACGTACTCGCCATGGATGGCGTAACCGCCGGCCGGCGTACCGGGAGCGGATTTCAGCTCGATCGGCTGGTTCATGGCCTCTTCGTACTCGGCTTCGGTGATATAGCCGAGGCTGCGCATGCGGCCCAGCACATACGCCTGACGAGCCTTGGCGCGCGGCATGTTGGCGATAGGGTTGAAGCGCGACGGCGCCTTGGGGATGCCTGCCAGCATGGCGGCTTCGGCAATGGTGATGTCGCTCAATTGCTTGCCAAAGTACGTGCGAGAGGCCGCGGCAAACCCGTAGGCCCTGTGCCCCAGGAAGATCTGATTCATATACAGATCGAGAATCTGATCTTTTGTCAGCGTTGCTTCAATCTTGAACGTAAGCAGCAGCTCGTAGAATTTTCGAGTGTAGGTTTTTTCAGACGACAGGTAGAAGTTTCTGGCCACCTGCATGGTAATGGTACTGGCACCCTGGGTTTTGGCCATGTGGGTAACGTTGGCCACCACAGCGCGGGCAACGCCCGTCCAGTCGATGCCGCCATGCTGATAGAAGCGGTCATCTTCGGCTGCTAAAATGGCCGACTTCATGATGTCGGGCACTTCATCAAACCGTAGGACGTTCCGTCGTTCTTCGCCGAATTCGCCGATCAGCACTTTGTCAGAGGTATAGACCCGCAGCGGAATACGCGGCCGGTAATCGACCATGGCGGTGAGGTCGGGCAGGTTGGGCCAGGCCAATGCCAGAGCCAGTGCGCCAAGAAGCGCGCCACAAAGCCCCAGACCGGCCAGGAAAACGGCCGATTTGATCAGGAAACGCGGCAAGCGTGATCGATGCTTGCTGTCAGAGGATTTAGATGAGCTCATTGATGGCGATTTTAAGCCCAGGCAGACCGCGCCGCGAGCATTGCACGATAACAATGTAACGGATTAATGCGATGGCAGGGGGCGAACTAAAGGTTGCAAGTGGGATAATACACAAATGACTGATTCTTTACGTGCGAATACCGCCAGCCAAGAGGGCCGGTTGCGCAACACGCAAGCCGAGCCAGCCCCCGCCGACACGGACGACAGGCCGATTGTCCTGGTGGGAATGATGGGTGCCGGCAAGACCACGATAGGACGTCATCTGGCCAAAGCCCTTAACCGTGAATTCGTCGATCTCGATCTGGCGCTCGAGGCCCGCTGTGGTGTGCCTGTGGCGGTGATATTCGAGATCGAAGGCGAAGCCGGCTTTCGAAAGCGCGAAACTCAGCTGCTGGATCATTACTCGCAACAAAAAGGCATTGTGCTGGCGACCGGCGGAGGCGCGGTGCTTGCCGAGGTAAATCGCGCCATGCTCAAACAGCGGGGCCTGGTCGTATATTTGCGGGCCAATAGTGATGAATTGTACCAGCGCGTGGCACGCGATCGGCAGCGCCCGCTGTTGCAAACCGACAACCCTCGCGCCCGCGTCGCTGAACTTCTGACGCAGCGTGCGCCTCTTTATGAAGAAGTCGCGACGCTGACCTTTGACACCGGCAGCACCCCCATCCCCCAGGCCGTGCAACAGTTGGTGTCGTTGCTCAAACAAACGAGAATCCGTGATGAACACCGTACAAGTTGAGACGCCAGGCGGCTCTTATCCCATTCATATTCAACCCGGGCGCCTTGACCATCTGGCTCAAAGCATTCCGGCGGATGCCACTGCCGTGGCATTGGTTACCAATCCTGCAGTCGCCGGGTTTTATGCGGATCGGGTCGAGCAGGCGCTTCGTGCCGCCGGTCACCGTGTACTGCGCATCGAATTGCCCGACGGCGAGAAATACAAAGACCTGCAAACGCTCAACCTAGTATTTGACGCCCTGCTGGAACACCGTTTCGACCGTAAGGCTGTGCTGGTCGCGCTGGGGGGCGGTGTCATCGGAGACATGGGCGGATTTGCCGCGGCCTGCTATATGCGTGGAATCCGGTTCGTGCAGATTCCCACCACCTTGCTGGCCCAGGTCGATTCTTCTGTCGGCGGCAAGACGGGCGTGAACCACCCATTGGGCAAGAACATGATCGGCGCGTTTTATCAGCCGGTTGCGGTCGAGATCGATGTCGATGTCCTGAAAACCTTGCCTGCGCGCGAGATCTCGGCGGGTTTGGCCGAGGTCGTTAAATACGGTGCGATCATCGACGCCGAATTCTTCGCCTGGTGCGAGCAAAACGTTGCTGCCCTGCGCGCACTGGACGAGGCCGCCATCGTTCACGCCATACGCAGGTCTTGTGAACTCAAGTCGTACGTCGTGTCCCGCGACGAGCGCGAATCCGGCTTGCGGGCCATACTCAATTTTGGCCACACCTTCGGTCACGCTATCGAAGCCGGCCTGGGGTTCGGACAGTGGCTTCATGGCGAAGCGGTTGGTTGCGGCATGATCCAGGCTGCCGAGCTTTCCTCCCTTGTGCTTGGCTTGCCCCGCGACGATGTCGAACGAATCCGGTCGCTGGTTCGCGAAATCGGTTGCCCCGATACTCCGCCCGATCTGGGGGTCGAGCGTTGGCTTGAGTACATGCAGGTCGATAAAAAGGCCGAAGGCGGCCAGATTCGATTTGTACTCCTGCCCGAAATAGGCAAGGCAGTGTGCCAGACGGCACCGGACGACGCCGTGCGTGAGGTGTTGCTGCGTACCAGTGTGGTGCAGGGCTGACGGAGGGTGATGGTGACGGCATTGGCGCCTTATGCTTGTGACCCAGCCCGCACCCGGGGCCGCCCGCATCCCGAAGAACCACCCGCCAATCGGTCGCAGTTTCAACGTGATCGCGATCGCATCATCCATTGCAACGCCTTCCGGCTGCTTGAATACAAGACCCAAGTCTTCGTGAACCACGAAGGCGATCTGTTTCGCACCCGATTGACCCACAGCATCGAGGTGGCCCAGATCGCCCGCACCCTGGCGCGAAACCTGGGCCTGCACGAAGACCTGACAGAGGCTATCTCCCTGGCTCACGATTTGGGCCACACGCCGTTTGGACACGCCGGCCAGGATGAACTTAATGCCTGCATGCGTGAGATGGCACCGGCCGCAGGCGGGTTTGAGCATAACCTTCAGAGCTTGCGGGTGGTTGACGAGCTTGAAGAACGCTACGCCGCATTCAATGGCCTGAACTTGTGCTTTGAAACCCGTGAGGGCATTTTGAAGCACTGTTCCGTCAAGCATGCGCGCGAGCTTGGCGAAGTGGGTCGTCGATTTATCGAGCGTACCCAGCCGTCTCTCGAGGCGCAAATCGCCAACCTGGCTGATGAGATCGCCTATAACAACCACGATGTCGATGACGGGCTGCGCTCGGGCCTGATACGCATCGAGCAGCTGATGCAGATCGAGATTTTCGCTACGCACCACGCAGCGGTGATGCGAAAGTACCCCAACCTGGAACGCCAGCGGGCCATTGCCGAAACTATCCGCGCCATGATCAACACTCTGATCGTTGATCTGACCGAGACCACACTGGCCAACATCAGGCGTGTGCGGCCAGGCAGTGCCGACGACGTGCGCGCCTCCGAGCCGTTGGCCGCATTTTCGGCTCCCATGAGGGCTCAGGCGGATGCGCTGAAACGCTTCTTGCTGAATAATCTGTACCGGCATAGCCAAGTGATGCGCATGACGACCAAGGCGCGTCGTATCGTTCGCGAGCTGTTTGTGGCTTTTATCAACGAGCCGCGCTTGCTTAAGGATGAATACCGGCGCGATGATGAGGTCGAACAAGCGCGGGCCATTGCCGACTACATAGCGGGCATGACCGACCGGTACGCCATTCGCGAGCATCGCGAATTGTTTCGGATGGACTGAGACTAGCCCTTCAGCACTTCCTTTAACCCTTCAGCACTTCCTTCAGATAACGGCCCGTGTGGCTTTCCGGATGTGCGGCGACATCTTCGGGAGTGCCTTGCACCATGATGCGTCCGCCGCCGGCGCCGCCTTCCGGCCCCATGTCGATCACCCAGTCGGCTGTCTTGATCACATCCAGATTGTGTTCGATGATGACGACCGTGTTGCCGCTGTCGACCAGCTTGCGAACGACATCCAGCAACAGCGAGATATCTTCAAAATGCAGGCCGGTAGTGGGTTCGTCAAGGATGTACAGGGTTTTGCCGGTACTTCGCTTTGAAAGCTCAAGCGATAATTTGACGCGTTGTGCCTCGCCGCCGGACAGCGTGGTGGCGCTCTGGCCCAGGCGCACGTAAGACAACCCTACGTCCATGAGCGTCTTGAGCTTGCGGGCAATCGTTGGTACTGCATCGAAGTATTCAAGGGCCTGTTGCACGGTCAGGTCCAGCACCTCGCTGATATTGCGGCCACGATAGCGAATGTCCAGGGTCTCGCGGTTGTAGCGCTTTCCGCCACACACATCGCAGGGCACGTACATGTCGGGCAGAAAATGCATTTCAACCTTGATGACGCCGTCGCCCTGGCAGGCCTCGCAGCGTCCGCCCTTTACGTTGAATGAAAAACGGCCGGGATCGTAGCCACGCGTACGTGCCTCCGGCACGCCGGCAAACAGTTCGCGGATGGGCGTAAACATGCCGGTATACGTGGCCGGGTTACTGCGCGGGGTGCGACCGATGGGGCTCTGGTCAACGCTGATGATCTTGTCGAATTCAGAGAGCCCTTCCATGGACTCGAATGGGGCAGGCTCTGCCTGGCTGCGGTGCAGTTCCTGCGATACGGCCTTGGCCAGCGTGTCGTTGATCAGAGTGGACTTGCCGGAGCCGGACACCCCTGTAATGCACACCAGCCGCCCCGCGGGGATGGCCAGGTCGACCGATTTGAGGTTATTGCCGGTGCAACCATTGATACGCAGCCAGTGCTGGTCGGGCGTGACCGGTCTGCGCTCGCCAATCTCGATGCGACGCTTGCCGCTGAGGTATTGCCCCGTGAGCGATTCGGCGTTTTCCTGCAGATCTTGTGGCGTACCCTGCGCGACGACCCGACCGCCATGTTCGCCTGCACCGGGACCCATGTCGATAACGTGGTCGGCCGACCGGATCATGTCTTCGTCGTGTTCGACGACGATCACGCTGTTGCCCAGGTCGCGCAGATGTCGCAAGGTTTCGATAAGCCGGTCGTTGTCGCGCTGGTGCAGCCCGATCGATGGTTCGTCCAGCACATACATCACGCCGGTCAGACCCGATCCGATCTGGCTTGCCAGCCGGATGCGCTGTGCTTCGCCGCCCGAGATTGTGTCGGCGCTGCGATCCAGCGACAGATAATTCAAGCCGACGTTATTCAGGAACTGGAGCCGTGATTCGATTTCGCGGGTAATGCGCTCTGCTACTTCTTTTTTGGCGCCCGTCAGTTCCAGTTCCTGGAACCATTTCAGGCAGGCGGCCAATGACAGGGCTTCGACTTCATAGATGGCACGTCCCCGGCGCTGTTGCTTGCCGGGTTCGCTACCAATCAGCACATTACGCGCTTCGACGCGCAACCTTGATCCTTCGCAGGCAGGGCAGGTCTGTGTGTTGCGATACTTGCCGAGCTCTTCGCGCACCGCACTTGAATCAGTTTCACGCCAGCGCCGCTCCAGGTTTGGAATCACTCCTTCGAATGCATGCTTCTTGACGGTACTGCGGCCTTTTTCGTTCAGATACACGAAGGCGATTTCTTCGTCGCCGGATCCGTACAGCACACGTTGCCGTACATGCTCGTCAAGTTCATTGAAAGGGGTGTCCAGATCGAACTCGTAATGAGCGGCCAAACTGGTAAGCAATGAATGGGTGAACGCATTTCTGCGATCCCAGCCACTGATGGCACCGCTGGCCAGACTGAGCTCGGGAAAGGCGACGACTCGCTTCGGGTCAAAATAATCCACCTGCCCCAACCCGTCACACCGCGGACAGGCACCGACCGGATTGTTGAAACTGAATAGTCGGGGCTCAAGTTCGGGCAGGCTATGATGACAAGCCGGGCAGGCGTAATGACTTGAAAACGCCAGCTCGTCCCCCGAGTCCATATTCAATGCAATGGCCCGGCCGTCTGCCAGCTTCAGCGCAGTTTCGAAGCTTTCTGCAAGCCGCTGACGGCTTTCCGGCTTGATGCGCAAACGATCCACCACCACATCGAGATCGTGTTTTTCAGTTTTCTTGAGAGGTGGCAAGGTGTCGATTTCGAGCATCTCGCCATCGACACGCAGGCGTACAAAGCCCTGGGCCTGCAGGCCGGCACGTTCATCCTCAAAGCTGCCTTTACGCGCACGAGCTATCGGAGCCAGAATGGCAAGCCGGGTGTTGGGCGCCCAGTTCATGGCCTGATCAATCATCTGGCTGACGCTTTGAGCCTGCAAGGGGAGACCATGCTCGGGACAGTACGGCGTACCGACGCGTGCATACAGCAAGCGCAGGTAGTCATGAATCTCGGTAATCGTCCCGACGGTGGAACGAGGGTTGTGCCCCGCCGATTTTTGCTCTATCGAGATGGCCGGCGACAAGCCTTCAATCAGGTCAACGTCGGGTTTGTCCATCAGTTGCAGGAACTGCCGCGCATACGCTGACAGGCTTTCGACATAACGGCGCTGCCCCTCGGCATACAACGTATCGAAAGCCAGCGACGATTTTCCCGAGCCCGATAAACCCGTTACCACCACCAGCTTGTGGCGAGGCAGATCAACTGACACGTTTTTGAGGTTGTGCGTACGGGCGCCCCGGATGCGAATTGCTTCCATCAGGTTCTACAGTTTTGAAGGCCAACTCATTACTATAGCGCGCCGGGCCACTTCGAGCTTGTTTATACTTGAGCCTTCTTCATGAGGGAACGATGCAACCCACCAAACTGAAGCTTACCGCCGGCGAGAGGCGTGCCAGCATCATGCTGTCTTTGTTGTTTGCCTCGCGCATGCTGGGTTTGTTTCTTTTGACACCTATTTTTGCTGTCGCCGCGCTGTCAGTGCCTGGCGGCGACAACGCCACCAAGGTCGGAATCGCGCTTGGGGCGTACGGGCTGACACAAGCACTGCTGCAAATACCGCTTGGCATGGCGTCTGACCGATATGGCCGGCGTGCTGTCATCGTATTCGGAATGGTCCTGTTTACCGCCGGCGGCATCATTTGCGCGCTGGCCGACAACATCAACTGGATCATTGCCGGTCGTGTGGTGCAGGGATTAGGGGCCGTATCGGCCGCCATTACCGCCTGGATCGCTGACTCGACCCGCCCCGAAGTACGCACCCGGGCCATGGCCATGGTCGGAGGTTCGATAGGCATCTCGTTTGCCGCATCGTTAGTGCTTTCACCTCTGCTGGTTGGCCGGTTTGGCCTTTCGGGCCTGTTCTGGGCGATAAGCCTGCTG
Source organism: Pusillimonas sp. (assembly GCF_029263785.1). Lineage (GTDB taxonomy): Bacteria > Pseudomonadota > Gammaproteobacteria > Burkholderiales > Burkholderiaceae_B > Pusillimonas. Next base: position 21,463 of record NZ_JAJUFE010000011.1, on the reverse strand, counting down.
GGCTTCGTGTGTCTGTTCATCGCCGTGGCCCTGGTTCCCTCAGCCCCGCGTATCGAAAAGCCCATCGTTCAGGCTCGTGCTCGTGACGTGTTGTCTCACGCTGGTTTGCTGCGCCTGAACTTCGGGGTGTTCTGTTTGCACTTCATCTTGATGGCGATCTTCATGGTGGCACCGGGGCTGCTGTCTGCCTTGGGCGGCTACGATTCGGCAAACTTGTGGGAGGTTTACCTGCCGGTAATCTTGCTGTCGTTTATTTTGATGGTGCCTGCGGTGTTCTATACCGAGACACGGCGCATTCACAAAGTGGCGCTGGAAATTGCCGTTGCCGGCCTGGCCGTGGTGCTGGCACTGATGCCCCTGGCCAGTCAAAACTTTTATACGCTGGTCATTCTGTTTGTGGGCTTTTTCATAGCCTTCAATATTCTCGAGGCTCTCCAGCCCTCGCTGGTCTCGCGGGTAGCCCCGGTGGAATACAAAGGCCTTGCCCTGGGTTTCTACAACACGGCGCAGTCTTTGGGTGTGTTCGCGGGCGCGGCGCTGGGCGGCGTAATTACGTCGCACGGGGGGTCTCGAATGGTGTTCTTGCTGGCTGCGGCCCTGGCCTTTGTGTGGTTCCTGACCGCCCGGGGCTTCAGAATGGGTGCCGGAACACCGGGCGCATCCGTCTGACCACAGGTTCAAATTGGCTCGGCCAGCGCAATAAGCGACTCTTCGACCAGACGGGTTTGCTCGGAAGGCGGTGCACCGCGCTGCTCGCGCCTTCCGATTTCGATAGAGTTGTTTACCACCAGGCGGCAACGTTCGTAACGCCGGTTCATGAATCCTTCGAATATCCGCCCGATGTCGGCATGCCTGGCGGCTTCCTGACCCAGTACAAGAGCGTCCTCAACCGCCATTCCCGCGCCCGATGCGAGCTGTGGCGTTGTGGGATGCGCGGCGTCGCCGATCAATAAGACGCGGCCGACATGCCAAGGTTTGGGCAGAACAAATGCCTCGAGCGGCCGCATGATGATGTTGGCACCGGGACCCAGGTTTTCGCGGATGGTTTGCAGTTGGCCGCCATATCCCTCCAGCAGGTTTCTTAACCTGTCCGGAAGCTCGTTGTCCGGCAGGTGGGGCGGACGCGGAGTGGTCTGCAGCAAAAACATGTACATCTGGTCGCGGGAGACGGGCGTCAGTCCGACCTTGACCCTGCCTCCCAGGAAAAACATTCTTCGCTTTACATCGGGCGGACGAGCGGTTGCCAGCCGCCAGCAGGTCTGCCCCTGGTATTCGGGATGCGGAGCACCAGGCAGGATCAGATTGCGTATGCGCGAGAACAGGCCGTCGGCGCCCACCAGAAAGTCATAGGAACCCTGGCTGCCGTCAGAGAACGTGACATCCACAGAACTTGGTGTAGTTGCAAGCGAGTCGACGGTTATGCCCAGCCGTACCCGTATCGGCAGTTGTTTCACCCGCCCGGAAATGATCTGGTGCAATACCGGACGCATGATTCCGCCGCATCCAGGGATGTCTGGCCCGCCCACGCTGGGTGTATGAACAAGGTTGATGGGCTCTCCCTGCACATTGCATATCTGGATGCCGTCGCCCGTGTAGGCGTGCGCCATGACCTCGTCGAGTATTCCCAAGTGTTGGAAAGCTCGCAGGGTGGGGCTTGTAATCGTGATGCCGGCGCCATACACGCGCCAATCAGGATCAATGTCGATAAGATCCACGTCCAGACCTGCCTTGGAAAGTTCTATCGCGGCGGACATCCCTGCGATTCCACCCCCTACTATCAGAGCTGTTCTGTGGTGTTTCATGATCGTATTGGTCGGTGCTTGGGAGATTGGCTTGCCAGTTGAGCGTATTAAGTCGGCAAGCCCTGAACCAGGTCAATACGCCTGTCATGCTTTCGCACGTTCGGTCAAAAGAAGGTGCGCGTACGAGCAAAAACTGCCGGGCTTTCCACCCGGGCTTGAAGCGTTCCGGGCGTGATTGCCGGCCCACCATCCAGCAGTCCACCACCGAAGGTGCAGAAACAGTCAAAAGATTGTGCTGAATTGGCACAGTACGAACGAGGTTGCGTCCCTATGATCTAAACCATCAGCCGTTGCGTCATGGCCTTGTGCGGGCGCCGGCAATTACAAGAAATCGGAGACAGCATTGAACGACACGTTAACGGGCGCAACGGTGTCGGGGCGTCCCAAGACTTTGGCCGAGGCTAAACAGTGGATGCTGGCCAGGCTTGCCAAGCGTATCCATCCCATGAACTCGCTGCCGGCAGATGAAGGAGTCCAGTGGATTCAGGGCGTTCCGGGCCTGGACGGCAAGGCCTGGGGCGAATACTGGGAAGCGCTTGGGCTTGGCATACTCGAGCAGGCTCGGGCAGCCGAACACTCCGGCAACACCGGATTGGCATCGCAGCTGTTTCAGAAAGCCAGCGGCGTGTTCTTCATGGGCCGCTTTCCGTGCCCCAATCATCCTGCCAAGGTCCGGTGCGCGGTCGCCGAACGAGACGCCTATGTAAAGGGTGCAAGGTATTGGCAATATCCAGTCAATCGCGTTGTCATTCCCTTTGACGGGCGCCAGGGCGAGGGAAAAGAAATCGTATTGCTCGAGCGTCGGCCTGCCGGGCAAGCCCCGTTCCCCGTTGTCGTGATGTGGGGAGGCGTTGACGCCTATAAAGAACAAATGACTGCGGCTTCGGATGCGTTTCTGGCGCAGGGGGTAGCGACCATTGCCATGGACAATGCCGGTACCGGCGAATCTCCTGTCAAAGGTGTTCCCGATGCCGAACGCCAGTTCATCACGGTCTTCGACTGGATTGCGCAACAGCCCCAGTACAAGGCATCGCGCATCGGATGCCTGGGCAGGTCGTTCGGGGGTTATTGGGCGACCAAGCTGGCACATCTGATGCATGGTCGTTTGGCAGGATGCGTGAACTGGGGTGGAGGCGCGCACTACATGTTCCAACCAGCCTGGGTAGAGGCGTCACGCTATCCCGACAGTTATCTCATGGAGCTGGTCGAAACGCGGTCACTTATGCTGGGTGCTACCAACGACACCGAATACATCGAAGGTTTCAAACGCTTGTCCTTGCTGGATCAAGGGATACTTGACCAGCCTTGTGCACCTTTGTTGCTGGTAAACGGCAAGGAAGACAGGCAGTGCCCGGTGCAGGACATCGCGCTTTTGACCGAAACGGGTTCACCCAAGTGTGTTCGCCTGTTTCCAGGGGGGCATATGGGTCTGACACCCGCAACATTGCCCACGATAGTCGATTGGCTATGCAAGCAGGTCAAAGGCGAAGGAGTCAGGTCGTGATGCAGAACTGGCGCCACCCTATGCCCACCCCCGAGTGCTATGCGATGAGTCGAATCCTTTACGATATTCATCATCAGCCCAGTGCTCTGGAAGAATATAAAAAAGACCCTGACCAATACATGGCCAGTGCGCCACTGCCGGCACACCTTAAGGCAGCCATACGCGACAACGATATCGGTGCAATGTATCTCCAGGGCGTGAACCCATTGCTGCTTCGGGCACATTGTCTGGGGCTGCGTATTCCCGAGAGCGATTTTGTGGCCTCGTTAAAGGCCATAGAGCCCGTCATTCGTCAGGAGACCGATCATGGCTGAGCTCGTCGGCGTGTTCGCATGCAGCCACACCCCGGTCATGCTCAATTTTCCGGATGCCATTCCTGAAGCTGATCGAACCGACATCTTCAAGGCGTTCCAGGAATTGGGCGAAGCGTTACGCAGATCCAGCCCTGATGCCGTCATTGTGATTTCCGACGATCACGTCCACAACTTCTTTTTGGACAACCTTCCAGCGTTTTGCATCGGCACAACCGATTCGTATCAGTCTCCCGTCGAGCATTGGCTGAAAGCTGAAAAGCACACATTGAAGGGTCACAGGCAGTTGGGGGCGCATATACTGCACGTAGCCTTGCACGAAGGGTTCGATCCGGCGTTTTCCATGGAACTGACTCTGGACCATGGCGTATTGACCCCGCTGGTTCTGGCAGGCATTGCAAACGAGGTCAGCATTGTGCCGCTGATGGTCAACTGTGTTCAGCCACCCCTGCCGACCATGAAGCGGGCCCTGCAGTGGGGGCAGTTACTGTCCCGGGCCATAAGCCGCTATCCACAACCCCAGCGTATTGCAATCTTGGCTACTGGTGGACTGAGTCATGACATCTCGACGCCGCGCATGGGGATGGTCAACGACGAGTTCGACCGACGTTTTTTAGGCTTGCTGGCGCAAGACGATCACGAGGCGTTGATCGACTACGTCACGAACCATGTTGATGAGGCCGGAAACGGCGCCGAAGAAGTCCGGACCTGGCTGGTGGCCCACGGCGCTGCTAACGGCCCATTCAGGCAAATCTATTACAAGCCAATGCCCGCCTGGTATACCGGGATAGGCCTTGGCCAGTGGCAGCCGGGAGGCACCGCATGACCCGCTGCGCCTACCGCGTTGATGGACCCAACGACGGACCGCCGGTCGTCCTTTTGCACGCCATTGCTACCACAAGCAGCTTATGGGCGGCGCAGCTTCCTGTGTGGGCGGCTGCTTTCCGTCTGATAAGCATTGATCTTCCTGGTCATGGCAACAGTCCCGACCAACAAGGCGATCTCGATCTGGCCGACTACGCAGATTGCGTATGCGAAGTGCTTGACGAGCTTCGGATCGGACGTGCGTCCGTCGTGGGATTATCGTTAGGAGGCATGATTGCGCAGGCATTCGCCCTGAAATATCCTCATCGTCTGACGGCCCTGGTGCTGGCACACACCAGTGCCAGAACCGAAGCACCCGTCAAGGGAATCTGGAGCGGACGTATCGCACGATTCGAAAAAGAGGGAATGGAAGCGCAGGTCCTCCCTACGCTCGAACGATGGTTCACGCGGGCGTTTGCCGAATCGTCCCCGCTGACATTGGCCTGGCTGTCAGACCAGATCAGGCGTACGTCCAGCTGGGGGTATGTGTCGGCGATCAAGGCAATTCAAGGTCTGGATCATCTCGATAAACTTCAGAAAATCAAGGCTCCGGCTTTGGTGGTGGCCGGAGAGCAGGATTCGGCTGTGCCGCCGGCGGCCGCGGCCAAAATTGCCGAGCGTTTGAACAACGCACAGATGCTGGTGGTGCCGGGCGCCGCCCATCTGGGTAATGTAGAAAAGCCCGTTGAGTTCACCGAAGCAGTTGGCGCCTTCCTGCGCCAGGTATCGCAGCCGTCGTTGTAAAGCAATTTGAACGCAAAACACTAACGGAGACACCAATCATGAACAAGTTCATCAAATGGGTAATTGCGGTAGCGGGGTTCGGCCTTGGTGTAGCGGCTGCCGAGCCCGTAAAGGTCGCAGTAGGTTATCCGCCGGCGGCCGACTGGTTGCCGGCCATGGTAGCCAAGGACACAGGAATTTTCGACAAAAATGGTCTGGACGTTTCTTTGTCCAAGATTGTCATCGTTTCAAATATTCCGGCAGCCATTATGTCGGGCAGCCTGAACATCGGCGCCACAACGCCAACCGCACTGATTGATACCTCGATGTCCGGGCTGGATCTGGTCGCCGTCGCCGGAGCCACCCGTTTCACCAAGGATGCTGCGTTTTTCAGTGTCGTGGCTCGAGAGGGCGCCGATATCAAGACCGCGAAAGATCTGGAAGGTAAAAAAGTCGGCGTTCCGGGTATTCGCAGCGTGGCTGACGTACTTTTCCGCAAGTGGCTGATCGACAAGGGGGCAGATGTATCGAAGGTGGCGATAGTCGAGGCGCCGTTTCCGCAGATGAAAGATCTGCTGAAGGCCGGGACGATCGACGCTGTGCCTGTGTTGGAACCGTTTCGCACGGCCATCGTATCGGACAAGACCGGCTATCGCGTAGCTGAGTACATTGCCGAAGTCAACGAGGATATTCTTGGCCCTGTCTGGGCCGGCAGCCGGAAGTGGCTGGACGCCAATCCCTCGGTGGCCCCGGCGTTCCGTAAATCCCTGGTCGAAGCGCTGGAGTTTATCCGTGCCAACCCCGATCAGGCCCGCGAAATCGAGAAAAAGTACCTGGGATATTCGACCCAGCTGAAGGTGCCCTATTCGCTTGAAGTCGATCCGGCCGAACTCAAGATCTACGCCGAGATCTTCAAGGAGGTAGGTTTCGCCGACAAGGTCGCTGATACGTCAGGCTTGGTCTATCCCTAGTCTCCCGTTTCTGGACACGTGCCATCGTCTGCGGGTTTCACCTCTTGCCCGCAGGCGTTTTGGCACACAGAATATTCAGGAGCGAACGTCGCAGGAAGCTTTTATGCTCCATAACGATTTACACGAAAGGGCAGGTGCATTGCACGCCGCACATTCGGATATGCCGGCGATTCGGGTTCACGGCCTGGGGATGGCGTTTGGCGAAGGCGCCACCAGCCGCATGGTCATTAAAGATATGGATCTGTCTGTAGCCGCCGGCGAATTCCTTTGTATCGTGGGTGCCTCGGGCTGCGGCAAAACAACCTTGCTGCGTCTGCTGGCCGGTCTGGCGCGTCCCACTGCGGGGCGTGTCGACTTCTACGGAAAGTCTGTCACTGCCCCCTCTCGCGAACGCGCCATCGTGTTTCAGGATTACAGCCGTGCGTTGCTGCCGTGGCGCACGGTGGCCGGCAATATCGCTCTGGCCCTCGAGACATGCGGCCTCCCCAAAGCTCAGCATTCTCAACGTATCGCACAGCTTGCGGCAACAATGGGCCTGTCCCATGCTATTGACCAATATCCCAGCCAGCTGTCAGGGGGCATGCAGCAGCGGGTGCAGATTGCGCGTTGTCTTGCCCAGGATCCCACCCTGCTTCTGATGGACGAACCCTTCGGCGCGCTTGACGCCATCACACGTCAGGGCCTGCAGGACGAAGTCGCCCATCTGGCCGAAGCTCATGGCACAACAGTAGTGTTCATCACCCACGACCTTGAAGAGGCAATTTACCTGGGCGATAGGGTCATCGTTCTGGCCAGCAATCCCGGCCGCATCCTCAAGGAAATTCCGGTCAATATTCCCCGTCCCCGTCACCAGTTGACTACTCGCGAAGACCCCCGGTTTCTCGCTCTGCGTCACGAACTGTTCGGATTGCTGGAGGGGCACTGATGCCGACTCGCTGGCTCGGCGCACTCATCCCTGCGGTACTGGTAATTATCTGGGAGTTGCTCTGGCATATCGAGAGCCTGCGCATGGATTCCCTGTCCCGGCCGCTGGATGTCGCGGTCGCGCTATACCACGGGCTCACGGACGGCACCTTGTTGGTGGCAACGGTCGAAACCTTCGAGGCCGCGCTCCTGGGCTTCCTGATAGCTGCCGTCATGGGCTTGTTTGCTGGTGTTGTACTTGGACTGATGCCCTGGCTCGAAAGGGTGGTGGGGCCTTCCATAGACGCGATGCGCCCTGTGCCATCAGTGGCGCTGATACCCCTGGCCCTGATGATTTTTGGCTTTGGTGTGCGAATGGAAGCCTCCGTAGTGGCGTTCGCATGCTTATGGCCGATTCTTATCGTCACGATTTCGGCCGTACGAAGCGTCGATCCGTCTTTGCTCAATGTGGCGCGGGTACTCGAGATGACCGCCTGGCAGCGCATGGTCAAGATAATTCTGCCGGCGGCACTGGCGCGCATCGCCGTCGGATTGCAGCTTGCCCTGGCAATTTCTCTGGTTGTGGCGGTAACGGTCGAGATCGTGCTTAATCCACGCGGGCTCGGCCACGGCATGATGTCGGCGCAGCAAGCGATGCGATTCGACCAGATGTATGCGCAGCTGCTGTGGATTGGTGTGGTCGGTTGGGGGCTTAGCGCCGGCAGCCAGGCACTCATCAATATCTGCTCTCCGGCGTATCGTGCCCAGCGCACCAAGGAGCGGACATGAGCGCGCGCAGACGCTGGCTTTACCGCATCGGTGCAATTGGCTTTGCGGTATTTCTGTTGGCGGTATGGCAACTGCTGGCAATGCTTGAAGTCATCTCGCCGTTGTTCTTCCCTTCGCCTTCCCGCAGTTTCGCAGAGCTCTGGTCCCAGATTGTCAGCGGAAGAATCTGGGAGCCGTTTTCACAAACCGTGGTGCGTATGTTCTACGGCTGGCTGCTTGCGTCTGTGCTGGGTGTGGGTCTGGGTGCATTGATCGCTGGCTCGCGCATCAGCCGGCAGCTTTTTACGCCTACGCTTGAGTTCCTGCGCCCGATGCCGGCGTCGGCGATTATCCCGGTGGCCATTCTGGCCTTTGGCCTTACCAACAAAATGTCCACGGCGGTGATTGCATTTGGCTCGATCTGGCCGGTGCTTCTGGCCGCCGTTCAAGGTTTCTCGTCTGTAGAGCCGCGCCTGCTCGAGGTGGCCGACGCCATGCGCATGAACGTGTGGGACCGTTTCAGGAAGGTATCGCTGCCAAGCGCCATGCCTGATATTCTGGCCGGGGCACGTGTTGGTCTGGCCATCGCGCTTATCCTGGCGGTGGTTACCGAAATGCAGGCGTCGTTGCCGGGTTTGGGTCAGAGCATCCTTATGGCCCAGCGTTCATACCGTACTCCCGAGCTGTATGCCGGCGTGGTAATGTTGGGTGTTATCGGGTTTGGCGCCTCTATGTTGTTGCAATGGATAGAGCGCTGCATTTTGAGATGGCGGTCCGTTCAGTGAGATTAAGCTATGACTCAAGTGCAAGATCAGGGCGTACAGGGCTCGCAATATAGCGCTCAGTGCCCCTTGAGTTTTCAGCAACATATGGAGTCGATGTTTTCGGTTGGCCTGGTGGTCAGGTCCGAAGACGAAAATCCGTTCGAGGCCACGATCTCGGCCTATCGGGGACGTAAATTGCGCTTCGCATCATTGCGATTTTCGCCTCATTCCACGTCCTCCCTTGCCGTGGGCCAGCGGTCCAATCGTCTATTGGTTACCTTGCAGAAAGAAGGCGTCGCCCTGGTTCACCAGGACGGCCGGGAGTGCCGGGTCGAGGCGGGCGACATATTCATGGTCGATCCCCAGCGTCAATTTTTTATCGAGACCGGCGAAATCCTTACCCATTCCGTATACCTGGAGCCCGAAGAACTGCGCAATCTTGTGCCGGATTTCGACCACTACACAGCTCGGGTGATCAATGGCCGCCAGGGACCGGGTGCCTTATTCAGTGGCTTGCTCGATGGAATGTTCCGTCTGGCCTCGGTTCTGAACGAAGAAACTGCCGATCGAATTGCAGAGTCGCTGCCGTATGTGCTGACAGCGGCACTAAGCAGCCTTACCATCGACCAGCCGGTGCCGCCCTCACGGCTGAAACAACTGCACAAACAACGGATCTTGCGATACATGCAGGACAATCTGCGCGACAGCGACCTTTCGGCTTCTTCCATTGCTGCGGGGGTGGGCTTGTCGACGCGCTACGTCTACGAACTGTTTTCAGACGAAGAAGAATCCCTCATGAGGCGGGTGCTGCGCAGCCGGCTCGAACGCTGTCGTGCCGAGCTTGCCGTGCCCATGGCCGGCGGGCGCTCCATCGGCGAAATCGCCTATTACTGGGGCTTTAACGACGTTGCGCATTTCAGCCGGGCCTTTCGCAAGCAGTTTGGAGTGTCTCCAAGGGAGTATCGTCAGCAGCAGGCTACGCGACATATCGCACAATAAATAAAGGGCCAAGGGCCGATTTGGCGGGGTGACGCCGGGGTCGCCCACGTCAGCCACCGGTGCCGGCAGATGCCGCCGGTTTGTTAGTATGGTAGTAAAGCTGACGACGTAGCGGGCGCCACGAGCTCAATACGCCTGGTGGGCAATTTCAGCGCGCGTAGATGTGCGTAAGGTTTGCGAGGGCGGCCCGAAAATCGTCGATAATAGCGGTAATCTGAATTCAAATCTTAAGGGTACTGTCATGGCCTCAGTCAATAAAGTCATTCTCGTCGGCAACTTGGGACGCGATCCCGAAGTTCGCTACAGCCCGGACGGTGCCGCGATATGCAACGTGTCTATCGCCACCACTTCTCAATGGAAAGACAAGGCCACTGGCGAACGTCGCGAAGAAACCGAGTGGCATCGCGTCGTGTTCTATAACCGCCTGGCCGAAATCGCCGGCGAGTACCTTCGCAAGGGCCGTTCGGTTTATGTAGAAGGTCGCCTTAAAACACGCAAATGGCAAGACAAGGAAACAGGCGCCGATCGCTATTCCACCGAAATCGTGGCCGACCAGATGCAGATGCTGGGCGGGCGCGCCGACAACATGGGCGATGCGCCCATGGGTGATTACGGCGGCGGGCAGCAACAGCGTCCCCAGCGTCCTGCGCAGCAGCAGCGGCCGGCGTCGCCACAAGGCGCACCCGCAGCCAACCTGGCCGATCTGGACGACGATATTCCGTTCTAGCGAACACCAGTTAAAAGCTGTTGGTAGTAATCTCCGGGAAGCCTGTATTTATGCAGGCTTACCCATCGCTTCTTCCCACGCCCGCCCCAACTGCAATACCTGCCAATCCGATCCTGGCCTGCCAAGAATTTGCAGTCCCGAGGGCAGACCCTGTGCGTTTAAGCCGGCGGGAACACTCAGTGCCGGGCACCCCATTAGCGTTGCCAGTATCGTGACCTCCATCCAGCGATGGTAGGTGTCCATGGTCCGGCCGTTAATCTCCTTCGGCCAATGTGTGTCTACATCAAATGGAAACACCTGTGCGGCCGGCAGCACCAGAAATTCCACACTTTCGAATAACTGCATGACCGTGCGATAAATGGCTGATCGCGCCATTGATGCCTTGAACAGCTGCGACGCGGGCATGTCCAGACCCTGCTCTATTTCCCAGATGGCTTCGGGTTTCAGCTTTGCGCGACGTTTTGGGTCGGCGTAGTGCACGCCCAGTGTTCCGGCCAGCAGATAGTGTCGCCACGTCAACCACGTATCCCAAAGCTGTGCCGGAGAAAACGGCGGCTTCACGGCGTCAACCGTGGCGCCTACGGTATCGAAGGTTGCCAGCGACGCTTCGCACAGCTCAAGCACACCTGGCTGGAATGGCAAATGCCCGTCCAGGTCGCCCAGCCAGCCGATTCTGACGCCGTCAAAGTCTCGTTCGAGGGTGCCCGCTGCAAGCAGGTCGTCGGGGGAAACCGTTGCGGGTTCAGCGGGCAGTGCATCGCGTAGCGAAAACGGGTCATATATATCGTGACCGGCCTGTGTCAGCAGCAGCATTGCCAGGTCGGTGACGTTTCTGGCCATAGGGCCGTCGGTGGCCAGTTGCTGGCAGAACAGATCGGGGCTGCCAGATGGAACCCGACCGTGCGAAGGACGCAAGCCATATACATTGTTGAAGGCAGCGGGGTTACGCAGGGAACCCATCATGTCGCTGCCGTCCGCCACCGGCAGCATGCCAAGCGCCAGGGCTACTGCTGCGCCGCCGCTGGAGCCGCCTGCCGTCAGCGCAGGATTCAAGGCGTTTCGCGTTGGCCCGAATATCGGGTTGTAGGTTTGCGACCCCAGCGCGAACTCAGGCACGTTCGTCTTGCCGATAAAAATTGATCCGGCGGCCCGCATGCGGGCAACCACCGGCGCATCGGTGTCGGGCACAAAGTCTTGCAGCAGGGGCGAGCCAAAGGTGGTGCGCAGTCCGCGCGTAAGGGTCACGTCTTTGGGCGCCTGGGGCATGCCGTGCATCCACCCCATGTACTTGCCGCCAGCCAGCATGCGGTCGTATTCAGCCGCCTCGCTCAACAGTTCGTCGGCAGGGCGTAACGACACGATGGCATTGAATGTCGGATTCAACCGGTTTATCTGCTGAAGGTAAGACTGCATGACCTCAACACACGACAGCTGCTTGCTCCGTATAAATCGGGATAGCGCTACGGCGTCGAGATCGGTGATGCTGTCCATGCCTGTCTCCTTTTTTTGATGGCTCCCAGCCCGTATGCATGGAAACCCTGATGTCCTTTTCAGGTCGGCAATATATACTTTTGGCAGGTTTGTATATTTTGATCGTTTTTTTAATATGATACTTACATAGAGCTTGCTTCATAAAGCAACTCGTGACGTAATCCTACTAACGAAGCCACAGAGTTTCGCCAAATCCAAACAATAATCCGCTAGACAGGCATCCAACAGGAGACAAAACATGACGATCGATCGACGTGCCTTTTTAGCCGCTGTCAGTGCAATGGGTGCAGGCACACTTGCATCCAAGGCGTTTGCGCAGTCAGGCGGCAAGCCTTCGGGCGACCCCATTCGCATCGGTGGCACCCTGGCCCTGACCGGCCCCTTGGCCTCTACCGGCCTGGTCCACAAGCTTACCGGCGAAATCTACATAGACGACCTGAATGCACGCGGAGGTCTGCTGGGCCGGCCCGTCGAGTGGGTTCTGAAAGACGATCAGTCAAAGCCTGATGTAGCACGCACCCTGTACGAGCAGCTTGTCACATCCGACAAGGTCGATCTCCTGATCGGCCCGTACGCCACCGGAAACATTCTTTCCGCCATGGGCGTAGCACAACGCTACAACAAGATGCTGGTGCATCACACGTTTGGCATTCCCAAGCTTGCAAAGTACGAGCGCCAGTTCCCGGCATGGTCGCTTGGGCCCGACCCCGAAACCACCACGCCTACCATGTTGCTCGATATGATGGCGCAGTCCGACAACCCGCCAAAACGCGTGGCCGTCGTTACCAGCAAGTTTCCGTCGGTCCACTTCGTATCACTGGGTGCCCGCGAAGTCGTCAAAAACAAGGGCCTCGAAGAAGTCCTGTTCCTTGAATGGGATTTCGGCAATCGCGATTACGCGCCGATTGCGGGTCGCATCAAAGAAGCTGATCCCGACCTGCTTTGGGTGGGCGGCCTGGGTCTCGAAGGCGTCATGTTGCTCGACGCACTCAAAAAAATCGATTACATCCCGCGCAATCACTTCCACCTGTATCCGGCACCGGCTCCCATGCTGAAGGCTCCCGAGGCCAACGGTGCATTGTCCCTTACGGTCTTCGAGGCGCATCCTCCGTTTACCGATAACCCGGTGGCCGACAAGTTCGTCAAGGAATACGCAGTGCGCGCCACCAAGGCCAACCTGCCGGACACGGCAGTCGAGGTGCAGGCTGCGGCATCGTTTTCGGCGTGGCAAATTCTCGAAGCGGCAGTCAAGGCCACCAATTCTCTCGACGACGAGAAGATGGCCGAATGGCTACGCAACAATACTGTCGACACTATTCAAGGTAAGCAGCGGTTCAACGAGCGCGGCAACTTCGGTGATGACCTTGGGCGCATCAAGCAGGTGCAGGACGGCAAGTGGGTCACGGTATGGCCCACCGAATGGGCTGCTCCGGGCGCCAAACTTCGTACCAAGTAATCACGGAACCTAAATTCGTTGCTTAGCAGATGACACTACCAAGCTCCACCTTGTTGGCCCAGTCCATTCTGGCGGGCATTTTCACCGGCGCGTTATATGGACTTTTGGGGCTTGGGCTAAGCCTGTCCTGGGGCATGTTGCGCCAGATCAATCTGGCGCACTTCGCCCTGGCGTTTTTGGGTGCGTACCTTACCTATCAGCTGGCCAGCTATGGGGGCGTCGACCCCATGCTGACCCTGCTGATGATTGTCCCGTTGTTTTTCGTGTTCGGCATTGCCGTGCACTGGGTGTTGTCGCATTTCAAGGTCACGCCCTTCAACTCCTTGCTGATCACCTTCGGCCTTACCATCATCATCGAGGCGGTGTTGCAATGGATCTGGACAGCCGATTACCGAAGGCTTGAATCCAGCTACGCCGAGCATCGCTACCGTGTGGGCGAACTGTTTCTGCCGCTTCCCGAATTAATCACCTTGGGGCTCAGCGTTGGCATTGCGGTTGCCGCCTGGCTGGTGCTCAAACGCAGTGATATCGGCAAGGCGTTACGCGCAGCTGCCGAAGATGCACCCATTGCTGCGGCATTTGGCATCAATCAACGCGCGCTGGCTTTATTGCTTTCGGGGCTTAATGCAGCGTTGGCGGGTATTGCAGGCGTTTGCATTGCGCTCAGCTATACCCTTGCTCCATCTCAAATCTATACCTGGATTGGCGTAGTGTTTGCGGCCGTCATGCTCGGCGGGCTCGGACGCCCGATGGGTCCACTTATCGCGGGATGCATCATCGGTGTGTCCGAAGCGGTCACCATGGCGGTGGCTTCGCCTTCGCTGGCGCCGCTGGTGTCCTTCTCGCTACTTATCCTTGTATTGCTAGTCCGTCCAGGTAGGGCTTGATCATGCGTCGTTCTCTAACACTCGTCCTGCTCGCCGGCGTGTTGCTGGCCATCGTGCCGTATCTGGGGCTGCCGGCTTTTTATGAATCTGTTCTGTACCTGATCTTCCATTGGGTTGCACTGGCAACGTCCTGGAATATTTTGTCGGGCTATTCAGGCTATTTTTCGTTTGGCCACGGTGCTTTCTACGGCATTGGCATGTACACCACGGCCACCCTTACCAGCCAGTTCGACGTACCGTTTCTGTGGACGCTTCCAGTGGCTGCGGCGTTTGCCGCCCTGTTCGGAATCGTGCTGGGGGCAGTGTCGTTCCGTGTCAAGGCGGTACGCGGCGAGCTCTTTGCCTTGCTGACGCTCGCTGCCACCTTCGTGGTTGCCACCATCGTGCTCAACGTCCCCCTGATCGATGGCGGGCAGGGTGTGTATTTAAGCGCTGTGCCCATGCCCGACTTCGGCCCTTCACCGTCCGGCACCTTCTATTTGCTTGCGCTGGGCGCTGCCGTCGGCACGCTGGTCATCGCGTTGCTGATCTATTACGCCCGTTTTGGCACCGGGCTCTTCGCCATTCACGATGATGAAGACGTCGCCGAAGTGTTGGGAGTACCCACTTTCAAGTACAAGGTTGCCGCATTTGGGCTTTCTTGTGCCTTGGCGGGCGTGGTGGGTGGCATTCAAGCCATGTTTGTCTCGTACGTCACCACAGGCGATGTGTTCACGGTCGCCATGCCGCTTACGGTTGTCCTGATGAGCGTGCTGGGCGGAACACGCCACTGGCTCGGCCCCGCGGTGGGTGCGCTGGTCATTACATTGCTGCTGTACAGCTTTACTGCAGGCGACAGCGCCGTTATCGGCAAGGTCGCCATGGGCGTAATCCTTATTGTGGTCATCCTGTTCATGCCCGAGGGTATCCTGGGCCAGGCGCTCAAACGTTTCGGGCGCAAACCCCAAGATCGTGCTGCGCGGGCATCCAAATCCCAAGATCGTGCTGGGCAGGCATCCAAATCCCAAGATCATGCTGCGCAGGCATCATTACCGCCATCTGCCATCAATCAGCAGTTGGAAGCTGCTGAAGCAGGCACTGATTCCGTGCCGGCTTCGCCCCGGCCTGAAGATGCCGCCGTCGGCCTCGCGGACGCCGCGCCGGCGGCACCCGGGCGCAGGGCGGCTGCGTCGGGCTCATCAGAGGTGTTGCTGGTCGCCAAAGACGTGGCCAAGTCCTTCCGCGGCGTACGTGCGCTAAAGGGCGTCAATTTGTCGGTGTATCGCGGAGAAATTCTTGGCTTGCTTGGCCCGAACGGCTCGGGCAAGTCCACATTCATCAACGTTGTCAGTGGCCATTTTCCGGCCACGGCGGGCAGTATCGTATTCAAGGGCAACGAGCTTGTCGGTAAAGACGCCCATCTGGTGGCTCGTTGCGGTATTTCTCGTACCTATCAGATACCGCGCCCGTTCGCCCACCTGAGTGTCCTGGAAAACGTAGCCTTGCCTGCCATGTTCGGTGGCCAGCTTACCGAACGTCGACAGGCCGAAGAAGACGCCTGGCAATGGCTGGAATTTACCGGTCTGGCCGGCCGGGCGCATGCCTTGCCCGACGATCTCAACCTGCATCAGCGCAAGTTCCTGGAGTTCGCCCGCGCTTTGGCGGCCAAACCCGAACTGCTGATGCTCGACGAAGTCCTGTCCGGTCTTACGCCCTCTGAAATCGATGAGGCCGTGGCCCTAATCCACCGTATTCGTGAACAGGGTACAACCATATTATTTGTCGAACACGTCATGCGGGCAGTCATGGCCTTGTGTGACCGTATCGTTGTGTTCGACCAGGGGCTGGTTCTGGCCGAGGGTGAACCCCAGCACGTCATGAGTCGCCCCGAAGTCGTGTCGGCCTATTTGGGCAAACCCATCGAAGACGAACACGCAGCCAACGTTTCAGGAGTCCACGCCCATGCTTGAGGTCCAATCGATTCGTGTTGCATACGGCGCGGCAACGGCATTGTGGGATGTATCGCTTGAGGTCGGCGCTGGGGAACTCCTATGTGTCGTGGGCCCCAATAGTGCAGGCAAGACCACTTTAATCAACGCTATCGCCGGCTTGAATCGCATCAGCGCCGGCAAGCTTGTCTTCGACGGCAAGGATATATCCCGCCTGTCATCGCACCGCTTCTGTGCGGCCGGCATTGCTCTGGTTCCAGAAGGCCGGCGACTTTTCACCGAAATGACGGTACGCGAAAACCTCGAGCTGGGCAGCTACATTAGTGCTGCCAAGGCGCATCGCGCAGATTCGCTCGAGCGCGTCTGCCATCTGTTTCCGGCATTGGTGCCCAAGCTCGAAGACCCCGCCGGTTCACTGTCGGGGGGGCAGCAGCAAATGGTGGCTATTGGGCGCGCGCTGATGGCCAAGCCACGACTGCTGCTGCTGGACGAACCTTCGCTGGGCTTGGCGCCCAGCATCGTGCTGGATATGTTCCGGGTCATCCGCGATATCCATTCCGAAGGCATGGCCGTGCTGCTGGTCGAGCAGAACGTGACAATGGCCCTGCAGGTGGCACAGCGGGCTGCCGTGCTCGAAGAAGGCCGTATTGTCGCGACAGGAACCCCGGACGAACTTTTGGCCCGCCCCGAACTGCGGCGGGCCTACCTGGGCCTGGATGCCGAAGAGGCCGTTCAGGCCTGAGTTTCTTCGGCCGGGGTTTCGGTGTTGACGATGAAGTAATCGGGAACGTCGGGGCCCCACAAATACATGGAATCTTCGGGCGGATACTCGCCGGCCTCCCACTGCGTGCCGGCGGCCACGTAGTCGATATCGGCCGAGTACTCCGAGAACGATCCCCAGGGGTCTTGCACGTAGTGGAAATAATTGGACCCAAGCACATGCCGGCCCACACCCCAGCCTTTCTTGTAGCCGGCTGCACCCATCTGGTCTGCACCGCGTCCGACATCGTCGAGCGTGGCGACGTCCCATGAGCAATGGTGAAAGCCCTTTGCGGGGCTTTTGGCGAAAGCCAGGATGTGATGGTCGCAGCCGTGAGGGGCGTGAGTGAATGCGATGATGTCCTGCGACTTGTCCGACAGCCTCAGGCCCAGGGCCTTGTCGTAGAACGCGGTGGCGCGCAGGACGTCGGGGGTAAATAGCAGCACATGCGACAGACGACGAGGTTGCACACGGCCACCTTCCGAGCGTGAGTATGCGCCGCGCTGGTTTTCCTGGGCGACCGGTACGTGGAAAGGTGTCTTGGAGGTAGGCATGGTGCGGGCCCCCTCCTTGACCTGGATCAGGTTGCCGTCGGGGTCGTGGAACCAGATGCCTTCACCGGTTTTAAGAGAAGAGTCGCGGTTGAAATCGGCGCCTGCAGCCTGCGCCTGAGCCCTGATGGTTTCCAGCTCGCCTTTATGGCAGGCAAAGCTCAGGTAGGCAAGCGATTTGTGGTCGGATGCAAGCAGGCGACCCCAGCGATGATTGTCAGCGGCGTGCAGATGGAGCTCGCCGTCGTGGCGTGTGACGGTAAGGCCGAAATTCTCGTAGAAATGCTCGGCCTGCTCGAGAGACGGCACGTTAAGGGCAAAATGGTCAATGGAATGGACGGCTGCACTGCCGACGGATTGAGCTGTCATGTCTTCCTCCGGTGCGTCGGATAGTAATGGGGGCCTTTTTATATTTTTTGCCCCCTGGTCTGGATTTAGGCTTCGTCCACGATGGGATTACGTAGCGTGCCCAGTTTTTCGACTGTGACTTCGCATACGTCGCCATCGCGCATTATCAGTTTGGGGTCGCGAGCCCAGCCAATGCCGGCGGGGGTGCCCGATACAATGACGTCGCCGGCCTCAAGGGTGATGGCTTCGCTGATGATCGAAATGAGCGTGGCCACGTCAAAAATCATGTCAGACGTGCTGGCTGACTGCACGACGTTGCCGTTCAGGCGGGTTTCGATTTTTAGACCTTTGGCGCCGGCGGGAAGTTCGTCGGCCGTGACCAGATCGGGACCGAAGCCTCCGGTGGCGTCAAAGTTCTTGCCGACTGTCCATTGCGGCGCCTTGAACTGATACTCACGTACCGAGCCGTCGTTGAAAATCGAGTAACCGGCTACGCAGCCAAGCGCGTCGTCTTTGGAAATATGGCGTCCACCCTTGCCCAGCACCACGGCGACTTCGCCTTCGTAATCCAGGGAGTCGGACACCCTGGGCCGGACGATGGGCTGATTGTGACCAATAAGACTGGTATTTACACGCAGGAAAAGAGTGGGATAGTCGGGCTGCTCGTATGGGCTTTCGGCCGTGTGATCGGCGTAATTAAGGCCTACACAGATGATTTTGGTGGGCCGGGACAGGGGTGGCAGAAACTTGGCGTCGTCCGCTTTGACAGTTTGCGTGGCAGTGCGGTTGTTGGCGTAGGTAGCCAGATCGGTGCCCTTGGCCAGTAACGATTCCAGGCTTTCGTCGCCGATGACGGCGATATCGCCCTGGCCGTTGCGCACGCCCAATGCAGGCTTGCCGTTGAGTTCTATGGATACATACCGCATGGGTGCCCCTCTTTAAAAGCTGTGCTGGAAGAAAAAGTTTGCCGTTAAATCCTATGCCAAAATATATACAAAATCAAGTTTTATAGATTAATTTAGGTCAAACGGCTAAAATGCGCACATAACAATAAAATTGGTGCATGTTTAACAGGCGTACTATCAGGCAGACCAACACATTGAGCTCCGAACCCACCACCGCACGCACGACGGCCTCCTCTTTGCAGCTGGCCATACGCCAGGATCTGATAAACGGGGTTTTTCCGGCCGGGACCAAATTGCGCATTCGCGAACTTGCCGAGCGTTACGACGTCGGTACCATTCCGTTGCGCGAAGCGCTGTCCCGCCTGTGCAATACCGGCTTTATCGATGCGATCGACCAAAAAGGGTTCCGGGTCTCGGATGTGTCCGACGAAGAACTGCAAGACATCACCCAAACCCGGCAGAAGCTCGAGTCACTGGCCCTTCGTGAGGCAATCGAGCGCCATGATGGCGAATGGGAAGGGCAAGTGCTGGCAGCTTACCACCAGCTCAAGCGACTGCCCTTGCACCTTGAGGGCCCCGAAAAAAACATCAATCCCGACTGGGAACGCGCGCACGACGCCTTTCATGAAACCCTGATTTCGGGTTGCCCGTCGAAATGGCTGAAACGCTTTTGTGCCACCATGCGCGAGCAAACCGCACGCTATCGGGCCTTATCGGCCGGCATAGGCCATGCCGAGCAGCGCGATGTCGACGCCGAGCACGCCGCCATTGTCGAGGCTATCGTCCAGCGCGACGCCGATCTTGCCTGCAGTCTGCTTACCGGCCACTTTGCGGCCACGTCGCGGTTGGTGGCTCGTCTGCTCAAGGACTAGGGCGCAAGCGCTGCTGCATCCAGCCCGTGCTCGCCAAGCATCTTGCGTACCGAGGCCTTGAAGAACTTGTCGGCAAAACCACTATCGCGAATAAGCATCGCGGTAAGGTCAGCGCATTTTTGCTGAACCTCGGCCGACAGGGGCACTTCTTCGCCCGGCATCGCCGCCGACATGCATTGAATCTCGGCAGCACGCTGTACCGTCCATAGCAGGAAAAAGGCCTTGGCGATACTGCCTTCGGCAACGGCAACGCCATGATTGCGCAGCACCAGAATGTGTTTTTGGCCCAGGCTGGCTACCATTCGCGGCTTCTCGTCGTCGAACAAGGTGATGCCTTCAAATTCATGGTAGCCAACCCGGCCGCGTAATTGCGCTCCGTAAAAACTGTTGTGGTCGAAGCCGTCCCGCTTTTGGGCAACTGCCGAAATGGGTGTGGTGTGCGTATGGATGATGCAGCGGATATCGTCTCGTGCCGCGTGCAGGGCCGCATGCAAGGCAAAGCCGGCCGGGTTCCCGTCGTAGGGCGAATCTTCGACCTTGTGGCCGTTGATATCCACCTTGAGCAGGTTGGCGGGAGTCACTTCGCTGTAATTCAGCCCGAAGGGATTGACCAGGTATTCATGAGTAGGGCCGGGCAGGCGTGCAGAAATGTGGTTGAAGATGGATTCGGTCCATCCCATGTAGTCGATCAGGTGATAGCAGTAGGCCAGATCGGTGCGCAGCGCCCATTCTTCGTCACTGCAATGGACGGGCCTTCCGGCATTGAAAGAAGCGAGAGTCTTGGCTTGCAGAGTCATCGGGGTACCTTGTGCAATGGTGGAAGGATCAGGCCGAGGTGGCCGGTGCGCGCCCGGCATCGTCGCGGTAATGCGTCATCGCGAGAATGTCGCTGGTAACCGGCATGGGCATCCCTTGCAGCTGTGCAAGTTCAAGCACGGCGTCACCAATGGCGGCCAATTCAAGACGGTGACCGGAAAGCGCGTCTTGCAGCATGGATGTACGCACAGGCCCCATGCCCTGGGCCTGTTCGATAAAGCTGGACGGGTCAAAATCGATACGGGCGCCGTACGATGCCGCCAGCGCCAGGCATTCATTCATGATCTTTCGTACGATCGGCAACAGGCGCGGGTCGCTGTACAGCGTATCAAGTGTGGCGCCGGTGAGCACCGACAGGGGATTTGACGACAGATTGGCGATGATCTTCGTCCAGAGCGGGTCGCGAATGCGCGGGTTCAGTCGCGATTCGATGCCGGCTGCATTAAGCGCCTGCACCAGTCGGGCCGCCCGGGGTGTTTCGGTATGGTCGATTTCTCCGAGTATGACCAACATATGATTGGTAGAGCTGGCCACACCGGGGGCCAGACGCTCGGCAGTCAGAAACTGGACGGCCCCGATTACCTGGTTGGCGGGAAGCAGCTGCAACAGTCGGCCATCGGGGTCTACTGAATGTACCTGCCGGCCCGCCATTCGTCCCGGCAAGGCCTGAAAATACCACCACGGCACACCGTTAACCATGGGGATAATGCAGGTTTCGGGGCCGATAAGCGGTTGAAGCGTAGCGGCGATCGTGGCCAGATCGTGGGCCTTGGTGCAGATGAAAATTGCATCCTGGATCCCCAGATCAGCCGCACTATCGCTGACCGTAACCGAAGCGATGATGGTTTGTGAGCTGTCCTTGCCGCGGTGAAGCCGCAAGCCGTTTTTTCGCACAGCGTCCAGGGTCGCGCCGCGAGCCAGCAGACTTACACGTTGCCCGCCCTGGGCCAGCATGGCAGCGACTGTGCAGCCGATAGCGCCTGCACCAGCAACCGCCATGCGCAGTGTGCCGGCCTGGGAGACCGGCGTGATTGTAGTAGCTTGGGATGTACTCATTGTCAGGCTCTTCGTCCCGTTGATGAGGCCTTACTCTAGCATCAAATTGGCCTTCCT
>NZ_JAJUFE010000092.1 GCF_029263785.1 Pusillimonas sp. | reverse complement strand
TTCGGCATTTAGGAGCCATTAAAAAGCCGGTTCTGGAGGCATCAATTCGGTGGCGGAATCAGCTGTCTTTTACGTCATTTTTTTGCTCCTTGCCAAGTGTTGTGGTGGGCCCAAGTCGGGGACTGCGATAGGATTTTCCGTCCAGAACCAGGCAATAAGCATTGTGTCGAAGGCGATCCAGTGTGGCCGAGGCAAGAAGCCGGTTCGCGGGGAAGGCTTGGTCCCATTCGGGCAGATCCAGATTGCTCGTCACGATAGTGGCGGTTTTTTCATAGCGCTCGGCGATCAATTCGTGGAGATCTTCATCAGCCGGCGGGCGCAGTGGCTTCAAGCCGAAGTCATCGATGATCAGCAGTGGTACACGGGCAAGCGTTGCCAGCCGTCGATCGTAGGCGCCCACAGCACGCGCCGCGTGCAGACTGGCTACCAGGTTTGCGCAGGTCGTGAACAGGACGTCTTGCCCCTGACGAACCGCACAGTGCCCCAAGGCTTGTGCAAGATGGCTTTTTCCGGTGCCGCAAGGCCCGACGATGAGCACCGGAGCGCATTCGCTGATGTAACGCCCGGTAGCCAGCTCGTGTACCAGTGCCCGGTTCAGATTGGGTAACTGATTGAAGTCGAAGGCGTCCAGCGTCTTGGTGGTGCGGAAGGCGGCGCGTCGCAGTCGTGTGCTGTACTTCTTCTGTTCGCGTCGTGCGATCTCGTCTTCGATCAACAAGGCAAGGAATTCGGTATAGGCTAGCTTACTGTCGATGGCCTGCCGGTTGCGGGCTTCCAGCGAGTCCAGGATGCCCGAGAGGCGTAACTGCTTCAGATGTGGCGTCAGAGCGGGGATGGGATTCATGGCCGTTGTCTCCGAGGTTTACTGTGGCGTGAGGGAAGCATCTTCGAACAGATGATGTGCAGGGCGGACGAACCGTGCCGTAGAGGCGTAGACGGCCGGCGTGAACGGTGTGGTGGGATGCTGGTCGTGGTTGCCTGCGAGTATCGTCTTGACGGTCCGGTAGTAGGGGCTTGAATGTGTCAACGCGCGTTCGCATGCGAGTTCCAACCGTGCGTTGCCATATTGCTCGCCCAGGCGTAACACGCCCTGGGCCGCGCGCAGCCGCTCCAGGACCTTGTCAGCCAACAACCAGGTCACCAGGGCTTTGCATGCAGGGCCGACCTTGCCGGCCTGGTCCTCACACCACCGCCGGTCTTTCGAGAGGTACTGCACTGCTTCGGGCGGCAGGTGGTCCCGAACGGTCAGACGATCACCGGGTCGGCGAGTCCGTCGATGCACGGCCACTTGTTGATGGTCTTGGTAGATCGCGACAAGTGAGTCGGTACTGCGCAGCCAGACCGTCTGGCCCACGAGACGGAAGGGCACGGAGTACAACGCCCGTTCGTAACTGACGTGGCAATCGCGATGCACTTTGACCGGTTGCCAGACACCCAGATCCGGGGCGATGTCCGGCAACGGCAACAGGGCGCTGCGTTCGATCTCGAAGAGGTCGTTGGGCTTCTTGCGCGTCGTGCCGTGGATGCGTTCACTGGCATAGTGCTGCACCCATTCCCGGGCTTGCCGATTCAGGTCCGCCATGTCGCGGAACGTGCGCAAGGGCAGGAAGTTGTTCTTCACGTACTTCACGCCGGCTTCAACGATGCCCTTCTTCTGCGGATCCGCAGGCGGACACGGATCGATCCGGAAGCCGTAGCCTTCGGCGCATTCCGCGTAGGACCGCTGTACGACTGGGTCTGTGACGCAGGCTTTGATGATGGCGCACTTGGCGTTATCGATGATGACCCGTTTGGGCACGCCGCCGAACCACTCGAAGGCCCGGCGATGGCACCCCAGCCACGTGGAGACTTTCTGATCCCAGACGAATTCCAGATACTGGTGGCGCGAGAAACACAGCGTCATCACGAACGCCCATGTCCGACGAACCTTCTCGGTAGCTGGGTCATACAACAGGGGACCGGCACCAAAGTCCACCTGCACGGCTTCCCCGGGCCCGAAGACAAGGGGGATAGTCGCCTTGGCCGGCCGTGCACCGGCGATGGAAACCATCATGCGGTAGACCGAGGAATAACTGCCGGTATAACCATACGAGCGCTGTAGATGCGACAGAATCACCGGCCCGACTACCCCGGCGCGCATCCATTCGGCAATTTTCTCCCGGTGTGGCTCGAGCGAGGATTGCGTGGAGGACGCGCGTTTGGATTTGCCCAACGCTTCCGCCAAGATACCGTCCTCGGGCAAAGGGGTCTGCGGGTCAAGCCAGCCTTTTGAGGCAGCCAACTGGCGCAACTGACTCAGCTTGGGTCTTCCCAGCACCTTGGTCTGCGCGATCTGGCGATCCGTGTCGCCGCGGCGCATGCTGAGGAGAGCTTGTCGATACTGATACATCTCGATTCTCCTGCGTGCCACTGTCGTCCCCTTGCTGTCGTGATCATGCAAAGGTAACGGCGTGACGTCGGTTGCAGAAGATGCTCCAGTACCGGTAAACCCTTCCTATGGCTCCTAAATGCCGAAAAAAGGGTGGCTCCTAAGTGCCGAAAAATCCGTGGCCTCTATATGCCGAAAAGGAAATGGCTCCTTTATGCCGAAAGATGACAGCATGTGGGGCTTGAGGCTCCAACCCACAATCTTTCGGCTGAACAGATCCACCACGGCCGCCAGATACAGCCAGCCCTGTTCGGTTGGCAAGTACGTGATATCACTGCACCAGATCCGATCTGGTGCAGCAGGGCTGAACTGCCGCTGTACCAGATTCGGGGCCACCGGCAGCGCATGCTTGCTGTCGGTCGTGGAAACATACCGGCGTTTGACCTTGCCACGCACACCATGGGCTTGCATCAGCAGTCGGACCCGCTCCTTGCCTACACGTAGCCCTCGGCGACGCAGCTCCTGATGGATTCGTGGCCAACCGTACTCCCCCTTCACCTCGCGGTGGATGGCTCGGATGTGAACCAGCACCTGCTCATCAGGCGCTCGTGTGCGCATCCGCCTGCCACGAGCGCGCTGCCAGCCGTAGTAACCGCTTTCACTGACTGCCAGCACACGGCACATCGTACGGACCGGCCAGCGGCCCTTCATTTCTTGAATCCAGGCGTACTTTGCAGCGTGTCCTGCGCAAAGTACGCCGCGGCTTTTTTTGCTATGTCGCGCTCCATCCTCAGCTGCGCGACCTCCGCCCGTAAACGGGCAATCTCCATTTGCTCGGCCGACACAGCACCGGGAGCCGTCGTCGGTGTTGCGACGACACCCAGCTCACCGCGTTGTTGCTGGCGAACCCAATTACCTAAACTGGCCTTTGGGATGCCCAGCGAGCTGGCCACCGAGCCCACAGACGCCCCCGCCAGCACCTGCCGGACACTTTCCTCTTTGAATTCCTGCGTGTACCTTGCACGCCTTCTCGAATCTGACATTCCTTGCTCCTTCTTTCCAATTTAACTGGAACTAAGGACTCCGTCATTCGGGGGCAAGCTCA
>NZ_JAJUFE010000086.1 GCF_029263785.1 Pusillimonas sp. | reverse complement strand
GATCCAAAGCCGCCGGTTACGTACTTTATTCCCTGCGCAGTCTCGGCTTGTGGCAGCTGCGCAAGCGCAAAGGGTGGCAGGCTTAATCCGGCGAATAGCATCAGGGCGGCAAACAGGTTGCGAGCCGACCTTCTGCCGTTCGCATAAGCAACGGCGCCAGCTACCCGGTACTGAGTCTGCTGATTCTTGGGTGTCATCTTTTTCTCCTGAAATTGGCAACGGCGCTTGCCCAACTCGCTCAATGCGACTGCGCCGCCGCCTTTTGATCAGGAGAACGGCCAGCACGATTCATGCCAGCCGGGGGTAAAGAACCGAATCAATCCATTTTGCAGTCGGCCGCGTAGACGTCGCCGTGATCTTCCACCAAAGTTTTGAGCGGGATGAAGTCCAGCTTGCCGGCGTCGTTACGGGCGATTTGTACGAGCTTCCAGTCTTGAATCGGGAACTGATTCTTGTCGAAACGGAACTTGCCTCGCACAGACTCGAAGTCGGCTTTGCGCAGCGCGTTGCGGAACGCACCGGCGTTGCCAACCACGTCTCCCCCGGCAGCCTTCAGTGCCGAGCCGATCAATAAAGCCGTGTCATAAGACGTTGCAGCATACGAGGTGGGCCGGCGCTTGTATTCCTTTTGAAACGCTTCCACAAATGCCTTGCTTGCCGGGTTGTCGTCGTTGATGGTCCAAAGCGAGCTCAAATAGTAGCCCTCTGCCGCGTCGCCAATTGCCGTCAGCGTGCGGTCGTCCAGCGCCAGTGTGGCCACCATTTTTATGTCCTTGCCCAGGTTCGAGCTGGCAAACTGCTTGGAAAAGTTGATGCCCGCGCCGCCCGGCAAGAACTGGAACACGCCATCGGGCTGAAGCGATCGGATCCGCGCCAGCTCGACTGAAAAGTCGGACTGATCGAGCTTGGTATAGATCTCGGCCAGCACCTCGCCCTTGAATTCGCGCTTGAAGCCGTTCAGTGAATCGCGGCCGGCCTGATAGTTTGCGCTGACCAGCACCGCCTTTTTGATGCCGACCTCGTTGGCGGCCATGCCCGCCGTATCGCTATGAGAGTCGTTCTGGAAAGCCGCCGCAAAGAAGTTCTTGTTGCAGTCCTTGCCCGCATACACCGACGGGCCGGGGTTCAGGCTGATGTAAAACCCGCCTTCCTTGACAACACTGGGCACAACCGCCATCAGCACGTTCGAAAAGTTGATGCCGGTAAAGATCCGGATACCGTCCTGAAGCATTTTCTCGGCAGACTGCTTGCCGGTTGCCGGCTTGATGCCGTCGTCTTCCACAACCAGTTCAACCGGTACGCCACCCAGCTTTCCGCCACCCTGCTTGATGGCCAGCAAGAAGGCGTCGCGCTCGTCTTCGCCGATATAGCCGGCTGGTGTCGACAAGGTGCCAATAAAGCCGATGCGAACCGGCTCTTGCGCCTGAGCCGCCGCAGCACAGATGGAAAGGGCAACTGCCGCCCCTACTTTCCTGATTAACCTCATGATGTCTTCTCCTTTGATGTTCGTCGTATGCTCGACTTATAAATGTTGCAAAGCAGGCGGTGCATTTTTGGCCTGCTGCACCGCAAGCACCGCTTCAGCCCATATGTTCACGCCATAAATCCAGGGCCTGCTGCACCGGACGGTCCGAGTAGCTGAACAGCACGGTGTCGCTGTCGGCTTCAAGCCGGTAGGGCATCCACGAAGGGCATACAAATACGTCCTTCGGGCCGAACTCGAGCACCATGTCGCCAACGCAACAACGCCCTGCCCCCTCAACAATGGCATATACCGTCGAGTCGGTGGAACGATAGCTTTGCCCGTTAAAGCCCGCAGGCAGCAGCTGCATGAACGTTGCAATCGAGGGCATGGCCCACCCGCCGGTGGCCGGATTCGTGTATTGCAGCTTGTGCCCCCAGCACGGATGAAGCTCGCTGTGCTGCTTCAGTTCTTCCAGTGCCTGGCGCGTACGCTCGTAGGGGTACCAGAACATCGGCGACGTCTTCGACTTTGGCTGGTAATTTACCGGCTTCATCGTATTGCCGAACTTGGCAAAGTTCACCGCTGCACTGGTATGGGTCTGTTGCGAAAGCTCTTGAGCGCCTTCCATAAATTGCGCGTCGAGCAGCTCGACAATGGGCACATCCAGCCCGTCGAGCCAGATCATGGGCTCCGAAGACGTATTACCGTGGTCATGAAACGTCCACGAAGGCGTAATCACAAAGTCGCCCACACCCATCGTGACCTTCTCGCCGTCCACCGCGGTGTAGGCGCCCTGGCCCTGCATGATAAAGCGCAAGGCAGATTGCGTATGCCGATGAGCAGGCGCCACTTCGCCCGGCAGAATCAGCTGCATTCCTGCGTACAGGCTGTGGGTGATACGCGTTTGCCCGCGCAGGCCGGGGTTTTCAAGCACCAGCACCCGCCGCTCGGCCTCTTGCGCCGAAATTATTCCACCCGCTTCAAGCAACCACTGCCTGACTTGCGACCACTTCCACAAATAGGGAAGGCACGGCGTTTTGGGTTCCTTCGTGATCACATCATGCAGAACCTCCCACAACGGGGTCAGGTTTGCAGGATTGATCTTGTCGTAAAAGTGTTGACGCTGCTCTTGAATAGAGTCAATGGTTTCCATCTTTAAATCCGCCAATGTTTTTCTGCGGGCGCCGGCCAGCCACTTTCATTGCCAGGCGCCAGCCTTTCGCTTCCGTTGCCAGGCGCCACCAATGGGGCTTACATGCCAGGGCTACCCCGCACGCACGTCTACCTGCATCGTGCCTATACCTTCGATATACGCTTCGATAACGTCGCCCGGCTGCACCGGCCCCACCCCCTCGGGAGTGCCCGTAAACAGGACATCGCCCGCATGCAGGGTGTAGAAGGACGATGCAAACTCAATCAGCTCGGCAATACCAAGAATCAGGTCGCGCGTGTTGGCGCGCTGACGAACCTCCCCGTTTACCGTCAACCAAAAATCAAGTTGCGTCGGGTCGGTGAGCTCGTCGGCCGTTACCATCCAGGGACCCAGTACGCTGTACGTGTCGCTGGATTTACGCAAGCTGCGTTCTTCCGGGCCACGTGCCGTCATATCCAGCCCTATGCAATAGCCCACAATGTGGTTCCACGCGTCTTCACGCGCAATGCGCGAGCCTGTCCTGCCAATGACCACGGCAAGTTCAATTTCGTGATCGTTACGCCTGCCGGCGTGCCGCAGTTCTACACCATTTCCGGCGCCCACCAAAGAACTGTTCGCCTTTAAAAACAGGCCTACCCGCTGAATTTCCGCCAGCTGATTATTGTGGTGAATCTGCGCATCGGCACGGGCTTCTTCCAGATGCTTGCGGTAATTGACCGGCGCTGCCACCAGCTTGCCGGGGCTGGCTATCGGGCTTAACAGCGTTGCCTCGGCCAGGGGCAGTCGCGGTGCCGACGGCAGCAACTGGTTAATGCGAGCCCGTACCTCGTCAAAGTGCAGAATCATCGGGTCGCTAACCGGCAGAGGGTAACGGACCACCGGAATCACATCCAGCGCACGGCTTACGTCCACGATTTCGTCGCCCTGCACAACGCCCAACTGGTTCGAATTGAAACGGCACAACTTCATTACAGCTCCTTTACAGACCAAGCATAGTTTTGCCCAAGCTTACTATTCGCTCAATAAAGCTATGCCTATAATTACCATTGTCTGTGCCAATAATGGGTCTGTTCCCCCGCACCACGCCATGGCCACTCTCGATCTCGCCGACCTGCTCATTCTTAAAGACGTGTATCGCACGCGTAGCATTACCCGCTCGGTCGAAAATATCGGCTTAAGCCAGCCCTCGATAAGCATCCGGCTCAACCAGATGCGCAAGCATTTTGCCGACCCCCTGTTCGTACGCACCTCGCAGGGCATGATGCCCACTCCACGCCTGGAAAGCCTGTTGCCTCGCATCGAACAGGCGCTGGCGCTGCTAAGCCCCGAAGGCGTGCAAGACAGCTTCGAGCCGCAGCATTCCAGCCGCGTTTTCCGGCTGGCACTGGCCCATGTCTCGCAACTTGCACTGCTGCCCGAACTGGTGGCATTGCTGGATCGCCAGGCGCCGGGCCTGCGAATCGAGTGCCTGGACCTGGGCCCGGCCACCGGTAAACAACTGGAAACCGGTGACGTAGACCTGGCAATTGGCTACGCCACCGAACTGCACTCGGGCTTTTACCAGCAGCGCCTGCTTACCGAGCATTACGCCTGCGTCGCTCGCAGCGACCACCCCCGAATTAGCCACAAGCTTTCGATGAAGCAGTTCCTGAGCGAAGCCTTTGTTTCGCTGGATGCGCCGGCAACCGTTCATGCCCGGCTCGACAACGTGCTGGAAGAAATAGGCATCAAGCGCAGGGTAAAAGTAAGAGTGCCCTCGCTGTTGGGCATGGAGAAGATGATTACCTCGACCGAACTGCTGGCTATTCTTCCCAGCCGAGTGTGCAGGATGCTGGCCCTGGATGGGTCGGTGAAGGTACTGGCGCTGCCGTTTACCCTGCCCTCGTACGACGTAAACCAATATTGGCACGAGCGGTATCACCAGGAACCCGGCCATGTGTGGCT
>NZ_JAJUFE010000023.1 GCF_029263785.1 Pusillimonas sp. | reverse complement strand
TATTTGCCGATTCTGCTGGTACTTACCTTGCCTTGGTCATCGCAGCTGTGGCGCCTGTTTCAACGTAAATATTGGGCCGCCGAAAACGGCCCTGCGCTGCGCAGCTTGATGGTTGTCTGGTTTATATTGATCTTGGTGTTTTTTTCCATCCCTAATTCGAAGCTGGCGGGCTATGTCTTGCCTTGCGTGCCGCCGGTGGCGTACTTTATTGCCGATATTTTTGTCCGACGCTTCGAGGGCGAGGGCGTCAGAAAGGCAAGCAAGGCGTTAAGTATTTGCACCATGGTATCGGCTGCGATTTGCCTGGGCGCGGTCCTTGCCCTGACCCTGGCCAACCGGCCGTCCAGCAAATGGCTGGCACAGCATCTGAATAGCCTTGTCCAGGAAGGCGACCAGATCGTCATGCTTAATCGCATCCGTTATGACCTCAATTTTTACCTCCAGTCTTCGCAGCCGGCATGGGTTGTAGCTGATTGGGATTCGCCCGACGTCACAAAGACCGACAATTGGCGAAAAGAGTTGTACGACGCCGCTCCGTTCGAGCCCTTGATGGCGGGGCGTCTGCTGGTCGTACATGACGATCTGCTGGCTCGTCTATGCATGAACTCAAGCGGCAATTTTTGGTTGGTGGGTGACGCCGCAGCACTCGAGAGGCATCCGGAATTGCGAATGGTAGAGCCGCTCGTGTCGGGTGGCGAACTGCATGCCTGGCGTATAGACGCACAATCACGCTTGAAACTGTGCGGCGTCCGGACACGAATAGCGATAATGGATTAGGCCCCGGGGTAGGAAATATCGCCTCAGGCGGCCCGGCGAAACGCCCAGAAGCGACCTAGAATAAAGGTAAGTACTGCCAGGCCTATCAATATCATTGCCAGAAGCACGTCGTACCGGATCGCCGTTACATGCAGCAGATATGCATAGGCCAGCTCATTGATGCAGAAGCCCAATGCCGACACCAGGAAGAATCGCCGCGCCGCTCGTGCCCACGGTCCTCGTTGCTGCTTGAAGGTGAAATGGTAGTGTCCCAGGAACGACACAATAAAGGCAATCAGCCAACCTGCTACATTGGCAAGCAACGGAGCCATTCCGAAGCCGCTTACGCACAACACGGCGACCAGCCAGTGTGTCAGTGCCGCGGCACAGCCTGTGGCGACAAACATGCCTACCTGCTTGAACAGCTTCACCATATGCAACGAATTCCGAAAGAGGGTCTGTGAACCTATACGGCAAAATGAAACGTGTGATCTTTTGTGCCGATGACTTCGGCATGAGCAATGCCGTCGACACGGGCATCATACGCCTGGCGAAGCAAGGCAGGCTCAGCGCTGCGAGTTGCCTGACCGAGGGGCCCACATTCTGCGCCGGTGCGCCCGACCTTGCCCAGACGGGAATTCAATTGGGCCTGCACCTGAATTTCACCGAAGCCTTGCCGTCCCACAGCGCGTCACCACAACCGGATAAATCGCAGCAATTGTACTTACCCTTGTCAGTGCTGATACGCCGCGCTTACCTGCGACAGCTCGATCGTGGCATTGTGGCCAAGCAAGTTGGTCGGCAACTCGATCGGTTCGAGGCGGCGTTTGGTCGCGCTCCTGATTTTGTCGACGGCCACCAGCATATTCACCAGCTTCCGGTTATTCGTGATGTGCTGCTTGATACCCTGAAACAGCGATATGGACACGGCGGGCTGCCATGGCTTCGCAATACTCGCAGCATAAGTCTTGTCGGGCAGGCCGCAAGGTATCGGCTCAAGGCCGCCATTATCCAGGGGCTGGGTTCAGCGACGCTGGTTCAGCGTGCCCGCCGGCAGGGATTTCGTCGCAACGCAAGGTTCGCCGGTGTCTATGATTTCCAGGGCGGTGAAACCGCTTATCGGACGTTGTTGTCGGACTGGCTCCCGCGAATGGCTGATCGCGACCTGCTGATGTGTCATCCCGCTGCCTACGCCGATCCCGACGACCCAATGGGCGAGCAACGCTTCGCCGAATTCAAGGTTCTTTCCGAGCCCCAAACAAATCATCTGTTGCACGAATATAAAATACACTTAATGCTGGATGCAGCTGAACTTGGAGAAACATAGTGGCAATCCCCATCAATCCCCTCAGTGCTGAATTTTCCGTTGCGCCACAGCTTGCTCCGGAAGACATGCGTGCAGTCGCCGAGGCAGGCTATAAAAGTGTCATCATCAATCGCCCGGATTTTGAAGGTGGTGCAGACCAGCCCGCTTCGGCCGATGTGATGGCTGCAGCTCGCGAGGCCGGGCTGCAGGTTGAGTACCAGCCGGTCGTCAGCGGCGCAATGACGCAGCAGGACGTCGAGCGCTTCAGCCAGTTGCTGGAAACCCTTCCGGCTCCGGTACTGGCGTATTGCCGCAGCGGAACCCGGTGCACTCACCTGTATCAGGCGGCCAAAGAGCTAAATAAATAGGCTGAATGGGCGACGTCGCAATCAGAAATCAGCGGGTGCTTGATCAGACGCAAACATCCGCGTTTTCACCTGTATTTTTTTTGCTGTGTTATCGCTAGGATAGACGTATTCATCAATCCACGGGAACCGCAATGTTCAAAAAGATACTTATCCCAACCGATGGTTCGCCCCTTGCGGCACAGGCCGCCAACAAGGGGGTTTGCCTCGCGCGCCAGATCGGTGCCGAAGTGGTTGCCTTGTACGTTACCCAGCCGTTTGCGGCTACAGTGGGCTTCGATGGTATGGCGGCAGCGTATGCCATTACAGACGAAGACTACGAAAAGACAGCAGCCGAACAGGCACAAAAGTATCTTCAGGCAGTCCTCGATCGTGCATCCACTGCGGGTGTCACGGCCACTGCTCAAACCGTATCCAGCTTCAATGTGGCCGATGGCATAGTGCAGGCGGCCGCCGACAACAACTGCGACCTCATCTTTATCGGCAGTCATGGCCGTACAGGTTTGTCGCGCTTGCTTCTGGGAAGTGTCACCGTAAAGGTGCTGGGCCTGGCACGTACTGCCGTTCTTGTGTACCGCGTCAAGGAGCCGGTCGAATAAGTATTTATGCCCAATGTAAAAAGGCGGCTGTGGCCGCCTTTTTATTTATGCGCCGGCGGGTGCAGCTCGGTGGCGGTAACGTACCGGACACGACCTGAATCTCTTTAGCCGCCGGTTGCGGATCCGGATGCCGGGTGATGGGGCGGGGGACGCTGTCGATACGAACTGCTCCCGAGCCTGGTTAATTGCTGTGCTCGGTTTTAGGAGTCAGAAGTTCGCGGTGGGTATTGACTGCCTGCTTTACGATATCGCTTAGCTGTGCTTCGTCGGTGGCCCCATCGGGATTCTCGGCCAGGAAGTCCAGCAATGCTGTACGCATGCGCGGCTCCCAGAATTTTTTTATATGGTCGGCGATGCCATTCAGTCCTTCCTGACGGTCAGGCAGGGCTTCGAAGAAATCGCCAATGCGATTCGCCATCTTGATGAGGTGATCGATGTTTTTCAAGGTTGTGCCTCAGGAAACATAGGGAATCAGGAACTCGGGGTGTGCGTATACGGTAAAACCGGTTTCGCGCGCAAAGCCCGCCAGCAACACGTTGAGTTCGTCTGCCATCTGAACCGCGTAGGTTGTGGGCGCCGATACGGCCACAACGGCCGAAATTCCGGCTGCTGCTGCTTTCTGCACCATTTCAAAACTGGCCCGGCTGGATATCACTGCAAATCCATCAGAGGTGTCGTGGTCCTGGCGTATCAGGTGGCCGATGAGCTTGTCCAGGGCGTTGTGGCGACCTACGTCCTCGCGCACCGCCAGGATCCGGCCCTGGATGTTTGCCCAGCCGGCGGCATGGGTGGCACCAGTCTGCAAGTGCAGAGGCTGCAGTTCACGTAGGGCACTGGTGGCAGCGGCGACCGCTTCAGCGTTCAGGAACGCCGGACGCTCGTTCAAAGGCGGTAATGAACGCTGGACTTCATCCAGACTTTCGAGCCCGCACAGACCGCAACCAGTGCGTCCCGCAAGACTGCGTCGACGCAATTTCAGCTGATTCAAACAGGCGCTGGCAATGGTCAGTTCAATCACAATGCCTTTGTCGCGCCTGGTCAGTTCAACATCGTAAATATCGCGCGCGGAACGGATCACGCCTTCGGTATACGAAAAGCCAAAGGCGAAATCTTCGAGGTCGCAAGGTGTTGCCAGCACTGTCGCATGCGAGATGCCGTTGTACTCGAGCGCGATGGGGACCTCTTGCGCCAGTTGGTCTTGTTGGGATGTGTACGAGCTGCCGGGACGCTGGCGATGTACGGTATGTAATGCCAACCCCTCCTGATCATCAGCAGGGGCCGGCTCTGGCTTCGA
This sequence comes from Pusillimonas sp., assembly GCF_029263785.1. Lineage (GTDB taxonomy): Bacteria > Pseudomonadota > Gammaproteobacteria > Burkholderiales > Burkholderiaceae_B > Pusillimonas. Next base: position 26,535 of record NZ_JAJUFE010000023.1, on the reverse strand, counting down.
ATGGGCCGGGGTTGTCGTCATGGCTACGATTGCTCTGCTGACACTTCCTGGACCATTGGTTCCGAGGAAGCGACTGCGGGTGCTTCGCCCTCACGCAGACGATCATGCAGCAGCTTTTGCTGGACGTCGCTGAATCGGGACCAGCTTGCCTGCCATTCTGAAGGCTGCGAAACGCGTCGTGCCTGAACTGCTGTTACCTTGTACTCGGGGCAGTTGGTGGCCCAGTCGGAGCTGTCGGTCGTAACCACGTTGGCCCCGGATTCCGGGAAATGGAAGGTGGTGTATACGACCCCGGGCTGCACGCGTTCGGTGACATCTGCACGAAGCACTGTTTCGCCAACGCGACTTTGAACAGCCACCCAGTCGCCCGAAGATATGCCCCTGTCTTCGGCATCTTGCGGATGGATCTCGAGCACGTCCTCGTTGTGCCATAGAACGTTGGGTGTGCGACGCGTCTGGGCACCTACGTTGTACTGCGACAGGACGCGACCCGTAGTCAGCAACAAGGGGAACCGGCGTGTGCTGCGCTCGTCACTGGGCACATACTTGGTGATCATGAAGCGGCCCTGGCCGCGCACGAATTCTTCCACGTGCATGATGGGTGTACCTTCGGGCGCGTTTTCGTTGCATGGCCACTGTACGCTGCCGCCCAGCTGTTCGATCTTGTCGAACGATACACCCCGGAAGGTAGGCGTCAGACGGGCGATTTCGTCCATGATCTGGCTGGGATGCGTGTAATTCATGGGGTAACCCATGGCGTTGGACAGGGCGCAGGTAACTTCCCAGTCAGAGAGGCCGCCCAGGGGCTCCATGACCTTGCGGACACGTGAGATGCGGCGTTCGGCGTTGGTGAAGGTGCCGTCCTTCTCGAGGAAGCTGGAACCGGGCAGGAAAACGTGCGCGTACTTGGCGGTTTCGTTGAGGAAAATATCCTGAACAATCACGCACTCCATGGCCGAAAGCGCAGCTGCAACGTGTTGGGTATTGGGGTCAGACTGTGCGATATCTTCGCCCTGACAGTACAGACCCTTGAATGAGCCGCTAAGCGCCGCGTCAAACATGTTGGGGATACGCAGGCCGGGTTCGGGCTGAATGCTGACCCCCCAGTCACGTTCGAACTCACTGCGAACGGCGTCGTCGCTGACATGACGGTATCCCGGCAGTTCGTGTGGGAACGAGCCCATATCGCACGATCCCTGCACATTGTTCTGGCCACGCAATGGATTGACGCCGACCCCTTCGCGCCCAAGGTTTCCCGTAGCCATGGCCAGGTTGGCGATGGCCATGACCGTAGTGGAACCCTGGCTATGTTCTGTTACGCCAAGGCCGTAGTAGATGGAGCCGTTGCCCCCGGTTGCGAAAAGGCGTGCGGCACCCCGTACATCGGCCGCCGGTACGCCGGTGATCTGTTCGGTGGCTTCGGGAGAATTTTCGGGTTGCGACACGAAGTCGCGCCATTGTTCGAAGGCAGGAAGTTCGCAACGCTCGTTGACGAAGGCTTCGTCGATAAGGCCTTCGGTGGCGATGACATGCGCCATTGCAGTGAGCAGCGCGGTGTTGGTACCGGGGCGCACAGGCAGGTGATAGTCGGCCCTGATATGCGGAGAATCGACCAGTTCGATGCTGCGTGGGTCGATGACAATGAGTTTGGCACCTTCACGCAGGCGACGCTTGAGCCGCGAAGCAAACACCGGGTGTGCCGCGCTTGGGTTCGCACCCATGACGATGACCACGTCGGTAAACATGACGGAGTCGAATGTTTGTGTGCCGGCAGATTCGCCCAGGGTCATCTTGAGCCCATAGCCGGTAGGCGAATGACAGACGCGGGCGCATGTGTCGACGTTGTTGGTGCCGAATGCGGCCCGCACCAGTTTTTGTACCAGATAGGTTTCTTCGTTGGTGCAGCGAGAGGATGTCAGGCCGCCGATAGAGTTGCGGCCGTACTTGGCCTGAATTCGCTTGAGCTCGGAAGCCGCGTATTGAATGGCTTCATCCCAGCTGACTTCACGCCAGGGCTCGTTGATGCTGCTTCGGATCATCGGCTTGGTGATGCGGTCTTGGTGGGTTGCGTAGCCCCAGGCAAAACGGCCCTTGACACAGGAGTGCCCGCGATTGGCCTTGCCGTCTTTCCAGGGCACCATGCGCACCACCTGATCGCCTTTCATTTCGGCCTTGAACGAACAGCCTACTCCGCAGTACGCGCAGGTGGTAATGACGGAGTGCTCGGGTTGACCCATCTGGACCACCGTCTTTTCGATGAGGGTCGAGGTGGGGCATGCCTGCACGCATGCCCCACACGACACGCAGTCGCTTTCCAGGAAAGGGTCGTTCTGGCCGGCTGCCACGCGCGATGCGAACCCCCGACCGTCGATGGTAAGTGCAAAGGTGCCCTGGACTTCGTCGCAGGCGCGTACGCAGCGGCTGCACACAATGCATTTGCTGGGGTCGTAATCGAAATACGGATTAGAGGTGTCGGGGGTGTCATTAAGGTGGTTTTCGCCGTCGAACCCATAACGCACGTTGCGCAGGCCGACGACTCCCGCCATGTCCTGAAGCTCGCAGTCGCCATTGGCGGGGCAGGTAAGACAGTCGAGCGGGTGATCGGAGATGTACAGCTCCATCACATTGCGACGCAGGTCATGCAGTTTGGGTGTCTCGGTGCGGATCACCATGCCTGACTCGACCGGCGTGGTACACGAGGCGGGATAGCCGCGCCGCCCTTCGATTTCGACCAGGCAAAGCCGGCACGAGCCGAAGGCTTCGAGGCTGTCGGTCGCGCACAGCTTGGGAATGTTGATGCCGGCAAGCGCGGCGGCGCGCATGACGGATGTACCTTCGGGCACGATACATTCCACGCCGTCGATGGTCAGTGACACAGTGTTGCTGCTGGTCGAGGCCGGGGTGCCGAGGTCGCGTTCGCGTTGGACGATGGTTTCTAGCATGTTGGACTCCGGATGTCAGGCGCCGCTGGCGGCCGATTGCGAAGACTTGGCCAAACCGAAGTCTTCGGGGAAGTGTTCGAGTGCGGACAGGACCGGATACGGGGTCATGCCGCCCAGGGCGCACAGCGAGCCACCCAGCATGGTGTCGCAGAGGTCGCGCAGCAGATGTACATTTTGCTCGCGTTGGTCGCCCGCTTGTATTTTGTGGATGACTTCGGCACCGCGGACAGAACCGATACGGCAGGGCGTACATTTGCCGCAGGATTCAACGGCACAGAATTCCATAGCGTATTTAGCCATTTTAGACATGTCTACCGTGTCGTCAAAGGCCACGATGCCGCCGTGGCCAACCATGGCGGAAATGCCCACGTAGGCCTCGTAATCGATAGGGGTATCCCATTGCGACTCGGGCAGGTAGGCGCCCAGCGGCCCCCCGACCTGCACGGCCCGTAATGGCCGGCCTGTGGCGCTGCCGCCGCCGTAGTCGTAAAGCAGTTCGCGCAGGGTCAGGCCAAATGCGCGCTCGACCAGGCCGCCCCGCTTGATGTTGCCGGCAAGCTGGAAGGGCAGTGTGCCTTTGGACCGGCCCATGCCGTAGTCGCGGTAGTAGGCGGCACCCTTGGCAAGAATGATGGGTACTGTCGCCAGAGAAATGACGTTGTTGATGACAGTCGGCTTTCCGAACAGCCCTTCGATGGCGGGCAGAGGGGGCTTGGGGCGCACCTGGCCGCGCTTGCCTTCGAGGCTTTCGAGCATGGAGGTTTCTTCGCCGCAGATGTATGCGCCTGCGCCCACTCGCACCTCGAGATCGAACGCGCGGCCGGTGCCGGCGATATCGTGGCCCAGCCAGCCCGCCGCCCGGGCGTTTTCGATGGCGGCATTGAGAACGGCGATGGCGTCGGGGTATTCAGACCGGACGTAGATGTAGCCGTATGTGGCACCCACGGCCAGGCCGGCGATGGTCATGCCTTCGATCAAGGTGTAAGGGTCGCCCTCCATGATCATGCGGTCAGAGAACGTACCCGAATCGCCTTCATCGGCATTACAGGCAATGTATTTTTGATCGGCCGGCGTGGTAAGTACGGTTTTCCACTTGATGCCTGTAGGAAAGGCGGCGCCGCCGCGACCACGCAGGCCTGATTCGGTGACTTCGTCAACGATTTCTTCGGGCGTCATGGAAGCCGCCCTTTTGAGACCGGCCAATCCGCCATGTGCCTGATAATCGCGGAGGCTGAGCGGGTCGGTAATGCCCACACGCGCGAATGTCAGGCGCTGCTGGTTCTTCAGGTAGGGGATTTCTTCGGTAAGCCCTTGCCCAAGCGGGTGGGCTCCACCGTTCAGCCAGTCTGCGTCGAACAAACCCGGAACGTCGTCAGCTTGCACAGGGCCGTAGGCGACGCGACCCTGCGGTGTCTGGATTTCGACCATGGGCTCGAGCCACAGAAGGCCGCGAGAACCGTTACGTACGATTTGTACTGATTTGCCGCGTGCCGATGCTTCGTTTTGAATAGCCTTTGCAACCTCGTTGGCACCGACGGCCAGTGCAGCCGAGTCTCGTGGAACGAAGATCTTGATGGTTTCGCTCATGGTCGTGCTCCTTCACCAAGAAGCTGGTCGAGCTTGTCGGGCGTCACGCGGGCGTGGGGCCGTCCATTGATCATGACCGCCGGTGACTGCGCACAGAGCCCCAGACAGTAAACAGGTTCGAGCGAAACCTTGCCATCAGCACTGGTGCCGTGAAACCCACAGCCCAGTTTTTGTTGGGCGTGCGCGGCCAGTTGCTCGCCACCCATGGCCTGACAGGATTCCGCCCGACAGACCTCGAGGCGTACATCGGCGCCGGGTGTCTGGCGAAAGTGCGGATAAAAGCTGATGACGCCGTGTACTTCGGCACGCGACATCTGGACGCCGCCGGCGATAAGCGGTACGGCCGATTCCGGAATGTATCCCAGGGCATCCTGCACGTGATGCAGGATGGGCAGGAGGCTTCCTTTTTGACCTTCGTAGCGTTGCAGGGCCTGCTGGGTGACTTGCAGCACCGCCTCTGGAGAGGGCGGGGCCTTGTGCGGCAGCGTGTTCATGAGATTCCTCGGTGAAGCGGAGCGTTGCTATATGAATTTTGCGGCACCGGGGCCGCAGGCGATAGCAAAATGAAGTTGGCTGTTTTATTATGAGAAAGAATGCATAATAAATACGGTTTCGGGTATTAATCTACTAGGTATATAGCCGGCTTTCAATAGGCACAGAATGACATATAAATTCCAGGCGCGCCTTAACTCCGAATGGGTCCTCGAAAAGCCCAGCGGGGCCGTGTTTCCTCTGGGTGAGATTCTGCGTCTTCTGGCCGCCATCGATTCGGTGGGCCACATAGCGGGAGCCTGCCGTTCGTGCCAGATTTCCTATCGTCACGCCTGGGGCTTGCTGCGCAATGCAGAGAAGGAGTTCGGCATGCCTTTGCTCGAAACGAGTCGACGCCAAGGCAGCAAGCTCACCGATTTTGCGCGTCATTTGCTTTGGGCCAATCGCCGCATGGACGCCCGGCTGAGCCCCATGCTGGAAAGCATGGCATCAGAGCTTCAGGAAGAGCTTGAAAGCCTGTATCCCGAGAACAAGCCTCGACTGCGCCTGCACGCCAGTCATGGGTTCGCCGTCGAGGGGTTGATGCAGATGACCGGCGATCATGGACTTTCTCCAATAGAGCTGCGCTATCGTACGGCGCTCGAAGCGTTGGCCTCCTTGAATCAGAACGAGTGCGACCTGGCCGGATTCCAGGTGCCTGCAGGCGAGTTCGAAGAAGCTATCGTGCGCCATTACAGCGATTGGCTCGATGCCGACAAACACTGCCTGATTTTCCTTGCGCAACGGCAAACCGGCATGTTTGTTCAGCCTGGTAACCCCAAGAACATTCATTCCATCGCTGATCTGGTCAAGCCCGGGGTTCGATTCGTTAATCGGCAAGTAGGCTCAAGCACCCGATTGCTTGTCGGCTTGATGCTTGAGCGCCTTAACATCGATCCGCGCCGCATCCACGGCTACGACAGCAGCGAGTTCACTCATATGGCTATCGCCGCTCATATTGCCAGTGGCATGGCGGATGTCGGCATAGGTGTTGAAACCGCGGCATGGCGCTGTGGACTGGATTTCATTCCGCTGGCCAAAGAAAGGTATTTTTTTGCGGTCCAGCGCGACAGCCTGAATAGCCCGCTCATGCAACAATTGCTTGCCCTGTTGAGCAGCAAGGCCTATTCCGATTATGTCGGCCAATTGGTGGGCTACGATGCTTCAGATCTTGGCAAGGTTCTTAGTCTGCAGCAGGCGTTTGGCAAGGCGTCAGAACGCAGCACTACCCGCGCCTGAATAAAACGATTACCATGGACAACGTGAGTAAAGTCATCTACCTGAATCAAGAGCCGGCCGGCTCCTCCGATCAATCCGGCACCGATGTCCGGTTTGAAGGGGGGCCTTTGCTCGACCTTCGTCGCCGGCCCATGCACGACCTGCGCATCTCGGTTACCGATCGGTGCAATTTTCGCTGTACCTATTGCATGCCGCGCGAGGTCTTTGGTGCCGACTACGAGTTCATGCCGCATGCCTCATTGCTCAGCTTCGAAGAAATCGCCCGGGTTGCAGGTATTGCCGTTGGCCTGGGAGTACGCAAAATCCGCCTTACCGGCGGCGAACCCTTGCTGCGAAAACATCTCGAAAATCTGGTCGAGCTCTTGGCCCGGTTGCGGACTCCTTCGGGCGACCCGGTTCAGCTTACCCTGACCACCAACGGCACACTGCTTGCGAAAAAGGCAAAAGCACTTAAAGAGGCCGGCCTGCAGCGCGTAACGGTGAGTCTCGACGCGCTCGACGACGCCATGTTTGAACGCATGAGCGACAGCAAGGTCAGCGTCGCCACCGTTCTGGAAGGCATTGAAGAGGCCGCCCAGGTCGGGCTTTCGCCGGTCAAGGTCAATATGGTGGTCCGAAAAGGATTGAATGACTCTCAGATATTGCCCATGGCGCGCCATTTCCGCAATAGCGGGCATATCCTCCGGTTCATCGAGTACATGGACGTAGGGTCCACCAACGGCTGGAATCTCGACGAAGTCATCAGTGGTCAGCAGATCCTTGACGTCATCAATGCAGAATTCCCGCTCGAGCCCATCGGGGCCCAGTATCGCGGCGAAGTTGCTTCCCGCTGGCGGTACAAAGATGGAGGCGGCGAAATTGGGCTTATTACCAGCGTGTCCCGGCCGTTCTGTGGCGACTGTACCCGCGCGCGTCTGTCACCCGAAGGGCGCATTTTCCTGTGCCTGTTTGCTGACACCGGCTACGACCTGCGTTCATTGCTGCGCGGGGGCGCCGACGACGACCGGATTCGCGACCGTCTTGCTGCCATCTGGCATGGGCGCGACGATCACTACTCCGAGATTCGGGGCAAACATACCGACCATAGTCAGCTGACACGACGCGACAAGGTCGAGATGAGCTATATCGGTGGCTGAAGCCGCCCCTAAAACGCATCCGCCCATGATTGCGCGTGAGCATATCGACGGTTTGATACTTGCGGGCGGACAGTCGCGCCGCATGCGCACTCAGGGCAGCAATATCGATAAGGGCCTGCTTGAGCTTGGCGGAAAACCTCTGGTTCATCACGTCGCCCGGTTTCTTCGGCCTTGGGTAAACCACCTTTACATCAGCGCTAACCGGCACCTGGATATTTACGGGCAATATGGTCAATGTGTGTCCGATGATCCCGTGTTCGGAGCAGACGCCGGTCCTCTCGCAGGGGTCGCCAGCGTATCGGTGGTAACCGCAAGGCCATGGCTGCTGGTTTCGCCGGTTGATGTGCATACGTTTCCGGCAGATTTCCCTGCGCGACTGATTCAGGAAGTTTCCCGGGGAGCTTTATCGGCCTATGCCTGCGCCGATGGCCGCCCTCACCCCCTTTGCATGCTGGTACATCGGGATCTCGGCGCCGACCTGCGAGACTACTTGCAGGGTGGCGGAAGAAAGGTTCTGGATTGGCACGAGCGTCATGGCGCCGTTCCGGTGGATTTCGGAGCGAACGGCGCACTATTCGGCAATATCAACACAGCTGCCGACTGGCAGGTCGTGGTGGCAAACGCTCAAACGAGCCAATGAGCCCAACTGTAGTAGGGCACCAGATCGCCTGGACCGAACTTCTGGCCGGCTGGAATTCGGGCGAGCCCGTCTGACCAGGGCAAGGAACTGACGACTCCCGATCCTTGTCTATCGAACACGCTCAGGCGTGTTTCACCGTTTTGCCCGTGAGCGGCGCGGACACGAATGAACTCGTCGCGCGTGTCGTTGAACGGTGCCTGGGCGTCCAGCCGCGCATGTTCGACAGGCGGCAGCCATTGTTCACGACCCTGCATCTTTCGCACGAGGGGCGCAACGAGCAAGGCGAACACTGCAAAGGCCGACACAGGATTGCCTGGCAGGCACACAATGGGCTTGCCTTGCGCATGAGCCAGCGCGACCGGCTTGCCCGGCTTCATCCGCACGCGCCACATATCGAGTTTGCCACCCGCCTGTTCGATGGCGGGCTTGACGAGGTCTTTTTCGCCCACCGATACGCCTCCGACACTTAGCACAAGATCGCAGTCAGCGATAAGCGTGGCCAAAGCTTTTTCGGTTGCCTCCAGCGTATCTGGAGCATGCAATACGTGAACGGCGTCAGCGCCCAGACCCTCTACCAGGGCGGCCAGCATTGGTCCGTTGGAGTTGTAGATTTGCGCCGCCTGCAATGGCTTGCCCGGTTCAATCAGTTCGTCGCCAGTGGTAAGAACACCGATCTTTAACCGCGCAAACACCGGTACGCGATTGTAGCCCTGGCTTGCCAGAAGGGCGATCTGGGCAGCGCCAATACGCACGCCGGCGGGGAGCAAGACGCTGTCCTTGTGGATGTCTTCACCGCGTCGGCGTATGTTCTGGCCGATTGAAGGCTTTTCATTGATGAACAGCACGTTGTCGGTCTCGGTGCAATCTTCTTGCATGACAACGGTGTCGGCACCTTCTGGAATAACGCTGCCGGTAAACAGGCGGATCGAGTGACCCGCATGCAGCGGCTGAGGCTGCTCGCCCGCAAAGCAGCGCTGTTGTACCGGAAGGCCGCGCCCGGGCTCGTAATCGGCAAACCGTATGGCGTAGCCGTCCATGGCGCTGTTGTCCGCCGGCGGCATATCCAGATGCGCATCAAGGCTGCGGGCCAGGATGCGACCGCGCGCCTGGTGAAGCGGGACGTCTTCGATGTGTTGAATGGGATTTCCGGCCTGAACCAGCTGGGCCTGGGCAACGTCAAAATCAAGCATATCGTCTAAAGGGTAAGCGTGTCGGAAAGACTTGCGTAATGGGTGGCGAAATTGCAGGGGCGGTGCGTACTGTCGAGTTGCTCTTTGATAATGCGTTCCCAGGCGGTCTTGCATGCGTTGGTAGAACCGGGCACGCAAAATACCAATGTGTTGTTGGCTACGCCGCCAAACGCATCGGATTGCAACGATGATGATCCGATTTCCAGGTATGACAGGTGTCTGAAGAGTTCGCCAAAACCTGCCAGAGTGGTGTCCAGCAGGGGTGTAATGGCCTCGCCGGTTGCCTTCTGGTGCGTAAAGCCGGTTCCGCCGTTTGTGATGATCACCTGAATGTCGGGGTCGGCTATCCAGTCGCTGACAATCTTGCGCAGCTCATACTTGTTGCCGGAAGAAATACCCCGTCGGATACAGCGATGACCGGCCGCCGCAATGCTTTCGGCGAGGTAGTCGCCTGAGGTATCCGTTTCTGCAGTGCGCGAGTCTGAAATAGTGAGCACGGCGCAATTCAAGGACAGTCGGGGCGCATTCGGATCAGCTTTACTCATTGTTGTCTCGTTAATCCTGGTTCCATTGTTCGGTTTTCAGGGCATCTGCGTCGTCTTGCTGTACCCAGAATCGTTCACCGTCAGAGAGCGTTTCGCGCTTCCAGAACGGAGCCCGGGTTTTCAGGGCGTCGATGACGTATTCGCAGGCAAGAAATGCCTGGCCACGATGAGCGCTGGCAACCGCCACAAATACGATCTGGTCTTTGAGCTTAAGTTCTCCGTAGCGGTGGACGACGAGGATCTCTTCGACGTCCCAGCGGGACAGTGCGGTGTCACGAATTTCACCGAGTTCTCGCTCGCACATGCCCGGATAGTGTTCCAGATAGAGGCTTTTTGTGGCCTTATCGGGTGCGTAGTCACGCACGTATCCTGTAAAGGTGACCAGGGCACCCGCCTTGCCGGCGGTGCGTTCGCGCAGCTCGGCCACCAGGGCGGCCGAGTCGAAATCCTGGGCTTGCACCACAACCATAGTCAGCCTCCGGTTACTGGCTCGAACACGGCAACTTCGTCACCGGGCTTGATGACGACATCTGGCCGGGCGTGAAACTGGTTTACCGCCAGCTTCAAACGCTTTGTCGGTGCCAGTTGTGGATATCGCTGCTCGAGCCGGCTCAGCCAGTCGGCCCCACTGATGGGGCCTTCGATTTCCCACGATTCCTGACGTGTTTGCGTCAGCTCGGCGATCTGAGCGAAATACAGAACATTAATCGCTGTGCCACTCACCGCTTTTACCTCCGGATTTATGTTTGAGCCGAACATTTTCGATAACGATGCCTTTGTCGGCGGCCTTGCACATGTCGTAAATCGTAAGTGCGGCCACGCTGCAAGCCGTCATGGCTTCCATTTCGACCCCGGTCTTGTAGTCGGTGCGGCATGTGGCCCGAACAGTGACCGCGTGACTATCGTCTTCGGGGAGGAACTCGACTCCCACGAAGCTGAGTGGCAGGCTGTGGCAAAGCGGTATCAGTTCGGCGCACCGCTTTGCAGCGAGCACACCCGCCACACGCGCGGTGTTCAGGACTTCGCCCTTGCTGTTTTCGCGGGCTGTCAGCAAACGATATGCATCAGCACTTAGGCGTACACGGCATTCAGCCGTGGCACTGCGTTGGGTGGATGCTTTGCTGCTGACGTCGACCATGCGGATCTGCCCGCTTTCGTCGAGATGGCTGAGCGTTGGCTCGGCCGACGGTGTATGGCTCATTTCGAATAAAAAGTAAGAGAACAGACGGTTCTTATACTATACGCCATCCCATCGGTCCGCCAGGTTGCGCATATGCGCGCAGCCCGGCAGCGCAATCAGGTGCCCAGTACGCGCTTCATGTCCTGGTACTGTATCTGCTTGTCGTTGTGAAAGCCTTCGAGCAAGGCCTGTTTATGCGGCGTGAACAATTTGTCTTGCGCTTCCACAAGGCGCTTGCCTTCGGCCTGGCCCCGGGTGAACAATGGCTGGAATTCCAGCAACAGCCGGCCATTTTCCGCGGCAAAGCGGGTCAGGTGGGCGCGGGCTGTCAGTTGATGCTGGTTCAGATCGTGCTCTGATGCCTGATATAGCCCGGCAGCTCCATTGGCAGCGCCGCAGATCACAACCCATTGGTCCAGAGAGGTGCCGGCATATAGCTCGGCATTGGCATACGCGCTACCAAAGAAACTCATTGACAGCAGGGCGGCAGTCATTCTCGGTAATATCATGCTTGGCTCTACTCCTGTTGCTGGAAACGCGCTCGAACGCGATGGTCCTGTATTCTGAAGCCGGGACATTACCAAACCGTGAAAGCGCTGTGTTCGAGTGTTTCACATTGCGAGCAGACGTGTCTGCGGCGGCGGGCTTAGCTGCAATAGGCTTATGGTTTCCCCCTATGCAGGCGCAGGTTCATGCTACAAACAAGATTGGCTCGCCGGAGCTGTTCCGGCTCTTGCCCATACTCACCAGGAGAACACCATGACGATCAAAGAAGGAAACCCAATCCCTGACGGAACACTCGCTGAATACGTCCAGGTGGAATCCGAGGCTTGCGGTCTGGGTCCGAATCCATTCAAGGTTGCTGAGCAAGCCAAAGGAAAAACCGTGGCGTTGTTTGCGGTGCCGGGCGCCTTTACCCCGACTTGCTCCGAGAAGCATCTTCCGGGTTATCTTGAGGCAGCAGACGATCTCAAGGCCAAGGGAGTCGACGAGATCTGGTGCGTTGCCGTCAACGATCCGTTCGTGATGGGAGCCTGGGGCAAAAGCCTGGGTGTGAACAATCGGGTGCGTATGCTGGGTGATGGCAGCGGCACCTGGACCAAGGCCCTGGGCCTGGAACTGGATCTTACCGATAAAGGCCTGGGCGTTCGCTCGCAGCGTTATTCGGCTTTGTTGCGCGACGGTGTGGTCGAAAAACTGAACCTCGAGAACGGCCCCGGTCTCGGTGTCAGTGATGCCCAGACCTTGCTCAAGCAGCTCTGATCAAGTGTCAGGGCCTTTCAGACTTCCCCGCGAGCTCGGACCGTCTGATCGTACCTTTGCCATGCCCATTGGGCGGCCAGGTGTCGGCACCTGCCGCCGGGCACGGCGGATGCCTGTCCGGAAGGCTGTGTAATTCGGGCATGTGTCGGGCCGGTCCCGGCCATGGTCTGACACCCACTTGTCCAAACTTTATCTGCCGTCCGGCGTGCACCGGGCGGCAGTGCTATTTATGCTGAAGAACGTCGCGTCCTTTTTCTCCCTGTACCTGGCAACTTTGGTGATGTTGCTGGGCACGGGTCTGTTCAATACGTTCCTTAGTCTTTGGCTGACGGCTGCTTCCGTGTCTGAGTTCTGGGTGGGGGCGCAAATCGCTGCCTACTATTTTGGCCTGGTTGCCGGTGCCCGTGTGGGTCATAAACTGATCATCCAGTTTGGTCACATACGCGCGTATTCGGCGGGGGCTGCGATCGTGACGGTCGCCCTGCTGACCATGGCCTTGATTGACAACCTGTGGATATGGCTGGGATTGCGCTTTCTGGTGGGGCTGGCCATGGTGGCTCAGCTGATGGTCGTGGAAAGCTGGCTCAATGAACAGGCCGAGAACGAAATGCGGGGCAGCATCTTTGCCCTGTACATGGTGTTTTCGGGGCTTGGAACGGTTCTGGGTCAACTGGCTTTGGCGATGTTCCCCGAACTCGATTACAAGCCGATTGTGTTCGCGGCGATCTGCTCGGTGCTTTGCCTGGTGCCGGTGGCGTTGACGCGGCGCTTGCACCCGGCGATGCAGGTACCCGCACCCATCAAGCCACGCTATTACCTGTCGCTGGTTCCGATGTCTCTGGCGACGGTCTTCATCAGCGGATTGCTGACGGGTGCATTCTACGGGTTAGGGCCAGTGTTTGCCGTAAAGCAGGGGCTGGATAACAACCAGGCGGCTATTTTCGTTGCGGCAGCGGTGGCCGCAGGCTTGCTGGCACAAGGACCGCTTGGATGGCTGGCCGATCGGGTCAATCGCGCCGGCCTGATTCGTCTGAATTCGCTGTTGCTGCTGATCATCGGCATACCGGCCTGGGGCTGGGGGCAGTTGCCGTACTGGGCATTGCTTCTGGTGTCGTGTGCTTTCGGAGTATTGCAGTTCACGCTGTATCCGATCGGTGTTGCCTTTGCCAATGACAATATCGAACCCGAGAGGCGTGTTGGCCTGAGCGCCATTGTCTTGATGGCGTATGGGCTTGGTGCCTGTCTGGGACCCTTGGCTGCGGGCGCCTTGATGCGTGATATCGGTGCGGAAACCTTCTTCATGTTTGTATCCGCGTGCGCAGCCGTACTCGTGCTGTACGTGCGACCACAGCAGGTCACGGGCGATCATCTCAGCGCGGACGCTCCGACGCAGTTCGTCCCGATGGCCGAGGTGCAGGCCACTCCGGTTGTCGCGGCTCTTGATCCCCGGGTGGACGTCGAAACCGATATCTCGGCCGAGCCTTTGCCGGATGAAGTGCCGGTCGAAGGTTGATGGTTCCCGGATGTGCGTTGTCGCGTCGGGGGCGCTAGCGTGGCAATAACAGGCCGATCGCACCGACTGCCAGAAAAAGCCCCGCTATCTTCTGCGGGCCAAGTGTCTCTCTGAAGAGCCGCGCACCTGTCCATGTGCCCAGACCAATGACGCCTACGTTTACCGCTGCGAACACAAGGGTCGGGTTGTCAGGATATTGCTGGTGGGCCAGAAGATAAAAATAGATGTTGCTGAAGTTGAGCATGCCCAATAACGTTCCGGCCGCCACGCTGCGACGGTGCCAGGATGTTCGCCGGGCAAGCAGAAAGGTGAAGGAGGTAATGCCGGCCAGCACAAAAGCCGCAAACAGACTGCTGGAAAAATCCAGGGCACTGCGGGCCATCTCCTTGAAAAGGACGTCGATGGTTCCGTACCCCAGCCATACACAAAGTAGCAGGGGAATAGTCAGGGTCGCAGTTCCGCCGGGCCGGGTAAGTGTGGTCGGCCCGGCGGACGTGGCTGGTTTAGTGCCGGGCGTCGGCCAGATCAGGCAAAGTAGCGCGGCCAGCGCAACGCCCATGCCAGTCAATTTGGTGCCACTGAATGACTCGCCGAACACCCAGAATGCGGCGGCCAGCGGTATCAGTAACGACAGGCGTTGGGCGGCGTCGCTGACGACAATGCCGGCATGCCGAACAGCACCGGCCATCGCAAGAAAGACGCCTGGCAGCAAGATGCCCAGTGCAATGAGTATCCACCAGGGCGTTCCTGGCTGAAGGACTTGTGCGGGCTCGGGGCGTAGCAGTGCAAGGCAAAGCACTGCGGCCACCGGGTAGTTGACGGCGATTGCCTGATCAACCTGGATGGATCGCCCACGCGCAATCTTGAGCAGAACCGATACTGCCACACTGCAGGTGACACATGCAGCAAGACTCAACATCACGTGTGCGACTGGTAATTCCCGGGGCTAATTCGAATCAAGCCCCGCCTATTGCCTGGGGAACCGACATATCGGCATCTTTCTCGCAGGAAGTCGAAGCTGGCTGCTGCAAAGCGCCGTCCTTTTCCGCATGGCCGGCCTCGCGCAGGCCCAGGCGTTCAAACAGGGCGCGGTCCTGCATGTATTGCGGGTTGCCGGTGGTGAGCAGCTTTTCCCCGTAAAAAATGGAGTTTGCCCCCGCGGCAAAGCACAAGGCCTGCATGGTTTCGCTCATGGCCTCGCGCCCGGCCGAGAGTCGTACGACTGCCTTGGGCATGGTAATGCGGGCCACCGCTACCGTACGGATGAACTCGAAGGGGTCGAGGTCTTCGTTTTCGAACAGGGGAGTTCCTTCGACCTTGACCAGATTGTTTACCGGAACCGAGTCGGGATAGGGGTTCATATTCGCCAACTGATATACAAGGCCGGCGCGCTCGCGTCGTGACTCGCCCAGACCCACGATGCCGCCGCAACAGACATTGATGCCGGCGTTTCGCACGCGCTCCAGTGTGTCCAGTCGGTCCTGGTAGGTGCGTGTCGAAATGATCTGGCCATAAAACTCGGGAGAGGTGTCAAGGTTGTGATTGTAGTAATCGAGACCGGCCTCCCGAAGCTGTTCGGCCTGACCTTCTTTGAGCATTCCCAGAGTGACGCACGTTTCGAGGCCCATGGCCTTTACTGCAGCAACCATTGCGGCGACATGTTCGATCTGGCGTGCGCTTGGAGACCGCCATGCCGCTCCCATACAGAATCGCTGTGCCCCGCCGGCCTTTGCCTGACGTGCCGCTTCAAGCACCTCTTCGAGTGCCATGAGCTTCTCTTGCTCGACTTCGGTCTCGTAGCGCGATGATTGAGGGCAGTATGAGCAATCTTCGGGACAGCCGCCGGTTTTGATGGAAAGCAGGCTGGAAAGCTGGATTTCGTTAGGGGCGTGATGCTCTCTGTGTACGGTCTGGGCCCGGTACAGAAGATCGAGAAACGGCAGTTCGTACAGGGCCACGATGTCGTCGATGGTCCAGCGATCCGAGGCCTTTTTGCGGCGCACTTCAAGGGTAGTGATGGTGGACATTTAACCTGGCATTCAAAATTTTGTATTGCAGTGGGGCGGCCTGTGCACAATGGTTGCGTTCAGGCCTTCTTCACAATTGGTATGGTCAATAGTATGACCCCGGCAATAATTCGGCAACGCACGGCCCGCCGCCAAATGTTTGCATCTTTCATTTAAAATTCGGCTTCTTCCTGCCTTCTTGTTGTAATTATGGTCGCATGATCAGTAATCGCCGCAGCGTGCACAGCAGTGGCGAATTCGTTTCTGATTGTTACTAGAGCGAGAGTCAGCTTTGGCGCGCGCCGCCCGGTACTTCTACGCCATGCCACGTACCCTGGCTTACCGCCATGGCCACCGTCTCATGCACCAGCTTCCTGCCTTCATGCACTGCGTGTGAATGCGATCGGGCCAGGCTCTCGAACAGGGACCAGGTCAGAAAGAGTCCGCGTAGCGGGCTCCAGCTGATGTCTGCCAGGTCGTGGTCATACACTGCGCTGGCCGGAACCACGGTGACCCCCAGGCCCTGGCGCGCCAGGTCAAGGCACAGGGCAAGCGTGTCGGTTTCAATGGCTATATTGAAGTTCATTCCCTTGCGCTTGAGCATGTGCTCTACTTGAGACGTAATGGCATTGGGGCGGCCCGGAAGTATCAGCCGGGCTCCGTCCACGCAAGACAAAGGCGCGGGTTCACGGGAATCAAAGTTTTCTGACCGCTGGCCCAGCACAATGAGCGGCTCACGTACCAAGGGCATTTGAGCGTAACCTGCAGGGGGGGCCGGGTCGAAAGGCATTATGCAAAGATCAAGCACCCCGGCCAGCAAATAATCCCGGAGTATGTTGCTGACGCCTTCATGCACACGCAGTTTGATGTTGGGGTGCTCTCGCAACATTGTGCCAACAAAACGAGAGGTGAATGCCCTTTGCCAGGATGCCGGTACACCAATGGACAACTGCCCGGATGCCACCTCGCCAACCTGGTCCTTTAGAAGGGCGAACTGGCGAAGCAATGGCCGACTGCGATCTGCGAGCAACTTGCCCGCCTCGGTGAGACTCACGCCGCCCTGGCTGCGCACGAACAGCGCCGTGCCCATCAGTTTTTCGAGTGTCGCGATATGACGGGACAGCGTTGGTTGCGACAAGTTCAGGTCAAGAGCTGCCTTGTTGATGCTGCCCAATTCGGCAACACGCAACATGTATTCGAGCAAACGCGTATGCATAGGCTTAGTTAGTCATTTTCCGCATAACGACTATATCACCCTGGCATTATTTTTATAACCGCATCTTGCACTACCATTGCAGTACAAGCATCGCAGGCGTGACGCATGTGCATACGAGCGTTCTACTGTGCAGCGCATGCCCAATTGGAGACACATTCATGAAAATCAGGATCGTCGGAGCCGGCCCGGCAGGACTTTATTTTGCAGCGTTGATGAAGCGACACGATCCGTCGCACGACATCGTTATTTTCGAGCGCAATCCAAGAGACGCGACGTGGGGCTTTGGCGTGGTCTTCTCGGATCGGGCACTGGAGTTTCTGCGTGCGGATGACGAGGAGCTTTATCACTATCTGACTCCTCACCTTGAAAACTGGCCTGAAATTACCGTCGCTCGCAACGATACGCGCATTCCAATCGCCGGCAACGGGTTTGCGTCGATCGGCCGCCTGGAACTGCTGACGCTGTTGTACGAGTACGTCGAGAAGCTTGGTGTCGAAATCCGTTTCGAAACCGAAGTTTCAAACTTTCAGGAGTTGGGCCCGGCCGATCTGATCATTGCCGCCAATGGTGTTTCGTCGTGGATACGCTCCGAGAATGAAAAAAAACTGGGAACCACTACCGACATCCGTCCGAACAAGTTCATCTGGTATGGCACGACCAAGGCGTTCAACAGTCTGACCCTGACGTTTCGAGAGACGGACAAGGGCGTATTTTGTGCACATCATTACCGGTATCGACCCGACATGAGCACATTTCTGGTCGAAGTCGCAGAAGACACCTGGCATCGTGCCGGATTCGATTCCATGAGTCCCGAAGACACAATCGCCTATTGCGAGCGGGTATTTGCGACGGAACTCGAAGGACACCCCATCATAAGCAACCATTCGTATTGGCGTAATTTTCCTGTAATCTGGAACGAGAACTGGGGTTTCGATAACGTTGTGCTTATGGGCGATGCCTTGCGTACTGCCCATTTCTCTATCGGATCGGGGACCCGTCTGGCCATGGAAGATGCCGTGGCGCTGTTCAAGGCATTTCGCGAAAAAGGCAATGATGTGGCTGCTGCCCGTGACAAGTTTCGCGACCTGCGCCTGCCTCCCATGCGCAAGATATGGGAAGCCGCAAATGCCAGCATCAAGTGGTACGAACGAATGGACGAACTGGTTCCGGCCATGAGTCCCGTAGAGCTTGCATACAGCTACATGACACGCACCGGCCGTGTCTCGCGTGAGGACATGCGACGGATCGATCCAGAGCTGGCAGCCGCCTATGAGGCGCTTTCAACCGATACTTGAAATCTGAATAGCGCGTATAGCTTTTGAACATTATTCAAGTAACTCATCTGCCGCTACCATCCTGAAAACAAGTCGGCGCACGAACGAGGAGACAACCATGAGCAAGCGCAAGATCATCATCACCGTCGCCCCCACCGGTGGCATGGCCAGCAAAAAGCAAAACCCCAACTTACCGACCCAACCGAAGGAGATTGCCGAGGACGTGCTTCGTTGCTACAACGCCGGAGCCAGCGTGGTGGCCCTGCATGCGCGGCGTGCCAGCGACGACGAAGCCACCTGTGATCCGGCTGTGTACGGAGAAATGAACGCGCTGATACGCGATAAATGCGACATCGTGCTCAACAATTCGACGGGTGGCGGAATCAATGGTGACATGATTCACCAGCTGAATAACGGCTTGTGGGAGATCAAGTTCGAAGAGCGTCTGAAGGGCATGGAGGCGCCCGGAGCCGAGATGTGCACCCTTGACGCCCAGACTATCTGCGCCAGTTTCCACGACAAGGAAATTCTGGTTCCCACGACACCTACACGCATCAGGGAATTGGCCGAAAAAATGATGGCGCGCGGTATCAAGCCCGAATGGGAGGTCTTCAGCCTTGAAGACATGGTGCAGGACGTATCCAGAGCGATCAAGGCCGGCCTCGATAAACCCCCGTATTTCATCAACATTGTCATTGGTGTCAATGCGTTTCAGGGAGCCTTGCCTTACACACCCCGCATTCTTCAGATGATGGTCGACCATCTTCCGCCCGACTCCATATTCAATGTCAGCGGCATTGGGCCGGCGCAGCTTCCGGCGACAGTCCAGGGAATATTGCTCGGGGGGCACGCGCGAACCGGCCTTGAAGACAATCTGTATTACGAACAGGGCGTTCTGGCTACCAATGTGCAACTGGTAGAACGACTGGTTCGTATTGTGCGCGAGCTGGGTCATGAACCCGCCACGGCTGCTGAAGCGCGCGAAATGATGGGATTGGCTCCGCTCAATTGATCGCCGCTCATACCCGCGTTACATCAACCACCAAACGGAGAAGACATGAACAGTGGTAAGGGAATCAGGCCCGTGCGTCGCATAGTCACCGGCCACAATGCAGAAGGTCGGTCTGTCATTATTTCTGATGGGCCTTCTCCGCACTCGATGGCGCTGGCAGGCGTTTCCGACTTCGGCGTGACCGACATCTGGAAAACTGACCAGACGCCTGCGAACAATGAAGGTGATCGCGACCCGTGTTCGGCACAAATCAGCCTTGCACCACCGCCATCCGGATCGGTCTTTCGGGTAGTGCAGTTTCCTCCCGACAAAGAATACATCGGCAAGTGGAAGCGCGACGAGGCGTTCGCTTCGATGGGCGAGTCGGGTGCCGATGCCATGCACGAAAGCGGCGATCGTCACGAAGCCATGCACCGTACCAACTCAATCGATTATGCCTTCGTCCTCGAGGGTGAAATCTGGGCGGTGATGGATGAAGGCGAGGTTCGCATGACCGCGGGCGATGTACTTGTGCAGCGCGGAACCAACCATTCATGGAGCAATCGCAGCGACAAGCCGTGCATGGTGGGCTTTGTCTTGATTGACGCCGTACCGGTATCAATTCCGTAAGCATCATCAGCTTCAAACCCAAAACAACAAGCAGTTTGAGCTTCCAGGAGACAACCATGAAATGCAGAATGTTTATTGCCGGCTTGGCTGGATCGCTGTCGATGTTGGCGGCACCTGCCAGCGCCGATATAAAGATCGGCTTCAGCGGCCCCCTGTCCGGGCCCGGAGCCGCGCTGGGCCAGGACCAGTACGACGGACTCATGCTTGCCGTCGAACAGCACGGCGGCAAGTTTGGCGGTCAGCCGGTAATCGTCATCAAGGAAGACGATCAGGTAAAGCCCGAGACCGGCGTCCAGATTGCGCGCAAACTGATAGAGCGCGATAAGGTCAACGCCATTGTGGGCATGGGCTATACGAACGTGCTCATGGCTCAACTGCCACAGATTGTGGAATCAGGTGTGGTGGCGATCTCTACAAACTCAGGTGCGCGCGCCATTTCCGGCGAAGGGTGCAAACCCAACATTTTTGCAGCTGCCTGGCAGAGCGACGGTCCTGCCGAGTCCATGGGGGTCTACGCCCAGAACAAGGGTTATGGCAAAGTGTTCTTGATGGCACCCAACTACCAGGCCGGCAAGGAAATGCTCGAAGGGTTCAAGCGTCACTTCAAGGGTGAGGTCGTTGAAGAGTTGTATACGCAACTGGGCCAGACCGACTACTCTGCCGAAATCGTACAACTGCAAACCTCGGATGCCGATGCCTTGTTTGTTTTTTATCCCGGCGGCATGGGAATCAATTTCGTCAAGCAGATGCGGCAGGCCGGCATGATGGGCAAAATGCCAGTTTTATCGGTGTTTACTGTGGATGGCACTACCTTGCCTGCGCTCAAGAATCTGGCAGAAGGCGTTGTTGCAGGTGCCATGTGGAGTGCCGGATACGACAGCCCCGAGAACAACGCGTTCGTCAAGGCATTCAAAGACAAATACAAGAGATCGCCCAGCATGTACGCCGCTGCAGCCTATGATGCCGGAAACCTGCTGGCCATTGCGGCAGAAAAGCTGAACGGCGATGTCGCGGATAACCAGGCGTTTGCCAAAGCGGTACGCGAGGCAGGCGATGAGCTGAAGTCAGTACGCGGCCCCTTCAAGTTCAACAATAACCATATGCCGATTCAAAATTACTATGCATTCGAGGCGGTGGCCGACGGCGGGGACGACGTCGTACTGAAAAAAATCGCTACACCGCTGGAGATGCACAAGGACATCTACCACCAGCAGTGCTCGATGTCATAACAGGCTATTATCAAGGCTTTTGAAACTGGGAGCTTGGCCAGAATGAGCCTGTTTGAACGTAGCCTTACTGTGGAGTGGGGTGATTGCGATGACGCCGGTATCGTCTTTTACCCCAACTTCTTTTATTGGTATGACAGTACTTATCAGGGGTTGTGCCGCAGCCGCGATCTAAGCCAGCGCAAGATTCGCGAGCGCTTCAATGCATGCACTCCCCTGGTGGATGTGGGCAGCGTGTTCCGTTCACCAGTTTCCTACGATGACATCATCACCATCGAAGCCGATATCGTTGAATGGGCCGAACGTCGGTTCAAGGTAGCTTATACGGTCAAGTGTGGTGACCGGCTAGTAGCCACCGGCCACGAATTGCGAGCATGGGCCCAGTTCGTCGGTGAAGGGCGCCTCAAGGGAGCGCCCATCCCCGACGAATTCAAGGCGACATTCAGCTAACAAGTCAGCAGCAGCCGTCGTTGGAAGGCGGCTGCAAACGTGTGTAGCGGCCGTAAACGGGGTCCTTGTCGAGCCCCAGCAGGCGAATGGCGTTGTCGCGCAGAATAAGTGGCTTGACCTCGTCTCGAATGCCGATTTTCTCGAAGTCTTCCAACCAGCGGTCGGGTGTGATCACCGGAAAATCAGATCCGAACAGCATCTTGTCTTTCAGGATGGTGTTGGCATACTGGATGAGAATTTGCGGGAAATACTTTGGTGACCAGCCCGATAGGTCGATATAGACATTGGGCTTGTGCGTGGCCACGGCCAATGCGTTCTCTTGCCATGGGAAAGACGGGTGCGCGATGATGATGGGCATGTCCGGAAAGTCGACAGCCACGTCATCCAGAAACATGGGGTCGGAATACTTCAGGCGCACCCCGCCACCACCGCGCATGCGTGCGCCCACCCCTGTCTGACCGCTATGAAAGATAGCCGGCAGGCCGGCCTCGGCGATGACCTCGTACAGGTCGAAGGCACGACGTTCATTCGGGTAAAACTCTTGCTGGGAAGGGTGAAACTTGAACCCGCGTACCCCGTAGTCTTCGATAAGACGGCGAGCCTCTCGAGCCCCCATCTTGCCTCGTAGCGGGTCGATGCTGGCGAAGGGTATCAGTACATCTTGGTGTTTGGCGGCTTCTTCAGCCACCTCTTCATTCGAAATCCGCACCTGACCGTTCGCGCGTTCGGTGTCGACGGTGAAAATCACCGCCATCATGTTGCGCTCGCGATAATAATCGGCGGTTTCTGCAATAGTTGGCCGAGGCATTTTTTCTTTGAAATACGCTGCCATGGCTGTGTCAAAGGCAATGGCGACCTCGTCGGGCGGATTGCGGGTGGAAACGGTTGCATGGGTATGGATGTCGATGGCGACAACCTGATTAACGCCGGTCATGGGTATCCTTGGAACGTAAAACGGTGGTCCGATGTAAGGGTCTGCGCCGCTGTCCATCAGGGCCGATACTAATATATTGTTAAGCAGGTTAACAGTTATAAGGAATCTTATTATTTAGAATTTATGGTATCCATCGGGGCTAACCCTGTATGGCGTCAACAATGAATACTCCAAGTGTGCCAGGCATTGCCCAACAACCGATACTGCCCGACAATCCCGAGGGTAGCGTTCCGGATGCGGACGACATCGACCTGCTTCGGGATTCCCTGGCCTACGAGATCAAGAAGGCGCAGGTACGTTGCTACGAAATGCTGTTCGAGTTTTTCGGACCGGAAGCGCTTTCTCCCGGGAGGATGACGGCGCTTTGCATTATCGGCAATCACCCCGGGATCAATCAGTCGGCTCTGGCGGATGCCTTGCGCGTTAACCGTGCCAGCGTGGTCAAGGTCATTGATGCCCTTCAGGCTCTGGGATATGTAGAGCGGCAAAGCATCCCCGAAGATCGTCGCAGTTATGCGCTGGCGGTTACTCCGACAGGCTTGGCCGAACTGCGTCGGCTTACACAGCTGTCGCGCAGGTTCGAAGAGATGGTGGCATCTCAGTTAAGCAGTCGCGAGCGCAAGACGCTGATGCGATTGTTGGCAAAAGTGGCGGTTGTAAAACCGTAGACTCTGTGGCGCCCCGGTTGAAATCGGCCCGACGGTTCAGTCGGAGCCAGAAGGTTGTTTTGCAATAAGGGCGGTCAGCGCATCAATGTCCGCTTGCGCGGCGCGCGCGGCGGCGGCCTCGATATTTCGGTAATGTGTAACCAGGGCGCGGCCGGTGGCCGTGAGCCGGCTTCCGCCGCCCGCAACACCGCCTTCCGAGGAACTGACTGCAGGTTCTTTTAGCGCGTTGTTCGTATCGTTGACCAGTAGCCACGCGCGCCGGTACGACATCTTCAGTGCTCTGGCGGCGCCCGAGATGGAACCAGCCCGGTCTATAGCCTCGAGCAAGGCGACCCGGCCGGGTCCGATGGCAATGGCCCCGTCGCGATAAATGCGCATGCGGAACTGGACGGTAGAGTTGGAAGAGGTCATGACACAGGCTCGGGACTAAATGGGAGATGATCGGGTATCGAGGTGATGGCCCGCACTTCGGCAAGCAGAAGCTGTGTACCAGGCGAAGGTCGATCGTCCATGCGTCGAAGCAGGCCTACCTGGCGAGCGGTTTCGGGCAGGTGCAGATCAAGCTCGACCAGCATGGCAGCCGAAAGCTCACGCCGGTACTGGTGAGACGATACCAGAGTCAGCATTTCACTTTCGAGCATGATCTCCCGAATAATCGACAGATCGGTCGTTTCCACGGCAACTTTGGGCAGAGGCAGACGTCTTCTTGAGAATAAGGTCTCAAACAGATTACGTGTAGGTGTGCCTGCGTGAGGCAGGACCCAACCGTACCCAAGGGTATCACCCAGTGTCACGCCGCTTTGTTTGGCCAGCGGGTGGCCCGCTCGACACAACACGGCCATCTTGTCGTCCATCAAGGCCTCTCGAAGCAGACCTTTGCAGTGTTCTTGGGGGCGCAAGGCTCCCAGCATGAAGTCGATTTCGCCGGCGCGCAGGGCTGCGACCTGCACTTCGAAAGAGTCTTCCATGGTCGAAACACGCAGCTCGGGGTGTTTGACCAGCAGCCGGGTAATGGCCATTGGCAGCATATAGGTCCGGCCCAGGGAAAGCACACCCACCCTGATCTCGCCTTTTTTCAAACCCTGCATATCGGCGACTTCGTCGGCCGCGATACGTATCTCGTTGAGGGCAAGTTTAAGTTGCCAGATAACGGTTTCTCCGGCCTGAGTCGGGTACAGGCCTCGGGCGCCGCGCTCGAAAAGCGTCGTGCCTATGTCGCGCTCGATATCGCGAAGCATAAGACTTATCGCGGGTTGCGAAATACCCAGAGCATTGGCGGCGGCTCCCATGTGGCGCCGCCGGGAAAGCTCGACCAACGCCTTGAGACGGCGGGGATTCATTTGCAGCATGTACAGCCCGCTGCGACGTGCGCTGCCGGAAAGTACCGCCACGTCACGATAGGCGGTATCCATATAGGCGAAGGCCCGTTCAACCCGATGTAACAGTACTTGACCATATCGAGTGGGAAGCATGCCGTGAACCGAGCGTTCGAACAGGGAAACATTCAGCTCGCTTTCGAGCTGTAGCACCGCCCGCGTGACCGCGGATTGAGCACGGCAAAGAACTGCACTGGCCTGAGATACGCTTCCGTGCCGGCACACCGCATGAAACGCACGCAGATGCCGTGTGGAAATGGTTGGCGCCGCAGTTTGCTCGTTGCCAAGAGGTCCGTGCATATAAGTAATTTAGATGGCTCTTGCGCGGATTTTCGTCTATTCAATCGAAATTTTCCACCCTAGACTGTGAAGCAAGCAGCATCGTGCCGGCCGAGTTTGCGCCAGCCCCGATCAACTCTACGGATGCATCATGAGCCAACAGCTTTCTGTCGCCATGCCTTCCCACGTTATCGAGCGGGTCATGCAAAAGCGCGGTCGCATGCGCATCTTTGATCGCTTCGAACCGTCCAGAACGGCGCTGGTCATCATTGACATGCAGTGCTTTTATGTTGACGGCCTGCCGGCTGCGCTACAGATTATTCCGGTCATCAACCGGCTGGCCTCGGCGTTTCGCGAACGGGGGGCGCATGTAGCCTGGGTCAGCATGACGGCGGGCCGGGGAGGCAAAAGCCTTTGGCCGCTGTATCACGACTATTTTTTTTCCGCTGATAACGGTGCACGCCATCGCGACGGACTTACCCCGGGCAATCCGGGTCACAAGCTGCATCCACTGCTGGATGTACAGCCCGGCGATATTCAGTCCAGCAAAGACAGGTTCAGCGCGTTCTTTCCAGGCGCTTGCGATCTGCACGACCAACTTGCCCGGCGAGCCATCGAAAACGTTGCCATTGGCGGGGTCGTAACGAACTTTTGTTGTGAAACTTCCGCGCGTGACGCAATGATGCTCGACTACCGTGTGGCCATGGTGTCCGACGCCAACGCCGCCCGGTATGCCGAAGATCACCAAGCGGGTTTCACCACTGTATTCCAGAGTTTTGGCGACGTGCTTACGTCGGATGAGTTGCTTGATGAGGTGTTGCGCTAGCCCAAGGAGGCGTCAAATGAAGTCGTTCCAAAATCTTCAGTCAGGAATGCGTCGGCGGTTTGGCGCGGTGTTAACGGCATTCGCGGCCGGGTTCTTCATGTCGGCAGGCGCGACGCCAGTTGCAGCCGAAGACGTAGTGCGCGTCGGTGTCATTGGTGAGTTTTCCGGTGCTTTCGCCGCCTATGGCCAGCAGTCACGCCGGGCAATCGAGCTCTTCATGAAAGAGCACGGCGATAAGGTCGGCTCTACTCGCGTCGAGGTACTGTATCGTGACACCACGGGTTTGAACCCCGAGGTATCGCGGCGGGCCGCGCAAGAGCTTGTTACCCGCGAGAACGTCCAGTTTCTGGCCGGTTTCGGATTGACTCCCAACGCGCTGGCTGTGGCGCCTGTGGCAACGCAAACCAAAACTCCAATGGTTGTAATGAACGCTACGGCTACGGTTTTTGTTCCGACGCGTTCTCCATATATAGTTCGCGTCTCGCTCAGCCAGCAGCAACTGGCCGTGCCGCTTGCCAAATGGGCACTTGAGCAGGGCATCAAGACTGTTTACGCGATCGTTCCCGATTATGCACCCGGCATCGACGTCGAAAAGTATTTCACCCAGGCTTTTGAGGCGGGCGGGGGCAAAATGGTAGGGTCTGTGCATACCCCGTTGGGCGGGGTGGAATATGCGCCGTACCTGCAACGTGTGGCCGCCGAGAAGCCCGATGCCATCTTTTTCATGAGTCCTTCCGGCGATCAGGGCTTGCAGTTTTTAAAGGCGTTTCGTGGTCGAGGCATGGATAAGGAGGTCAAGCTTCTGTCTACCGGTGAGCTTACTGATGAAATTGTGCTTGACAGCCTGGGAGATGACGCCTTGGGTCTGATCACCAGCATGCATTACTCGGCGG
>NZ_JAJUFE010000027.1 GCF_029263785.1 Pusillimonas sp. | reverse complement strand
TTGATGGCGTTGGTTTGGGTTCTTGAGGCGGTCCATGGCTGGATGAGGCCTTTCGCTCCGGTCGCTTCGGCCCTTCGGGCTTCCCTCACAACCACCCCTTTTGGGGCGCTCGCCAAACTCGCAACGGCGGACCGGTGGTCCGCCACCCTTGTTGCTCGGACAGGTGGCGAGCTTGCCTCCCCAAAAGGGGCGGTTGTTCGGCTTGCGAGACGGAGCGGAAGGCCCCATCAAGCCCTGGACCTTGCGTATCTTTTGTTTGGACCTTCGTTATTCTGGGGCTTGCGTGTCTTTGATTTGGTCCTGCGGGCCTTTGGGGAGGCAATCATGGTTTATCTTGATTGCGCTGGGTCGTATCCAGCTGTTGGCTCGGTATGCTGTTTTAGGCGCGAACCTCGTCTTTGCATGTACCGTTGGTGTCTCAGGAGATGCGAGTTCGCGCTTCGGGGTGACTTTCTATCGCTCCGTGAAGACCAGGCGTAATGCCAGACCTACGAAGACGGTGCCGGCAATACGGTTCAGCCAGAGTTGGGCGCGGGGAGATTTTTGCAGGAGTTCGCCAAATGTTCCCGAGAAGATGGCGATGATGGTGAAGACCAGGAAGGCGGCCAGCATGAAGAGGCCGCCCAAGCTGAAGATCTGCAGGGCTACTGAACCACGTTCGGGAGAGGTGAACTGGGGCAGGAAGGCCAGGAAGAAGAGCGAGACCTTGGGATTGGTCAGGTTCATGATGATGCCGCGGCGATACAGGGCGGCGTATGAAAGGCGGGGGGTCTTGGTGTTGCCGTCGGGTGTGGCGGTAGCTGAGGCACGGAAGGCGCCCCAGGCGAGGTAAATGAGGTAGGCGGCGCCGATGAGTTTGAGGATGGTGAAGGCGGTGGCAGACGTGGCGAAGATGGCGGCGAGGCCGATGGCGACGGCGAAGGTGTGGCCGATGAGGCCGGTGCAAAGGCCCAGAACGACGGCCATGCCGGCAGCCTTGCCCCACAGGGCGGATTGCATCAGCACGAAGAGGTTGTCCGGGCCGGGAGCCAGGGCGAGCAGTACCGCTATGCCGAAGAATGAGAGGGCGATCTGGTAGGTAAGCATGGAACGTCGGGTTCTGTGGTAGTTTTAGGCGATTGGATCACTTACCTTGGACGACCATGGCCAGCAATTCGTCGCACATTGACACCCTGTTGTTGCACTCGGGCATTGCCGAGTTTAATCCCAAAACCGAGGCGGCTCCGGTGGCCTTGCCTTCGATACGAACCAGTACGGTGCGCTTTGCCAATATGGAGGCGCATGACCGTGCGATGCAGGCCAGGGGGCGGGGGGAGCGTGCTGTTACATACGGGCGTGCGGGGATGGATACGCACGCGGCGCTTGAGCAGGTTTTTTGTGATCTGGAAGGCGCGCATCGGGCATTTTTGGCGCCGTCGGGGCTGTCGGCGATTACGTTGGCGTTTCTTGCTTTGCTGAATTCTGGCGACCATGTATTGGTGGCAGACTGCGTGTATGGGCCGGTTCGCTATCTGGACAAGATTGTGCTTGGGCGTATGGGTATCGAGGTGGAGTATTGCCGTGCGACGCCCGAAGCTCTGGAGTCGCGGGTGCGGCCGAATACACGGATGTTGTATATCGAGTCGCCGGGTTCGCTGTTGTTCGAGATGCTGGATATTCCCGCGTTGGCGGAGTTTGCGCAGCGGCACGGGCTGGTGCTGGTGGATGACAACACCTGGGGAGCGGGGTATGTGTATAAGCCCCTGGGGCTTGGCGTGGACGTGTCTGTCGTGGCGGGCACGAAGTACATTGGTGGGCATTCGGATCTGATGCTGGGTGCCGTGATGGCGAAGGATCCTGAGCTTGCCCGCCGTATCAATGAAACGCACTATGCGATGGGGTATTCGATCAGCGCGGATGACGCATGGCTGGCGTTGCGGGGGGTGCGCACTTTGCCGTTGCGCATGCGTCAACATGCGGCCAATGCGCTCGAGGTGTGTGAATTCCTGGCCAAGCGTCCGGAGACGGTACGCATTTTTCATCCGGCGTATCACGGCGACCCGGGTCATGAGCTATGGAAGCGCGATTGTCTGGGCTCGAACGGGATGCTGGCGGTGGAGCTTGCGCTGAACAATCAGCAGGCGCGGCGGTTTGTGGATGCGCTGGAATTATTCAGTATTGGCTATTCGTGGGGTGGTTTTGAAAGTCTGACGCAGCTGGTGGAGCAGTCGGCCCTGAAGTTGCACGGGTATTGGCAGGACAGTGGTGCAGATCGATCGGTAGTACGGTTGCATGTGGGACTTGAGGACACCCGCGATTTGATTGCGGATCTTCAACAGGCGCTTGAAGCGGCGTCAGCCGGTTAGGAGGCAAGCGAGGCGTCGCGGTGTGCGACGCCTCGTGGCACGGCAGAATGCTGTTTATTTCTTGAGGCTTTCCAGCAGGCGCTGGGCTTCGTCTATGGTGCCCTGGTAGCTGCCTGTCATGGACGGCGAGGTCACGAATTTGCCGCCGATGGCAAGGCTGGGCGTGCCCTGGATGCCGTAGGTATCTGTCAGCTCGTTGGCGCGACTGATCTTGGTGTTGACGCCAAATGAATGGAATACGGACTGGAACTTGGCCTTGTCGATGCCCTGGTCGGCAATCCAGTCGACGATGGCGTCTTCGGTATAGATGCGCTTGCGTTCTTGGTGAATGGCTTTGAAAACGGCAGGATGCAAGTCGAGGCGGCCGAGGCTTTCCAGCGAATAATAAAGTCTTTGCAGGTCGGACATGCTTGCGTTGAAGGCAACGGGCACCCGTTTGAGAACGGTGTCTTCGGGCAGGGACGCGGCCCATTTTTCGACTAGCGGCTCCATGGTCGCGCAGTGGGGGCAGCTATAGGCAAAGAACTCGAGGATTTCAGTTTTTCCGGCAGTATCAGACGGCTGGGCAGGGTCGACGACGGTGTGCGATTGCGCCATTGCGGCCGGCGCGAGGAATGCTGTGCTTAGTGCCAGGGCTGACAGGGCACGGGAAAAAATGGCTTTGATTGACATGTGTGAATAATCCTGTACGAATTTGATCAGTAAGACCGCGATTTCAAGGGCAAGTTCAAGTGGTGCGTCAAGGAACCTTGACGACGCTGGATTCGATCTTGGCCTCGCTCAGACGCATGCGGGAGCGGTTCATTTCATCGATGCCCTTGAATGGGCCGACGCGTACGCGGTGCAAGGTTGAACCGCCTACCTCTGCCTGCTGCACCTGTACGGGCAAGCCCAACATCAGAATCTGGGCTTTGACGGATTCAGCGTCGTTATTTGAGCGGAAGGCTCCTGCCTGGAGGTAGTAGGTGGTTTGCGTCGTGGCTGCGATATCGGCGGCGGAAGGCTTGCGCTGGCTTTCGGCCTGGGCCGGGGGCGGCGGGACGTCGGGGGTACCCGGTTTGGCAGCATCCAGGGTAGCGAGCAAGGCGCCGATGTCATCGCGTCCCGAATCCGGTTTCTGGCCCGGAAGCGGTGCCGGCGGTGTCACGGTGGGGCCACTGGCCGCGCTGCCGGCGGCCCCGCTTTGTCCGTACAGGCCCAGGTTGGGGTCGGGTGCGTCATTGATATTGGGGGGAAGGAGGACGTTGGCTGGATCGCGGCTGGCCTTGTCCACAAAGGGCATGGGTACCTGGGTAACGAAATACGCCACGGCGGCAGCGGCTGCCAGACCGATGATCAGGCCGGCAAGCAGGCCAAAAAGCGTGCTGCCGCCGGTTTTTTTGGAGCTGGATGATTTGCGACGCTGTGCCATTGTTGCCTTACATCCTTTCAGGAGCGGAGACGCCGAGCAGATTCAGCCCCATCGCCAGGACCTGACGCGTGGCGGAGGCCAGACGCAGGCGAGCGAGCTTGAGGGCTTCGTCGTCGACCAGCACGCGCTCGGAGTTATACCAGGTGTGGAAATCAGAGGCGCAGTCGCGCAGCCAGAAGGCAATGTGGTGCGGAGCGAGCTCTTTGGCGGCCAGTGCGATCACGGCGGGATACTCGGCCAGCCGTTGAAGCAGCGCGATTTCGCTGGCTGCCGTCAGTGGAGAGGCGTCAGCCTGATCGACAGCCACGGCATCTTGAGAAGCCTGCGCCAGCATCGAGCAGATGCGGGCATGTGCGTACTGGATGTAGTAGACGGGGTTCTCTTCGCTCTTGGACAACGCCAGATCGATGTCAAAGACAAATTCGGAGTCGGCCCGGCGCTGTACCAGGAAGAAGCGGACCGCATCCTGCCCCACCCAGTCGATCAGGTCGCGCATGGTGACATAGCTGCCGGCGCGCTTTGATATCTTGACTTCGGCGCCGTCGCGCACGACCTTGACCATTTTGTGCAGGATGTAGGCAGGATAGTCTTTGGGAATACCCAGATTGAGTCCCTGAAGGCCGGCCCGTACACGTGCCACGGTGCCGTGGTGGTCGCTGCCCTGAATGTTGACGGCGTGATGGAATCCGCGTTCCCATTTGGCTACGTGGTAGGCGACGTCGGGGACGAAATAGGTGTATCCGCCTTCGGATTTGCGCATGACGCGGTCTTTGTCGTCACCAGTGCCCAGCTCGGTGGTACGCAGCCACAGGGCGCCGTCCTGCTCGTAAGTGTGGCCGGCCTCGGTCAGTGCCCGGACAGTCTGTTCGACCCGGCCGCTGCTGTACAGAGAGCTTTCAAGATAGAAGTTGTCGAATTTCAGGCCGAATGCCTGCAGGTCGAGGTCTTGTTCACGGCGCAGATACGCGACGGCGAACCTTCGGATGTCGTCCAGATTGTCGATATCGCCGGTTGCGGTGACCGATTCACCGTCGGCGGCCTGCACGGTAGCTTTGGCGGCAAAGTCGCGGGCAATGTCGACAATGTAATCGCCCTTGTATCCGTCAGCCGGAAAATCGGGGGAATCGGGCTCGATGCCTTTGGCTCGCGCCTGGACGCTGATGGCAAGATTGTCGATTTGGTTGCCGGCGTCGTTGTAGTAAAACTCGCGCGTGACGTCGTAGCCTTGGGTGGCCAGTACACGACATAAGGAATCGCCCAAGGCGGCCTGGCGGGCATGGCCAACGTGTAAGGGTCCGGTCGGGTTGGCGGATACGAATTCAACCAGGATTTTCTCGTTGCGCACGGGCTGTGTGCCGAATTGTTCACCCTCTTGTCTGATGGCATCGAGTACGGCTTGGTGGGCCGCCTTCGTCAGCCGAAAGTTGATGAAACCGGGGCCGGCAACTTCGGCGGAGGCGATAAGGGCGTCGGCGCCGGGCTGGGCAACGACTGCATCGATGATTTGCTGTGCCAGCTCTCGCGGGTTGCGCCGGGCGGGTTTGGCAAGTTGCATGGCGACGTTGGTGGCGAGGTCGCCGTGGCTGGCGATCTTGGGTCGCTCTAACAGGACAGCGGGCTCGGCATCGGGAACGATGGACTTGGTCGCGGCGAGAATGAGGGAGGTGAGTTGCTGTTGGTGCCCAGGAAGCATATGAAGTGGTTCGTGTAGGCGGCCCATATCCGGGCGCCGCCCATGGGGGCGGCCCGGCGCGCGAAAGGCGCGTCGGCGCATTGCATGGAAAGGCTTAAATGATAGCGTGATTTTCCGTGGGCGTGTCCTGTAAAGGCGCGGCATGCCAGCCCAGTTCATCATGAAGCCAACGTGCGTAGGCGTCAAGGTCTACCTCCCCGACCTGGTTCGAGCCACTGCCGTGCCAGTCTTCGTAGCGTTTGATCAAGGCTTCGGTAGCTTCGCGCTGGGTTCTGCCGAATCGGGCGTGGTCATCCTGCCGGCCGTGCATGAGCCGGCCGGTTGCGTCATCGACGCGCCGATCGCCGTCAATCAAGGTGCGCGCCAGCGAGGAACGTTCATCGTGAAGAACGGGGTTGGTGATACGTGATTGTTCGCTTGCGAGGCGGTCAAGTGGAACAGCGGCAGCGCGGGCCTGCCACACCATCCAGTTCAATGCAATGTCAGACAGGTCGCCGGAGCCGGCTGCGGCGTCCGCAACCCCGGGGGGTGTGCCTCCTCCGACGTCGGCATGCGCGCCAATGAACGGTACCTCGTTAAGGTTGATGTAGCCTTTGCCCGTGGCCGCAAGCAATGGAAACAAGGATCGTCTCTCGTGCAGGGCTACAGCGTGTGCTACCCAGCTCCAGGCCGATGCAATGCTGAAGTCGTATTGGGCATTCAGGGCGCCCCCGAGGCCAAACTGGGCCACCGTGTCGAAGAGCCCCATGAACCGAAGGTCGACACAAGCGGTGACCTGCCCACGCAACGGGTCGGCAAAGGAGAACAAGCCCTGGTCGACATGCTGTTCAATAAGGTTGCCAAAGTGACGCGCCAGCGCAGCGCCCCGGGAATAGCCGATGATGTCGATGGGGACGGGCTCGAGTGCACTCAATGGAGCTTCATGCAGGGCGTTGAGCAGATGCTGCCACTGGGTTTGAATGGTCTGGGGCGCTTCGTGTGCCGCCACGGCATCCAGATCCCAGTAATACGGATTGCCGGGACCGGAGTGATAAAAGACCGGGCCATCCAGATATCGTTGACTGAACAGCCAGACGTTGCCCCGGGTGTGGGCGTTCATGCGAGTGCCGTCGAAGGCGAACAGAAGCAGACCCAGTGGGTCAACAAAACGGCGAGGCTGCTGCGCTGCATAGCCCCACGCCTGGGAGCCGGGCAGTGGGCCCAGCGGGTCTGGCTCGAGATACTGCCCGAACTGAGGATGAAAGGTACGCAACAGATTGTCGTGCCAGCCGGTGGCGTCGTCGAAGATCTGGCCCGGAAGCCGGAGGTCAAAGTTCAGGTCACCTGCGGTTTGGTGTGCGGACCCCAATGGTGTGTACGTGGCTTGCCACCGGATGTTGCGCTTGTCGTCGGTAAGCATGACGGGTGCGCCCATCAGGTCTGAATGTACGGCGTAGAGCTTGCCGTTGGAAGGATCGGTGGTGTAGTCGATCATGCCCACCAGGACATGGCCCGCATGGATATAACGACGCGTGATCGGTGTTGACTGCGACGCGGGTTTGTATGGCGACGGTTGCTTGCTCGAACGGTGGCGCCGGGCTTCGGCGACCAGCCGGTTGTCCAGATAAAGATAATGAGTGTGATCCTGGGGGGTGAGTCTTTCGATGCGATGACCGAACGCGTTGTGACGGTACAGGACCATTGGCTGGTTGCCGCGCCATACCTGTTCCAGGCGGCGCATGGGACCGTAGCGCAGTGACAAATCGCCAACCATTGTGGGCAAGCCGGATGCATCGCGAAGCACGTGGGGCCGCCGTGTGGAACCTTGCCGGCGAACCGCTGCCGACGATCCGTCGGAGTGCCAGGCAAACCAGTGCTGCTGCAGCTTGTCCGGCGAAGGTGGTGCCATACCCGGAGGCGAGGTCGAGTGAGATTCAGCCGCTATGGAGAGTCGCGATGATTTGTCGTAAAGGTAGTGCCAGTGGCTCTGAAGATTCATGGCGGACCAGTAGGTGGATTCGCGCACAGGCCGTCGCAGGTAGTCGTAAGAGCGGAACTGCTGCCAAATGAGATTGTCTCGGTGAGACAGACTGAGGGCGCTGGCATGGCCTTTGTGAAAGGCTACGGACATTGTCATGCCGTTGCCATAGCGATAGCCAGGCAGGGAGTCGGACGCCTGTATGACGGTATGCCGCTGACCGCTTGCGTCCTGCCATTCGATTTGGACTAGCCGGCCTGTGGCGGACCACTGGTAATGCAGGGCACCGCCCTCTGGAAGCTGATGTCGTACAGGGCGGTGATGGGAGTCGTAGTCGAAGCGATCGGTATAGACCCCAGGCTGTTGGGTGAATCTGGTCGGGTGCCGACCGCCTGGCGCCTTCGCCACAGCATCTGCAAAGGGTAGAGGTGTACGCCGGGGTTTCAAGTTTCGCGAAACGCGTCGTTCAATGAGGCGGCCCAGGGAATCGTAGAGGCGCTTTTCGCTCTCGTGTGGGTGGCGAACTGATATCAGCTGATCGTGGTTCCAGCCCAGGCGGGTCGTGTGCTTGAGGTCTTTGCCCTGCATGACGATCCGCCTTGGGCGGCCTTGCCGGTCGTAGTCGTAGCGCCAGCCATCCCCATTCTGAAATTGTCGTAGCTGAAGCTGTCCTGCTGCATCGAAAGTGGCGGTTTCCCGACCGGTTGCCTTGGCTTGCCAGGACGTGCGACGGCCTTGGGCGTCGAATTCAAGATGCAAGCCAGGCCAGCCCGGAGCAAATGGACGCATGCTGGCCAGCCGTCCGTCGGGGGTGTATGCGATAGTGTTTCTGTGTACGTTCCGAATACGCCCGTGTGAAGTTGGGGCGTACGTGCCGGGTGCAGGACAGCCGGCACAGGACGCACCGCTTACGTCCGCCAGTACATAGCGGCTACCCTGTTGCTGGAACGTAATTCGGGTCTGGCGGCCATCGGCTTGATTGACCACGGTAAGGCCTGCCTGTTTGGCGGTGGCCTTGCGTTCGTAGCCGATACGCAGGGAATATGCGTTTTTGACGGGGTGATGTTGTGTTGCTTTGATGGCGCGTGCTTCAGAGTCATAGGCCCAGCTGTTCGTGCGTACCTTGTGTTCCGGCGCATGCGTTGTGGCGGGCCTGACCAGGGCTACGCCAGTCAGCAAATGCGGCATGCCGGCTTGCAGATGGGCATCGTACAAGTAGCGACGCTCAAGTCCGTCCGGTCGCCGGACGGCAGTTAGCCGAAGCTGTGGCGGCCTGGTCGTGCCGGCAATGGTTTCGTAGCGATAGCTGAATCGGCCGAGCGGGGTGTCTATGGCGCTGACGTATGCCTG
Source organism: Pusillimonas sp. (assembly GCF_029263785.1). Classification (GTDB taxonomy): domain Bacteria; phylum Pseudomonadota; class Gammaproteobacteria; order Burkholderiales; family Burkholderiaceae_B; genus Pusillimonas. The sequence goes on along the minus strand of NZ_JAJUFE010000027.1, from coordinate 19,112 downwards.
TCCCCCGCTTATTCGATAATGAAACTGGTATTTGACCGGCGTGTTTGTGCGACTGGAGGAGATGATGTGGGAGATGGCGCCGTGAAGCACCCCACCGTCGTGGCGGACAATGTCGGCGATTTCTACGCCCGCCTGCCTGTTCGCAGCCCCTTTACGTGGCACGACGATACGGATCAGTCGGCCGCCGTCATCGAATCTCAGGTGGCGGCCATCGGGCCAGAACCACTGCCATTGGGCGCCGTCGCGCTTGAGGAAACCGCGTGGATTTTGAAGCGGTGTTGCATCCGCTACATGGAAGGTGATTCGACTGCCATCTGCCTGAACGATCTGGACGCGGTTTTTGCCGGGGTAAAGGCGGGTGTCGTAAGAGCTGGTCCATCCGCGACCAAACGGACCTTGGCGCGGGTCGAGTGAGTTGTAATGACGCAGCACCTGCAGCAAGGGAGCAGCGGGGTTGGCAGGAAGGTCGAGCTCCCGCTGATGTTTATTGCCGGTGGCGAGGTGTACAGGGTTGCCAAGGGCCAGGCTGGGCTCGGGAACGATATTACCCTGGGCGGCTATGCCTTCCATGGCGCACGGGTGCCCAAGAGCAGGGGGCGAACACACACTTTCGGCAACAGCCCAGACCGGGCTTGACGCCAGAACAAGGGCCAAAAAGCGTTGCAGGATCATGGCATTTTTCTGGTGGAAAAAACCTTGATCATGCCGCTTGGCACGTCTGTGATGTTAGGGTAGTGTAGAACTTCGTCTATTGAGGAAAACCGACATGCTAGTAGTCTTTCATTCCAAGCCCGCCGCCGAAGTCCTCATGTTTGCCCACCATGCGCTGCCCATCCTCAAGGCAGCCGGCAAACCGTATACCGACACATTGCCCGAACGGGGGGTCATCACCCGCGATCAGTTGGCCGAGGCGATTGCCGGCATCGAAAAAGCCATAGCCGAGGGTCCCCCGCCAAACGACACCGAAAGTGACGACGACAACGACGACCGCGAACATCCGATCTCTTTGCCCGTCAGTTTTCGGCAGCGCTCGTTTCCCTTGTTGGCCATGCTGCGGCTGGCGCAGCAGCATGGGGCCGATGTTACCTGGGAGCCGGCACCGTCCTGGTAAACGGGCCGGCTGTGGCGCGAAGCTGCTTATACTGCGGCTTCGGCCGACGCCTTCTGAATGGGGTGGGCGGCCTCGTGACGGTTGACGGCACTAAGGATGGCCAGGAATGACGCCGTGACGATGTCGGTATTGATGCCTACGCCAAAGCCGGTGGGGCTATCGCCAATGCGGGCTTCTACGTAGCATGCCGCCTTGGTGTCGGTGCCGGTGCCGATGGCGTGCTCGTGGTAATCCATGATGCGTATGTCCAGGTCGAGCGCATCGACAAAAGCTGAAATCGCACCATCACCCTGGCCGGTCAGCCGGCGGGTTTCGCCGTTGTGCGTCAATTCGACCTCGATGGCAAATTGTTCGCCGGACTTGGCCTCTGGCGTACCTGTAATCCGGTGACGGACCAGCTTCCAGGGTGCTTCGAGCTCGAGGTATTCGCTGCTGAACAGCTTATATACATCGCCCGCGGTAACTTCTGCACCGGTTTCGTCAGTGACGCGCTGAATGGCGCGGCTGAACTCGATCTGAAGACGACGTGGCAATACCAGGCCGTGTTCCTGCTCGAGCAGGTACGAGACTCCGCCCTTGCCCGATTGACTGTTGACGCGGATAACGGCGTCGTAGTTGCGGCCCAGATCGGCAGGGTCGATGGGCAAATAGGGAACTTCCCACAATGCATCGGGCTTTTGCTGCGCAAAGCCTTTTTTGATGGCGTCTTGGTGTGAGCCGGAAAATGCCGTGAAGACGAGGTCTCCGGCATAAGGGTGACGCGGATGCACGGGCAACTGGTTGCAGTATTCGACACAACGGCGAACTTCGTCGATGTCGGAAAAATCAAGGCCCGGGTGGATGCCCTGGGTATACAGGTTGAGCGCCAACGTGACCAGGCATACGTTGCCAGTACGTTCGCCGTTTCCGAACAGGCAGCCTTCTACGCGATCGGCGCCGGCCATGATGGCGAACTCGGCAGCGGCCACGGCGGTGCCGCGGTCGTTATGCGGGTGCACGCTGAGCACAATGCAGTCGCGGCGAGCGAGATTATTGTGCATCCATTCGATCTGGTCGGCGTACAGGTTGGGCGTGGTTGCCTCGATGGTTGCCGGCAGGTTGAAAATGATCTTGGACTCGGGGGTTGGCTGCCAGGCCTCACTGACGGCATTACATACGGCCAGGGCGACTTCGGGCTCGGTGGTGCTGAACACTTCGGGCGAATATTCGTAACGCCAGTATGTTTCGGGATGCTGGGATGTATAGTGCTTGACCAGCTTGGTGCCGGTTACGGCCAATTCGCGAACTTCGTCCGGCGTCATGTTGAACACGATCTTGCGGAACGCCGGAGCACAGGCGTTGTACAGGTGAACAATGGCTTTCTTTGCACCCGCCGCGGCCTCGACCGTACGCTTGATGAGGTCTTCGCGCGATTGGGTCAGCACGATGATGGTGACGTCATCCGGAATAAGCTTGTCGTCGACCAGTTTTCGCACGAAATCGAAGTCGGTTTGCGAAGCCGATGGGAACCCCACCTCGATTTCCTTGAAGCCGATCTTGATCAGTTGTTCGAAGAAGCGGAGCTTGCGCTCGACGCTCATGGGTTCGATCAATGACTGGTTGCCGTCGCGCAGGTCGGTACTCATCCAGATGGGCGGATGGGTAATGCGCTTGCTGGGCCACGTGCGTTCGGAATAATCGCGATCAAACGGAACAAATGGACGATATTTGTCGGAAGGGTTGGAAAGCATAAGGCACCTATGTACGGAGTTCTTTCTTGAGTGTCGTCTGGGCGTCGTTCGGTTTAAGTCGGCCTTGGTCGGGAAACCTGGTTAAGGCAAAAATCGACGCAAAAAATTCGGCGTGGCGAACAGGCTGCCGAACTGCCACACGACGCTAGGCCCGGCAACCGATCGGTAGCAGTAGGGATAGGGCCAGAGCGGAAAGAGAAGCGCGGCGAACGCCGGCAAGGGGAGCGGCCACCACTGCACCGGCAGCGTAGCTGCCGGAAGCAAAAGAAACGGGGGTGGCGTTAGCGTGTTTCATGCCTCTTAGTCTAAACATTGTTACGCGTCTGCGCAAGCATATTGCACCGCGTGCAATGCACTTATCCACAGGTAACCAGGCTGCCCGGACTCAATTGCATCCAGGCTGGAACAGTGTTTTCAGGCGCTTGGTGGTTCGCGGGTTTCTTGGGTGAATGTGGACTTTTCGAGGCTGCGGGCCTGATGACGTGAGAGCTCGATTTTGCCCGCCCTGCCCGATCTCAATTCTTCCGCCGCCCGTTGCAAAACTCCAACAGTTACCGGCTGGCTGCGGTCATGCCATGCCCAGCGCAACACATCTCGGGCGGGTTCCGACAGCTGGCTGACAAGGCCATCGAAGGTATCGGCGCTGACAATCTTTCCACGAGTACGTTCACTGCTGACTCGTATGAAACCAAGCAGCAGGTAGACGATGACAAGGGTGCATAATGCCACCAGCGCCCACCAAAAATAGGCGTTGTAACGCTGCAAAAACGCGATCGCGTCGCCGCCTAGTGCCTGCAATCCCGAATAGTCGACGCGGTCGCCAAAGGCGATCATGCGGGTGAGCAAGTCGTACCAGACGATGGCGACGACGGCCACCACAACGGTACACAGGATTTTTTGCGTTGCTGTAAGCTTGAGCAGCGTACTGCGTAATGCCGCCTGGTCTTGCGCTGTCGTCCGAGCGCTGGATATCTGTTTCATGCGGGTCATTTTACCTATGCAATCGCGCCATTCAATTGAACTGCGCCAACATCAAAAGCTGACGCTGACTCCCCAGCTGCGGCAGGCCATACGTCTGCTGCAGTGTTCGGCGCAGGATCTTGAACTTGAGATCGCCCAAGCGTTACTGGACAATCCCTTGCTGGAACGCGTGGAAGAGTATGACACCGAAGCTGCGGGATCGGAAACAGACTCGTTACCGGATGATAGGGATTTTGGCCAGTCTGCCGATCCTGCGTCGCGCGCGCGAGACAGCGACGACTATACCCAGCCGGAAGCCATAATTGCCCCTACCTTGCGTCAGCATCTGCGTGAGCAGTTGCGCCTGACTCGAGCAGGCGAACGGGACCGCGTTCTGGTTGAGCTGCTGATCGAGGAACTCGACGACAACGGATACCTGACCACCCCTCTTGAAGACCTCGCCGACCTTTTGCCTGTCGAACTCGACATTGACATCAGCGATTGGAAAGCTGCCTTGAGCCTGCTTCAGTCGTTTGACCCCCCGGGCGTGGGTGCCGCCTCTATCTCTGAATGCATGTTGCTGCAGCTGCGGCGCCTGGAATTTGACGTGGATGACGAAGTTCTTGCGTGCGCACGCCAGCTGGCGAATGGGCATCTTGAAAAGTTGGCCTCGGGAAAACTGACCGGTCTATCGCGGCAGTTGGGCCACGAACAGAGTGTGTTGATTGATGCGCGCCGACTGCTGTTAAGGTTGAATCCCAAGCCGGGTCGGAACTGGGCGACTGACGTTGCCAATTACGTTCGGCCCGAGGTGTTTGTTCGCAAATCAGGGGGGGTATGGAAAGCCTACCTGAATCCCGCGGCAAGGCCTTCGCTCAAGGTGGATGCTGTCTACGACCAGATTATTCGACAGCACGGCGATGCAGGGGGTGAGGCCTTGCGGTCGCGATTGCGCGAAGCTCATGGGCTTATCAAGAGTGTTCAGCAACGCTTTGACACTATCTTGCGAGTTGCCAGTGCAGTGGTAGAGCACCAGCAGGCCTTTTTCGATCAGGGTGAACAGGCCTTGCGACCTCTTGTCCTGCGCGACATTGCTCAGGAGCTGCAGATGCACGAATCAACTGTGTCGCGCTCAACCAGGCAGAAGTACCTGCAAACGCCCTGGGGCGTTTATGAACTCAAGTATTTCTTTACTACAGCTGTCGGGCTCGAAGACGGAGACGCAACCTCGAATGCGGCGGTGCGTTCCATGATTCAGGAACTTGTGGAAAGCGAGCCGGCAGGCAAGCCGCTGTCGGACAATACCCTTGCAACCAAGCTGGCCGAACGAGGTGTTGTTATTGCCCGGCGTACAGTAGCCAAGTATCGCGAGGCCGCTGGGATACCGCCGGCTCCACAACGGCGTGCACGGGCCCGTCTGGATGCGGCTCGCTGAAGCGTCGCCCCGGAACTTTTGGTATTTGCCCTGATCCACTGAATTGCAGAATTGCAGAATTGCAGAATTGCAGAATTGCAGAATTGCAGAATTGCAGAATTGCAGAATTGCAGAACTGCAGAACTGCAGAACTGCAGAACTGCTGAAGGCGAAAGGCGAAAGGCGAAGGGCGAAGGGCGAAGGGCGAAGGGCGAAGGGCGAAGGGCGAACAGCAAGCTGTTGCGCGCAATCCGGCCTCCTCATAAGCCATGGCTGGAAACAGTGAGTGTGGACACCAATACCGACGACGGCACCCAGGAGCCGGCATGACTTCACAATTTTCCCCAGCGACAATATTTACAATTTTCTTGGCGGTTTGCGCGAATCCGCGTTGATTTTTCCCGAATGCTGGATAATAATTATTCTCATGTTCATTTGTATATGTAGCGCGATCACCGAGCGCCAAGTCATCAAGGCCGTTGCCGACGGGGCCGAGACACTTGCCGATCTTCAGATTGATCTGGGGGTCGCGATGTGTTGCGGGCGTTGTGCTGATACCGCCAGCGAATACCTGCCGGGTGGCCGCCAGGACGAACATCTGTCAGCCACAGCCATTGGGGCGGTCGTGGAAGAAGCGGCCAACGACGCTTCGCTGCGGCCCATGGTGGTGCAGGCCGTCGCACGCCGAGCCTAAAAACAATTACAATTAGATACAATATTCCTGTCGCGATTCCGATTCTCTACTGCGCCCCCAATTGCGCGCAAATGGGGCTGAAGTCGTATTTCGTTACCCCAAAATTCGTGCATCCGACCTGGATTAAGGCGCGTGGTTGAGCCATTCCTTCCGTACTGCTAGCGACAAGCGGACTCATTCCCATTACACCGAACTCATGTATTCATGCGGGTCTTCGCAGGTTATGCCTTTTCTGGGCGTACTGATTATTTGATGCCCTCATGGTAGCCTATTGATTCACCAGAGCCTTAGAAGATCAATAGTGCCGCCTAGGCCGTGGCCACGTTTTCCAGGAGAGCGTCATGAAGGGCGATCCAACCGTAATCAAACACCTGAATGCTCAGCTCAAGAACGAGCTGACAGCCATCAATCAGTACTTTCTGCATGCGCGCATGCTGAATCATTGGGGCCTGAACAAGCTGGGCAAGCACGAATACGATGAATCCATTGGCGAAATGAAGCACGCCGACCGCCTCATCGAGCGCATTTTCATGCTCGACGGCTTGCCCAACCTGCAAGACCTGCACAAGCTGCTTATTGGCGAAGACGTGCCCGAGATTCTTTCCTGTGACCTGAAGCTCGAGTCTTCGGCGCACAGCACCGTCACCGAAGCCATTGCTTATTGCGAATCGGTGCGCGACTACGTTTCGCGCGATCTGTTCCAGGAAATCCTTGACGACACTGAAGAGCACATCGACTGGCTCGAGACCCAGATCGAGCTCATCGACAAGGTCGGTCTGCAAAACTATCTGCAGTCGCAAATGGAAGAATAAGGAAGAATAAGCCCGGAATGTAGCGCTGCCCCAGGATAAGCCCGGAATGCAGTGCTGCTTCAGGCAGCCGGCTCTGTGGTCTGTGAAGACGACAGGCCCAGGTAAACCGCAGCCCAAGAGCCGGCGTAACTGCCAGCTTCTTGGGCTGTGGCGTAATTTGGGGCTAGAAAGCCGTTTTAGCCTGCTTTTTTCTGCAGCGGGATACGCCTGAAAATCAGAAATTCTTGGCCGGGCAATCCGCCACTTTGCCCCAGGCATTGTTTGGCGTGCAGTAGCGATTGCGCGCCGCCCATGCGCAACTGGGTCGATCAAAGAAGCTCTCGGCTTCGCAGGCTTGCAGATCCTGACGCAGTCTTGCCTGCCAGGCGGTTGATGTGCCGATGGGCTGATTGGCCACAGGAGGAGGGGGGGCTTGTGGTGCTTCGATGGGCTGCAAAGGGGCACCCTGGTTCAGGTTGCCCATGAGGTCGCCGACATCGGCAATACCGCTTAGACGACTGGGGGAGCCGCCAGCTGCAATCTGCTCTGCCTCTACCATCGTGATAGGCGTGGTTGCGACAGCAATTACCTGATTTGACTTGGTTTCATCCAGCGAAGAGGTGGGGATTTCCCAGGCGATAAGAGGCGGGGCTTCGGGGACAGCCAACCTGCCGTCCACCAGCGGTTGTGGCGGTTGCGCGGTATATGGCTTGCCGTCTGCGTCGAGCACCGGCACGGTGACCAGTGGGCCGTGGTGCGAAGCCGCGGTTGCCACCGGACCATGCGCCACCAGCCATTCGCCCAGGCGCAGACCTCCCCAGACAGAAGCGCCTGCAGCCAACAGCAGAATTACGAAAATTGAACGCCAAGACATTGAGAACCTTCGTGGACTTTATCCTGGGTAGTATAGAACGTTCGCCAAGTCATTCCGCCGTCAATGTAAGCGTTTTATGCGAAGACCTGACCGCCATGTTCGCGCATGGCGTGAAATTGCACGGCCGGGTAGAGCTCTTGCGCGACCCGTAACTGCGCGGGCGAACCGGCAAGGAAAGCAACGGCGTCCACCACATCGTAGGCAATATTGGCAGCATTCGCTTGCATGAAGCGTTGCAGCTCTTTCGGGTCGTCCGATGTAATCCAGCGCGCCAGGTTATAGCGGGAAGGCATCATGCGCGCATCAACGCCGTATTCCGTCTTGAGCCGGTGGGCAACGACTTCGAACTGAAGCTGGCCGACCGCGCCAAGCAATAGCGCACCACCGGCCGCTTCGGGCCGGAATACCTGAATGGCTCCTTCTTCGCCCAACTGGGTCAGGCCGGTGCGAAGCTGCTTGGTACGCAAAGGGTCCTTGACTTCTACCGCCTGGAACAATTCGGGAGCAAAGAACGGCAATCCGGTGAATTGAAGATTTTCGCCCTCGGTAAGGACATCGCCCAGATGCAGCAGGCCGTGGTTGGGGATGCCGATGACGTCGCCGGCGTAGGCCTCTTCGACCAGCTCACGTCGCTGGGAGAGAAACGACACCACGTTATTGGGGCGAATCTCCTTGCCGGTTCGGGCGACTTTCAGGCGCATGCCGCGTTCGAAGCGGCCCGAACTGACGCGTACGAACGCGACGCGATCGCGGTGAGCCGGATCCATGTTGGCCTGAACCTTGAACACGACCCCGCTGAACTTCTTCTCGTCCGGCTGCACTTCGCGTTGCAGTGCCTCGCGCGGGCCGGGAGGCGGCGCAAAATCGACCAAGGCGTCCAGGACTTCCTGTACGCCGAAATTGTTGATGGCCGAACCGAAGAACACAGGTGTCTGCTTTCCAGCAAGAAAGGCCGCGTGATCGAATGCGGGCGACGCTTCCTGAATCAATTCAATTTCTTCGGCTGCCTTGACATAGGCGTCGCCGAAACGCTGCGCAATTTCCGGATTGTCGAGTCCTTCGATGATCTCGTCATGGCCGCGTCGCTCTTGTCCCGCCTTGAACACGCGCATGCGGTTGCGCCGCAGGTCGGCTACGCCTCCAAAGGATCGTCCCATGCCAATGGGCCACGAAAGCGGCACCGTGTCCATGCCCAGATGGGATTCGATCTCTGAGAGCAGGTCCAGCGGCTCTTGAACTTCGCGGTCCAGCTTGTTGACGAAAGTGATGATGGGGGTGTTGCGTGCGCGGCATACCTGCAGCAGGCGAATGGTTTGCGGCTCGACGCCGTTTGCGGCGTCCAGAACCATTAGCGCCGCATCGACGGCAGTAAGTACTCGGTAGGTGTCTTCGGAGAAGTCCTGGTGTCCCGGAGTGTCGAGCAAGTTGATGACGCAGTCCCGATACTCCATCTGCATGACCGAAGACGCTACTGAAATTCCCCGTTGCTTTTCGATTTCCATCCAGTCGGAAGAAGCGTGGCGGCTGGCTTTGCGGGCTTTCACGCTTCCTGCGATTTGAATGGCGCCTGCAAACAGCAACAGTTTTTCGGTCAGCGTCGTCTTGCCGGCGTCCGGGTGGGAAATGATGGCGAAAGTACGTCGTCGTGCGACTTCTGTGGCAATGGTCATCGTTTTCAGGCGGTGTTTGGAACTCCCGGCACCGGCCGGGCAACTCTCGATTTTAAGGGGTAACTACGTGCTCGCTGCAAGGCTCAATGGGGGGTGTGTCCGGGCAAGGTCTGGCCAGGCAGCAAGCGCGTTTTAAGATCAAGTGCGGGCGGGGTCGCGGCGTCGCGCACCGGCGCCTTGTCGAGACTGGGCTGGACGAGCCTGTCGCGCTTGATCGGTTCCCCGTCCGGGGCTGCTGCGTCGAGCGGGTTCGCCGGCGGCGGGACGCCGGTTCTGGCTGTGGGCACGTCCTGTACCCATCCGCCGGAAATTTCGCGATTCCCGCTCGTCGGGTGCGTCGACAACAGCCGGGGGTGTCCAGCCTTCCAATGTTCCGCGATCGATGGGGCGCTTGATGAGTTTTTCGATGGCGTTGAGAAACTTGATTTCGCTGCGGTCCACCAGGGACAGGGCCGAGCCCTCGCTGCCGGCGCGCCCGGTGCGACCGATGCGGTGCACATAGTCTTCGGGCACGTTTGGCAGTTCAAAATTGACGACGTGCGGGAGCTGGTCGATGTCGATGCCGCGCGCGGCGATGTCAGTGGCGACAAGCACGGCGACCTTGCCGTCCTTGAACCCGCTTAGAGCGCGGGTGCGCGCTGCCTGGCTTTTGTTGCCATGAATGGCGGCGGCCGTCAATCCATCCTTGCTGAGTTTTTCTGCCAGGCGATTCGCGCCATGCTTGGTTCGCGTGAACACCAGTACCTGATGCCAGCCGCTTTCGCGGATGATGTGGCTGAGCATGTCGCGTTTGTGAGCCTGATCAACCATGATCAGGCTTTGCTTGACGAGCTCGGAGGCGGTATTGCGGCGTGCCACTGAAATTTCTGCCGGATTGTCCAGTACGCCCTTGGCCAGTTCGCGGATCTCATCCGAGAAAGTGGCCGAAAAAAGCAGGTTCTGGCGGTTCTTGGGCAACAGCGCCAGCACACGACGGATATCGCGTATGAAACCCATGTCCAGCATCCGATCGGCCTCGTCCAGTACCAGGATTTCAACACCGGAAAGGTCGACCGTTTTTTGCTGAGCGTGGTCGAGCAGGCGACCAGGAGTGGCCACCAGGATATCCAGCGGTTTGCGCAAGGCGCTGATCTGCGGATTGATGTTGACTCCGCCAAACATCACCATCGATCGCACTTTTGTGTATTTGCCGTAGGTGCGGACGGATTCTTCGACCTGGGCAGCGAGTTCACGCGTAGGCGTCAGTATCAGGCAACGGGGGCGACCGGCCGTGGCTTGTGAGGCAGGCGATTCCAGAAGTCGGTGAAGAATAGGCAGGGTGAAGCCGGCTGTCTTGCCGGTTCCGGTTTGTGCTGCGGCCAGAAGATCGCCGCCTTTGAGGACTTGCGGTACAGCTTGCGCCTGGATAGGCGTGGGCGCGGTATAGCCGGTTTCGGCGATTGCACGCAATAGGGGTTCAGCCAACCCAAGGGAGGCAAAATTAGTTTGGGTATTCAAGAATTAACTCCAGCGACAGCCTATCGCTCGAGTCGAGAGACACCAATCTAGGCGGACGGAATGTTTTAGGGCCTGCGAGGCCGGGTGATGCAATGCGGGAATGCGCTTGCTGCTGCGCGCTGATTGGTTGCGCGCGAAGCTATCATTGTACTGTACTTGGGCTTGGCGTAAAGTACTTTACCCGTTCCCGTAAACTGCCGGGATATTACGGATCACCGACTGAATCACTATTAAGAGCTGCAACATGAAACGTATACTGCTTTTGATTCTTGCGCCCCTCATGACCCTGGTGCTGACAGGCTGCGGGTATAACGAGATCCAGCGACTCGACGAGCAGGTGAAGGCGGCCTGGTCGCAAACGCTCAATCAGTACGAGCGGCGCGCAGAACTCGTTCCCAAGCTGGTTAACTCGGTAAACGCCTATATGGTCAACGAGCGCACAGTGCTTACCGAGGTAACCGAGGCGCGATCAAAGGTGGGCAGCATTCAGGTCACAGTTGACGATCTGGACAATCCGCAGCTCATGGCGCAGTTTGCGCAAGCACAAGACCAATTGTCTTCGGCGCTTTCGCGCCTGATCGCGGTTTCCGAGAATTACCCGCAGCTTAAAAGCGATGGCTTGTTCCGCGATCTGATGACTCAGCTCGAGGGCACCGAGAATCGCATCGCGACCGAGCGCGGACGCTATGTGCAGGCAGTGCAGGCGTACAACACATATATCAGGCAGTTCCCCGCCGTCATAACCGCCAAGATCTTTGGCTACGACGTGCTGCCCAATTACGGTGTCGAGCGACAAGAGCAAATCATGCGGGACCCCGAGGTGAAGTTCGACGTACCCGCCGGTGCCAACAGGTAGCATCATGGTTCAGCAATTCCTCTGTCAGCCCTATCGGCATCCTTGCTTGCGACAGGCGGCGGCTTCTTTGGTCTGGTTGATGGCCGGCCTGGCGATTTGGCTGGTGATGAGCGCAGCCGCCCTCGCCCAGCAGCAGCCCATTCCTGCACTTCAACAGAGAGTTACTGACACAACGGGAACGCTGGACGCCGCGGTACAGGCTAGGCTTACACAATCGCTGGCCGAGCTCGAGCAACGCAAAGGAGCGCAGATTGCGGTTCTGATGATCCCCACCACCGGCGATGAGGCCATCGAGCAATACGCCGTACGTGCGTTTGAGCAATGGAAGCTGGGGCGCGAATCCGTGGATGACGGTATTTTGTTTTTGATTGCCAAAGACGACCGTCAGTTGCGTATAGAAGTCGGCTATGGGCTTGAAGGTGCCGTGCCGGATATCTTGGCCGGGCGCATTATCCGCGAGCAGGTCGTACCCCGATTTCAACAGGGTGACTTCGCCGGAGGCGTCGAGGCAGGCGTCAATAGTTTGATCGCTTTGGTCGATGGCGAAGAGCTTCCGGCGCCGGCTGCAGCCGAGGCTGCCGAGGCTGAAGATGTGTTTGGGTTTCTTGCCACGCTCATGATTCTGGCACTGGCGTTGCCGCCCATCTTTGCGGTGGTTGCGGTTGCTCTGGCGGTTTACTTCATTTTCGGAAGTCTGGTTTTCGCGGTACTTGGCGGCATGGCCGCCTTTCTCGTCAGTATGGCGCTTCGCTCTCGAGTGGCCCGCGTCAGCGGGGCTCAGGCCTCAAGGCATGGTGGCATCATCGGCGGAATCGGGGGAGCATCGGGCCGCGGGGGGTTCGGCGGAGGTTTTGGCGGCGGCGGATTCGGCGGCGGAGGTGGGTCCAGTGGTGGTGGCGGTGCCTCGGGGCGTTGGTAAGCGGCTTGCGCTTATATCTGACCGAACTTATCAGGGAGTTGCGAGTGCGTGGTAGCTGGAGACAACTGACAGGTTGGGGCAGTGTCGAGGGGCAGTATCTGCGTCGTCGGCATTTCACGCCGGCGGTATTAGAGCAAATCGCCGAGCGTATCGCCGCGTGTGAACGAAACCATTCCGGCGAGCTGATGCTTGCCATCGAAGCGGTCTCGCCGGGTCACGAACCCGACAGTCACGCGCGTGCGCTCGAGGTGTTCGGAAAATTGCGTGTCTGGGACACTCCTGAAAACACGGGAGTGTTGCTGTATCTGGCGCTGGATCGCCATAGCATCGAGGTGATTGCCGATCGCGGCGTTGCTGCGCCACCCGATGCATGGCAGCGGGTCTGCAGCAGGCTGCGCGAAAATCTGCTTCGGGGCTCTTACGTTGAAGGTGTGTTGATGGCAGTGGAGGACATCGAAGCCATCTGCGCCAAATATTGTCCACCGCTGGACGGAACGGAAAACGTCAACCAGCTCTCTGATCGGCCCGTGTTGCTGTAGCACGGCGCGCAGCCGAAAGGTATTGCACTTGGGGGGTCAGGCGTGTTGTCTTGATGCGGCAGATTCAAACCGCGTCATCAGCCGTTGCGCCAGCTCTTCACCGGCCTGTTCGAGGCTAAGCTTCACTCCCTGTCTTGCCATATCGGTAGTCTGAAGCCCTTCATAGCCACAAGGATTGATACCTTCAAAGGGTGTCAGGTCCATATCGACGTTCAGCGCAATGCCATGGTAGGCGCAGCCATTGCGTACCTTGATGCCAAGAGCCGCGATCTTGGCCAGTTCGGGTTCGAACCGGCCTGATGCGCCAAGCGTTCCGACTGGCAGGTACACGCCCGGCGCCCCCGGTTTGCGGGTCGCACCTTCAAGGCCATGATCGTGCAACATCTCGATGACCGTGTCCTCGAGTGCAGCGACATATTCCTTGACATACAGTCCGGCGCGACGCAGATCGACCAGGCAGTAGGCGACAAGCTGCCCAGGGCCATGGTAGGTGACTTGCCCACCCCGGTTGGAATGGACGATGGGAATGGCACCACTGTTCAGGATATGTTCGGGCTTGCCGGCCTGACCCAGCGTGTAGACAGCCTCGTGTTCGACCAGCCATATCTCGTCGGCCGTGTCGGCACTGCGCGTTTCTGTGAACTGCTGCATGGCCTGCCATACAGGTGTGTAGGGCACGGGTCGCGGCAGCCACTTGACGGTGACCATTACAGGACGACCGACACCAGGGGATGGCCGTGCAGAGCACGATACAGGTCATCCAGCTGTTCGCGCGATGTGGCTCTTACCGTAAATGTCAGGCCGATGTAATTGCCCTGCTTGCTAGCACGCATTTCAACCGAAGCCGGATTGAATCCCGGATCAAAGATCTGAACGACGGCCGTCAGCTGCTGTGCAAGCTCTGGATGCGTCTTGCCCATTACCTTGATGGGGAAATCGCAAGGATATTGGATCAGCGACTCTTCCGGAGGGATGGGAGGTGGGGTGGTGACCATTCGTATTAGCTCAGTATCTGGTCGTACGCGTCGCGCAGGGCAGCGTAAACGGGTCCAGGTTTTCCGGTGCCGACGGGTTTCCCGTTGAACTGCACTACGGGCAGCACTTCCTTGGTGGCAGATGTAAGCATGATCTCGTCGGCGCAAGCCACTTCGTCTTTTGAGATGCGACGAGATTCGAAGGGAATGCCTGCTTTGGCAGCAAGCTCTTCCAGAAAACGATAGCGTATGCCTTCGAGAATGAGGTTGTCCAGCGGCGGCGCAGCCAGCACACCGTCGCGCGCAATCCATACATTGCAGGATGCGCCTTCGGTCAGGTAGCCGTCACGAAACTGCAGCACTTCGTCGACACCTGCCTCAACGGCCTGTTGCTTTGCCAGTACATTGCCAAGCAGGGAAATCGACTTAATCTCGCAACGCAGCCAGCGAATGTCCGGAATCGAGACGGCCGTCAGGCCGACATTGCGCTGCTCGGCCGTGGGTGGCGTAAATGGCGACGTCATCCCGAAAACGGTGGGTTGTGGTGCGGTGGGGAAGGCATGATCCCGTTTTGCCGGACCGCGAGTGACCTGGAGGTACACCGTAAAGTAGGCAAGAGAGCACTTGGACGCCAGCTCGAGGACGAGCTTTTGCCAGGCGTCGGCGTTGAGGCCTGTATCGATGCCGATGCTGGCGAGGCTGCGTTCAAGCCGCGCCAGGTGTTCGTTCATGCGAAAAGGCTTGCCCCGGTAAAACGGAACCACCTCGTAAATGCCGTCACCGAAGATAAAACCACGGTCCAGGACAGATATCCTGGCATCGGCCAGTTTCAGGAACTGGCCGTTAAGGTAGACGACGCTATCGCCGTCGACGTCGGAAATCATCTTGCGTTCTGACTCGAATGTATTAAGGGGAGAGTGCCTGCTTTATTGCAGCATGAGGCGGACCTTGTCGTACAGGCGGCCGAAGAAACCTGCCTGTGCGACGTCGTTCATTACGGCAAGCGGCTCTTCACGCAATATTTTGCCGTCCAGCGACAATGAAACTGTTCCGACTTCGCTGCCTTTGGTCAGCGGCGCAATCAGAGGTTGGGTGTAGTGTGCAATAGGCTGGACATCGGGGCCCTTGCCGCGGGGTACGGTCAGCCAGATGGGTTTGGTCTGACCAAGATCGACGGTTTCGGCTTCGCCTTCCCAGACTCTTGCCTGCACGGCGGGCTGGTCCTTGTCGAACAGCTTGATGGTGTCGAAGTTCTGGTAGCTCCAGTTGAGCAGCTTGAGGCTGGCTTCGGTGCGGGCAGCTTCACTGTCCGCGCCGACCAAGACCGAAATCACGCGACGGCCGTCGCGCACGGCGGTAGATACCAGGCAGTATCCAGCCGACGACGTGTGGCCGGTCTTTAGCCCGTCGACAGTGCCGTCCGCCCACAGCAGACGGTTGCGGTTGGGTTGCTTGATCTTGTTATAGGTGAATTCTTTTTGGCTGTAATAGTGAAGGAACTCGGGGAAGTCTGTGACAAGATTGGTGGCCAGTGTGGCCAGGTCGCGCACGGTGGTCATGTGCTGCGGATCGGGCAATCCCGGCGAGTTCGTGTAATGCGTGTCGGCAAGGCCCTGACGCTTGGCCTCTTCATTCATCAGCGCCACGAAGGCTCCTTCACTGCCGGCGACGGCTTCTGCCAGGGCAACGGTAGCGTCGTTGCCCGACTGTACGATGACCCCTTTCAGAAGGTCGTCGACCGATACCTGAGAATTGACCTCGACAAACATGCGCGAACCTTCGGTGCGCCAGGCCTTCTCCGAGATGGTGACTTGCTGGTCCAGCGACAGGCGGCCATTTTTGATGGCGTCGAAAACCACGTAAGCCGCCATCAGCTTGGTCAACGATGCAGGTTCCACTTGTTGCGTGGGATTCAGGGCGCCAATGACCTGGCCGCTGTTGGCATCCAGAGTAAGCCAGGCCTTGGCTGGCACTTCGGGAACAGGGATGGTGGACAGTTCGCTGACCGCAACCACGTGAGTGGGTTGTGCTCCCGCGGCGGTGGCCGGGGTGTCAGATTGCGCGTTGGCAAGAAGCGAAGTGCAGGCCAAAGCCGTGCACAGGAGCAATTTACGGGAAGCGGTTGTCAGAAAGCCTAGCGGGTGGGTGGTCATTGATAGTCGTATGTTGAGAATGTCGGTGTTCAGTATGAAACGCGCTTCGAGCATCATTATAGGCAGCGGTGACTAGAGCGT
This sequence comes from Pusillimonas sp., assembly GCF_029263785.1. GTDB lineage: Bacteria > Pseudomonadota > Gammaproteobacteria > Burkholderiales > Burkholderiaceae_B > Pusillimonas. The sequence goes on along the minus strand of NZ_JAJUFE010000027.1, from coordinate 2,849 downwards.
CATCGCCGCCAGCCGTTGTTGCACGAGCCCGCGCAAGGTCAGGAGCTTGCCGTGGAAGAAATGCGATGCGTCCGGAATGACAACCATGGGCAGCTCGTGTGCTCGAGCAAATTCCATGGCTTCGTTCAGTGGAACGACGTCGTCGGTTTCGCCATGAACAAGCAAGGTGTGATCCGGCAAAGCGATGTCGCGAAACGTGAAGCGCTGGGCAGCAGTGCCTGTCAGTATGACCGCATCCGGCCGGTGATCGGACAGACCCGAGTAAAGCTGGGCTGCTACCGCCGTGCCAAACGAAAAACCGCCCAGCACCCAGGGAAGCGCCGCAATATCGGGATGCCGCTGCGCAAACTGCTCAAGCAGTGCGTGCATGTCTGCAGTTTCACCTATCGCCTTGTCGAACTCGCCATTTGACCCACCGACGCCCCGAAAGTTCGGGCGCAGGGCGACAAGCCCGTGCTGCACACAGGCACGCGCAATGGTTGTGACGACCTTGTTATCGCGGGCGCCACCATGCAAGGGATGGGGGTGCAGCACTAATGCCCAGCCGCGAGGCGTGTGTTCCGGCCAGTCGATGGCGCAATCGATATCGCCCGCCAGGCCGGCAAAAATGGAAAGTTCGGTACGAGAGGACATCTTTATTGGCAAAATGACGGATTGAATATTGTAGACCTTCACTACAATATGCTTGGTTCCCGAGTTTCCGCCACTGGGGTGTTGTCTTGAATTCGACCATGCATAGTGCTTTGCGACCTGTGTTGCCCGAGCCCGCCACGCTGGCGGATCGGCTTCGCGTTGCACTGCCCGGGTTCCGGCATGTCAACTGGGTGGGAAGAACCGGGTCAACCAATGCCGATCTGCTTGAACTGGCACGTAGCCCGACGCATCCGCCACGCCCCTGGCTGCTGGGGGCACACCTGCAGGATAACGGACGCGGCCGAGCGGGACGTACATGGCAGAACCGGCTGGGTGCGAATCTGATGTTTTCGTGTGCCTTTGACGTCTTCTTGCCGGCGCGATCGCTGCCCGCCTTATCTCCGCTGGCGGGAGTCGCCACCTGCGAGGCCCTGCGCGCGCTGCTCGAGCCTGACAACAGGCCCTTGCTGTCGTTGAAGTGGCCCAACGATATTCAATGGCGGTTTTCGAAGCTGGCGGGCTTATTGGTCGAAGTGACCCGGTCGGGTGCGGTCAGACATTCACCCGATCATCACGTAGTCATACTCGGCTTGGGCATCAACCTGCACGATGCCAGAGCGCTAAGCAATGCCCTGAACCGGCAAGTGGCCGACTGGACCGAGGTGATCTCCGAAGACGAATACGCCCGCGCCGTGCCTGCCGCCGACATCGTCGCACGCATAGCAACGGCCTGGGTCGATGCCTTTTCTCTGGTTGTACGTGAAGGCATGAGCTCGTTTCCCCAACGGTACGCCCAGGTGGATCATTTGTCAGGACAACATGTCGTGGTTCTGGATAACGGCCAGACCGTGCAGTCAGGCATAGCTTGCGGAGTCAATGAATCGGGGCAATTGCTGATTCGCACCCCCACAGGCATCTCGCCGGTCTCAGTTGGCGAAGTGTCGGTCCGGCCTCTGCCCGAAGGCCGCGGTCAGGTCACGCTTTCCTCATGACAGTTCTAATTGACGCGGGAAATACGCGCATCAAGCTCGACTGGCTGGACGACAATTCCGGATGGCGGTCAGGCAGATTGCTGGCTGCAGCCCTTGACGACAGGGCTGCCATCCGGCGCTGGTTATCCGGGCTGCCCCGGCTACCCGCGTCGGCGGTTGGAGTCAATGTTGCCGGGCCGAGCGCCGCTGCACTTATTGAAGACGTCCTGGAAAGGCCTGTGAAATGGTTCACCTCTGCTCCCGATGCCCTGGGGGTTCGCAATGCCTACCGCGAGCCTGCACAGTTGGGTGCCGACCGCTGGGCCGCAATGCTGGGCGTTGCATGGCACGAGCAGAAGCGTCGTGCCGGCTTTCCTGCAGACGCGGCTGCGGCATTGCTTGCCACATTTGGCACTGCCACCACCATCGATACCTTGCAGCCTGTCGAACTTCGACCGACCATGGGCGAGGCACAACGATTTGAATTTCCTGGCGGCCTGATCTTTCCGGGCCCGGAACTCATGACGGCCGCACTGACCACAGGTACGGCAAACCTGCCTCATGCCCACGGCGACACGGCGCTTTACCCTACCCATACACACCAGGCCATCGCAACCGGGGTCGCGGCGGCGCAGGCAGGCGGATTGCTACGGCAGTGGCTGGCCGGAATCGAGCTTTGTGGCGCGCCACCTGTCGTATATGTGTCGGGAGGGGGGTGGCCTATGGTCAGCGATGAAGTCAATCGGATGTTGAAGGACGCCTGTCGGCGTCTGCATCTTCCTCTTCAGTCAGTGAACTGGCTTGAAGCACCGGTATTGGACGGCCTGGCTCGCCTGGCCGTCTTGTCGAAATAACGTGCTAAAAGGGATCGCATGCGATTTTTTCTCGTACTGGTTGTATTGGCCAACGTCGGCCTGTTCGCCTATGGTCAGGGGTATTTTGGCGTGCCTCCAAGTGAAGCCGGGCGCGCGGTCAATCAGCGCCCTCCCATCAATTCAAATCTGATCACTTTGGGTGAACCAATACTCAACCCTCATACAGTGCGTTAGCGGTTGCCTATGCGACTACCATGCGCTGGTACAATCTGTTACGTTTTCTCTAACATTGGGAAGCTATGAAACCTATACGTAAAGCTGTCTTTCCTGTGGCGGGGTTGGGTACGCGGTTCTTGCCGGCTACCAAGGCCATGCCAAAGGAAATGTTGCCGGTGTTTGACAAGCCGTTGATCCAGTACGCAGTCGAAGA
>NZ_JAJUFE010000061.1 GCF_029263785.1 Pusillimonas sp. | reverse complement strand
GTTAATTTCATCGAAAAAATAGGGGATTTCGTCGAAAAAAGGTTGTCTCGAACGAATTGCAGCGGTCAGACTTCAGTGGAATTTTTCGTATTAGTTTGTTGTCATGCGTACGGTTTCAGACACATGTGAATCTGATCCTCCACTGTGTGTTCCCGGCGGTTGGTAACAAGCGCTTACAGAGACGGCTGACCATGCAAACACCATTTCTTGTCGAGCAAAGAATTATTCCCACGCTGCGACCAAGCGTCTTGCGGCTGGCAGTGGTATCTGCCTTGGGCGTGTATGCAGCAACTCTCGCCCAGGGTGCTCACGCGACTTGTCAAAACCACACAGACGCCAAGGGCCTTTATTCGGTGTGTCAGGGCGCAAATGGCACAGACGGCAGCTCAAGCCAGAAGCAAGGTAAGGACGGCGAAGCCGTGAACTTTACGTCGACGAACAACCTGACGGTCAATGTCGCTGACTGGTTGGCTGATTCTCCGCCCGGCAACGTTCCAGGTGTCGTCATGGGGTCCAGTCGCGGAGGTAAGGGCGTGGATGAAGCCACTGGTGGCAAGGGTGGTTCAGTGCAGATTACGAATCAGGCGAATCTGGTGTTGGAGGGCACGACGCACAGCGGTTATTTCCAGAGCCTGATCTCCGCGACCTCTACTGGTGGTGCCGGCGACGATGATAACGACAACAACAACTCCAGCGGAGGTGCCGGTGGCGCCGGCCAGAATGTGACCGTCAGCAATTCGGGATCATTGACCATTCGGGGTTCGGTTCAGCCTTATTCAAATTCTGGTGGCACATCCCGTAATTTGCCCTTGTACGGAATCACGGCCATCAGTTCTGGCGCGACCGGCGGTAATCAAAATAGTAGTGTCCTGGGTAACCAGTTGGGTGGGCCCGGTGGCATGGGTGGAGACGTCATCGTCACCAATAGCGGCAGCATCTCGCTGGGAGACACCCAGAGCCGGCTGACCGGGTTCGCCCAGGGCGCGGGGATACAAGCCATATCCAACGGGGGTAGGGGGGGTGAAAATAACGGTAGTGCCGGTAATGCGTCCAGGGTGGTGGTCGACAATACGGGCAATATCAGAGTTGCATGGAATGCCCAGGATGGCGACGAGGTTTATGGCATACATGCCTTAAGCTTCGCTGGCGACGGGACAGAATCACACGATAATAGTGATCCCGGCGGTGCCGGTGGGAACGGGGGGCCGATAACCGTGACCTCTAGCGGCCAAATCCTGGTGGATATCGCGGGTACGTTCCGCGGAGAAGGTGCGGGTATCGCCGGGCGGAGCCAGGCCGGAAACGGGGGTAAGGGGCCGAGCAATAACAAGACCGGGGGCCAGGGCGGTAGTGCTTTCCCGGTGTATGTGCAATTAAGTGGCACAGGGTCGTCCATCACGACGCGTGGCGCGAGCGTGTATGGGATTCTTGCCCAAAGTGTCGGGGGTCAGGGCGGTGACGGGGGAGATGCAGCTGCCATCGCGGGTCAGGGTGGCGGGGCCGGCTTTGGTGGAAATGCGTCCAGCGTTACGGTAAAGCTCGATCCAGGCAGCAGCATCCAGACCGCCGGAGATTTTTCCGCGGGCATATTGGGTCAATCGATCGGTGGCGGTGGCGGCACCGGCGGTACGTTTGTATCGGTTCTTGCCGGCCAGGGAGGTAACGGCGGCAGTGGTGGTGACGCCTCAACGGTAAACATCGACTCCGCCGGGAACATTACCACCGCCGGTGCTCACGCTCACGGTGTACTGGCCCAATCCATTGCTGGTAGTGGTGGCGCTGGCGGTGTCGATGTCGGCGGCGTAATTGCCCTGGGTGGCGATGGTGCGGGCGGCGGCGCGGCCGGCGCGGTTGCCGTTAATCAATCTGGAATCGTCTCTACCCAAGGTTACGGTTCGCATGGCGTCACGGCACAGTCCATTGGGGGTGGCGGAGGAGCGTCCGGCAGCGCCATTGGCGCCCTGAGTATTGGGGGAAGCGCAGAAGGCACGACTCCTTCTCAAGGCGGTTCGGTGCAGGTCAGGAATGCCGGTGGCCAAATTCACACGACTGGAAATGCGGCCGCAGGTATCGTGGCTCAATCGATAGGCGGTGGTGGGGGCAGCGGTGGCGATAGCCTGGGCATATTGGGTGTAGGCGGCGACGGGGCAGCAGGCGGCCAGGGTGGCCATGTCTCGATCCAGGATATCGGAACCATCACCACAGCGGGCCGGTTCAGTCCGGGTGTGCTCGCACAATCCATTGGCGGTGGCGGCGGCAACGGAGGCGATACCTTTACCGCGTCCATAGGTGTCGCGATGGCTATCGGCGGTAGCGGCTCAGGCGGCGGCAATGGTGGGTCGGTGTGCTTGGGCAATGCCGGCGCTTGCGGGGATATGTCTCCCGGTCCGATGTTTCTGACCACTCATGGGGATTATTCTCCAGGAATCATCGCGCAGAACATCGGGGGCGGCGGTGGTACCGGGGGTAGCGCGACCAACGCTACGCTGCAATCGCTGGTTGCGTTGCAGCTTGGCGGAAGCGGCGGTAACGGTGGCTACGCGGGCCGCGATGGTACTGACATCAACTATACGAACCTGAATATTCGAACAGGCGGATCACATTCTGCAGCCATTCTTGCCCAATCCATCGGGGGTGGCGGCGGCAACGGCGGAGATGCCTCCCACTACGATGCCAGTATCGGGTTCAGCTCTGCCCTGGTTGTTGGCGGCAGTGGGGGCGCCGGGGGAACGGGCGCGAAGACAAGTGTCACGCTGCGCCGTTCCCAGATCGCGACCGGAATGGATTACAAGACGGCCAATCCCGATACCTACGCGCCCAACGATTCTTTCGGGATATTGGCGCAAAGCATTGGCGGCGGTGGCGGGAATGGAGGAAGTGCAAGCGCTACCAATTTCATTTTGGCAGCCCCTATTCCGGACGGTACGCCGGTGTCACTGAGTTTTCAGGCGTCCATTGGCGGTCAGGGTGGCAATGGAGGGCATGCCTGCGCCTCGGGTGACGCGTCGTGCGTCACGCAAATTACGTTGCTGGAAGACAGCTCAATCACGACGCTTGGCGATGGATCGCACGCCGCTGTCGCGCAATCGATCGGGGGCGGTGGCGGCAATGGCGGCGATGCCTCAGTCCTGTCCACCGGCATCAGCTACGCTGACTCGCTAACAGGCAAAATAGGCCTGTCTTTGGGTGGTCGCGGCGGGAGTGCCTCGCACGGGGGCAAGGCGGTAGTCACGTTGGGAACGGACAGCACCGAATACGTGAACCTGCCGGCAAGTATCCAACTGCCCATTGACCTGAACAATGAAGCTGCAGTTCTCGCACCGGCTTCAACGATCCGCACCTATGGCGATTTTTCAAACGGTGTACTGGCGCAATCGATCGGCGGAGGCGGCGGTAATGGCGGCGTCGGCAGCAGTGACTCGTATTCTGCCGGTGGGATGGTCGAGGTGGACCTGAACATTGGCTTGGGTGGTTCCGGCGGCGGCGGTGGAGACGGTGGCGAAGTGGATCTGTATCTCGGACCCACATATACTGTTCACACATTGGGTTCAGGTTCCCGTGGCCTTGTGGCGCAGTCCATCGGTGGCGGCGGCGGCACGTCGCAGGGCGGAACGATGAGCCTGGGGGCTTCGGTCGAGGGCATCGGCGGCAAGCTGTCCTTGGGAATCGGACAGGCCGGCGGGACGGGAGGTCACGGTGGCGTCCTCAAGGCTCAAATTGATGGTGCCATCCGGACGCAGGGCGGCGATGCCGATGGCGTGCTTCTGCAATCCATCGGTGGTGGAGGTGGTCTGGCAGGCTCCATCGGTGCAGACTCATCCTCTCATCCCATACTCGATCGAGTTGGTCAGGTGCAGGATCTGGTCGATAAAGTCAGCGATGCCGAAAGCCAGGGCTATGGCTTCGAGGTGGATATCGGCGGTAAGGGTGGAACCGGGGGCAATGGAGGCCAGATCGACATCGACTTTGGCGGGAAGATTGCCACTGCCGGCGATTGGGCAGACGGAATTGTTGCGCAGTCCATCGGTGGCGGTGGCGGGGCCGGAGGCTCTTCAACCGCAGCGGGCAGCGAAAAGTCGGCGCAGATCAACGTTGCCATTGGCGGAACCGGTGGCACCGGAGGAAGCGGGGGAAGCATTATCGCGTTCTTCGACGGCAACCATAACAACTATATAGGCACGAGTGGCTACAGCGCCTATGGTGTGTTGCTGCAGTCTATCGGCGGCGGCGGCGGCCACGGGGGCGACGGCTCAGATATGGCAAGCGGCGAGATCTCCGTTGGTGGAGGCGCTGGTGGCGGCGGTGGCGTCAGCGGAAGAGGTGGAAATATCAGTACCAATGGTACGGGCTCATGGCTAAGCGTTCATACCGAAGGTTCAGATTCCCCGGCGTTTGCCGCGCAATCGGTGGGCGGCGGCGGAGGTATTGGCGGTGCCGGCAACAGCGATTCGGACTCTCGGCTTGATGCGTCTCATCAGGTCGCCCTTTCGGTTGGGGGCCGTGGAGGTACGGGCAATCACGGTGGCAATATCAGTATCCAGCTTGGAACCAGTGCTTCGACGCAAGGCGATCGTGCCTACGGCTTCCTGTTGCAGTCTATCGGAGGCGGCGGTGGCGTTGCCGGAGCGGGCAAGGCTGCGAACCTGACCAGCGTTGGGTTGGGTGGCCGCGGGGGCGCCGGCGGGGATGGCGGCGCAGTGACCTTGACATTGAATTCAGGCAGCAAGATCAGCACAGCCGGGGCCGGCTCGCATGGTGTGCTGGCACAGTCAATTGGCGGGGGCGGAGGCGTGGCGGGCGACAGTTCCGTCAATTTGGGACTGTCCCCTCAAGGCTGGACCATAGGCGGCGGTGAAACCGGAGGCGTCGGCACAGGTGGCACAGTTACTGTCAATTCGAACGCCAACATCTCGACGACCGGGGTCAATGCGTTTGGCATTGTCGCCCAGTCCATCGGCGGTGGAGGCGGCCTGGCTGGTAACTCCAGCGGTGGGTTCGCCGGAACCACGGGACGGGACAGTGGTTCAGGTCGTGGTGGCCGAGTCGCCGTAAACCACAGCGGAAACATACGTGCAGCAGGGGCCGGTGCTACCGGCATATTTGCGCAGAGTACTGGGCCCGATGGCGGCGGTAATGTGTATGTTGATCTCTACGGGTCAGTCCAGGGCGGGTCTGGTAATGCGGCCAGCGTGTGGGTGGCTGACGGGTTCCAGAACGCCGTAAATATTCGCCAGGACGGTGTCGTGGTGGCATCGGATAACGGAGTGGGAGTTCGTTACAACGGTAGTGGCACTACAGCGCAAGGGTCAACGCTTGACATCAACCTTAGCGGAAACGCGGTCATGGGCGGAAACATCGAGTGTCAGAACGCCAGTGGCAGCGGCAGCGGTACTGACAAGCCCTGTAATGCGTACGCGGGTAACCAGACTGTCATGAAAGAGGCAACTCTGTATCAGGCAAACATCCACAACGGTGGTCTCCTGGAGATAGGACGCACGGGTCGTTTCGAAACGCTGACAATCGAGGGAGACTTTGAACAACTGGCCTCGGGGGTGTTGCGTGCGGACATGGACTTCGGCGGCTTGCGTACGGACCATCTTCTGGTCAAGGGTGACGCTAAGCTTGGTGGAGGATTCGACTTGGCTGCGATCAGTCTTTTGCCACGACGCGAGCTGCGTGTCCTGGATGTAGAAGGAAACCTTTCGGGTCATCTCGAAGCAATTGATTCGCCAATTTTCGATTTCCATCTGCGTCGCGCAGGCAATACGCATCATGCGTTCGTACGGGGCGCTAATTTTAATGCCGCAAGCCAGGGCCTGGAGCGTAATCACGCAGGCGTAGCCGACCATCTGCAATTCATTTGGGACAGCGGCGGCACACTGGAACTCGGGCCTTTGTTTGCAGCGTTGAACAATGCATCGAAGAGCGGCCCGTCCGAATACCGCGAGCGTCTTACGGATCTTGCTCCGGGTTCGGCGCTGGCACCTGCCGGGCAAATGTCCGCGGGCATGAGCAACTTCATGGGTACGATGATGTCGTGCCCGCTAAGCGACGGCACTGCTGTGATGCGTGAACGGAACTGCTTCTGGGGACAAGTAACCCGTCGGCATACTGATCACGATGGCGGTGACGGATCGCCGGGCTATTCATTCGACAGTACGGTTTATCAGTTTGGTGGCCAGCGCGAGGTGAAGCCGGGTTGGTTTCTTGGTGCGTCGGCTTCCTATCAAGACAGCCGACTGCGAGGCAACAGCGGTCGCGTTTCGGGGAACGGGGACGTCGGCTATCTTGGCGTTGTGCTAAAGCGCGAGAGCGGTCCCTGGCTGCTGTCGGGTACCCTGGCGGGTGGATATGGTTCGCACCGGATGCATCGCAATCTTTCGATCGCCGGATATGACAACCGTGTCAGCGGCAGTCCGGATGTTTACAGTGTAGGAGCCAGGTTCCGTGCGGCACGTCAGTTTGCGTTGTCCGAGACCTTGTATCTGAAGCCGTACGTCGACCTTGACGCGTTCTACACGCGCATGAAGGGTTATACGGAATCCGGCGGCCCACTGGCATTGCAAGTCGAAGGCAGCGACCAGTTTGTAATGTCTGTGTCCCCCATGCTGGAATTTGGTGGGCAAGTGCGCACAAGCGACGGAACCATATTCCGACCCTTCGCCTATGCAGGGGCAGCGTTCCTGAGCAAGGAAACCTGGACGAGCACAGCGCGCCTGGCTGCTGCGCCGGCCGGCGGTCCGAGCATCACCACTTCTTTGCCCGGTGACAGGGTTGTTGGACGATTTGGCATCGGCTTGACGGTCAACTCGCCGTCCGGTCTGGATTTCAGGCTGCAGTATGACGGAGAAGCATCAAGCAAGGTCCGGAGTCATGCCGGTCAGTTGAAGCTGATGTATCGGTACTGATTGTGTTGGTCCCGAACCTCTGGTTCGGGGCCGATACCTATCGGCAACCGTCAGCGGACGACCCGGCAGCTGAGGCCGGACTGTCCAAGCATGGCGGCGGTCTGCTTGAACAGAGATCGCTTTGCCGAGCTGGTGTTCAGCACAGAAATATGCCGATGACGCTTGCTCAGGCCCTCCAGGACTTTCGCCAGTTCACTTGAACATTGCGTGTCGCTCTGGCTCAACTGCAGCTGCTCCGCATCGCGTCGTGCCAATGACAACAGGGCTTGCGCCTGTTCGTCTTCAAAAACAATGGCATCGGCCTGGTGAAGTGTGCGAAGTCCTCCGAGCGTGAGTTTGGAGGGGTCACCGCCGATGGATGTAATGAGGCTGAGTGTGGACGATTTGATGGATAACGGACGCACCAGGCCTTTTTGCAACGTAAGTTCGGCCTGTTCGAAATTATCCTGACGCAAGAACTCAAGTACTGGCCCGTCGCAAAGCCAGTCATAGAATTCCCGTCGGGCAACGTCGTCCGGGTACACATGGCGAATCGGCTTTCTGTAGTGCTGCATCAGAACGCCGAGTCTTCCCAGCGCGTCATCGAATATCGATTCCATCCGTTCGCGCAGACGTCGGGCCAGCACCGGTGCGGCACCGCCAGACGATATGGCAATCAGGACTGGCGAGCGATCAACGACAGCAGGTACATGAAACGACGAGTGCAGGGGGTCGTCGACGACGTTTATAAAGATGCGACGCTGATCGGCCAGACGCCTGATTCGCGCGTTGAGTGCAGTGTTGTCTGTGGCCGCTATGACCAACCACGCGTCGTCCAGCCAAGACTCTTCAAACTCACCTTGTTCGTAGGTAAGTCGACCGGCGTCGGACCACGATCTTAATGTGTCGGTAAGGTCGGGTGCACCAACGTAAAGGACGGCCTTGCTTTCAAGTAGTAAGCGCGCTTTGCGCTCTGCGACGGCGCCACCGCCAACCAGCATGACTTTTCGGCCCGTGAGGTCGGCGAACAAAGGATAGAGTCGATTCAAGCTGCCCATCTCGCAGGCTCCTGTCTTCGGTAGCGGACCGCGCTGTGAGGATGGGCGAGGTTGACTACGGCGCCCACCACAATCAGGCACGGAGAAACCACTGAGTTGGAAAGAGCGGCCCAGGGCAGGGTCTCAAGCGTGCATCGAACCGTGCGCTGGTCTGCTGTGCCTCCATTGGAGATCAGGGCAACCGGCGTTGTCGATGGGAGACCGTTACGCACAAGGCCTTCGGATATCTCTTGGGCTTGTGACAAGCCCATATAAAACACGAGTGTTCGGTCACGCTGACCGGCGAGTTTTGCCCAATCGCAGCCGGGGCCGTTCTCGCGATGGTGTGCAGTAATGAGTGAAACTTCTGAAGCCAGTCCGCGATGGGTAAGAGGAATTCCGGTCGCGGCAGCGCAGGCACTTGCGGCTGTCACACCGGGAACGATGTCCACCTGGATTCCAAGGCTGCGCAGCATCACCATTTCTTCACCACCGCGGCCGAAAATGAAAGGGTCGCCGCCTTTCAGTCGTACGACGTTACGACCAGCCATGGCGTGCTGTGCCATCAAGGCGTTGATGCCGGGTTGGGCCATGGCGTGACGGCCGGATGATTTTCCGACGTTGACCTTGATGGCGTCGGGCCGGCATTCGCTCAGCAGCGCAGGCGCTCCCAAGCGGTCGTATACCACGACATCGGCATTTTTGATCAGCTTCAGTCCGGCGACAGTGATCAGTTCTGGATCACCTGGGCCGGCACCAACAAGCCAGACCCGACCCCACTCCGAAGCAGTGTCCGTGTTCGGCTTTGCGAATACATTGAGTGGATAAGACAATGAGTTATCAGGCGACAGCATAAGGGCCTACCTCCAATGCCAGGTGAGGGCGTGCATAGAGCATGCCGTCGGGATCCTGGCGTATGCGCCAGCTTTGAACAGAGACTGTGTCGTCTTCGACGCAGAGGCCTGTTCGCAGGCAAAAGTGTTGCTTGTACATCGGTGAAGCCACGACCAGCCGGCCATTCAGATCGCCGACTATGCCGCGAGACAGAACGGCTGCACGGCAAAATGGATCGACATTGTCCAGGGCGAAAATTCCCTGCTCAGTCTTGAATATCGCCAGTTGCCGACCATTGACGCGCGCGACGATGCCCATGCCAGGAATCAGCTGGTCGATATGGCAGACTTTGTGCCAATCGTCAGTGGGTTTTAATTGTGTAGTCGCTCTCATGTTCATTTTCCTTAACCGGTAAGTGCGGCGGTTTCGGCTGCAGCGCGCTCGGCCACGGTGGCGGGTCGCGGCTGGCCTCGCTCCATGACATGAACGATGTGTTCGTCGGGTCGATCATCATTCACAGAAGGTCGGAAGCGACGTAAGGCCTGCTCATCCTTGAGTGTTCTGGCCCATTCGCATTCGTAAACGTCTACCAGGGCTTGCATCTGTGCTTCGAGTTCCTTCCCGATTCCCAGGCTGTCTTCCAATATCACTTGCTTCAGGTAATCCAGGCCGCCCTCCAGTCCTTCGCGCCACGTGGCGGTGCGCTGAAGTCGATCTGCGGTCCGGATATAGAACATCAGAAATCGATCGATGGTTTGAATCAGGCCTGCGTCATCAAGATCGGTGGCGAACAGTTCGGCGTGACGGGGTTTCATTCCACCATTGCCGCATACATACAGATTCCAGCCGTTTTCCGTGGCAATGACGCCGACGTCCTTGCTCTGCGCTTCTGCGCATTCACGTGTGCATCCGGATACCGCCATCTTCAGCTTGTGCGGTGCGCGAAGGCCCCGGTAACGTTCCTCAAGGCGGATCGCCATGCTTACCGAGTCTTGGACTCCAAAGCGGCACCACGTGCTGCCTACACACGACTTCGCCGTCCGCAAAGCCTTGCCATAGGCGTGACCCGATTCGAAACCGGCATCCACCAGTTCTTGCCAGATCATCGGCAGCTGCTCCAGACGAGCGCCGAATAAATCAATGCGTTGCCCACCGGTGATTTTCGTGTAGAGCGAGTACTTGCGCGCTACCTCGCCAATGACGATGAGTTTCTCGGGCGTAATTTCGCCGCCTGGAATACGGGGCACGACCGAGTAGGTGCCGTCTTTCTGCAGGTTCGCCAAAAAGGCATCGTTGCTGTCTTGCAATGGGGCGTTAGCTGGCGATAAGACATAGTCATTCCAGCATGAAGCGAAAATGGATGCGGCGGCCGGCTTGCAGATATCGCAGCCCAGTCCTTTGCCATGTCGTTCGAGAAGTGTGGGGAAATCGCGTATGCCCTGTATTTGCACCAAGTGGAAAAGCTCTTGACGGCTGTAGGCGAAATGTTCGCACAGGCTTCGGTCTACCTCTATTCCCAGCCGCGTGAGCTCGCTGTCCAGAACCTGCTTTACCAACGGCCCACATCCACCGCAAGTCGTGCCAGCCCTGGTCCTGGATTTGAGGTCGCCGATCGACGTGCACCCGGCAGCAATGGCGTCACATAAGGTTCCTTTGCTGACGTTGTTACACGAGCAAATGATGGCTCCGGCAGGCAGAGAATCGAAGCTTATTGCTGGCGCGTTGCCCGCTTGCGGGGCGATGAGCGTGGCGGGCTGGTCTGGCAGGGGGAGCTTGTTGCTGAAGTACTGATCCAGTAGGCCAAAGCTGGTGGTGTCTCCCACCAGGACGGCGCCCAGCAACTGTTTGCCGGTCTTGTCGATAATCAGCTTGCGATATTCGCCTGTCAGCGTGTCGTTAACCAGACAGCTGATGCTGTCAGCCGTCTTGCCATGTGCGTCGCCAATTGACGCCACGTCCACACCAAGGAGCTTAAGCTTGGTAGAGGGGCTTGAACCGAGAAACTGGGGCTCGCTGCGGCCCATCAGGTGCGCAGCGCAAACGCGTGCCATTTCATAACCCGGCGCCACCAATCCGAATGTCTGGTTCTGCCAGCTTGCTGCGTCACCAATGGCATAGATATCGGGATCGGAACTTTGGCAATGGTTGTTGATGGCCACTCCGCCGCGTTCGCCCACGTTCAGTCCGCAGATATTGGCCAGATTGTCAGCGGGGCGAATCCCGGCCGAGAACACCACCATATCCGTTTCAAGTGTTTCGCCATCTGCAAAGCGCAGGCAATAGCGGTAGTGTTCGCCGGGCTCAATGGCTTCGGTCTTTCGCGACGTGTGAACCTTGATACCCATGGATTCGATCTTGTCGCGGAGCACTCGGCCGCCTTCCCTGTCGAGTTGCATGGGCATCAGGTGGGACGAGTACTCAACGATGTGAGTTGCCAGTCTGAGCTTCATTAACGCTCCGGCGGCTTCGAGGCCGAGCAGGCCGCCTCCGATGACTACGCCACTGCGACTGTCGCGGGCGCTTTCCTTGATGGTGTCCACGTCCCGTAACGTGCGATAAGAGAGGCAGTGGAGCTGGTCGTAACCTTGTGTAGGCGGAATGTACGGAACGGCCCCGGTAGCGATAACCAGCTTGTCGAATGGGTAGGCCTCGCCGTCTGCGCTGAAGACCCGGCGGTTGATGCGATCGATGCCCGCGGCAGGCTGACCGCGCAGAACCCTGATGCCGTGTTGCGCGAAAAAGGCTTCACTGCTCAATGGAATCGCCGGGGCGCCGTCAAAGCACTGACTTAGCTGGATCCGGTCATATGCCAGAACAGGTTCTTCGCAGAACACGGTAATGTCGTACGCACACTCCTGGCTGCTCAACTCTTCAAGCAGACGATGGCCGACCATGCCGTGGCCGATCACAATAAGCTTGGGTGCCGAGTCGTGGAGATTCTTTTCGGGAGAGTGGTGGTGTGTCATAAGCGTCACTCGCGTCAGGGTCAAGAACGGGGTGTTGCTGTGGCCGAAGCCCTAGCCTCGGCGGGGGCGTCAGACTTGGCGTCGGTCTTTTTCATTGCGCTGGCGGCCCAGTAGGAGCCTGCAACGAAGACCGCCCCGCCGACAAGGTTCCCCAAGGTCACCCAGCTTAGATTCCATGCCAGGCCCGCCATACTCACTGTTTCCGGGTGCGAACCCGCCAAGGCAAGAAGAAGCAGAGTCATGTTGGCAACGCAGTGTTCGAAGCCGCAGGCGATGAATGCCAGCAGGCACCAGGCAATGACGATGCAGCGCGCGCTGTCAGAAGACACTCGTGCAGACATCCACAGTGCCAGGCAGACAAGCCAATTGCACAGGATGGCACGAGCGAACAGGCTGCTGGCATCGGCGTTCATTTTGGCAGCGGCGGCTGTCATGACCAAGTTGTGTTCATCGGCGATCAGGCCGCCCCCTCCAGCCATGACGAACAGTCCAACCAAGACGGCGGCACCACAAAAATTGCCAATCCAACTGACCATCATCAAGCCTGCCGCCTCGCTCCAGCTACCTTGGCCCGTATAGCGGCGCAACGACATCACCATCGTGTGTCCTGTAAAGAGCTCGGCACCGGCGATGACGACCAAGATCAAAGCCAGCCCGAACGCGCCGCCCATGAGCAGTTTTTGTAGTTCCAGCGGCACCTGGGCGCCCAAGGTGAAGATCAATAGAATGGCAACGCCCACATAGGCGCCGGCCAGCATGCAAGCCACGAAGAACGCCGAAGGGGCGGTACGCAGTTGAGCAAGCTTCGAATTCCCGGCGGCGACGAAACCGTCGATAGTGGTTCTGTACATGTGCGTGCCCTATGTCTTCCTGCCGAACGATGTCGGCCACATCAGACATAACGCAACAACTGTGCCAATTAAGGAACTCTTGGTATTGCCCTCTGGTTTGTCCCTATAGCGGGGGCAGCGTAATGGGGTGCGATTCGAGGCGTTTAGCCGCCGAGTCACGCGCCTCGCGTATCTGTTTTCGCACAAATGCAGTGCGATTTGCACCAGACCGAACCATGGTTTTGCGCCGCGATAAGTTCGCGGGCCAGTCGAAAAATACGAAGGTTAATGGTCTGGCAAGGGGCGTACGTCGTGCCTTGGTGTTCCCGCAGCATCAAACGAAGCGCGCCATTACTTGAGGGATATCTCGATTGCTCTTTACCGTTACCGACTGACCTTGAGCAACCAAATGTCCTTTGGTAAGGCCGCCGGTGAGAATCACGTCACCCGCCTTGAGCGCTTTATTATCCATCCGCAAGCGGTTGGCCAACCACGCGACGGCGGTCAACGGGTTTCCCATTGCGTTTCCACTTTTTCCTTCTTCTTGCAGTTTCCCAGAGATCCATAGCTCCACTTGGATGTCTGCAAGATCCGAAAGCTGTGTGACGGGAAATGGAGCACCCAGTACATAGCGCGAGGCCGAACTGTTGTCTGCGATATTGTCGGAGGCCGAAAACTCGTAGCTGACATAACGTGTATCGCAAACCTCTATGGCCAGCATGAACTCGGGTTCGGCCGCCCATAACAACTCAGCGTCGTAAATGGGCAAAGGTGGAAGATCGCCCTGGAATCGAACAGCGATTTCAGGCTCGACCAAGGGATGAATGAGTTCGTCAAATTCAAGGACTGAATTGCTGACGAACATGTCGTTCGTCAGCACGCCGAAGTTGGGCGAGCCGATGTTCATCTGTCGCCGCATCGCTTCGCTGGTATAGCCCAACTTATAACCGGTCACTATCTGGTTTCGTAGTTTTAGTCTGGCCGATGCAATTTGGTATGCATCGGCTTCGCTAAGTGACGGGAGCTGCGTTGATATTGGGTTTACTGGCCGGCAGCTACGCTCCGCCTCAAGGAGTACTCTTGCCCAATGGTTGATTTCCTGGACGGTAAGAGTCATATTCACTCGGCTTTCGTTAGCAACAGCTGAAACTCGATCTCGACAGCAGCACCAAGTGGTAATGCGCTGACAGTTACGAAAGTTCTGGCCGGCGGTTCGATTTCGGCGAAGACCTCTTCCCATGCCTCGTTCACGGCGGCGGCACCATCGGCATCCGCACAGAAGATTCGGGCGGCAGTGCGTGATGACGAAGACGCCGCACGATCCAGCGGAGTCGATGTCAACAAGATCAAGTCGGTCGTGTTTCTGGTTAGTGCAGCCTTGACCGGGCTAGCTTCCGGCCTGTACTTCATGGATGTGGTCATCATCACGCCC
>NZ_JAJUFE010000031.1 GCF_029263785.1 Pusillimonas sp. | reverse complement strand
TGGATTCATCACTGCCGCTTCCTGGGCACCCGACTCAGACAACCCGCAAAACAAGGCTTTCGTCAAGGCATTCGAAGAAAAGTACGGCCGGATTCCAACGATGTTCGCCGCCTACAGCTATGACGCAGCCCAGCTTATCGATTCGGCCATTACCAAGGTCAAAGGCAACCTTGACGACAAAGATGCTGTCCGCGCAGCTCTGAAAGCGGCAGACTTCCCGTCGGTGCGCGGCTCATTCCGCTTCAACAATAATCACTTCCCGATTCAGGATTACCACATTCTGCAAATTGCGAAGGACGACAAGGGTCGGGCGTATCGCTCCATCCTTACAACACCCTTCAAAGACCGCGAAGATCCCTTCGCCAAGCAATGTCCGATGGTTTAAGGAGAAAGCAAAATGGTTACGACACTAGAGACCATCACTGAAGAAGATATCAAACGCTACGAAACAGATGGCGCGATCTGCCTGCGCGGCCTGTTCGACGAGTATTGGGTCGAACGCATGCGACAAGCCGTCGGAAAGTATTTGAACCGCTCCACAAAATTTACGGTGGACTGGGTGCTCTGGCCTACCGACCCCGACATGCGTGATTTCGCCTTCGAGTCGCCGGCAGCTTCAATCGCGCAACGACTGATGCGCAGCAATAGCGTTCGCTTGTATTTTGATCAGATTTTCGTAAAGGAGCCAGGCACGGAAACCCCGACCGCATGGCACCACGACCAGCCATTCTGGCCGATCAAGGGAAGACAGGTATGTTCGATCTGGCTTGCCCTTGATCCGGTCACTCGCGAGTCGAGCGGGCTCGAATACATCAAAGGGTCACACCTGTGGGAAGAAGAGTATCGCCCGGCGGCATTCAGCGGCTCGAACGGAAACCCCTTCAAGGATGCCAAGCACGGCATACCGGTACCAGACTTTGATTCCATGCGCGACAAGTATGAGTTTCTCAGCTGGGATCTCAACCCCGGAGACTGCCTGATCCATCAGGGGATGGCCGTACATGGCGCCAGCGGCAACCGTACGCGCACGCAAATTCGCCGCGCCTTGTCGACCCGGTGGATCGGCGATGACATCGTCTACTATCCTCGCCCCGGCCTGGATGGCAAGATGTATGACGACAGGCTTCAGGAAGGCGACCCACTGACCACGGACAAATTCCCCGAAGTCATCAAGGCTGGATAAGCAGGCGGGCGCTGATTATCAGCGCTTGCTTGTGCCTGGATTTCTGGCGGACCGGATAGCTTTGGACCCAAGCCATGTATCGCTATCCGAATCCGTATCGATGACAGAAGCGTCGCCTTGCGATAATGCCGACGCTCTCATGTTGCTGTCATTTTCAAGTGTCTGTCGTAACTGACGAAGAAGAAGCTTGAGAAGAGTCTCTTCGGTCTTGGACATATTGCTGATCATCAGCTCGCGCAGTTCCTTGAGGATCTGAGTCAGCAGCGGCTGCAGCGAACGTGCGTGATCAGTCAGGTAAACGCGAACCTTGCGTTTGTCTTCGGCGTCGCGCTCACGGTAAACCAGGTTTTCGAGTTCCATCGCGCGCAGCATCTCGACCGTGGACGAGCCCTTGATGCCCAGTCGCTCGCTGAGCTCTCTTTGCGTGATGCCATCTTGCTGGAACAAGGTGCGCAAGCAATACCAGTGTCCTCCACGAATATCGTGCTGTGCAATGCGCAGGTACAAGGCACGCTTGACGGCACGCCCGGTGTCCGCAATGAGGAAGCCCATGCTGTCGTCCAGCTCAGAATCGAAAGTAGAAGGTTCAGTGTGTGCGGACATAAATTTAGATTGGTACCTAATAAAAAATTACCGAAGGTACGAAAGATTTGACCTTTTATTGCAACGAACTCGTTCGGGTCCTTCACAAAACAAAGGCCCTTTTCAAACCCGAAACGGGTCCCCTGATTGTAGTTGTTTATCCACTTTTTCGCCATAGAAAGCGCCTGTCAGAAAAATAACGGCGCTTTTGAAAAAGGGATTGACAGAAAATCCCCGCTTGCAAATAATACTAGGTACCTAATAAAAATTCGTCAAGTTGTCGTACGAATAAATGGAGAGAGACATGATCCCCCGACTGCAAAAACTCGCCGCCGCCCTGTTGCTGGCATCCAGCTCCATCTGCACTGCTGCCGTCGCCGCCGAAGAAAAACCCATCAAAATTGGCTTTGTCGCCGAGCTTTCGGGGCCTCAGGCGGCGCTAGGACAAGATCAATATGACGCCCTCATGCTCCTGATCGAGCAAAGAGGAGGAAAGCTTGGCGGTTTCCCGGTAGAGGTTCTACGTGAAGACAGCCAGCTAAAGCCAGAGATTGCAGTCCAGGTAACCCAAAAGCTCATCGAGCGCGATAACGTCGATCTCATTACCGGCCTGACATTCACCCCTACAGCCGTGGCGGCCAGCAAGGTAGCCATTGCCAATGAAGTCTTCGTGATCGCTTCCAACGGATCGAGCAACGCCATGGCAGGGGAAGAGTGTTCTCCCTTCGTATTCGTTGTGTCCTGGCAGCCCGTGCCACACGTGGCTGTACTGTCAAAGTACGCCGATCAGCAAGGTTATAAGCGGGTCAGCCTGATGGGGCCGAACTACGCCACCGGCAAGAACTTCCTGTCCATCTTCAAGGACAACTACTCCGGAACCATCGTCGACGAAATCTACACTCCGATGTCTCAGCAGGATTTCTCGGCCGAGCTGCTTCAGCTGTCCGCTTCGAAGCCCGATGCGGTCTTCGTGTTCTACCCCGGTGGTCTTGGAATCAACTTTGTTCGTCAATACCGGCAATCCGGGCTGGGAGACAACATACCGCTCATGGCGCTTGGCGCACTGGACGGAACAAACCTTCCCGCATTGGGCGATGCGGCCCTGGGCTTCATCACTGGCAGCACCTGGGCATACGACATGGACAACGAAAGCAATCGCACATTTGTGGAAGGCTTCGAAAAGAAATACGGGCGTATTCCCACCATGATGGCTGCGCAAGGCTACGACGCTGCCCTTCTGATTGACTCGGCCATCGCCAAGGTCAACGGCAAGCTCGACGACAAGGAAGCCTTCCGCGCTGCGCTCAAGGAAGCCGATTTCAAGACAGTGCGAGGCAAGTTCCGATTTGGCAACAACCAGTTCCCCATCCAGGACTTTCACATCCTCGAGATCAAGCGGGATGCCAAGGGCCGGGTCAACCAGTCACTTATCAGCACACCAATGGTAGACGCAGTGGATCCGTTCGCCTCGCAGTGCAATATGTCCTGATGCCTCGGAGCCTACATGTCGTTCCCTTTAGTCGCTTTACAGCTGTTGAACGGACTGCAGCTGGGTATCTTGCTTTTTTTGATGTCTGCGGGTCTGACACTGGTGCTGGGCATCATGAGCTTCGTCAACTTGATGCATGGCTCGCTCTTCATGCTGGGCGCTTACTTTTCAGCCGCCACGTTGAACAGCACTGGCTCGTTTCTATGGGCCGTGGTGGTTGGCGTGGCCGGCACCCTGGTGGTGGGATTGATTCTCGAGCGGATCATATTCCGCAAGCTATACAAAAGAGACCACTTGTACCAGGTGCTGGCCACCGTCGGCCTGATTCTGTTCTTCAATGAAGTAGTCAGAATGATTTGGGGATCGGGCGCGATGTCTACGTCCATCCCCGAGTTTCTGCAAGGAACCGTCCAGCTGTTCGGCCTGCGTTATCCGGTGTATCGCTTTGCGATCATCGTAACAGGCCTCTGTGTCGGCCTGCTCCTCTACATCCTGATTCACCGGACCCGCATCGGCATTCTGATACGGGCCGGGGCATCGAATGCCACGATGATTGCGTCACTGGGCATCAACATCCGTCGGCTGAATGCGGGAGTCGTGGGATTGGGTGCGGCTCTGGCCGGATTAGCCGGCCTGATGGCGGCCCCGTTTACATCGGTACAAGCGGGTATGGGCGAACCCATTCTGATCATGACTCTGGTCGTGATTGTCACGGGAGGAATCGGCTCGGTACGCGGCGCGTTTTACGGCGCCATCATTGTTGGCCTGGTTGACACCGTTGGGCGCGTGTTCTTGCCCGTGCTGCTTCGCGGGTTCATGGAACCTCTGCAAGCGCAAACACTAAGCGCAGCCATTGCATCGGTATTGATCTATCTGGTCATGGCCGCCGTCCTGGCCCTCAAACCCGAAGGCTTGTTTCCAGTGAAGCACGGATAACATGAATAACCAATTGAATCTTCGCGCATTGGTGGGCGGAGCACTGATGCTCTCGTTCGCTGTCCTGCCAATCGTCGCTCACCTGATCGGCGAAAGCTACTTCATCACCTACGCCACCCGGATCCTTATCATGGCGCTTGCCGCGGCAGGCCTCAACATCGCGCTGGGTTATGGGGGCATGATCAGTCTCGGCCACGCCCTGTATCTCGGGCTGGGCGCCTACGCTGTGGGCATCTGCGCCCATCACGGGATCGGCAACGGCTGGATACAGTTGCTGGTTGCACTGGGTGTAGGCGGTGCCTTGGCTTGCGTGCTGGGGCTGATCTGCCTGCGCACAAAAGGCATGGCGTTCATCATGATCACCCTGGCTTTCGCTCAGATGTTCTATTTTTTGGTCGTCACGCTGGACGACTATGGTGGCGACGACGGATTGCCCATTGCAGCGCGCAGCGCCTTTGGCGGCCTCAACATCGAGAACAGCACCGTCTTCTACTATCTGTCGTTTGCGATTCTTGTCGCCACCCTGCTGTTCACCGCGCGCATGGTCAAGGCTCGCTTCGGCCGCGTCATCCGGGGCTGCCACTCAAATCATCAGCGCATGCAAACCCTGGGTTACGACACCATGCGATATCGGCTGGCCGCCTACGTCATATCTGCACTGATATGTGTCATTGCCGGTTTCCTTCTTGCCAATCTCGTGAGATTCGCGTCGCCCTCCTATCTGATGTGGATAGTCTCCGGCGAACTCATGGTGATGGTCATTCTTGGCGGAATGGGAACCGTCATGGGTCCGGTCGTGGGCGCGGTTGTCATCCTTCTGATCGAGGCCGTCTTTGCCAATTCAAGCTTTGGCCTGTCCACGGAGCTGGCAACGTTCATCAATGACCATTGGATGGCTGTGTTGGGCATTGTGGTGGTGCTGGGAACCATGCTGGTCGAGAAAGGGCTGTATGGATCCTTGCCCGAGCGGAGAAACAGGGCATGAGCGCATTGCTTCAGATATCAGATCTTTACAAAAGCTTCCGCGGCATTGTCGCAACCGACCGCGCGACCCTGACTGTCGACAAGGGCGAACTGCATGCCTTGATCGGACCCAACGGTGCAGGCAAGAGCACGCTTGTCAACCAGATTTCCGGCGAAATCGCCCCCGACTCAGGCTCGATTGTCTTCGACGGCAACGACATCACCCGATGGAAGGCGCCCAAACGGGCGCAAGCCGGACTGGTGCGCTCATATCAGATCACTTCGGTGTTCAACGACATGACCGCGCTTGAGAACGTGGTGATGGCCGTACAAGCCCGCAACAGAAGTCATTTCGGCTCGTGGAAAGACACGATGAAAGACCCGAGCCTGACCACACCTGCGCTTGAAGCGCTGGAACTCGTCGACCTGGCTGGTCAGGTCGATGTACCTGCCGGAGAGATGGCACACGGCGGGCGCAGGCAGCTCGAGCTGGCCATGGCAGTCGCCTTGCAACCAAAGCTCATGTTGCTGGACGAACCCCTGGCCGGCATGAGTCAGTCTGAATCAGAGTCCATGACACGTCTGCTTGGCCGCCTCAAAAAAGAAGTCACCATTTTGCTCATTGAACACGATATGCAAGCCGTGTTCGCCCTTGCGGACAGAGTCACCGTTCTTGTTGCCGGGCGCCCCATCGCCACGGGCCTTCCTGACGAAATACGAAACAGCCAGCTTGTAAAGGACGCTTATCTGGGAGAGCCGGAGGAACTATTGTGAACAGCAGTTCTGCACCCTTGTTGAAAGTTAACGGCATTGCCGCGGGATATGGCAAGAGTCAGGCATTGTGGGACGTATCACTAACAATCCATCCAGGCGAAGTCATCACCTTGATCGGGCGTAACGGTATGGGCAAGACCACCACCATACGGTCGATCATGGGGCAACTTCCCTTGCGCGGGGGATGCATCGACTTCCATGGCCTCACCATTTCCGATCTGCCCGACTTCCGCATCGCGCAATGCGGCATCGGTCTAGTACCCGAAGGCCGGGGCATTTTCCCGAATCTCAGCGTCCGCGAAAACCTCATCTGCGCCCACTCGAATCGCCACGGAATCCGCGATCCCTGGGATCTCGAACGGGTTTACACCATGTTTCCACGCCTGAAGGAGCGCGAACGCAATAGCGGCGCGAATCTGTCAGGCGGAGAACAACAGATGCTTGCCATCGGTCGGGCACTGATGACCAATCCACTGCTACTTGTCCTGGATGAAGCGACTGAAGGTCTGGCACCTTTGGTCCGCCGCGAGATCTGGCGGTGCCTTGAGACATTACGAGAACAAGGGCAAGCCATGCTGGTCATTGACAAGAATCTTGGGCCGCTTTCCCGACTCGCTGACAGACATTACGTCATGGAAAAAGGACGCGTCGTCTGGGAAGGCGATTCCACCGCTTTACGAGAACAGGCATCGCAAGTCCAACAGTACATCGGTGTGTGATTGCCAACAGCCGCCAATTGAACAAGGAGGGGCATTGAATGAAAGTAACGTATGACGATATCGTAGGTGTAGTAGGCATTGTGCCGACGCCGGCAACCGCCGATGCTAGCCACTGGAGCGCGACACAGACCATCAACCTGTCCGAGACCGAAAAAATGGTCAGACTGGTTACCGCTGCAGGTGTCGATGTCCTGATGACCAATGGCACTTTCGGAGAAGGTGCCTCACTGCTCGAAGAAGAACATCTCGATTTCGTTCGCTGCGTGGTGCAAACAAATGCCCGCTCCCGACCAGTGTTTGCCGGTATCACTACATTGAACACCCGCGAGACCATCCGGCGCGCACGAAAGCTGCTGGATGTCGGCGCAGACGGATTGTTTGTGGGCAGACCGATGTGGCTGGCCCTGGATGACGCCGGCATAGTGCGCTACTACCAGGACCTGGCAGAGGCGCTGCCCGGTGTGCCGCTGATTGTCTACGACAACCCTATCGCCTTCAAGGGCAAGATCTCTCCTGAAGCCTACGAGGCTCTGGCCAACATTCCAGAAGTGATTGCCTCCAAACATGTCGGCGGCCCAACCCTGCCAAATGATCTGGCAGCCGTCGGTGACCGCATGCGCATTTTGCCCCTGGCAACAGAATGGTGTCCCGTAGCGGAACAGTATCCAGACCTTGCGAAAGCATGCTGGTCAGGTGGCATCGCCTGCGCGCCCTCTCCAATTGTGGCGGCCTCACGCGCAATTCTGGCACGCGACTGGGAAAAGGCGCGCAAAATTACCGAACAGCTGATCTGGGCAGAGGCCCCGATGTTCCCGGGTGGTGAGCTCACCCGCTTCATGGACTACAGCATTCAAATCGGCCACATGCGATTCGAGGCCGCCGGCCTGATCAATCCAGGGCCACCCCGGCCGCCCTACACTCAATTGCCCGAAGCCTACAAGCAGGGAGCACAGGAATGCGGCCGACGCTGGGCCTCACTCGAGCGGGAGTACGGCGCGACTGCATAAGTCGGCACGCCAATGCAAAGAGTCCGGGCTGGTCCCGGACTTTTTTTTATTTAAACATGAAGCCCAGAAGCTGTGAGGCTTCCGGGCTTTGTACGGCCTGGGTGCAGGCTTAAGGACGAGGATGACCGTACATGACCTCGCGATACAGCTCGTAGAATCCGCGAATTGCCGACTCAGAAACCATCTCGCCCGCTTGCGGCGACTCGGATGAACTTCCACCCAGTTCCACGACGCAATTCAGGTCAGGATTGGCGAGCATGCCTGATGCTGAAAGTTCGAAGACCTCGTTGTCATCGACAGAAATATAGCCGGCTGCACCAGTAAGGTTGGCAAGGCGTGTGCGGCGAAGCGTCATTTCTTCGTCATCGTCCTCATAACCGAAGAAAGTCCACGAAAGCTCGAACTCGTTTGGCCCCAGCGGAATCACATTGCGACACTGCAGCAGGTTTTGCTGTTGCTGCACCGTCAAGCAAGGGAACATCGTCAGGTTTTGAATAGTGATGTCGTCCGGAAACTCCTTGACCGGCGTGACAGGGCGCATGTCGTTGAGTTCAAAATTGGATTTGTAAGACCGCATCTCATCGTGAGACTTGAGCTGATCGCGAGGCGTGGCGATCGACTCCACGACATTATGGGCGTGTGTTTTATCATCATTGAAGAGATTGCCTTTTTGGTCCATGCGATAAAGGCCAAAGCTGATCAGGAACACATGCAGCAGGGTTGCATGATAGGAATCCTTCAGGTTTTCTGGATACAACTTCCAGTTGCCACGAAGGCGTTGCCGCTGATAGCCCAGCACCTTCAACTTTCTGCCATCGAACACCCGGGTGAACTTCTCGTATACCTTTTCAGTCAGGTAATCCTTCATGGGTAGCGCGTTATGGTCGAAGGTGGCAAACACGGCGCCGTTGACCACCTCGACACGCAGTGCCTTCAGAGAGTTCGCCGCCATGTCAAAGTCGGCCGGATAGCCACCAATGCCTTTTGCGCCCTTGCGAAACGGCACACCCATCAACTTGCCTTTCAGGTCGTAGGTCCACTGATGGTATGGACACATCAGCACGCGGTTGGAGCCGAATTTATCCAGGCATACTTCTGCGGCGCGATGAGCGCAGCTGTTCAGCAGGACATTGATCTGATTGTCCTTGTCGCGCACCATGATCACCGGGCGCTCGCCCACCATCGCCCTTTTGTAGTCGCCGGGATTGGGAACTTCGCAGTCCAGTCCGATAAATGACCAGAACGGTCCGTAGAATATTTTCTCGAGCTCGAGCTGGTAATTATCTTTATCGGAATACACCCAGTTAGGAATGCGCGTGCAGTCCTCGGTGGGCCATTCCAGTGTTTTCTTTTGAAATTCAATAGCGACAGACGCCATGTCTCTCTCCTGTTGTTCTGTCTACTGACTATCAGATTGGGTGAACGATCGAACCAGGCACAAGCTCGTTATCGAACACCACATCGCGCGCGGCAAAGAGCCATTCGGACTGGCTTGTATCTATCTGGTCGAAGCTGCGGCCCAAGAGCTGTACGCGGGGGTTGCCATCGGTTTGAGTGAAGTACACAACGAACTGGCTGCGCGTATGCAGCAGGTTTGCGTCCTGCTTTACGATGCGTACATTGGAGACCAGGTGCGTAACGTATCGAGGTGCGTAGACCAAGGTGTTGCGTATGGCGGTGACACGATCTATCAGCGCGCCGCGGCTCTCTGCCAGAATCACGCACATCGGAAGATTCCGTTCGTAATTGACCCGTGAAATCAGTCTGTATCGGCATTCTTGTGTATATAACTCGGGCCATTTTTCCAGTTCGTTATCGCAGATAACTTGCGCATGCGTTGCATAAAGACGTTCGGCCTTAAGAATGTTCTCGCTCATTCGTATTCCTAAAGAAGAAAACTTCGCCGGGCGCTAGGCCAGGCTGAC
Organism: Pusillimonas sp.; assembly: GCF_029263785.1. Lineage (GTDB taxonomy): Bacteria > Pseudomonadota > Gammaproteobacteria > Burkholderiales > Burkholderiaceae_B > Pusillimonas. The sequence continues at coordinate 15,645 of NZ_JAJUFE010000031.1, read as the reverse complement.
GTGTATGTTTTTGTTTTGTGTGTACGACAGCAGCTCGGACAGCCCTTCTTCGCGTCCAATTCCCGATTTCTTGTATCCACCGAATTCTGCGCCGATAAAATGCGAACCGACTTTGTTGATCCAGACAAAGCCGGATTCGACCCTGGCGGCCAGCCTGTGCGCGCGGACAAGACTGGTTGACCAGATAGAGGCCGTGAGCCCATATTCGAGCGCGTTAACCTGTTCGATCAAGGAGTCTTCGTCGTCCCAGGGAATCACTGCCAGTACGGGGCCGAAAGCCTCCTCGCGGAACAGGCGCATGTCGGGCGTGACGTCGGCAAATACAGTCGGCTCGATGAACCATCCCTTTTCCAAAGCAGGATCGTTGGGTCTGCCGCCACCACAGATGAGTCGCGCCCCCTCGTTGCGCGCCGAGTCGATCAAATCCATGACCTTGTTGAACTGGGCCTGGGAAATCAGGCAACCCATGGTCGTTTCGGGATCAGTCGGAATGCCGCAGCGGTGCGCCCTTGCAATCAGACCGGGAAGCACCTCAAGAAATTTATCGTAATGGCTGCGATGCACGAAACATCTGGATGTGGATCCGCATGACTGTCCGGCCCACGTGAAGTTCATTCCACCGATCGCCCCTTTTGTGGCCTTGTCGACGTCGGCATCCGGGCAAATAATGAGAGGATTCTTGCCCCCCAGTTCCAATGTGACGGGAATGATTTTCTCTGCGCTGGACTTGAGGACAGCTACACCCGTCTCGGTAGAGCCGATAAGCGTCACGCGTCTGACCAGTGGATGCCTGACCAGGGCTTCACCGCACTCACGATCGCCGCTGACAATATTCAGCACACCGGGCGGGAAGATGTCTTGGGCCAGTTCGGCCAGACGATAGGCGGACAATGGCGCCTGCACCGGCGGTTTCATGATCACCGAGTTGCCGGCCGCGATCACCGGAGCAAGCTTGCTGGCCAGGAACATGAGCGGATGGTTATACGCGACAATTCGCACAACTACGCCAAACGGCTCGCGCACACTGTAATTGACAACATCTTCGCCCATGGGAAGTGTCTCGCCCTTGAGCTCGTAGACCAATCCAGCGTAGTAATCCAGTTGAGCTGCCGCGCTCAACACATCACGTTTCATCTCGCGGATGGGATTTCCGCAGTTTATCGAGTCAAGCCACGCCAGTTCATCGGCATTTTCGCGAAGCCGCGTTGCCAGCGCGCGAAGTGCCGTAGCACGCTCTATAGGCAAGGTGCGACGCCATGACTTGAATGCCTCATGCGCTGCAAGTACGGCCTGATTGACGTCGTCGGTGTTGGCCTGGGCAACCGGGCCCAGCTGTTCCTGCGTGGCCGGATTAAGCGTAACTGCATAACCACCCAGCGGCTCATGCCATTGGCCGCCATAGAAAAGATCCCGCTTCGCAGGCAAAGAAAACTCTGTAGGTGTACCCATAAATTTCTCGTCAATCCTGGAGTTTTTCTTTTAGCAGTCCAAGCCGCCGGTACACTTCGCGATCTGTCACCATGAAGATCGAAGTGTCGGGGTCATCGGAATAGTGAGTTGCCCAAAGGTTCTGCGGCACGGTGAAAATGTCGTGAGCCTTCCAGTCGATACGCTTGTCTCCGATGACGCTGTAGCCGGAGCCCCCTACGACGCAGCACACGGTGTTGGCGGTGGACTGGTACGGGCGCGTTGCGGTCCCTGTCACCGGCGCCATCAAATAGCAGTCGAGCGTGCTCATGACGCTGCCCCCGTCGACAGGGTTGACATAGCGAACCTTCTTGCCGCCGTCGGATCCGACCGGCGCATTCTGCAAGGCCTTCCATGCGTCGGCGCGCGGATACCTGAAGACGGGCGAGTATTCGCGCTGATGGCCGTCAACACCTGGCAGGATATTGGCGGTGGAAAACGCGATGTCGTCGTATTGAGGAGTCTGATCGCGCACGGGACCCGGCTGAAAGTCGTCGGTGCCAAGGAACAAGTGCAGATAGACGTCGAGCACGTCCATCCAGATGGTGGGGCCTTCGCCGGCATGGTAGTGCTCATGCCAGCACCAGCCGGGGGTCAGGATCAGATCGCCGGGTTCCATCGGGCAATCCTTTCCGTCGACTATTGTTGCTGCACCCATGCCTTCCATCACGAAGCGAAGCGCGTTCATGGAATGCCGATGCGGCCGGGCACGTTCGCCTGGAAGCAAGGTCTGCATTGTGGCGCACACCGTCCCACACGTGAACTCGTCTTCGGGATGCTTTGAGAATGGACTGACCAGCGAAAGCACGCGACGCTCGACGACCTTGGGCGACTGAATTTCGGCAGTGCGCTGCAGGATGGGCTTGGTTACTGACCACGGCCAACTGTGCGGTTGTTCGCGTTCGATTTCCAGCTTGTGAGCCGTCGGGCTTTCCCACAAGGGCACCATCCGGTTGGCTTCCCATGCCGCGCGAAGTTCGGGCGGCGCGGGATCCTGTTTCGACAACGTTGAGGTGTCTGTCATTTTGTCTTCCTCCAGTAAGGGGCTGGCATATTCAGGTGTTGTTTTGGTGTATGTGATGCGTCTGTATGTTGTTCAGACCTTGAAATCTTCCAGACACGAGGCAGGAAACAGTTCTTCGACCTGCACTCGGCGATGCGACAACCCTTGTTCGTGCGACCATCGCAATTGCGTGTCCAGAGTATGGTGGTTCGCCTGAACGCCGTAAGACCAGAAATCCTTGCCAAACAGGCTTTGGGTCTGTTTGAAATAGGCCGGCAGGAAAGGCAGTGAAATCTTGAGCGCAGCCGTCTGACCGAGATCTGCCAGAGCGATATCCTTTGCTTGGGTAAAGGCGCGGAAAAGGCTTACTGCCGCCCACGGATTTCGCTTGAGAATGTCGTTTCGAATGCCGAGCATATGCATCACTGGAAAGATGCCGGTTTTTCTGTACCACTCGGCCTCATCGGCAGCATGATCCGGAAATAGCCGCTGAATTGAACCTGTGCCTTCAATATCGAGGTCGAAGCGGCGCGGCGCCCGGGGAGTAATAAGAGCATCGACTTCTCCGGCATCCCACAAGTCCATGATCGACCGGTCTTGTACTTTGGTGATGTTTACATCCGAAGGAGGTGTCCATGCCACCTTCTCGATACGGCCTGCCTGCTCAAGACCGGCCTGAACCCACTGAACATCGCGCGCGTGTACACCGAATTCATCGGCCAGAATGCCGCGAGCCACCATGGCGGCGGTAACCTGATATTCAGAAATGGCGACCCTGCGCCCGATGAGGTCTGACGGCTTTTCAATTCCACTGCCGTGACGCACGTAGATGCAGGAATGGCGGAAGCTTCGTGAAGGAAAGACGGGTATGGGAGTGTACGGACAGACATCGCGCGAGAAAGTCATGAGTGTCGTGGAAAACGACAGCTCGCTGACGTCAAACTCAAGGTGCCTGAATGCCCGAAAAAAAACGTCCTCTGGAGGCAGGCTCAGAAAATTGAGTTTGATGCCGTCGGGCTTGACCCTGCCGTCGATCAGGGGACGGACGCGATCGTAATCCCAGCACGCTACTGTAAGTTCAAGTTCATTCATGGCTATGAGTGGTTGTTGTAGTTGGAATGGAGTGGGTCATGACCAGTTTCGTCAGCATCCGCATGAAGGCCTTGCGCTCTTCGGGTTCCAATGGCTCCAGAAGTCGATGCTGAGTCGCCTCTGCCAAGGGCTCCATGACCACTATGAGTTCACGACCCGCATCAGTGATGTAAACGCGGTTGATACGTTTGTCTCGTGAACAGGGCTTGCGACACACCAGGCTCAGTTCTTCGAGACGCTGCAGAACGCGCATGACTGTAGTGCGGTCGATATCTGCCGCCTGGGCCAGGGAAATCTGATCGATGCCCGGCCTGTCGGAAATTACCTGCAGCGTGCCGAACTGAACGGTGGTCAGGACATACGGCTGGATACCTTCGTTAAATATGCGAAGCGATATCTGATGAAGCCGACGTATCAACGAACCTGCCTTGGATAGCGGGTCGTACACAGATGTCTCCTCTTATATTAATAGGTACCTAACAATTAATATAGAAGATCGTCAGCATAGTGTCAATTACTCGAAAACCCTTTATTTCACTATATTGAGAGAGATTTTTGCCCTCTTAGCTGTGCTTCATTTCCAACATATAAGGATAGAACCCTAACAATTTCAGGCACTATCCGGGCACCGCAGCGCAAGCGACAGGCCCTCCCGATGGGGCGCCCCACCTGGCCTGTGACCTTATCTTCTGAAAGGGATTGTCAGGGCGGTGTCGAACTTGACCGCAAAAGGACGCGAAGCCGTCAAATGGCGTCAGTACAGCTTCGGAAAGATATGAAATGCTCTAGCCGGCAACGGAATCTTCGACCATGCTTGCACGCCAGACACAAGGCTCGCCGGCTGCCTTCTCCAGGCCGTCCAGATAGGCTTCATGGGCCGCAAGCTCTTCTGGATTCGCGGGCACTACCTTTAGCACTGACGCATCAAACTGCTGCAGCGGCATGCCGCTGCTGTCCTGACTGTCGCGCGCTCCAAAATCCATGATCAACGCATCTTGGCCGCGTGTCATGGCAAGCCACACCTCGGCCAACAGCTCGGAGTCAAGCAGCGCTCCGTGCAAGGTTCGATGCGCGTTCGAGATTCCGTAGCGCTCGCATAAGGCGTCGAGGGAGTTGCGCTTGCCCGGATGCAATTCACGCGCATGAAGCAAGGAGTCGATCACCTTGCCGCACAGGGTATCGAACGACGGACGGCCCACGCTGGCCAGCTCGGCGTTCAGGAACTTGAGGTCGAACGCAGCATTGTGAATAATGACCTCGGCACCCTGCACAAAGTCACAAATGTGATGGGCGACTTCTGCAAAACGGGGGTGCTGCGACAAAAATTCGGTCGTGAGACCATGCACTGCCAGGGCCTCGGGATCGCTGTCGCGGTCCGGGTTCAGGTAAAGGTGCAGGTGATTTCCGGTAATGCTTCGATTGACGATTTCCACGCAGCCGATTTCAACGATGCGGTGGCCCAGCGCCGGATCCAGGCCTGTGGTTTCAGTATCGAGAATAATTTGGCGCATGAGAAAAGCTCTTCCTGTAAGCGGTGGCGGCCGGCCGTGCCGGCCAACCCCGGCTCAGAAATCCAAAAAGCGAAGGCCGCCTTTTTTGCGGCCCGCTGTGATTGTAGAACACGACTCCTAACGCCGCACCTTGCCCGCGATCAACGTATAGGCTACAGGTACTACGTACAATGTCAGTACCGTTCCCAGGCAAAGGCCGCCGACCAGAACCCAACCAATTTGCTGACGGGATTCAGCGCCAGCACCGCTGGCATAGGCCAGGGGCAGCACGCCCAGCACCATAGCCCCGGTGGTCATAAGTATGGGACGCAGGCGCAGCACGCTCGCTCGAAGCACTGCTTCTATTTTATCGAGCCCTTCGGCACGTAGCTGAGTCGCAAACTCAACAATCAGGATGCCGTGCTTGGTAATCAGCCCCACCAGGGTAATCAGGCCGATCTGGCTGTAGATGGACAACGACCCGCCCGACAGCATCAGGGCCAATAACGCACCAGTCATGGATAATGGCACCGAAAGCATGATGATCAGCGGGTTTCGCCAGCTCTCGAACTGGGCCGCCAGCACCAGGTAGATGAACACCAGCGCCATCACAAATACCAGATATATATTGCCTGAGGAATCGCGGAACTCGCGCGATTGGCCATCCAGGTCGGTCTGAACCGTGTCGGGCAGCATTTCAACAGCCACCTGCTGCATGTGCTCCAGCACCTCGCCCAGTGCGAAGCCTGGCGCAACAGCCGCCTGAATTTTCACCGCCCTCAAACGGTTGAAGTGGTTGAGCGACTGAGGCGAAACACTTTCGTTTACATCCAGAAAATTGGAAAGTTGCACCATTCCGCCGTCGCCAGTGCGCACGTAAATATCCGAAATGTCCTTGGGGTCCGACCGGTCTTCTTTCTTCACCTGGACAATGACGTCGTACTGCTCGCCCCCGTCGCGGTACCGCGTAACCTGACGCCCCCCCAACATGGACTCAAGTGTGCGACCCACCGTCCCGACGTCAATCCCGACATCGGCCAGCTTATCGCGATTGACCTGAACCTGCAGTTCGGGCGTATTCAGGCGCAAATCAGATTCAATGTTTTGCAGGCCGGGATATTCTTCCAGTCGGGCCATGAATGCATCGGTCAGACGCGCCAGTTCGGGGTACGAGGCCTGACTGAGAATCACAAACTCAACCGGCTTGGAAGTGGCGCGCTGCCCCAGCGAGGCCGGATTACTGGGAAAGGCCCGAACACCTGGCAAGGCGTTGAAGTGAGGCCGCAGTTCAGCCGCGATTTCCTGCTGGGATTTTTCACGCTCATTCCAATGTTTAAGGCGCAAGATGGCAAAGCCGTCGACCACTGTCGGAAATCCGATAACAGTCTGGTTGCCCGACGCCTCTGGTATCTTGGCGTACATGGCTTCGATACGCCTCATGCTTTCGAGTGTGTAATCCAGGGTCGCGCCGTCGGGTGCGGTGACGATGCCGTAGATGACACCCCGATCTTCGACCGGCGCCAGTTCGCTTTTGACGGTCTTGAACAATACGACACTGCCCAAGGCGACGATCAGACCCAGCACAAGCACAATGGCCCGGTGCCGAAGCGCCAGTTTGAGACTGTTTTCGTATCGTACGGTCAGCCCGACAAGCAAGTTCTCGATAAACGAATAAATGCGCCCATGGCTTTTCTGGTGGCGCAAAACGGTCGCGCACATCATGGGGGTGAGGGTCAGGGCCACAAAGCCCGATACCAGCACCGCCCCGGCCAGCGTCAGGGCAAATTCGATAAACAGGCGTCCCGTACGTCCTGTTGCAAACGCCAGCGGCGCGTACACAGTCACCAGGGTCAGCGTCATAGCCACAATGGCGAAGCCGATTTCCTTTGAGCCGATGAACGCCGCCTCGAGGCGACTCTTGCCCTCTTCTATATGACGATAGACGTTCTCGAGAACGACAATCGCGTCATCCACAACCAGGCCGATGGCCAGCACCATGGACAGCAATGTAAGGGTGTTGATCGAAAACCCCATGAAATACATGATGCCAAAGGCACCGATAAGCGACACGGGGATCGTGACAATGGGGATCAGGCTGGCGCGCACGCTGCGCAGGAAAAAGAAAATAACCAGTATCACCAGAACGATGGCTTCGCCAATGGTGTAGTACACCGACTTGATCGACTCCTGGATGAAGACCGAACTGTCATAGGCAATATCCAGGCTCATGCCCTCGGGCAGGCCCTCGTTGATCAGGGCGACTTCCTTCACCATGGCCTTCGACAGGTCAAGCGGATTGGCCGTGGACTGTTTGGTTATTCCAATGAGCAAGCCATCGTGCCCATTGAACCGGGCCTGAATCCGCTCATCGGCCGGCCCGATCTGCACATCGGCGACATCTGCCATGCGAACCGAATACCCCTGAACATTCGCCACAATGACATCTTTGAACTGCTCTACTGTCTGGAGGTCGGTCGTGGATACCACCGAAAACTCGCGCATTTCGGACTCAATCCGGCCAGCCGGAATCATCACGTTCTGAGAGCGCAACGCGTTTTCAACATCTTGCACCGTCAAGCGGTAGGCGGCCAACTTGGCGCGATCCACATAAATGCGCATGGACGGCAGTCGCTCGCCGTAGATCCGGACTTCGGCCGCACCAGGAAGGACGGAGAGTCTTGTCTTAACGTAACGCGTGATGTAATCCGACGCCTCCATTGTGTTCATGTTGCCGGCATTGACCGCCAGAAAGATCACGGGATTCGAGTCGGCCTCGACCTTGCTGATAATGGGCTCGTCAATCTCGTCCGGAAGGAATCGCCGCGCTCGCGCCACCTTATCGCGCACATCAGCAGCGGCGGCGTCGGGATCGCGATCCATATTGAATTTGATATTGATGAAGCTGCGTTCGGAACGGCTGCGCGATGTCATGACATCGACGCCTTCCATTCCGGCCAACTGATCTTCAAGCGGCTTGGTGACCTGCGATTCGATCACCTCGGGTGACGCCCCCTTGTAATCGGTTCGTACCGAGACCACCGGCTCGTCGATGGCCGGATACTCGCGAACCGTCAATCGCTGATACGAGATCAGGCCTATAAGGACAATGACCAGCGACAGGACGGTGGCAAATACTGGGCGTTTGATGCAGACTTCGGACAGGACCATAGCGCGCTCAGGACTCCGAAAGACCCGCTGGCCGATCCACGACTACAACAGCGCCGTCGGATATTTTCTGCAGGCCCGCCACCACAATCTCGTCACCCTCATTCAGGCCCGAGACAATCTCGACACGGCCCGAGCGGCGCTGCCCGATTCGTACGGACACCCGCTCGACCTTGTCGCCGACCACCCGATAGACGAAACGGTCTTCACCCGAAGGCACCAATGCCGTTTCGGGAACCGTCAGCACCTTGTCGTCGGCAAAGCGCAGTTCGACACGTGCGAACAGGCCCGGGCGCAGCATGTCGTCTGCATTGGCGACATTGGCCCGCAACAACAAGGAGCGGCCGCCTACGTCGACCGCCGGGCTGACTGCCCCAACGACACCTTCGCGAACCTGCCCTGGAAACGCGTCAAAACTCAGCAGCAGCTTCAGGCCGGGCTGCACCAGAGGCAAATAATGTTCGGGGATGCGAAAATCGACCTGCAGGGGGTCGACGGATTCGATGGGTACGAGGGCATCGCCCGGGCCCACATAATCGCCAACCGACACATTGCGCAGCCCGATCAGACCATCGAAGGGAGCAACGATAGTGGTCTTCTGCAGCTGCGCCTTTGCCAGGGCAACGGCAGCGCGTTGCACCTGCAACTGACTGGCCGCCTCGTCCCGTGCCTGCTTGCTGATAAAGCCCTGGCGAGTCAGCTCGCCCGCTCGTCGATCATGGCTGACAGCCAGCGCCAGGTTTGCTTCGGCCTGCTGCAGCTGAGCTTTGGCGACGCTGTCATCCAGACGCAATACCACCTGGCCCTTCTTTACCTTGCCGCCCTCTTCGATATTTATTTCGGTGATGCGACCCGTAATTTCAGACCGCAACACAACCGAGTCGCGGGACCGCAGAGTGCCAACCGCGGAAACGCTGCGGGGCATGGCATCGAGCCGGACCGGCGCCACTTCAACGCGTATGCCGGCAAGTGGTCGCCCGGATGGGCCGGGCGACGACGCTGCCGCACTATTGACGGCAGGAGCCGCCTGCTTCTTGGCCCACCATCCTGCTGCGGCAATTCCAATCGCCACCCCCACGCCCAGTGCGACGATCCAACCCAGTGTATTTGCTCTCATGTAAATGACAATCTGTATCTTACCGTCGCAGATAGTAGCGCAGGCTGACCATTTAGCGGAAGAAAATCAGTAACAGTGCCGCTTGATCACTGACTTGCGAGACTGCGGGCTTGCTCAACGCCCAGGTTGGCCAAGCGGTCAGCCGCCTCGTTGCCCGGATCGCCGGCGTGCCCACGCACCCACCTCCATGTGACCCTGTGGCGTCCGACAAGTTCGTCGAGCTCTTGCCAGAGGTCTGCATTCTTGACGGGTTTCTTGTCAGCGGTGCGCCAGTTGCGGCGCTTCCAGTTGACGAGCCACTCGCTCATCCCCTTCTGAACATATTGTGAATCGGTGTGGACGATGACGTCGCAGGGACGCTTCAAGGCCTCCAAGGCCTTGATGACCGCCAGAAGTTCCATTCGATTATTGGTGGTGTCGGGTTCCCCTCCATATATCTCTTTTTGATGCCGCCCCTGACGAAGCAGTGCGCCCCATCCCCCCCAGCCCGGGTTGCCCTTGCATGCGCCGTCCGTCCAAATCTCTACAGTCTTGCTACTCATGTTTGATTGATCAATTGTGCTTGCGGTTCTGTTCACGACTAAACGGCGAACCTGCCACGACGGCCGCCCGGCGCATACGCCTTTTCTTGTCTTTCCAGGCCGGCTCAATCAGCCGGACACCTGCCACCCGCTTTACTGCCGATACCACATAGACCGCACCGCACACCGGCCACCAGCGGTCACCGGCGGATTCCATGAACGACCAGCGAGCCAGCCACTTGGCGCTATCGCATGGCGGAACATAACAACCGAAATGCCCCCGATCGGCCTCCAGAGTCAGCAATTTGAACCAATCTTTGAGGCGGCCGAGCGAAACCTGCATGTGCGCCGGAACCGGAACGATCGGATCCAGCCCGGGGACGCGGTCGTGCGCCCCCCACAGGCTCCAGGGGTTGAACCCCGAGATCACCACCTTTCCCTCGGGTACCAATACTCTTTCGGCCTCACGCAATACCTGGTGAGGACTATTGGAACACTCCAGGACATGGGGTAATATCAGCAGGTCGATACTCTGGCTTTCCAGGGGCAGGTACTCGGGCTCGGCATACAGAGCTACCGACTGGCAGCCGGGCCGGGCATCGTCCCAGCACGAGTGCGTTCGATCCTTGTTCGGAATTCGATTGGCTTGCAGCAGATCCCATTGGGGCTGGCCAATCTGCATGGCATGGTAACCGAACACGTTGGCTACCATGCCATCGATTTTTTTCTGTTCCCAGTCTTGCACGTATTGGCCAACCGGTGTGGTCAGCCACTGTGCAAGCTCGACGGCCAGGGGCGGGCCCAAAGAAACAGACACATGAGCTCCTTGCGTTAAGGTGGAAACAACATGGCAAACACTACCAGCACGCTGACACCGGTACCGGCTTTCAGCGATAACTACATTTGGGTACTTAGTAAAGACGGTCGCGCGCTGGTCGTTGACCCGGGGCAGTCCGAGCCGATCGAGGCATTCCTCAAAGAATACCAGCTAACGCTGGACGCCATTCTACTCACACACCATCACCCCGACCATGTCGGTGGCGTCGAAACACTCAAGGCGTTGACGGGCGCTACAGTTTACGGACCCTTGAGTGAAACCTTGCCGGCGTGTGATGTCCGCCTCAAGGAAGAAGACGAAATCTTTATCGAGGGTGTGGGCATCCGTTTGTCAGTGATAGACGTCCCGGGCCACACCGCGGGGCATATTGCTTATTTCGGCTACAAGGATAACGAAACTCCGCTGGTGTTTTGCGGTGATACACTGTTTGCCGCGGGATGCGGGCGACTGTTCGAAGGGACGCCGGGCCAGATGTGGAACTCACTGAGCAAGCTCAAAGAATTGCCACTCGAAACCCTGGTGTGTTGTGCCCACGAATACACGTTGTCGAACCTGCGCTGGGCCCTCGCGGTCGAGCCGGAAAATACTGCCTTGCAACAACGCTGGAAAACCGCCACAAAGCTTCGCGAACAAGGTTTGCCCACCGTACCGTCGACCATGGGCGAAGAGCTCGAAACCAACCCCTTCTTGCGCCCACTGCAAGAAAAGGTTGCCGCTTCAGCTCGGACATATGCCAATGCAACACTGGATTCGGCCGTAGAGGTGTTCGCCTGTCTGCGCGAATGGAAGAACAACTTTAAATAAGCCCATGAACTGCCTGCGAATCCTCATTCTGCTATTTGTAGCCGTACTGGCCGGTTGCGCAAGCACTTCCAATCACACTCCCGTCAAGACTTCATATCATGCAGCCGATACCTCACGCACCGTCGATCTGACACACCCTCCGCGTGACATGTGGGACCGCATTCGACGCGGCTTTGCGATCCCCAATCTGCACTCCGAACTGGTAGACGAATGGACGGCGTACTACGCCTCGCATCCCCAATCGGTTTACCGCATGAGCGAACGCGCCGGCAAATACCTGTATTACATAGTTGAACAGCTTGAAGAGCGAGGCCTGCCAAGCGAACTGGCCCTCTTGCCGTTCGTGGAAAGTGCCTATAACCCCACTGCATACTCACGGGCCAAGGCATCGGGGCTCTGGCAATTTATTCCCAGTACCGGCCTGCACTACAACCTGAAGCAAGATACCTGGCGCGATTTGCGGCGCGATCCGGTTGCATCGACCAATGCGGCCCTTGAATACCTGACCTACCTTTACGACTTCCAGGGCGATTGGTATCTGGCCCTGGCCTCGTATAACTGGGGCGAAGGCGCCGTCAAACGGGCAGTTGAACGTAATGCAGGCCAGGGGCTGCGCACCGACTACATCTCGCTGGCCATGCCCGACGAAACGCGCAACTATGTGCCCAAGCTCCAAGCCATAAAGAACATCATTGCGAACCCCGAGCGTTACGGCATCACCCTGCCCGAAATCCGCAATGAGCCTTACTTCACTACCGTTATCGAGCCACCCTCCCTGGATCTGGCTACGGCAGCGCAATTGGCCGAGATGCCTCTGGAAGAATTCAAGGCGCTCAATGCTTCGTTCAACAGGCCCATTATTCTGGCCGAACACAAACCTACCTTGCTGCTGCCCACCGACAAGGTCGACATCTTCAACGCCAACCTTGAAGCACATAAACACAAGCTGAACAGCTGGACGACCTACCAGGCAAAAAGGGGGGAGTCGTACGCCGCCATTGCCAAGAAATTCGGGCTTTCGCTTCAGCAACTGCGCACGCTTAACGGGATAAGCAGCAAAAGTACGCGAGCAGTAGCGCAGACCCTGGTCGTGCCCCAGGAACCCCCGCGCGCAGGCATACAGCTGGCCTCGCTCGAAATGCCTGCCAACACTCCACTGCCCTCACGTACCGCCACTCAGACCCGAGGCAAACGCGACGTGGTGGTGGTGCGCGGTTCGGGCCCCAACGTCCGCACGCATACAGTACGCAAGGGCGACACTTTGTTTGCGCTGGCACGACGGTACAACACCTCGGTCGATGCTCTGCGCAAACTCAACAACCTGCCGAACAACACCTTGACCCAGGGCAAGCGTATCCGCATTCCCGGCACCGGTGTTCGCGGCTGACATCCATCCAAATACCACAAGGTCAATCATATGGGTTTCTTACAAGGCAAACGCATCCTGGTGACAGGTGTGCTGTCCAATCGTTCCATCGCCTATGGCATTGCCCAGGCCTGTCATCAGCAAGGTGCCGAACTGGCCTTCACCTATGTCGGAGAGCGTTTCAAAGATCGCGTCGAAGGATTTGCCTCCGATCTTGGCAGCAAGATAGTCATCCCCTGCGATGTTGCCGAAGATGAATCAATCGACGCCGCCATTGAACAACTGGGCAACGAGTGGGACGGCCTTGACGGTCTGGTGCACTCAATCGGGTTCGCGCCCCGGGAAGCCATTGCTGGTGATTTCCTTGAAGGGCTTTCTCGCGAAGGGTTCCGGGTTGCACACGACATTTCAGCATACAGCTTTCCTGCGTTGGCCAAGGCCGCCCTGCCGCTGCTCAAAGACAGGAACAGTTCCGTTCTGACCCTGACCTATCTGGGTGCCGAGAAAGTGGTTCCCAACTACAACACCATGGGTCTTGCCAAGGCCTCGCTCGAAGCATCCGTACGCTATCTGGCCGCGTCATTGGGCCCGCTGGGCATACGCGCCAACGGGATTTCGGCGGGTCCGATCAAAACCCTTGCTGCAAGTGGAATCAAGGACTTCGGCTCGATTCTGAAGTTTGTCGAAGCCCACGCTCCATTGCGCCGCAACGTCACCATTGAAGACGTCGGCAATGTGGCCGCCTTTTTGATGTCCGATCTGGCAGCAGGCATCACCGGCGAGATCACGCATGTAGACGCCGGCTTTTCCACCGTTATCCCCGGCATGGAGTAAACAAAGGCAGGCATTGTTATTTCGGTGCCCGCCGGGCGTCGGACTTGCCGCGTATTTCGCCCCGGACTTCGCTTATGCTTCCGGCCCTTACGGAAAGAGCTCGCCCGGCGAATCCGGCGTCCAGGGCGGGTACTTTTTCATAACCCGCGCAAACAATTCAGATTCCATCCAGCGGGTCAGCCAGGCCTGCAGTGCCGGCCAGGGCTGGGCGGCAAACCATTCCTTGTCAACGTGCGCAAACTGACGCACGAAAGGTGCAATGGCCATGTCGGCCAAGGTCCGCCGCGACCCAGAGAGCCACAGGCTATTGTTTAAACGCACTTCTAGCGAATGCAGCCACGTTGCACCCGTGTCGCGATTGAACTGCGAAAAGCCCACCGGGTCGTCAAGGGGCCAATTGTGCTGCTCTTGAGGCTTATCCAAAAAACGCCCGGGGTACTTATATCGGTCGAGCCTGGGTTTGAATTGCTCGTCGCACTCCTGAATCAGGGCCAACATCGCTGACAGGTCGCCTGTTTCTGGCGCGAGCCAGTTCTCGGGATCGTGCCGTCGTAGCGACCACAACATAATATCCAGACTCTGTTCCAGCACAGTCGAATCGGGCAGTACCAGTACAGGAACGGTTGCCTTGGGAGACGCCTGAATAAGCTCTTGCGGCTTATTGCGAAGCACAACCTCACGTAGTTCACATTTTTGTCCACTGACCGCCAGCGCCAGTCGGGCACGCATTGCATACGGACAGCGTCGGAAAGAATAGAGCTTCGGAAGATCAAGAAAATCAGGCATCGTTATTCGAACAGGCTCGGAACCGATCGCAGGCGCTGCTCGGCCTGAGCACAGATGGATTGCAGGACTTCGGCAGCGGGGGGTACCGAATCAATCAGGTCAACAGCCTCGCCCGCCCATACCATGGCTACATCGTAATCCGCATCTTGAGCGGCCTTCCAGAACGCAGGCTGTTCGGTTTCGAGTCTGCCGGCAAGCTCATCTTCGTGTCCCTCCCAGCGCCGCATGAAAGCGTTTTGCAGTGCGCGGCCGGTATAACCGTCGGGCCATTGGTAGCCCCTGACAATGTCGAAAACCCGCGTGCGCCGGGTGTCATCGCCCCGGCCCTCTACAATCCGCTGTTTGGCCTGATCGTGGCCAAGTGCTTCGCGAGTGGCATAAAAACGTGTACCCATCAGCGCGCCCTGGGCCCCCATAACCAGAGCCGCCGCCAAACCCCGACCGTCGGCAATACCCCCGGCGGCCAGAACCGGAACATCGGGCACTGCGTCCATGACCGCAGGCAGCAGTGCCATGGTCGCGCGCGAACCGCCATGGCCCCCACCTTCAGTGCCCTGAGCAACAATGACGTCGGCTCCGGCGTCGCGTGCCAAACGGGCACCGGAAACGTCCTGAACCTGACAGATCAGCCGGCAACCTCTTGCCTTGATACTGTCTGCATACTTGCCCGGATCGCCAAATGACAGCATCATCACCGACGGCCCTGCGTCGAGCACCTGTTCAAGCGCCGCCTCGGTCAGGTTCCAGGTAATGAAACCCGCACCCCACGGACGCGTCGCCAACTCCTTGACCAGCGCCAGCTCTGTCTCGAGCCAGGCACGCTCACCATAGCCGCCGCCCACCATGCCCAGCCCGCCGGCATTGGAAACCGCAGCAGCCAGGCGCCCACCTGCCACCCCACCCATAGGTCCGAGCACGACGGGGTATTGCAGGTCGAACAATTGGGCAAAGGGTGTCCTGATCACGGCGGGCTCCTCGTAAAGAAAATCTGCAGGCAGGGACGTTGAAACTTGCCCTAACTTTCGGCTGGCGACTTCACCCTGGGCTTTGGCGGAGGCGTTGCACCGATGTGGCGAGAGCGACGCTTGCGCGCCAGCTCGACTTGTTTTTGCCGCTCGCGGAAACGCTGCATTTGCTCTTCGGTGTGTGTGCCGTGGCAATG
>NZ_JAJUFE010000017.1 GCF_029263785.1 Pusillimonas sp. | reverse complement strand
GTTGGCGCACGATGCGAGCAGGGGTGCTGTTTATGCTTCCGGGGTGGCGTTCAGGGGCGCGGCGGGGATGTTGTTCTTGCAAATAAATGCTTGCCAAAAACACTGTTGTTTCGTACAGTATCGAATACAGCTGTTCAAATAAACAGTGGTTTTAAAAACAGTGGTGTGCCGGGTTTTTCAAGCGGCCTGTGTCATGCGGGCTACGGCTTTGCGCACACCATGCAATCATAGCGAGACGACACCATGAATTCACCGCAAACTCCTGCAAAATGGCCTTTTCCTCCCGTTCAGCAGCCGCGCCGGTCGCGCTCCGGCAAGGTCGGCTCATCGTCAAGCACCAAAAAAAGCCTTAGCCGTGGCGCCATGCTGGCCGATGTTTGTCTGGTGGCCATCTGGGGCGCGACAATCCCCGGGCTCATGTGGCTGGGTTCGGCTGGCGGGTTTTAGGCATTTTTTTCTGCCTTCACCCGGCGTGGTATCCAAGGCACAGGCAAGGGTGTATAATGCTGGGTTTTGCAACGTCATCTTCTGGCGACCTAAAGTAGTACTTTCCAAGCTTATAGCCTGCAACACAGGGGCTTTTCAGCTTGGGCAGAACAAAAGCAGGGCTTTATGTAAGGCCGCTTGCTTGCAGTAATAAAAGGTCGTTTTCGATGAAATCAGGAGCCCACCGTGGACTTAATCGCAACACTCGAGCAGGAAGAAATCAACCGCCTTACCGGCGGCGAGCCCAAGCCTGAATTTGGCCCCGGCGACACCGTCGTCGTCAACGTCAACGTAGTCGAAGGTACACGCAAGCGTGTCCAGGCATACGAAGGCGTCGTCATTGCCAAGCGCAATCGCGGTCTTAATTCGTCGTTCATCGTTCGCAAGATCTCTTCTGGCGAAGCTATCGAACGTACCTTCCAGCTTTACTCACCGCAAATCGCGTCTATCGAAGTCAAGCGCCGTGGCGATGTCCGCCGTGCTAAACTTTATTACCTGCGTAGCCGTTCGGGTAAATCTGCACGCATCAAAGAGAAACTGGTTCGCCGGGCCGACAAAAAAGCAGAAGCATAAGCTCTGTTTCGCCCGTATCCAGTCACAAAGGCACCCGAGCGGTGCCTTTGTTTTTGCCGCTTTCCGTATAAATGCGTTAAATGCGGCAAAATCAGGTAAGCGCAGTCAGGGGTACTTACGATTGGAGCTATGGAGCGAAACCTACCGCATTCCCGGTCCGTCAAACGCACGGTAGTAGTACCGGGGTTCGATCCTCAAACCCAGCCCATTGTGCCGCTGTCCGATATTTTGTTGCCTTTAAACAACGCAACGTTGGAGCTGGACTTTATCCAGAAAGCGTTTACAAGCCCGGTCGATTGGCAAGTCGAACCCGTTTTCACGGAAAGTTTTCAGGCAGACACCCTCGATCTCATTGGTATCGTCCAGGCGGCTGTGTTTGTTCCTCTGGTCCAGCGCCCTGACGGCTTGCATCTTCTGTTTACCCGGCGCGCCTCGCATCTGTACGACCATGCCGGTCAGATCTGTTTTCCGGGCGGTCGAATCGAATCCACTGACCAGGACGCTGTGGCTGCGGCCTTGCGAGAAACACAAGAAGAAATCGGCGTTACATCCGACTACATACAACTTATAGGTACACAGCCAGGCTTTTTGACTTCCACCCGCTTTACCATGAAGCCGGTAATAGGGTACGTGCGGCCCGGATTCACCATCAGGCCCGACCTGACCGAAGTGGCCGAGGTGTTCGAGGTACCCCTTTCTTTTCTGATGGATCCGGCGAACCATTTTCTGCATCGCGCTCATCTGCCTGACGGAGGCCATCGGTTTTATTTTTCGATGCCCTGGAAGAACTATTTCATCTGGGGCGCTACCGCCGCCCTGATCCGTAACTTCTACCACTTCCTGTCTGCCGCCCAAAGCAAACTGTAATGCTGCGCACAAGTGGCCCCGCTGCAGATCGATCGGCCATGCGGCAGTTCAAGCATGTCAATAGCGATCTTTCTCTTCGATTTCAGACAGAATGCGCTGGTACAGTTCATGCCTTTCCGCATGTATCGTGCCCTGCTTGAGTGCCGCCAGTACGGCGCATCCGGGCTCGTGCCTGTGCGAGCAGTTGTAGAAGCGACATTGCCCGGCGTGGCGTACAAACTCGGGAAATCCGCGCTCGATATCGGCCGGGGTCAGATGATACAGGCCGAAATTCTGGAAACCCGGCGAATCGATGATGGATCCGTCTGCATTGGGCAGGTGATACAAACGGGTTGAAGTTGTCGTGTGCCGGCCCGCATCCAGGGCAATCGAGTGTTCTTGCGTCGCTGCCTGGGCTTGGGGTACCAAAGCATTCAGCAAGCTTGATTTACCCATTCCACTTTGTCCCAGCAGCAAACTGCAACGGCCGCGCAGATAGGGCAACAGGGTTGAGGCGGTAGCCGCAGTGTCCAGGGCGTGAGTAGGAACAACCGGAATCGCCGGGTCGTAAACGACAGCCAACTGCTGCAGGCGATCCCGGGCCTGCTCGAAGCCCTGCTGAATGTCGGCCTTGTTAAGGATGATGATGGGTGAAATATCGGCG
Organism: Pusillimonas sp.; assembly: GCF_029263785.1. Taxonomy (GTDB): domain Bacteria; phylum Pseudomonadota; class Gammaproteobacteria; order Burkholderiales; family Burkholderiaceae_B; genus Pusillimonas. The sequence goes on along the minus strand of NZ_JAJUFE010000017.1, from coordinate 41,792 downwards.
TGACTGGCAGCGACCAGGGCGCGACCGATAAGCTCCATGGAAAAGGCGGGCTCAACTGCCACGACAATCAGCAACTGATCAACGTTCGCCGCGAACTGCTTGGTGCGCATGTCGTCCGAGCGATAGACCAGATTCTTTCTTTCTTTAATTTCTTCGATGACGCCTTCGGTTTCGCCTTGTAGGCGAATCACTACATGGTCGCCTACGGCAGGGCCTGATTTTTTTCCACGAGGAAAGCATTGTCGGGTGGTGCCGTCGGCAAACTCGACCGTGTAATGACGTCCGTGGGCCGCAATGATCCGGCCTTGCTTCATCGATGGATCAGGCCTCATGCCGCAACTTCTGAATGCGCAAGGCGGCGGGTGGGTGGCTGTCGTAAAAGGCCGAATGCACAGGGTCGGGCGTAAGCGTGGCGGCGTTGTCGTCGTATAACTTGACCAAGGCCGATATCAGAGCGTCGGCGGATGATTGTCGAGCAGCATATTGATCGGCCTGGAACTCATCGCGTCGCGAAAACCAGCTTGCAAGCGGAGTCACCCAAAATGTGAAGACGGGCATCGCCAGGAAGAACAAGATAAGGGCAAGCGCATCGTTGGGGCGTCCCAGTTGGGGAATGACACCCAGCCCGGTGTAAAACCACACCTGCTGCGACAGCCATCCCAGCACAGCGAAGAAGATCAGCGCAACGCCAAAGCTCACGGCCATCCGCTTGATGATGTGCCGATGTTTAAAGTGACCCAGTTCATGTGCCAGCACGGCTTCGATCTCGACGGGATTGAGCCGCGACAGCAAGGTGTCGAAGAATACGATGCGGCGGTTGCGACCGAAGCCCGTAAAGTACGCGTTGCCATGCGCCGAACGTTTCGAGCCATCCATCACGAACAAGCCGTTTAGCTGAAAGCCGCATCGATGTGCCAACGCGTTGACCCGGTCGGCAACGGTCTGATCCTGTAATGGGGTGAACTTGTTGAACAGGGGTGCGATAACGGTAGGAAAAAGCCAGATCACCAGAAAATTGAACGCGACCCATACTGCCCACGCCCACCATACCCAGTGAGGCCCGGCATTGCCCATGACCCACAGCACCAAGGCTACCAGAGGCGTTCCAAGCACCAGGGTGAGAACCAGTCCCTTGAGCAGATCGCTGGCAAACAATCCAGGTGTTACACGATTGAAGCCGAAGCGTGCTTCGAGCTTGAATTTTCGCCAGATCGCAAAGGGCAGATTGACCAGGCTGATGATGGCTACCACAGAACCGATCAGAGCCAATTGACGCCAGATTTCCGAGTCGATGGTTCGTCCCCAATACAAGTCGAGCCATTGCAGTCCCCCCAGCAGGGTCAGCGCGACAAGGACACAGGCTTCGACTACGGTTTCGACCATGCCCAGTCGAACCTTGGCCAGTGTATAGTCGGCGGCACGTTGGTGACTGCGCAGGCTGATGCGGTCTGAAAACTCGGGGGGAACCTGGTCACGGTGCCGCAGCACATGGCGCATTTGGCGCGATGCCACCCAGGCACGGGTGGCCAGATCAGCGAACAGAAAAGCGATGAACCACAGTGTAAACATATAGGCTACCGGCAGGTATGAGAAAATCCCTCTTTTAAGGAAGGATTATATGGCGGTTAATGAACAGCGTTTGGTATGGCTCGACCTGGAAATGACAGGACTCGATCCAGAAAAGGAACGCATCATCGAAGCAGCGGTCGTGGTCACCGAACCCGACCTTACTTTTGTGGCGGAGGGGCCGGTTGTTGTCATTCACCAAAGCGACGAATTGCTCAATGCCATGGACAAATGGAATACATCCACACATGGCAAGAGCGGGTTGACCGACAAGGTGCGTGCCTCGACCATTACCGAAGAGCAGGCCGAAGAACAACTGCTAGAATTTCTGACCCAATATGTGCCCGCCGGAAAATCACCCCTGTGCGGCAATACGGTTGGACAAGACCGTCGTTTCCTGGTCAAGTACATGCCCAGGCTCGAAGCATTCTTCCATTATCGCAATCTGGATGTCAGTACATTGAAGGAGCTGGCCTTGCGCTGGAAGCCCGAGGTATACCGCAGCTTTGTCAAGCAAAGCCGACACGAGGCCCTTGCTGATATTTATGAATCCATCGAAGAGCTCAAGCACTATCGCGAGCATTTCATAAAACTATGACCTACAACAATATACTTTTCGAACTTGAAGGCGGCATTGCCCGCCTGACGCTCAACCGGCCCGAGAAACTCAACAGTTTCACCGCCGACATGCATGCCGAAGTCGCTGACGCCGTCGGCCGGGTCGAGAAAGAGGGCGCCCGGGTGCTGGTTCTTACCGGAGCGGGCAGGGGGTTCTGCGCAGGTCAGGATTTATCGCAGCGGGTCGTTAAAGAAGGTGATCCGCCGCTTGACCTGGGCATGAGCATCGAAAAGTATTACGGGCCACTGGTCAAGCGCTTGCGCGCTTTGCCGATGCCGGTCGTGGTGGGTGTAAATGGCGTGGCGGCAGGGGCAGGCGCCAATCTTGCGTTGGCCGGCGATATTGTCATCGCCAAGGCGTCAGCCAGTTTCATCGAGCCATTCTGCCGTCTTGGCCTCTTGCCCGATACGGGCGGCACCTACGCTTTGCCACGCCTTGTTGGTTCAGCCCGGGCCATGGGTCTGGCCATGTTGGGCGACAAGCTTAGCGCCGAGAAAGCCGCGCAGTGGGGCTTGATCTGGGAATGCGTACCCGACGACCAGTTCGATGCCCGCTTGCAAGAGCTGGCCGCGCACTTTTCTACCGCGCCCACCAAGGGTCTGGCCGCCACCAAGCTGGCGCTGAATCAAAGCCTTGACAACACACTCGAGCAGCAGCTCGATCTTGAGCGAGACCTGATACGCGAACTTGGAACCACCGAGGACTATCAGGAGGGTGTTCAGGCCTTCCTGGCCAAGCGCGCTCCGGTGTTCAAGGGCAGGTAACAGCGCCATGGAACTTCCTCCGTCCGTCGCCATTGCGGGTATCGGCACCGATATTGTCAAGGTCGATCGTGTGCGTGGCGTATTCGAGCGTCAGGGGTTCAAGTTTGCGAACCGTATCCTGGGTGACCAGGAGCTGGCCGTGTTTCAGCGCCGATTCCAGCGCGATCCGCCACGCGGTGTGCGATATCTGGCAACGCGGTTTGCTGCCAAGGAGGCGTTTTCCAAAGCGATAGGCCTGGGCATGCATGCTCCGATGTCATGGCGTCTGATGCAGGCCCTGAACGCCCCGGGGGGGCGCCCCGTTGTCAGGCTGGATGGCGCCCTGGCCGAATGGTATTGCACACGTTATGGCGCGGCCCACATCTCTTTAAGCGACGAAAGCGATCTGGCCATGGCCTTTGTCCTGCTCGAACCGCTAGCCGATCCATCCACCGGTACTCGTAACCCAATTTGACCATCGACATGACAGCTGCTGATTCTGCCAATCAATTTCTTCCCCTGGGCCCGGTTATTGTCGATGTCGAGGGTGCATCTCTCACTGACCACGAACGGCAGCGCCTGCGTCATCCCCTGGTGGGCGGCGTCATCCTGTTTTCTCGCAATTTTGTGGGCAGGCAGGAACTGATTGAGTTGTGTCGCGAAATTCATGCCTTGCGCGATGAACCCTTGCTGATCTGTGTGGATCACGAAGGCGGACGTGTGCAGCGTTTTCGCGACGACGGCTTCACGCTGTTGCCGCCGATGTCGGCGTTTGGCGAGATCTGGATGGATGATTCCCTGGCGGCCATGCGGCTGGCCACTGAAACCGGATATGTTTTGGGGGCAGAGCTGCGCGCTTGTGGGGTCGACTTGAGCTTTACTCCCGTGCTGGATCTGGATTATGGCGTCAGCCAGGTGATAGGAAATCGCGCCTTTCACCGCGAGTCTCAGGTGGTGGCAATGCTGGCCAGGGCACTGATTCAAGGTTTGATGTTCTCGGGCATGGCGGCTTGCGGCAAGCATTTTCCCGGTCATGGTTACGTGCAGGCCGATTCCCACCACGAAATACCGGTAGACGACCGCAGCTTCGAACAGATCATGCGCGAAGACGCGGCGCCATACGGCTGGCTGGGCGACATGGTGTTGCCATCGGTAATGCCGGCCCATGTCATCTATTCGCAGGTAGACCCGAACCCTGCCGGGTTTTCACCGTACTGGATACAGACCGTGCTGCGGGACAATCTCGCTTATGATGGGGTGGTGTTTTCTGACGATCTGACCATGGAAGGCGCGACGGTTGCAGGAGACATTCTGGCCCGCGCTCAAGCGGCCCTGAATGCGGGCTGCGACATGGTGCTGGTATGTAATCGTCCCGATCTTGCCGACGAACTGCTGGCCCGTCTGAAGCACACGCCTTCGCCGCAATCACTGGCACGCATCCGGCGTCTGGTGCCGCGTCAGGCGGCGCCCGACTGGGACACCCTGCAAAGCCTTGCCCGTTATCAGTATGCCCGACAGCTTCAATCTGAAATCATTTCTGGCTGACCTGCCAAACCTGCCGGGGGTGTACCGGCATATCGACGAGCGGGACGAGGTGCTTTACGTAGGCAAGGCCAGTAACCTCAAGAAGCGGGTTTCGTCGTATTTTCAGAAGAACCTGGCCAGTCCGCGTATTGCGCACATGGTGGCGCGCGTGGCCAGGGTCGAAGTGACCGTCACGCGCTCGGAGGCCGAAGCGCTGCTGCTTGAGAACAATCTTATCAAGCGGCTGCAGCCTCGCTACAACATCCTGTTTCGCGATGACAAGTCGTATCCTTTCCTACACATAACCGGTCATGAAGCACCGCGCATCGCGTACTATCGGGGCGCCACCAGCGGCAAGGGACGGTACTTCGGGCCGTATCCCAACGCCTGGGCGGTCCGCGAGACCATTCAGATCCTGCAGCGGGTGTTTCGACTGCGCACTTGCGAGGACAGCGTTTATGCCAACCGGTCACGCCCCTGTCTGCTGCATCAGATCGCACGGTGTTCCGCACCGTGTGTCGACCTGATCTCCGCCGAGGATTACCAAGCCGATGTCGAACGTGCCATCCGCTTTCTTGATGGCCGTGCCAAGGAGGTTCTGGAGGACATCGAGGCGCGTATGCTGCAGGCGTCCGAAGCACTTGATTTTGAGCAGGCCGCGGTGCTGCGCGATCAGATGGGTGCATTGGCAAGGGTCTTGCAGCAACAGACCATGGAGCAGGTAGGCACTGACGATGTCGACATCATCGCTGTGGCGGCGTCAGGCGGACGCGTATGCGTCAATCTGGCCATGGTGCGTGGCGGTCGCCATTTGGGAGACCGGGCCTTCTTTCCCACGCATACAGATGGCGACGACCCGGCTGACGTGCTTGCAGCCTTTGTGGCGCAGCATTATGTGGATGGAGGCCTGCCGCCAGTACTGGTGTGCTCGCACAAGTTGCCTGACGCGAGCCTGATGACGCTGCTGGCCGAACAGACGGGGGTCAAGGCGCGCGTTCTGGTCCGCCCGCAGGGTATGCGACGCAGCTGGCTTGAACAGGCTCAACGCAATGCCGAGATGGCGCTGGCACGCATGCTGACCGAATCCTCTGCGCGGTCGGCACGCACCCTGGCTTTGGCCGAAGCGTTGAACCTGGATACCGACGAGACGGCACTGGCTGCCATGCACATCGAATGCTTCGACATCAGTCATACGGCGGGTGAGGCGACTCAAGCGTCTTGTGTCGTCTACAAGAACCACGAGATGCAGCCTTCTTTGTATCGGCGATACAACATCGCCGGTGTGAAGGCGGGTGACGACTATGCAGCCATGCGACAGGTGCTGACCCGTCGCTTCAGTCGTGTGGCCGACGGCCTGGCCGAACTTCCTTCTCTGGTCCTTATCGACGGGGGCAAGGGCCAGGTCGAGGTTGCACGCCAGGTGTTTGCCGAGTTTGGCCTGGACATCCAGATCATCGTAGGGGTCGCGAAGGGGGAGGGGCGCAAGGTGGGCCTGGAGACCCTCGTCTTTGCGGACGGACGCCCGCCCGTATCGCTGGGGCCCGAATCTGCTGCCCTGATGCTGGTCGCCCAGATCCGTGACGAGGCGCACCGCTTCGCTATAACCGGCATGCGGGCGAAACGGGCCAAGGCGCGAACCGTATCGCGGCTTGAAGAGATAGAGGGCGTGGGCGCACGTCGCAGGCAAAAACTGCTTGCGCGCTTTGGCGGGTTCTCTGGAGTGGTTGCGGCCAGTGTCGACGACTTGAGAGAAGTCGAGGGAATTTCCGACGAACTGGCCGAGCGTATCTATCAGGCATTGCGTACGTAGCGATGGTAGTATTGACCCTATGCCTTTGAACTTTCCGATCGTGTTGACGTGGCTGCGCATCGCCATGATCCCGTTGCTCGTGGCGCTGTTTTACGTGCCCCACGATTGGTTGCCCGCGACCACCCGCGACACCATTGCAGCCTTGGCCTTCATCTTCGCTGCCCTGACCGACTGGTTCGACGGCTGGCTGGCCCGCAGATGGAACCAGACATCTTCGTTCGGCGCCTTTCTTGATCCGGTCGCAGACAAGCTGATGGTGTGTGCGGCCCTTCTGTTGCTGCTGGATCTGAACCGGGTCGATGCTGTCATTGCGCTGATTATCATTGGTCGTGAAATCACCATTTCGGCGCTGCGCGAATGGATGGCCAAGATCGGTGCAAGTGGCAGCGTTGCCGTGCATTGGCTGGGCAAGTTCAAGACGGCCGCCCAGATGGTTGCCATTCCCTGCCTGCTGTACTGGCAAGAGCTTTACGGCGTTTCCAGCGTATGGGTCGGTCAGGTACTTATTATTGTGGCGGCGGTTCTTACCATCTGGTCAATGTGCTATTATCTGCAGCGCGCCGCGCCCCAGATACGCGACCGGACCGGTCGCAGCCAATAAGGTTGTAGAAGGTTTTATCATGGTTTCAACCACTGTCGATCAGCTTGACGACACGCCTGCCGTCAAGCGGCGAGACTGGAAGATTATCGGGCTGATCGGTGCGGGCCACTCGTGTTCTCATTTCTTCCAGCTCGTCTTCCCCACACTTTTTCTGCCGCTGGCTGCCGAGTTCGGCTACGACTTTGTTCAGTTGGGGCTGCTGGTTTCAGTCTTTTTTGTCATATCCGGCCTGGGCCAGGCCTCGTCTGGTTTTATTGTCGACCGGATCGGGCCTACACCCGTCCTGCGGTTTGGACTGGCATGCTTTGTGGTGTCGGGCGTATTGATCGGCCTGTCGACCAATTACGCCATGCTGCTGCTTGCCGCCGTCATCGGGGGCGCAGGCAATTCAGTGTTTCACCCGGTCGACTTCTCGATCATTAACCATCGGGTAAGCTCCCGCCGCCTGGGGCATGCGTTCAGCACGCACGGCTTTACGGGCAACCTGGGCTGGGCACTGACACCCGTCTTCATGACTACACTCATCCATCTTGGCAACTGGCGGGTGGCGGCGTTTGGCGCTGCGGGCCTGGTGGCTGCCGTATTGCTGCTGGTGTGGGTCGGTCGAGACCTGCTGGCCGGCCGCAATGAAACGTCTGCCAAGTCCGTGGCCGGCCTGGGCGAATCGTCATCCCGGCAAGCGGGCTCGGCTGCTGTGGACTCCACTCCGGATCTCGCGCAACAGTCGGTGGGACGTACCTTGGTTACGCTGGTGACGCAACCTGCGCTCTGGGGAGCTTTCTTCTTCTTTGCCTGCACATCCATCGCTTTTTCGGCCGTGCAGAACTATACGATCCCCATGCTTGGCGACGTCTACGGTATTGACAAGGTCATGGCCGGTACGACGCTTTCGGGCTTTATGCTGGCATCGGCGCTGGGGATGATCGCGGGTGGATTCCTGGTTGGCGCGACCCCAAACAACGAGCGAACCGTTGCGCTTTCGCTGATTGTGGCCGGTGGCCTGCTGATCGTCCTGGCCTCGGGCATGTTGATTTCGCCCTTGGCCATGGTCGCTGTCGGGCTTGCCGGATTCTGCGCCGGGGTCAGCACACCGTCGCGAGACATGCTGATCCGCAAGATCACGCCCAAGGGTGCCACCGGCACCGTGTACGGGCTTGTGTATTCGGGAATGGACGTAGGGGCGTCGCTTGGCCCAGTAGGGTTCGGGCTGATGCTGGATGCCGGTCATGCCCAAGGGCCATGGGTCGGTGCCGCACTTGCTTTTGTAGCGGCATCTGCACTGGCCATGATCATTGCCCGGTCGGTCAATGCGCGCACCGGCCCTCAGGCGCTCGTCAGCTGAATATTGCCGATGGACCTGTTACTGACTCGTCCGTTACCGTTGAGATCTGTTTCTTGCGGGAGCTGTTGCCGATGCGTGTCAATGACGGCTGTCAGGGTCGGGTGTTAGCGACGGGTGTTAACGGAGGGTGTCAACGACGGGTGTTAACGACGAGGGCCTGTTACTGACGTACTGTTCTTGCCGTGTCTACCTGCGCTGCGTGACTTGCCCGCCATGGATTGATGTCCAGTCCTCCACGCCGCGTATAGCGCGCGTAGACCAGCAAAGAACGGGGTTTGCATACCCGCCAGATGTCGCAATACATTTTCTCGACGCAGTGCTCATGAAATTCATCGTGACGGCGAAGAGACACTATGTACTTCAATAGGGTGGACCGATCGATTTGCGGCCCCGCGTAGCGGATCTGGACGGTGGCCCAGTCGGGCTGGCCCGTTACCGGGCAATTGGACTTGAGAAGGTCGGAAACCAGGGTTTCCTCAATATCGTTTGCTCCGGGCACACACTGCAAGAGGTTGGGCGAGGGTGTGTAGACGTCTATTTCTACGTCAATGTCATCAATATTGATGCCGTCCATGGGCCGGTAAACGCTTCCGGTCTGTTCGGCAAGCGTCAGAAGCTCGACCTCGACCTGTGCGCCACACGCTGCTGAAATATCGCGACGCATCCGCGCAACGACTTCCGACTGGTCTTCAAATCGCTCTTCGTTGAACGAATTCAGATAGAGCTTGAACGACTTGGATTCAACCAGATTCGGGCTGTTCTGAGGCACGGTAAACGTGGCGGTGGCAACCACCGGCTTGCCCTTTGAATTCAGCCACGAAATTTCATATGCATTCCAGATGTCTGCGCCGATCCAGTCGGGCAGGGTTCCCAAAGCCAGCCGGTTCGGTGCCCGTTCTATGGGGTAGAGCAGTGCGGCATCATAAGCCGTGGGATACACCGTGTTTTGTCCAAGCGGCGCATTGTCGAGACGGGAGTTCATGGCGTCAACCAGCAAGAAAATCAGGCCTTATTGTACCGGCCACCATTTTTTCATATGGCGAAACGTAACAACCGTCATATGAAATGGCTCTGCTGCAGGGCAGCGCAACCGTTTTCATAGTGCCAAAAATGATTTCATAATACGAAAAGAATTTCATAGTTTAATGATTTTAAAAGGAAATATTTTTAGTCTTATATAAGACATAAGTGTGTTTTGCCCCGCACAAGAGGCGTAGAATTTTCTCCATACAAGGTCTATTTTCTTTCACTCTTCAGGAGGCAACATCATGTCTACACGCGAACAACAAGTCCGTGAATTGCAGAACCATTGGGCCGAGAGCCCCCGTTGGCAAGGCGTAAAACGCGGCTATACGGCTGACGAAGTCGTGCGACTTCGTGGGTCGGTCATGGTGGAACATACCCTGGCCAAGCGTGGCTCCGAAAAACTGTGGAACCTTCTGCAGACCGAAGACTTCGTCAATGCACTGGGTGCGCTGACCGGCAATCAGGCCATGCAGCAGGTCAAGGCAGGCTTGAAGGCCATCTATCTTTCGGGCTGGCAGGTCGCCGGCGACGCCAACCTTGCGGGTGAAATGTATCCCGATCAGTCGCTATACCCCGCCAATTCCGTGCCCCAGGTGGTTCGTCGCATCAATAATGCGCTGACTCGTTGTGACCAGATTCAATGGATGGAGGGTGTCGGCCCCGGCGACAAAGGCTATGTTGATTATTTCGCACCTATCGTTGCCGATGCCGAAGCCGGCTTTGGGGGTGTGTTGAACGCCTTTGAACTGATGAAGGCCATGATCGAAGCCGGCGCCGCCGGCGTACACTTCGAAGACCAGCTGGCTTCTGTCAAAAAGTGCGGCCACATGGGCGGCAAGGTGCTTGTACCCACCCGTGAAGCAGTTGCCAAACTTGTTGCCGCCCGCCTGGCCGCTGACGTTCTGGGTGTGCCCACCTTGTTGCTGGCGCGCACGGACGCCGACGCTGCCGACCTCATCACCAGCGACGTCGACGAGAACGATCACCCGTTCATCACGGGCGAGCGCACGTCTGAAGGCTTCTTCCGTACCCGCCCCGGTATTGAGCAGGGCATCTCGCGTGGCCTGGCCTACGCGCCCTATGCCGATCTGCTGTGGTGCGAAACCTCAACCCCCGATCTTGACTATGCCCGCAAGTTCGCCGAGGCCATCCACAAACAGTTCCCCGGCAAGATGCTCGCCTACAACTGCTCGCCTTCATTCAACTGGAAGAAGAACCTTGACGACGACACCATCGCCCGCTTCCAGCGTGAGTTGGGTGCCATGGGTTACAAGTTCCAGTTCATTACGCTGGCCGGCTTCCATGCCCTCAACTACGGCATGTTCGAATTGGCTCACGGTTACGCCCGCCGTCAGATGAGCGCCTTCGTCGAGCTTCAGCAAAAGGAATTTGCCGCAGCGGATCTGGGCTTCACCGCCGTCAAGCACCAGCGCGAAGTCGGCACCGGTTATTTCGATACCGTCACGCAAACCATCGAAGGTGGCGAGTCTTCTACTACCGCGCTGACCGGTTCCACAGAGGAAGCCCAGTTCGAAGCCGCCTAGTGTGTGTGATGTGCTGGCCGGTGTAACCCGGAGCTAAAAGGAAGATGCAAGCGGCCTCAGTAGAGGCCGCTTTTTTGTCTTGGACGGTCTGCGCAGCCCGGGCGTAGAATGGTGTTCGGTACAGGAACACCTCCGCCCTTGATCTAGATCAAGGCCTTTTGTGCGGCGCAACGTTATAGTTGCCTTCATCATGCGCGTGTTCTCCATCTTTACCATCCCCGATTCGCTTGCGCCGGCTCAGCGCCTGCGCCGGCGGCACATGCTTGCGCGCCTGGGCCTGGCCTGGCTCGTCATGATGCAGGTCATGATGTTCGCCTTTCCGGGCTACCTTCGCGGCGGCTACATGAACCCCGCAGATCGCAGCTTTCTCGACAGCGCCATTGTCTTCATGAACTGGGTCAGTCTTGCCATGACACTGCCCGTTGTCTTTTACTGCGCCTGGCCCGTCTGGCAGGGCGCCGTCAAACGCATCCGACAGGCCGAGGTCAGCATGGACGTCCCCGTGGCACTGGGTATTGCGGCGGCGTTCATCCCCAGCTCTTATGCCACATGGGCCCAGCACGGTGAGGTGTATTTCGACTCGGTCACCATGTTTGTTGCCTTTCTGCTTACTGCAAGATATTTCGAACTCTGTAGCCGTCAGGCCGTGGGCAGCGGCGGATTGCACGACATCATCGAGCAGCATCGCGCCATGCTTTCGGCCAAAGCCGACCGGGTCGCCATATGGTTTACAATCGTCCAGCTTGCGGTGGCCTTTGTTGCAGGCGCCTTCTGGTATTTTTACATGCCCGATCGCGCCATTGGCATCATGGTCGCCATGCTGGTCATCAGTTGCCCTTGCGCGATGGCCATGGCGGTTCCCACCTCGATCGCCGCTGCCCACGCCAGCTTGATGGCACGGCCAACCACCACCAAACAACAACTCGGCAGCCTGGTACAGGCCAGTGAACGCGTTGCGCGTCAAAGCCTGCTGGGCGCCATGTTATGGCACGTACTCATGATGCCTTTGGCCGCCATTGGCTGGGTTCAACCCTGGCTGGCGGCCATAACCATGCTCTTGTCTTCGCTAGCGGTCGCGGCCAACGCCTGGCGGTTGTATAAGCGTCAGACGGCGCCGGCGTCCGCTCACGCAGTCGCGGTCGCGGGCTAGGTCGGCATGGAGGCCATGTACCTGCTCATCGCCATATCGGTGGTGTTTGTCGTGGCTATTGGTGTTGCGTTCTGGTGGGCGATATTCGCCGGTCAGTTTGAAGGCAGCGATGAAGCGAGTGAATCCATATTGCGCGATGACGATTCGGGTGATCAGGGCGGAGCAGACCAGGACAAAGCAAGCCACGAATAGCGGCCACCAATTCAGGCCATCCCGGCAGATGCCGGTCAAAGCGACGTATTTACTATTTTGTAGTTTGTAATAGGGGAATTCCATGGGTACTTCGGGTACTTTGGCTGACCAGCCGGAAACCTTCAACTATGGCGTGGTCAGGCAGTTCACGATCATGACCATATTCTGGGGGATAGTGGGCATGGGTGTGGGCGTGCTCATCGCCGCACAACTCATCTGGCCCGAGCTTAACTTCAACACGCCCTGGCTCAGCTATGGCCGTCTGCGTCCTGTGCATACCAATACGGTGATCTTCGCCTTTGGCGGCACAGCGCTGTTTGCGACGTCGTACTACGTGGTACAGCGCACCTGTCAGGTTCGCCTGTTCTCGGACAAGCTTGCCTCGTTTACCTTCTGGGGTTGGCAGCTGGCATTGGTGCTGGGTTTCATCACCTTGCCCATGGGGTTTACCACCACCAAAGAATACGCCGAGTACGAATGGCCCATTGATATCCTGATTGCGCTCGTATGGGTGTCGTATGCCGTGGTGTTTTTTGGCACGATTGCCAAGCGTCGCGTAAAACATATCTACGTCGCCAACTGGTTCTACGGCTCTTACATCGTCACCATTGCCGTACTGCACATCTTCAACAACATCGAGATTCCAGTCTCGCTGTGGAAGTCGTACTCGGCCTACGCCGGCGTGCAAGATGCCATGGTGCAGTGGTGGTACGGACATAACGCCGTCGGGTTCTTCCTGACCACCAGCTTCCTGGGCATGATGTACTACTTTGTGCCGAAACAGGCAGATCGCCCCATCTATTCGTACCGTCTTTCCATCGTGCACTTCTGGGCGCTGGCATTCACGTACATGTGGGCCGGTCCGCACCACTTGCACTACACTTCGCTGCCCGACTGGACACAGGCACTGGGCATGGCGTTCTCGCTGATCCTGCTGGCACCGTCGTGGGGCGGCATGATCAACGGCATCATGACCCTGTCCGGCGCATGGCACAAGCTTCGCACCGACCCGATCCTCAAGTTCCTGGTCACGGCACTGTCGTTCTACGGCATGGCCACGTTCGAGGGTTCGATGATGTCCATCCGTACGGTGAACGCGCTGTCGCACTACACCGACTGGACTGTCGGCCACGTACACGTTGGCGCGCTTGGCTGGGTGGCCATGATCACCTTTGGTTCGCTGTACTACATGATTCCTCGACTGTACGGTCGCACCTCAATGGCCAGCGTCAAGCTCATTGAACTGCACTTCTGGCTCGCCACCATTGGCGTTGTGCTCTACATCAGTTCGATGTGGGTGGCCGGCGTGATGCAGGGTCTGATGTGGCGCGCCACGGGGGCGGACGGCACGCTTACCTACAGCTTTGTTGAAGGTGTCGCCGCCACGTATCCGCTTTATGCCATTCGTCTGCTGGGTGGCCTGTTCTTCCTGAGCGGTGTGTTCATCATGGCCTGGAACACCTATCGCACCATCAAGGGACAGCCCAAGCCCAACCCCGTGGTTTACAAGTACAACCCGGACAGCACCGACCCCGCTCTGGTGGGGCCCGCATTACCGCAGACGGCGCCCGCTACCGCCAAAGTGGTCGCTTAAAGGAAGTCTTGACATGGCAAGTAAACAGAAAAAACGCTTCAGTCACGAACTGCTCGAGACGAACATCGGCTTGTTGATCTTCTTCAGCGTGCTCGTGATCTCCATCGCGGGCCTGGCGCAAATCATCCCGTTGTTCTTCCAGCACTCCACCACTCAGCCGGTTGAGGGCGTCAAGCCATACGAGGCGCTGCAACTGGTGGGGCGCGACCTGTACATTCGCGAGGGTTGCGTCGGCTGCCACTCGCAGCAGATCCGCATGCTTCAGTCTGAAGTGCAGCGTTACGGTCCGTATTCGGTCGCCGGTGAATTCGTGTACGACCACCCCTTCCTGTGGGGGTCCAAACGTACCGGCCCCGATCTGGCCCGGGTTGGACAACGTTATTCCGACGATTGGCATCGCATCCACCTGCGCGACCCCCGCGCTGTGGTGGCCGAGTCCAATATGCCGGCTTACCCCTGGCTGCAGCACAACTCGGTCGAAGGTGTCGACGTGCAGGCGCGCATGCGAGCGCTACGTTACCTGGGCGTGCCGTACACCGACGAAGAAATCGAGGCAGCTCCCGAAGCCCTCAAGGGCAAAACCGAAGAAGACGCCATGGTTGCTTATCTGCAAAGCCTGGGTGTAGCAGGACGCCAGGCAGCAGCCGACATCATGGCCGGAGAACCCTGATGTCTACATTCAACGGTATCGCGACCCTCATCGCTTTGCTGACCTTCATCGGCATCGTGTGGTGGGCATTCTCGCGGGGTAGAAGCAAGGCAAACCGCGACGCGTCGATGCTGCCGTTTGCGCAGCCCGACGAAGTGGAGCAGGCCGCCAAGAAAGAGCAGGCCGAAGACCAGGCGCGCGAAGCAGAACAGAAGAAACAAGGGGAGTCTCATGAGTGACTTTTTCAACAGTGGCTGGAGCTATTACATTGCAGCCATTGCATTGGGCGGCATTATTTTTTGCGTGTGGCTGCTCTTTACGCAACGTGCCTGGCTGGGCAAGGAAGTCAAGCAGGTCGAGAACACAGGTCACGTCTGGGACGGCGACCTGTCCGAGCTCAATAACCCGGTGCCCCGCTGGTGGACCGTGTTCTATCTGGGCCTGTGTATTTTCGCCCTCGGTTATTTGCTGCTGTATCCCGGCCTGGGCAGTTTCCAGGGCCTGCTCAACTATTCATCCGCCGAGGCTGTACGCGAAGCACAGCGCGCCCAGGCCGAGCAGATCGCCCCGGTCTACGCCCGCTTCGAGGACATGAGCATCCCCCAGATTGCCGCCGATGCCGAAGCCCAGCAAATAGGTCAGCGCCTCTTTCTGAACAACTGCGCGCAATGTCACGGCTCGGACGCTCGCGGCGGCCCGAGTTTCCCCAACCTGGCTGACCGGGATTGGCTGTATGGTGGTTCACCCGAGCAAATCCAGCAGTCAATCACCAAAGGCCGTCATGGTGTCATGCCGCCGTGGCGCGGCACGATCAGCCCCGCCGAGGCATCCGACATTGCGCAGTATGTCCGGTCGCTGTCCGGCCTGGCTGCCGACCCCTTGCGGATCGTGCCAGGCAAACGCGGCTACGACTCTTACTGCGTGGCCTGTCATGGTGCCGAGGGCAAAGGCAATACCGCTTTGGGTGCGCCGAACCTCACTGACAACATCTGGCTGCATGGCAGCTCGGAAGCCACCATCGTCGACATTATCCTGAATGGGCGCGAGAACCAGATGCCCGCTCAGGAGCGCATCCTCACTCCGCAGCAGATTCGAATGCTGACAGCATGGGTGTGGGGCCTGACGAATGAGGGCGAACGCGCCGACTGAAGAGGACCACATGAACACCGAAAGCAGTAAACCTTCTCCCTCGGGCGGTTCGCAAGGCGGTCAGGCTTCTCCGGCCTGGCGTCCGCAGGTTGTTTCGCGCCGCCAGAAGGGCACGTCTCCCCAGGTTGAGCAAGCCCTGGCAGATGTCCGCAGCAAGGTTTATCCGCGTTCGGTATCTGGCATCTATGCGCGCTGGCGCGTCATCATGGTGTTTGTCACCCAGATCATTTTCTATGGCCTGCCGTGGCTGCAATGGCAGGGACGCCAGGCCGTGCTCTTCGATCTGGGCGCCCGAAAGTTCTATATTTTCGGCATGGTGCTCTGGCCGCAAGATGTCGTCTATCTTGCGGTCCTTCTGGTGTTGTCAGCATTTTCGCTGTTCCTGTTTACCGCGATGGCGGGGCGCCTGTTCTGCGGTTATGCCTGTCCACAAACGGTATACACAGAAATCTTCATGTGGGTCGAGCGCAAGATCGAAGGCGATCGCCTGGCTCGCATTCGTCTGGACGAGCAACCCTGGAATGCCCGCAAGCTGGGCCTCAAGGCTGCCAAGCACTCCATCTGGGTCCTGATCGCATTCTGGACGGGCTTTACCTTCATTGGTTACTTTGCTCCCATCCGCGAACTGGGTGCCGGTCTGCTTGCCTTGTCGCTGGGGCCGTGGCAGTGGTTCTGGATGGTGTTCTATGCCTTTGCAACCTGGGGCAACGCAGGTTTCATGCGCGAGGCCGTTTGCAAGTACATGTGTCCGTACGCACGCTTTCAAAGCGTGATGGTCGACGACGACACATTTGTCGTCACGTACGACTACAAGCGCGGTGAGCCGCGTGGCGGGCGTTCCAGGCGTATCGATCACAAAGAAGCAGGGATGGGCGACTGCGTCGATTGCACCTTGTGTGTTCAGGTATGCCCTACCGGCATCGATATCCGCGATGGTCTCCAGTACATGTGCATAGGCTGTGGTGCCTGTGTCGATGCGTGTGACCAGGTCATGGAGAAAATGGATTACCCCAAAGGGCTCATCCGGTATACCTCGGGCAGTGCCATTACCGAAGGTCTGACGCAAAGTCAGGTACGACGCCGCCTGCTGCGACCGCGAGTCATTGCGTATACCTTGTTGTTGTTGGTGATTGCCGTGGGCCTGGTTGTGTCGCTGGCGACGCGCAGCACGCTGCGCATGGACGTCATCCGCGACCGCGGAGCGCTGGGTCGTGAAGTGGCCGGGGGACAGATCGAGAACGTGTACCGCCTGCAAATCATCAACACGTCCGAGTCTCCACTGACGCTGACCCTGGATGCAGACGGCTTGCCGGGCATCGTGGTGATGCCGGCCGACCATCCCGAGCGCCAGTTGGTCGTCGAGGGCTCAGCAAACCGGCTCGTTCCCGTGGTGGTGCGGGCTCCGGCGGCTGAATCCGAACCTGGGCTGTATGATATCGAGCTGAAACTGACGGCGGTGTCTGATCAGGGGCGTGAAACCGTGGTTACCGAGGCCACGAGTTTCTATATTCCACGCTGATCGCATCTGCCCAAGGAAGGTCGTACGAAGCAATAACGAGGCAAAGCATGAGTGAGACAAAGAAAAGCAATCCATGGTGGCGTGAACCCTGGCCATGGATCCTGATGGCAGGCCCCGCCGCCGCCATCGTGGGATGCGTCATTACCATTGGGCTGGCAGTACAGAACTTTGCCGATCAGCCCATTACCGACGGTGGCAGCAAGCGCGGCCTGGTCATAGAACGCAGCGCGGCGCCGGCCGCAGGTGCTCCTGCTGTGGAGGATGCATCATGAAATGGCGTTCACTGATGTGGATACTCTGGCCGTCGTTTCTGGTTGGTGCAGCCACCAGTGCCACTGTTTTCGCCCTGGTCGATCCACTCGATATCCCCATTTTCGGTTCCATCGAACTCAGTCGCCAGCAGATGTATGCCGGCGGTTTCTTTTTATTCTGGCTCATGGCGGCATTGTCGAGTTCGCTAAGCCTGTACATGGCCCCCAGCGCACCCGAACCCGATCCGCTTGATACTTACTAGGCGAGCTATTCGCACTCGATGCCCGACACCTGCCGCAAGGTCGGCAGGTCGAGCAGTTGCACTTCGCGCTGATGGATCCGGATCAGGTTTTCGCGCGCAAACCGCGAAAAAAGCCGACTGACGGTTTCGAGTGTAAGCCCCAGGTAGTTGCCGATCTCTTCGCGGCTCATTCGAAGAACGAACTCGTTGGGTGAGTACCCCAGCGCGGAAAGGCGCTGCGACAGGTCGAGCAGAAATGCCGCCAGGCGTTGCTCGGAACGCAGAACCCCAAGTGCCACCACCAACTGCTGTGATCGCTTGATTTCTTCGCTGCTGAGGCGGCGCAGCTGGTGCTGCACGGCGGGCACGTGGGCTGCCACGCGATCCATGTCTTCGATGCGCGCCACGCATACTTCGGTGTCTTCCAGCGCAATGGCGTTCGACAACTGGGTGGTATTAAGAAAGCCGTCGATGCCGACCACTTCTCCCGGCAGCAGAAAGCCGGTGACCTGTACCTGACCGACGGCGTCTTCGAGCTGGGTCTTGATGGAGCCGGACCGGATGCCATAAATAGCGGTGGCAGGATCGCCTTGATGGAAGAGCGCGGCACCTTTGGGTATGCGGATACGTTCGCTTACAACTTCGTCGAATTTGACGATATCGTTGCTGTTTATGCCCAGAGGCAGGCACAAGCTGTTCAACATGCAAGTCGAACAGCGGGTCGACTCGGGCGAAAGCGATATTCTCTTTTGCATACGCATCCTGGTAACCGCTGAAGATTTTTATTCTTTTGGTACGGCCCTAGTCTGATTGTACTAGTTTTCCAAAAGAGACACGTTTTGTCGCGTTGTTTTGTCGGCCCCTGGGTATCTAATGTTGCACCCTTGAGCCTCTAATGTTTTCTCCTCGGGCCTCTAATGTCGCCCCCCCTTGGGTCTCTAATGTCGCCTCCTTGGGCCTCTAATGTGTCGCCCAATAGCTGTCCTGCGAATAGGTGGCCCGCAGCAAGTCAACCAGGGCGCGGACGCGCAGGGGCAGATGCTTTCGCTCGGGCAACATGGCAAAAATGCCGTTGGCCGGCGCGGCATATTCGTCCAGAACCGTCACCAGCCGGCCCGTTGCCAGATCTTCGCGGATCTCCCAAAGAGACCTCCAGGCCAGGCCGTGACCTTGCAATGTCCACTCGTGCAGCACCGATCCGTCGCTACAGGACATCGTGCCCTTGACCCGTACCGGCCTGACCTGGCCGTCAGCATGGCGAAACAACCATCCGCGCGCCTGGTTGTTGCCCTGGTCACCGAACGCCAGGCAGTTGTGGCGGGCCAGATCGTCGGGTGTGCGGGGCGAACCATGCAGTGCGAGGTAGGAGGGCGCCGCGACAACGACACGACGATTGTCGGCCAGTCGCAGGCCAATAATGCTGGAATCGTCGAGGTCTCCGATACGAATGGCGCAGTCATAACGCTCTTCGATCAGGTCGACGAGGCGGTCTGTCAGGTCGAGCGATACGGTAACTTTAGGATTGTTGCGCAGAAACTCAGGCAATAGCGGGGCTACGTGCCGACGACCGAAGCCCGCCGGGGCGCTGATGCGCAGATGGCCACTAGGCTGCTCACTGCCCTGGGCAACGCGATTTTCGGCGTCGGCCAGCTCTCGCAAAATGCGCTGCGCTTCGTTGAACAGCAACATGCCTTCTGCGGTAAGAGAAAGCCGCCGTGTTGAGCGAACCATCAGCTTGATGCCCAGTCTGGCCTCAAGGGCATTCATCCGGCGGGCCATCATGGCCGGCGCTACGCCTTCGGCGCGGGCTGCGGCCGATAAACTACCCAAGGTGGCAACAGATACAAAGCTTTCGAGCTGCCTGAATTTTCCCATTGAACTGCTGTCTCCCTACAAAAATTCTTTCCTGGTTATCCGAGTAATGTTCTTTCCTGGCTATCCGAGTGTAAAGTATGGAGAGTTTGGGTGGCTCTTTTTCTCGGTCAAGTGCATTTCGCATCTTGAAATTTCTTTCTCCAACCGCATCTAGTCAACATTACCAGGGGCTCAGCGTCTAATTTGGCTTATTGCGAACGCATGCCCCAGCAATTTTTAAAAAGTTGAGGGATCATGCGATTCGACAAGCTTACAACCAAACTTCAACAGGCTTTTGCAGATGCTCAAAGCCTGGCCATCAGAAACGACAACCCCTATATCGAGCCGGTTCATGTGCTGTCCGCCTTGCTGTCCGATACGGATAGTGGCGCAAGCAGCCTGCTCGCACGCGCCGGCGTGGCAGTGAACAGGGTCGTGGCCGATCTGAACACGGCGATATCCGCCTTGCCACAAGTGCAGGGCGTCGACCAGAACATTCAGGTCAGCCGGGACCTGCAATCGGTGCTCGCGCGTACCGACAAAGAGGCCGCCAGTCGTGGCGACACATACATCGCCAGCGAGCTGTTCCTGCTTGCCCTTGTCGACGACAAGGGTGAGGCAGGGCGGATACTGCGCGAAGCCGGTTTGCAGCGCAAGCCGCTGGAAGCCGCCATCGAAGCGATCCGCGGAGGCGAATCGGTATCCGACGCCGAAGGTGAATCCAATCGCGAAGCGCTCGATAAATACACCACCGACCTGACCGAGCGCGCCCGACGTGGCAAGCTCGACCCCGTCATTGGCCGGGACGACGAAATTCGTCGCACTATCCAGATCCTTCAGCGGCGTACCAAGAACAACCCCGTCCTCATCGGCGAGCCCGGGGTCGGTAAAACCGCAATTGTCGAGGGGCTGGCGCAGCGCATTGTGAACAACGAAGTTCCCGAAACGCTCAAGGGCAAGCGGGTGCTTTCGCTGGATCTTGCGGCATTGCTGGCCGGTGCGAAGTATCGTGGTGAATTCGAAGAACGTCTCAAGGCCGTGCTCAAGGAACTGGCCCAGGACGAAGGCGGCATCATCGTCTTTATCGACGAGCTGCACACCATGGTTGGTGCCGGCAAGGCTGAAGGCGCGATGGACGCCGGCAACATGCTCAAGCCGGCCCTGTCGCGCGGCGAGCTTCATTGCATCGGTGCCACCACGCTGGACGAGTACCGGAAGTACATCGAAAAAGATGCGGCGCTCGAGCGTCGTTTCCAGAAGGTGCAGGTCAACGAGCCCGACATCGAGTCCACGATTGCTATTTTGCGCGGGCTGCAGGAACGCTACGAGCTTCACCACGGCGTGGCCATTACTGACCCGGCGATTGTCGCCGCGGCCGAGCTGTCGCATCGCTACATTACCGATCGCTTCCTGCCTGACAAGGCCATCGACCTTATCGACGAGGCCGCAGCGCGCATACGCATGGAGATCGACTCCAAGCCAGAGGTGATGGACAAGCTTGATCGCCGCATCATTCAGCTGAAGATCGAGCGCGAAGCCGTCAAGAAGGACACGGACGATGCATCGGTGCGCCGCCTTCAGGCCATTGATGATGAGCTCGAGAAGTTGCAGCGCGAGTACAACGATTACGAGGAAATCTGGAAGGCTGAAAAAGCGGCCGTTCAGGGCTCGCAATCGATCAAGGAAGAAATCGAGCGGGTTCGCGCCGAAATGGCAGAGCTTCAGCGAAAGGGGCAGTTCGACAAACTGGCCGAGCTTCAATATGGAACCCTGCCCGAACTCGAAGCTCGCCTCGCGGCGGCTGAAGCGGGCAAAGACTCCCATCAGGCCGACAAGCCGAAGCTCTTGCGCACCGAAGTCGGCGCCGAAGAAATCGCCGAGGTGGTGTCTCGTGCCACAGGCATTCCTGTTTCCAAGATGATGCAGGGAGAACGCGAAAAGCTCCTTGGCATGGAAGAGCACCTGCACAAGCGCGTGGTCGGTCAGGACGAGGCCGTCAGTCTCGTGGCCGATGCGATCCGTCGTTCGCGCGCAGGGTTGTCCGACCCTTCACGGCCTTACGGTTCGTTCCTGTTTCTTGGGCCCACTGGCGTGGGTAAGACGGAACTCACCAAGGCGCTGGCCAACTTCCTGTTCGATTCTGACGACCACATGATTCGTGTCGACATGAGCGAGTTCATGGAGAAGCACTCGGTCGCCCGTTTGATCGGTGCGCCCCCAGGATACGTGGGCTACGAAGAGGGCGGCTATCTGACCGAAGCGGTGCGTCGCAATCCGTACAGCGTGATCTTGCTCGATGAGGTCGAAAAGGCACACCCGGATGTGTTCAATGTGCTCTTGCAAGTGCTGGATGACGGCCGACTCACGGACGGCCAGGGCCGCACAGTCGACTTCCGCAATACGGTGATTGTGATGACTTCAAACCTGGGGTCACAGCACATTCAAAGTATGGCGGGGCAGCCATACGAGGTGGTCAAGGAGGTAATCTGGGATGAGCTGAAAACGGCTTTCCGACCGGAGTTTCTTAACCGCATCGATGAGGTGGTGGTGTTCCACGGTCTCGAGTCCAAGCATATTGAATCGATTGCACGTATTCAGATCGAGCGCCTGGCTGAGCGTCTTGCCGCCCAGGACATGCAGTTGGAAGTGTCTGATGCAGCGTTGGCTCAGCTGGCTCGTGCCGGTTTCGACCCGGTCTTCGGAGCGCGTCCGCTCAAGCGTGCGATTCAGCAGCACATCGAGAACCCGGTTGCCCGTTTGTTGCTCGAGGGCAAGTTTGGGCCCAAGGACGTGATTCCCGTTGACTGGCGGGATGGCCAGTTCGTCTTTGAAAGGACGCTGCAGTAAGGGGGTGGGGTTTCTGCCTTCGGCAGTGTGTTTTTAGATCGATATCTCAGCTTGTTGCTGATAGGGGCCCCTTTGCTGGAAGGGGCCTTTTTGTTTTCTTGGGGCGCTGTGGGGTGGGTCTGGTGTATTTGAGCCGGAGATCTGCGGCCGGCTTCGCCGGCTTCCTTCGCATCTGCCAATTTCCGGGCGCCCGAAAAACTCGCGAGGCTGACAGTCCCCCGGACTGTCAGCAACCGTCGCGCTCAAACAGTTCCGGGCTTGCCTCCCGGAAATAGGCAGATGCTCGGCTTGCTCTACGGCTCAAATACACCAGACCCACCCCACAGCTCGCGATTTCGATAATAGCTCCCCGACCTGTGACGGCGCGCAACGATAAGCCACCCATCTGGATTCGGGATCTGCATAAATTTAAAGCAACAATACGGCACTGCGCCGCCAAAAGAACCCAACTGAGTTTGGAACTCAGTCGTCCTTTCCGTAAAACTTCACGCCGATCTCGATCGCTTCGCGGCCTCGCGCACGGCGGTGCCGGTTGGTGTCGCGCAGCGAATAGATGCACCCACAATATTCTTGCTGATAAAACTGCTCGCGCTTGGAGATCTCGATCATGCGCGCGGAGCCGCCGCCCTTGCGCCAGTTGTACGTCCAGTAGATCAGATTCGGATAACGGGCTGCCGCGCGTTCCCCGCAGCCATTGATCTGGTTCATGTCCTTCCAGCGCGAAATCCCCAGCGAACTGGTTATTGTGTCAAAACCGTGCTCATGGGCGTAAAGCGCAGTACGCTCGAACCGCATGTCGAAGCAGACCGTGCAGCGTTCGCCCCGTTCCGGTTCATTTTCAAGACCTTTGACACGCTCGAACCAGTTGTCGCGATCATAATCCGCGTCAATGAATTCGATGCCGTGTTCCTCCGCGAAACGGATGTTCTCGTTTTTGCGGATCTCGTACTCGCGGTCCGGGTGGATGTTCGGGTTATAGAAATAGATCGAATAATCAATGCCTGACGCAGTCATGGCCTCCATCACCTCGCCCGAACAGGGGGCGCAGCAGGAATGCAGCAAGACCTTCTTGCGGGAATCCGGCAACTTCAGAATGGGGCGTTTGAATTCAGTCATGGACAATGCACAGCAAAAATGTCTTCCAGCTACCCGGCAAGGGTGCTGGAAGAAGGGTAGATCAATAGATCCGTCAATTTTAGACCGCAGTGGAGATATTCCAAAACCCGCGCGGGTTTGCTAACCGCTGTCCGTGCCGCTTCGCAGCTGCCGGCCCGTACCCGTTCGGAAAAGTCCAAGTACGGCTCGTTCAGAAATGGCGACTGTGCTGCCGGCCCGTACCCGTTCGCAAAAGCCTGTCGCCTTTTATCGCATCGTGACGAATTCTTCGGCTGCCGTTGGGTGGATGGCAATCGTATTGTCGAAGTCTTTTTTCGTTGCCCCCATCTTGAGTGCCACCGCGAAGCCCTGAAGCATCTCGTCCATTCCGAAGCCGATCCCGTGGATTCCGACGATCTTCTCTTCTGGTCCGACGCACACGAGCTTCATGCGGCAAGGCTGCCGATGTTGAGTCACCGCCGTGTACATGGCCGTAAATGCCGACGTATACACCTTGACTGCATCGTCGCCATGAATGGCCCTGGCTTCGGGCTCGCTCAGGCCGACCGTGCCGATGGGCGGGTGGCTGAACACGACAGTGGGCACGTTGGTGTAATCCAGGTGCTCTTGCGGCTTGTTGTTGAACAGACGTTCGGACAGGCGTCGTCCCGCCGCGACCGCGACCGGGGTCAGTTCGATCTGGCCAGTGATGTCGCCGACAGCATAAATGCCGGGAACGTTGGTGTTTTGATACTTGTCGACTGAAATATAGCCGCCGGCATTCACCTCGACGCCGGCGGCCTCAAGATCAAGGTGCGACGTGTAGGGCTCTCGGCCAATCGCCCAGATCAGGCAATCGACCGTGTGGCTGTCGCCGTTTTCAAGATGCAGGGTAATGCTGCCATCGGCGTTCTTTTCGACAGACTTGGGGACCGCCTGGGTGTGAAGCGTGGGGCCTTCATCCCGCATCACCTGGACCAACGTTTCGCTGATGAGGGGGTCGAAGTTACGTAGTGGAGCATGGCGCCTTACAAACAGGTGAGTCTGGCTGCCCAGGGCATTGAGTACACCTGCAAGTTCCACGGCGATATAGCCGGCGCCCACCACAGCAGCGCGTGCCGGGGGGGCCGTCAGTTCGAAGAAGCCGTCAGAGTCAATGCCATGTTCGGCCCCAGGGATGTCGGGCCATGATGGGCGGCCGCCGGTAGCGATCAGGATGTGATCGGCGGTGTAGCGCTTGCCGTCGACATCGATGGTGTGCGCATCTGCAAAACGCCCTGTGCCGCGGATGATGTCGACGCGGTTCTTGTCCAGGACAGTGTTGTACGAAGTGTGGATGCGGTTAATGTATGCGCTTCGGTTCTTGACCAGAGTTTCCCAGTCGAAACGGTTCACTGTGGTGTCAAAGCCGTAGTCAGGGCCGTAGCGATGGATCGCCTCGGCGATTTGTGCTGCATGCCACATGACTTTTTTCGGTACACAGCCCACATTGACGCATGTGCCACCGAGTTCCTTTGCCTCGATCAGTGCGCATTTCTTGCCGTACATGGCGGCTCGGTTGACCGAGGCGATTCCGCCGCTGCCGCCGCCAATGGCGATGTAATCGTAATGTGTCACGTCCTGCCTGCTACAAAAGTTGTTCAATTGGCCCGATGCACATGGCCTCGGGGCCACCTGATTGTAATGCCTGGCTGGGTGCAGCCTGCTTATTCGCCGATGACGGTGTTCCAGAGCAGGCGCACACAGGCCCGTTCGGATACGAGCAGGCTTTGCGATACGCGTGCTTTTTCTGCTCCCTGCAATCGCAGCGAATGTTGCATGCGACGGTACACGCGGTAGGCATCCGAGACCTCGATGGCCAGCTGCATGGGAATCAGTCCGTGTTCGCCTGCCAGCTTCAGTAAGGTGATGTTGCCAAGGTTGTCGATCAGTACGGGGTATTGGCGTGCATGAGCCAAGACGAGATACTGCGTGACAAACTCGACATCGACCATCCCGCCACGATCATGCTTGAGGTCGAAATCCTCGGAGTTGTTGGGGTGGCCGGCGCTGATCTTGTCGCGCATCTCGCGCACATCTTCCTTGAGTTTTTCGGGGTCGCGCCGGGCAAGCAGGATTTCGCGCCGGACCGCTTCAAAGCGCTCACCCACCGACTTGTCGCCCGCCGCGAATCGGGCGCGGGTGATGGCCTGGTGTTCCCACGGCCAGGCGTGGTTCAACTGGTATTGGGCGAATGCGTCCACCGAAACGGCCAGCATGCCGGCGTCACCGTCGGGTCGTAGCCGCAGGTCGACATCGTACAAGCGGCCGGATGAGGTCATGGTCGATAGCCATGAGGTCATGCGCCGGCCCAGCTTGGCGTAGATCTCGGGCGCGTCCTCGCGCTCGTCGTCGTACAGGAACACCAGGTCAAGGTCAGAGGCATAACCCAACTCTTTGCCGCCCAGCTTGCCATACGCGATGATGGCGAATCTTGGCGGCGCCAGGGCCTCGGAGGCGGTGGTGCTTTTGGGCTGGATCAGCGGCCACACGCGATACAGGGTTTCTTCCAGCAGCATGTCGGCCAGCGCAGAGAGCTGGTCAGCCAGTTGTTCGACGGTGAGCACGCCGGCCAGATCCTGCGCCAGCAGTTGGAAGCTGATCTGGCGCTGAATGTCCCGCATCAGGTTCATCTGCTGTTCCACGTCGGGGCTGCCGTCGGGCAGCGTAGTGGCATCGAGTTCGTCGTGCAGATGCTTGGCGTAAGAGCTTAAGTCGAGGGGAGACATCAGCGAATTCCACTCGATCAGGCTATCCAGCAGCAGCGGGTACCGGCAAAGGTACTGGGCCGCCCAGGGACTGGCGCCCACAATGCGCGATACGCGGGCCAGTATCTCGGGGTATTCGGCCATCAACGCCAGGTAAGCGCTGCGCTGTGCTACCTGTTCCACCAGGTCGAGCAACCGTATGGCAGTCTGCTCGGGTTCCGGCGTGTTGGCGGCGGCATCGACAATGGCGGGCAACAGGGCATCAAGGCGTTTGCGACTATTGGCCGGAAGACTGCGGATGCGGTGGGTTCCCAGCAGGGTCTCGATACGTTCTGCAAGTGTGCCTGCCTGGTCGCCAAGCCGGTCGGCCACGTAATCGCCGAGGCTGCCTTCGCGCGAGCTGGGGGCAGAAGAGTCTTCGTCTGATTCGCCCATGCCGGCCAGCCGGAATGCATTGCGAAAGGTCTGGTTGACGAATTTGCGATGTTCGGCAAGGGTTGATTCAAACTCTGCGGGTTCCATGCCCATGGCAACAGCCAGTTGCCGGCGCAGGCCGGGGTCGACGGGCAGTAAATGAGTCTGCTCGTCTTCCCGATACTGCAGCATGTGCTCGGTACGGCGCAAAAAACAGTAGGCGTCATGCAGCTTGTCGGCGATGTCTGTGGGGATGACTCCGGCGTCCTTCTGGCGACGCAGGGCCGGCAACAGGCCGCGCTTCTGAAGCGAGGGCATGCGTCCGCCGCGAATGAGCTGGTTCAACTGAACGATGAACTCGACTTCGCGTATGCCCCCATCACCCAACTTGATGTTGTGTGTGGCATCGACCCCGGTACGAGCCTGGGCGCGGCGCTGCCAGTCCTGACGAATCCGTTCTCGCAGTTGACGCAGGGCAGACAGTGCATCGAAATCGAAATACTTGCGGTAAACGAAGGGAACCCGAAGCGATTCCAGTTGGGAAATCTGCGTCTGGATGTTGCTGCCCTCAAAGGCGGTGACCGGGATGGCGCGTGCTTTCAACCAGGCATAGCGTTCCCATTCGCGGCCCTGGGCCACCAGGTAATGTTCGAGCGCGTCCAGGCTCCAGGCCAGTGGTCCGGAGTCTCCATCGGGCCGCAGACGCAAGTCGGTTCGGAACACCTGGCCATCGGC
Organism: Pusillimonas sp.; assembly: GCF_029263785.1. Taxonomy (GTDB): domain Bacteria; phylum Pseudomonadota; class Gammaproteobacteria; order Burkholderiales; family Burkholderiaceae_B; genus Pusillimonas. The sequence goes on along the minus strand of NZ_JAJUFE010000017.1, from coordinate 14,579 downwards.
GTCCGGTTCTGACAGCACGGGCATCATGCGCTGGGTGACTTTGCCGTAAAACTCATGATTGCTGATTTTTCGCCGACCGTCGGTCTCGCCTTCTTCACCGTACAGCATGACCAGGTCAATGTCGGAGGACACGTTGAGCTCTTTGCCTCCCAGTTTGCCCATGCCGATGATCAGCATTTCCTGCGGTTGGCCGGTATGTGGGTCGCGAGGTACGCCGTGAACGTCGGCAAGCTCGGCGGCCACGCTTTGATAGGCCTGGGTGACCGCCAGGTCGGCAAGCAGGCTGGTAGCTTCGGTGACTTCGGCCAAAGAGGCAGTGCCATTGATGTCGCGGACCATGAGTGTAAAAAACACACGCTCACGCAATCGGCGCAGTATCCGCCGTGCATCGACACAGGGCATGGCCGGGCCAGCGGGCGATTCTTGACGCAACTCGTTGAACCACTGTCGAATCAGGCTGTTGTCGACGGTGTTTGTGGCGGCCTGATCAAGCCATTCAGCGAATTCTTTGTTTGATCCGGTCTTGCGACGCAGTGCGCCGGACCATTCCAGGGCTTTGTTTATCTGTTGGTAGGAGCTTGTCATGGATTGCGCTGGAGGTCGCGACGATAGTTCATTTTTCAGGTATAAGTCTGAAAAGATACTGCATATCCCTCCGAATTGGCTACCTCAACCGTGTTTCGACCCTCCGCGCTGCTTCGACGACTGGGCCGCCTGGCCCTGGTCCTGTACCTGCTGGCAGGCGCACTGTTCCTTGTGGTCCGGCACGGACTCCTTCCCCATATTGATCATTGGCGGCCACGTATCCAGGCAGAGCTTTCGCAGGCCCTGAAAACACCGGTGACGCTTGGCCGCATCGAAGCAGGCTGGAAAGGCTGGCATCCGCATTTTGAATTCAATGACGTTCACGTGCTGGATGATCGCGGCATCGAGGTTCTGCAGCTTCCACGCATTCGGGCGACGCTTGCATGGAAAGGCCTGTTTAGTGGCATGCCTGGCTTCTCTTACATAGAAGCCGTGGGCCTGAACATTGAAGCGCGACGCGACGCACAGGAACGCATCTGGATTCTGGGTCGGGATATCGAGGTCGAGCAAGATGGCGATTCGCCCCAGCTGGCTCTGGATCATCCCATGGTGCAGTGGCTGGCGAAGCAGCCCCGCATTGCCCTTCGTGATGCCGTTCTCAGCTGGCGTGACGAGACGCGGGACGGACGCGTGCTGCGGCTTCAGGAGGTCACGCTGGGCGTGGTGTCGGGCATTAATGGTCATCGCATGGCATTAAGCGCCGTTCCGCCCGGCGACCTGGGTCGACGCTTTGAAATGCGTGCAGACGTGAATTTCGTGCGTCCGCAACTGGAGCGCACAGACCCCGCTGCCTGGAAGGGCAGTGTCTATATCAATGTGGACGGGATGACCCCGCTTCAGTGGCGATCCTGGATGGATATCCCCGGCCACATGCGTTCCGGAGATGTATCGGCCCAATGGTGGCTGACATTTGCCGAGGCGGAGCCACAACGGGTGGCAGCGCACGTAAAGGTGGAGCACGGGCATTGGATGCTTGGCGATCAGGCAGAAGTGGCGGGCAGGCATGTGGAAGCCTTTATCGACGGATCGTGGCCGGCCTACGAAGGGGCTCTTGAAGCGTTTGAACGGTTGGTCATGCCTTCAGGGCAGAGGGAGTCCGAATACGTCCCCGTGCGACCCTCCGAAGACGGCCCACCCGTGAAATTTGCATTCACGGTCAAGGGCCTGGACCTGAATACGCCCGGTCTGTTCGAGCATGTTCTGCATTTTGGGCACGTCTCGATGCAGGGCGGCGTATTTCGACAGGCGGGCGGCGGCCTGGCAGCACTGTTCGACCCGAGCCGTGTCGTCAATGCCGATATGGATCTGGCATGGCAGGGTAGCTGGCGGGAAGGCGGCGACGGAGCGGCTGGATTGGCCGACATTCAGGGTCTGTTCGACCGCGCCACGCTCGATGGCATTGACCTGTTCATGCCGACCAGCGTCAATCTTGATGCGCGGGAGTGGCTGACGAACGGACTATTGGCCGGCGAAATTCATGATGCCAGGGTAGTGCTGAAGGGTGATCTCGAGCATTTCCCGTTTGGCAGTTCCGACGGGACCTTTCTGATTGACGGACGGTTCGAAGGGGGCATTATTGATTACGCGCCCGGCAGGACCCCTGATGAAAGCTGGCCCAGCCTGCACGAGGTCTCCGGACGCGCGGTGCTTGACCGTGTAGATCTGCAACTGTCAGCGGACACGGCCATTGTGCGCCCGGCTGAAGGCCATAGTATCCAGCTGCGCGATATTAACGCCCGGATTCCCAACATCGAGCAGAACTCCGTCCTGACCATTCAAGGACAAACCTTCGCTCCTGCCCCATCGTATCTGGCGCTTGCCCACCACTCGCCCTTGCGTCGACTGCTGGATGGTTTTCTTGATCCGGCAACCGCGGAAGGAGACTGGTCCGTGCCGCTCAGCCTGACCATTCCCCTTCTGAATGTTGACGATGCAAAGGTGCAGGGGGCGGTGAATTTCAACGGAGGCACGGTGTCGCTCGACCCTGACGCCCCGCCGTTTGAACAGGTTGAAGGCAGACTTGAGTTCTCGGAAACCGGGTTCAGTGCTGACGGCCTGAAGGCCAGGTTTCTTGGGGATGTGGCCGAGTTCAGTGGTGGCGTAGGTGGTGAACGAAAGGGTCTGGAACTCAAGGGCCGCATCTCTGCCGACGCGTTGCGCGACTATGTGGGCGTGCAGGGCATGGAGCGCCTGAAAGGAAGCCTTGCGTATCACGCGTCCCTTCGTCGGCAATCCTCGGGGCGCTATGCGATGACGGCGCAAAGCGATTTGCAGGGCCTGGCTATAGACCTGCCCGAGCCAGCCGGAAAGTCGGCCGATGCAAAGAGTCGGCTCGATGTTCAGTGGGTGCCGGCGCCTGCAGCCGGCCAGATGTACTTGAAGGTGGGATTGGGGTCCGAGCTAAAGGCATGGTTTCTGCGTCGGGAAAGCGACAAGACCGGCCCTTATTTTGTCTCCGGAGCCGTCGGCACCACGCTGCCCGACAAACTGCCTGCCAAAGGCCTGGTCATCGATGTGCGCCAGTCACGTTTGGGCGTGAATGCCTGGGAGTCGGCCGTCGACGAATTTGGCGTGCCCGCCCGGTCGACTGCCCAGGCGCAGGTGTCACCTGTGCGCGAATTGTTTCCTGAATTGCAATGGGTACGTCTGCAGGCGGACACCATAGAGCTCTACGGCATCGAGCTCGAAACGGCTACTGTCACGGCCCAGCGAGAACAGGCGCAACAGTGGCGTTTTGATATTGCCTCGACTGAAACAGCCGGCACAGTGCGTTGGCGTGAAGCTGATGCGGGTTCGACCGGATGGGTGGATGCCCACTTTGACAGGCTTGCGGTAGGTGCCGAAGCCGACAAGACTCAATCGTCAGCCGAGCCGGGTGCCCAAAAAGCTGGAGGCGCGACAGAAGAGGCATCGTGGGAGGGCGAAGTGGATGTGCCCGCCGTTTCACTCAAGGTGGACAACCTTCGCCTGTATGGCCGCCAGGTGGGCGCCTTGCAAGTCAAAGGAGTCAGCGAACAAAGAGGCCGCTTCTGGCGATTGAATGAACTGAGCCTGGCCAGTCCCTCGGCTGCCTTGCATGGCTCAGGCATTTGGCGGTTGAGCGGTGCCGAGCGGGGTCTGACACTGGATGCTGAAGTAGACATAAAGGATCTGGGCGCCTTTCTGGACCAGATCGACGTCAAGGATGTCATGGACAAGGGGCATGGCACATTAAAGGGCCGCTTCGAATGGCGCAATATGCCGTGGCAATACAAGCGATCCGACCTTAATGGCCAGTTGCGTCTTGAGCTTGAGAAGGGGCGGTTCAGCACTGTCAATTCGCGCACTGCGCGCCTGCTTGAACTGTTGTCGCTGCAGTCCATTCGCAGGCTGGCCACCCTGAGCCTTGACCCCGCCTCCGTTTTCAAGGGCGGCTTTCCGTTTGACCGGATTGCCGGCACCTTGCATATTCAGGACGGCGTCATGACGACCAATGATTATCAGGTGACAAGTCCCGTGGCCACGATCAGCATTGGTGGCGATGTTGATCTGACGAGCGAAAAACTTGATCTTCAGGCCATGGTCGTGCCCAAGCTGGACGTCAGTGGCGCGACGGTGGCCGCCGGTATCGCCATCAATCCCATCGTGGGTCTTGGAGCCTTTGTCACGCAATGGTTGCTCAGCAAACCGCTTTCTCAGGCCATGACAGTGCACTATGACGTGGACGGAGATTTGAACTCGCCGCAACTGCATGAGGTCTCGGCGCCTGCATCAAAGCCTGCCAAGGTTCCCCCTGCCAGTCATATCGAAGGCGGCGATGTCGAGCTGGATGACGATTCTGCCAATGGCCTGCACGATGCCGCCGAGCTCAAGACGGCCCCTGCCGGAAAGGGACTTCGGGCACAGCGCTGACCCGCGATTTCCGGACGGCCCCGGCGCCCAAAACAAAATCGGCGGCCGTACCGCGGTACGCCGCCGATTTCAGCAAGGCCAGTACGAGCTCAGTACACGCCTTGCTGAAGCATGGCATCAGCCACTTTGACGAATCCGGCAATGTTGGCGCCGTTCAGGTAGTTGACCTGCTCACCGGGCTTCTGACCACTGTAGCGCACACAGGCTTCGTGGATGTCGCGCATGATGATGTGGAGTCGGGTTTCGACTTCTTCGCGCGTCCAGTTCAGACGCAATGCGTTCTGGCTCATTTCCAGGCCCGAGACGGCCACGCCACCAGCGTTGCTTGCCTTGCCCGGCGCGTACAGTACACCCGCCTGGATGAAGGCGTGAGCCGCATCGAGGCTGGTGGGCATGTTGGCACCTTCGGCAACGCAGCGTACGCCGTTCTTGATCAAGGTGCGTGCGTCTTCGATCTCGAGTTCGTTTTGCGTGGCGCAGGGCAGGGCAACGTCGACGGGAACATGCCAGGGACGCTTGCCGGCCTCGTACACCAGACCCTGCTCGCGTGCGTAGGTTTCAAGCCGCTCACGACGGTTGTTCTTGATGTCGCTCAGCGCCGCCAGCTTGTCGGGTGTGAAGCCCGCCATGTCGACCACACAGCCGTGTGAATCGGACACCGTCACAACCTTGGCGCCCATCTGCATGCATTTTTCAATGGCGTATTGCGCCACATTGCCCGAGCCCGATACCGAGACCGTCAGACCATCCAGAGACTGTCGCTGGTGCTTCAGCATTTCTTCTGCGAAAAACACGGTGCCATAGCCCGTGGCTTCCGGACGAATCAGGCTGCCGCCGAAATTCACGCCCTTGCCGGTAAATACGCTGGCAGAAGAATTGGAAAGCTTCTTCATCATGCCTGCCATGAAGCCGACTTCACGGCTGCCTACGCCGATATCGCCTGCGGGGACGTCGGTGTCCGGGCCCAGATGGCGGAACAGTTCGATCATCAGAGCCTGGCAAAAGCGCATGACTTCGCCATCCGACTTGCCCTTGGGGTCGAAGTCGGAACCGCCCTTGCCGCCGCCCATGGGCAGGGTGGTGAGTGCGTTCTTGAAGGTTTGCTCGAAAGCCAGGAATTTGAGGATGGAGAGGTTGACCGAGGGGTGGAAGCGCATGCCGCCCTTGAAGGGGCCGATGGCAGAGTTGTGCTGAATTCGGAATGCCCGATTGACTTGCACTTGCCCCTTGTCGTCAACCCAGGAAACCCGGAACTGAATCACTCGCTCGGGTTCTACCAGTCTCTCGAGCAAGGCCATTTCAGCGTAGCGCGGGTTCTTTTCGATGAATGGCCATAAACAGCCCATGACTTCCTGCACGGCCTGCATGAATTCAGGCTGGTGCGGGTCGCGTGCCTGGACCTTTTCGAGAAATTGATTCAGTGTTGGTAGTTTCATCAATTAGGTGCTCGTGGTTCGTAGCCGAACCACCCGGCTCGGCCAGATTGTCGGAGTATTCGCTTGGATTATTTCTTCATCATCTCGAAGAACTCTGCGTTGGTCTTGGTGGCGCGTATCTTGTCCAGGATGAATTCCATGGCAGCGACATCGTCCATGTCGTGTATGAATTTGCGCAATACCCAGATCTTTTGCAGCAGTTCGGGCTTGATGAGAAGCTCTTCGCGGCGTGTGCCGGATTTGTTCAGATTGATGGCGGGGTAAATGCGTTTTTCCGCCAGGCGACGTTCAAGGTGAACTTCGGAGTTGCCGGTACCCTTGAATTCTTCGTAAATCACTTCGTCCATACGGCTGCCGGTCTCGATCAGAGCCGTGCCGATAATGGTCAGCGAACCGCCTTCCTCGATATTGCGTGCAGCACCGAAGAAGCGCTTGGGCCGCTGCAGGGCGTTGGCGTCAACACCGCCCGTCAGCACCTTGCCCGATGCGGGGACCACAGTGTTGTAGGCGCGGGCCAGACGTGTGATGGAATCCAGAAGAATGACAACGTCTTTCTTGAGCTCGACCAGGCGCTTGGCTTTTTCGATGACCATCTCGGCGACCTGCACGTGACGGGTGGCCGGTTCGTCGAAGGTTGATGCAACCACTTCGCCGCGCACGGTGCGCTGCATTTCTGTCACTTCTTCGGGGCGTTCATCGACCAGAAGCACAATCATGGTCGCGTCGGGATAGTTGGTGGTGATGGCATGCGCAATGTGCTGCATCATCACTGTCTTGCCCGACTTGGGGCTGGCCACGATAAGGGCACGCTGGCCCTTGCCTAAAGGCGCAAAGATATCCAGAATCCGGCCGGTGATGTTTTCTTCGCTCTTGATGTCGCGTTCGAGAGTCATCACCTGGTCGGGATGCAGCGGCGTCAGGTTCTCAAACATGATGCGATGTTTGATGGCCTCGGGCTGCATGCCGTTGACCTTGTCCACCTTCACCAGCGCAAAGTAGCGTTCGCCGTCTTTTGGCACCCGTACTTCACCTTCGATGGAATCCCCCGTATGCAGGTTGAATCGACGTATCTGTGAGGGCGAGATGTAGATGTCGTCCGTGCTGGCCAGATACGACGTTTCGGGTGAACGCAGGAAACCGAAACCGTCGGGCAACACTTCGAGCACGCCGTCGCCGAAGATCTGCTCGCCTTGCTTGGCGCGTTTCTTCATGATGGCGAACATGATTTCTTGCTTGCGCAAACGACTCGCGTTGTCGATGTCCAGACTCGCGGCCATTTCGAGCAACTGCGAAACGTGCAGCGCTTTTAGTTCTGTGAGGTGCATGAGAAAAAAGAAGGGGGGTTGTGCAATGTGGGTGGCGGGCTCAAGACGAGCCCGCGCGCAAGACGTTGAATGCGATTAAACGGATTCGTCGAGAAAGGCGGCCAACTGGGATTTGGACAGTGCTCCCACCTTGGTTGCTGCGGCTTTGCCGTCTTTGAACAACATAAGGGTCGGGATGCCGCGAACACCGAACCGGGCAGCGGTCTCGGGATTTTCGTCGACGTTAAGTTTTGCAATTGTAACACGGCCTTCGTACTGCTTGGCCGCTTCGTCGAGCAGCGGGGCAATCATTTTGCAGGGGCCGCACCAGGCAGCCCAATAGTCGACCAGGACAGGGCCATCGGCCTGCAATACCTCGGCGTCGAAGCTGGCGTCGCTTACGTTTCGGATCAATTCGCTCATAGTGAAAAAAGGAAGGATTTTGGATGCAGAAGAATGCTGAATAATCGGTGCATGCGCCAGGCGCTTGCCGTACCGGAACACCGTAAGATTTTATTAATAGGAGGTGCCGGTTTCTAAAAATTTTTTCTAGCATACCACTGTCAGGCCGCCCATGTACATGGCTCGGGAGGTTTGAGGCCATGTTTTCAGCGGGGCCGGAATACTTTGTGAAGCCCTGGCCGTGTTTGTTGGTGATGCCCTGACCGTGTTGTTGGTGATGCCCCGGCCGTGTTTGTTTGTGGTGCTTGGCCCTGTTTGTGGTGGCCTGGCCGTGAAGGGCTGGCAGGGGTCGGTTGACGTTATCAGCCGCCTTGTCCGTAAAATACTGTTTTTTCATCCACCGAAACTTGGGGAAATCTTGGCTATTTCACGTTACGACGAAGCGTCCATCCGGGTGCTCAAGGGACTGGAGCCGGTGCGCCAGCGGCCCGGCATGTACACGCGTACGGATAACCCCCTGCATATCGTGCAAGAGGTCATCGACAATGCCGCAGACGAAGCGCTGGCGGGCTATGGCAAACAGATCAAGGTAACCCTGCATGCCGACGGCAGCATATCTGTCGAAGATGACGGGCGCGGAATCCCGGTGGGCCTGCACCCTGAAGAGAAGGTTCCGGTGGTTGAAATTGTCTATACGCGGCTTCATGCGGGCGGAAAGTTCGACAAGAAAAGCGGCGGAGCCTATGCATTTTCGGGCGGTCTGCACGGTGTGGGGGTATCAGTGACCAACGCCTTGTCCAAGCGACTGGAGGTCACCGTATGGCGCGACGGAAAAGAGCATCAACTGGTGTTTGCCGACGGTTTCGTTGCGCAGCCACTTACCCAGACTGACACGGTCGGCCGGCGCAAGACGGGCACACGAGTCCGTATCTGGCCCGATCCCAAATATTTTGACAGCGCCGCCATACCGTCTGCTGAGCTTATCCATTCCCTGCGCAGCAAGGCTGTGCTGCTTGAAGGCATCAAGGTGGTGCTGGTCAACGAGAAATCCGGCCAGACCCAGCAGTGGCAATACGAAGACGGGCTAAAAGGCTATCTGAACGAAGCGCTTGCCGATGCCGAGAAAATCGTGCCCTTGTTTGAAGGGCGCCAGTATGCGGATGACGACGATGAAAACTATTCTGAAGGCGAAGGCGCGCATTGGGCGGTAGCCTGGACAACAGAAGGCAATGTGGTTCGCGAATCGTACGTCAACCTCATTCCGACGCCTGCCGGCGGCACGCACGAAGCCGGCCTGCGCGAGGGCTTGTTCAACGCGGTCAAATCGTTTGCCGAGCTGCACGGCCTCATTCCGAAAGGCGTAAAGCTGTTGCCGGAAGACGTCTTCGCGCGGGCCAGCTTCGTGCTCTCGGCCAAGGTGCTCGACCCGCAGTTTCAGGGCCAGATCAAAGAGCGTCTGAACAGCCGGGATGCAGTCCGTCTGGTGGGCGGGTATGTCAAGAACGCTCTCGAACTTGCCATGCATGCGAATGTGGACCTGGGCAAGAAGCTGGCCGAGACGGCCATTCGTCAGGCGCAAGACCGCGCGCGGTCGGCCAAGAAAGTTGAGAAGCGGAAAAGCTCGGGAGTCGCCGTGCTGCCCGGCAAGCTTACCGATTGCGAATCGTCTGATCCATCGCGTACCGAGCTGTTCCTCGTTGAGGGCGATTCGGCCGGCGGCTCCGCCAAAATGGGACGCGACAAGGAATTCCAGGCCGTGCTGCCCTTGCGCGGCAAAGTGCTTAACTCCTGGGAGGTCGAGCGCGATCGCCTGTTTGCCAACAACGAGATTCACGACATTTCCGTGGCGATTGGCGTCGATCCGCACGGCCTGGACGACGAGGTCGATTTATCCAATCTTCGCTACGGTCGCATCTGCATCCTCTCGGACGCGGATGTCGATGGCTCACATATTCAGGTTTTGCTCTTGACACTTTTCTTCCGGCATTTTCCCAAGCTGGTCGAGGCGGGTCATGTGTTCATTGCACGGCCTCCCCTGTTCCGGGTTGATGTACCGGCATTGGGCAAGCGTCCGGCCCGCAAGCTGTATTGTCTGGACCAGGGCGAACTCGAGGCCGTGCTTGACAAGCTTCGCAAAGAGAATGTGCGCGAGGGCTCCTGGAGCATCAGCCGGTTCAAGGGTCTGGGTGAAATGAGCGCCGAGCAATTGTGGGACACCACCATGAACCCCGACACCCGCCGGCTGATGATGGTGCGGTGTGGCGAACTGGGCATGGAAGCCACGATACGCATGTTCGATATGTTGATGGGCAAGGGCGAAGCAAGTCAGCGTCGCAGCTGGCTCGAAGAAAAAGGCAATCTGGCCGACGTCGATATTTAAGAGAGCAACATGGACACCACTCAAGCAGGACTTTTCGATAGCGACGACGACGGCGAAAGCCTGGTTCTGGGCTATTACGCCGAGCAGGCGTACCTGGATTACGCCGTCTCGGTCGTGCGTGGTCGCGCCTTGCCCGATGTCACCGATGGCCAAAAGCCTGTTCAGCGACGCATTCTGTATGCGATGGACGCAATGGGGCTGGGGCCCGGTGCCAAGCCTGTCAAATCGGCCCGTGTGGTCGGCGACGTACTGGGCAAGTACCATCCCCACGGAGACCAGGCCGCCTATGATGCAATGGTGCGCATGGCGCAAGACTTTACCTTGCGCTACCCGTTGATCGATGGTCAGGGCAACTTCGGGTCTCGCGACGGCGATAACGCGGCGGCAATGCGCTATACCGAGGCGCGGCTGACGCCATTTTCGCGCATATTGCTCGACGAGCTGAACGAGGGCACGGTCGAGTTCATTCCCAATTACGATGGCAGTCAGGAAGAGCCGTTGTTGCTGCCCGCGCGCCTGCCGGTCATGTTGCTCAACGGCGCCTCGGGTATTGCCGTGGGGATGGCTACCGAGATTCCTTCACACAACCTGCGCGAAGTTGCGCAAGCCTGCGTGGCGCTGCTCAAAAACCCCAAATTGCCAGACGAGACGTTGCACGAGCTGTTGCCCGGGCCTGACTTCGCCGGTGGCGGGCAGATTATTTCTTCGCCTGAAGACATCGCCCAGATCTATCAGACCGGTCGTGGCACGATCAAGGCCCGGGCGCGCTGGCGCTTCGAGGAGATGGCTCGCGGACAATGGCAGCTTGTGGTCTATGAGCTGCCACCGGGCACCTCTGCGCAGAAGATTCTCGAGGAAATCGAAGACCGCACCAATCCCAAGGTCAAGGCCGGCAAGAAAAGCCTTACCGCCGAACAACAGCAGACGAAGGCACTTGTATTGGGCATGCTGGACGCCGTTCGGGACGAGTCCGGCAAGGAAGACGCCGTGCGTCTGGTGTTCGAGCCCAAGACCAGTCGCATCGACCGTGACGAGTTCGTCAATCTTCTGCTGGCGCAGACCAGCATGGAGGGCAGCGTTTCGATCAATCTGGTCTGCATTGGAACCGATGCGCGTCCGGCCCAGAGGCCATTGCGGCGCATCCTTACCGAGTGGCTCAGCTTCCGCACCGAGACGGTAACGCGGCGCACCCGATTCCGACTGGATAAAGTCACCGACCGCATTCATGTCCTCGAAGGACGAATGGTGGTCTACCTGAATGTCGATGAGGTGATCCAGACCATACGCGAATCCGACGAGCCGCGTCAGGCATTGATGGAACGCTTTGACCTGTCGGAACGTCAGGCTGAAGACATCCTTGAGATGCGCTTGCGTCAGCTGGCCCGGCTGGAAGGCTTCAAGATCGAGAAAGAGCTGGCCGAGCAAAGGGATCAGCAACAGAAATTGCAAGAGCTGCTGGATAACCCCTCGTCGCTCAAGCGTCTGATCATCAAAGAGATTGAAGCCGATGCCAAGCAGTACGGCGATGATCGGCGCACGCTGATTGAAACCGCCGAGCGCGCGGTGCTTGAAACCAAGGTGGTGGACGAACCGGTAACCGTCATCATTTCCCAGAAAGGCTGGCTGCGCTCGCGACAGGGTCATGGACATGACGCGACACAGTTCAGCTTCAAGTCGGGCGACGCGATGTACGACGCGATTGAATGCCGCAGTACCGACAGCCTGGTGGCGATTTCAAACACTGGCCGGGTGTATACCGTAGCGGTATCGAGCTTGCCCTCGGCCCGGGGCGACGGGCAACCGATTACCTCGATGATTGACCTTGAGCCCGGTGCTCGCATCGTGCAGATGGTGGCGGGTGATGAAAGTGGCCGATATGTGCTGGGCACTCAACAAGGTTACGGCTTCATCACCACGCTCAAGGACATGACCACGCGTCAACGAGCGGGCAAGCAGTTCGTCAACCTTGAAAAAGACGACAAGCTTCTGAAGCCGCTTGCACTGGCCGGCGACGATAGTCACGTGGGCATGTTGACCGGCAAGGGGCGTTTCCTGGCAATTGAGCTGGCAGAGCTGAAAGTGCTGTCCGGAGGAGGGCGTGGAACGGTCCTGATGGGGCTTGATGCGGGCGACACCATTTCGCAATGGCTTGCGTTTGGTAAAGCCGGCCTTGTTGCCGAAGGCGTGTACAGAAACAAGCAGATCGAACAGGTATTGGACAGCGAAGAATTGACGCCTTACATGGGCAAGAGGGCTCGCAAGGGCAAGGCTCTATCGGTGAAGGTCAAGCAGCCGGTGCTGCGGCGCGCTTAAAATGGTTGAATTAGCGGTGTGCTGACCTGCGTCGCGCTTTTATTCAAGGATGATCACGCGGTATGAGTTTTAAGGTAAAGGTCTTGCCCAGCGGGCATGAGTTTTCGGTAGCACAGGGGCAATCTGTGCTGGATGCCGCCATGGAGGCGGGCATCGTGCTGCCATACAGCTGTCGTACCGGGGCGTGTTCGACCTGCAAGGGAAAGGTGCTCGAGGGTGAATTCGAGGCGGGCTCAAGTCCCGCGCAAATTCTGTCGCCGGAAGAGCTTGCGGCTGGCTATACGTTATTTTGTCAGGCCAGACCCGGCTCGGACATGGTGATCGAGGCGCACGAGATTCGCATGGCCAGCGACATCCAGATCCGCAAGATGCCCGCGCGCGTGATGGGTCTCGAAGATCTGGCGCACGACGTCAAGCTTATCCGGTTGCAGTTGCCACCGTCTGAGCCATTCCGCTTTTATGCGGGCCAGTACATCGAGTTCATCCTCAAAGACGGCAGCCGGCGCAGCTATTCGATGGCGTGTCCGCCCAACGAAAAGAATCTGGTTGAGCTGCATCTGCGTCACATGCCCGGCGGAGTATTTACCGATCATGTGTTTGGTGCCGGCCAGACCCAGATGAAGCTGCGCGAAATATTGCGTGTAGAAGGGCCGCTAGGGTCGTTCTTTTTGCGCGACGACAGTGACAAACCCATTGTCTTCCTGGCCAGCGGTACCGGGTTTGCGCCAATCAAGGCAATTGTGGAACAAATGATTGCACAGGGGATAAGTCGGCCCGCGGTGCTGTACTGGGGGGGGCGCAGGCCGCGCGACCTTTACATGCACGAGCTTGCGCAGCAGTGGGCTCAAACCCTGCCATGGTTCAGTTATGTGCCGGTGGTGTCCGAGCCCTTGCCCGACGACGCCTGGACGGGGCGAACCGGATTCGTGCATCACGCAGTCATGGAAGATCTGCCCGATCTTTCCGGGCATCAGGTCTACGCGTGTGGTGCACCCATTATGGTCGAAAGTGCTCGACGCGATTTCGCACAGCATTGCGGCCTTCCAGACGAAGAATTCTTTGCCGATGCGTTCACCTCGCAGGCAGACGTGAATTAGGGCTTGTCAACGCTTTGAGCGCCAAGCCGGCCGTCCATGAGCAGCGGGCAAAGGCGCCCGGACATAATGACAGCGGCTTGACGTATAAAAGGTAAGAGCCATGAAAGTAGCGGTACTAGGAAGCGGAATCATCGGAACAGCGACGGCCTGGTGGCTGGCGCAGGCGGGACACGAGGTCGTGGTTGTCGACCGCGAAAGCGGTCCGGCGCAAGAAACCAGCCGCGCAAACGGCGGCCAGATTTCGGTGTCGTACTCTGAGCCGTGGGCCAATCCGCGCATGCCGCTGCGCTTGTTGAAATGGCTGCTTTCCGATAATGCCCCCATTTCCTTCCGGCCCCGCATGGACATGCGGCAATGGGCCTGGGGTTTTGCCTTTTTGCGCGAATGCCTGCCGTCGCGCCTGGCGCCCAATATTCGCGCAATGGTGGCGCTTTCCGAATACAGCCTGGCCACCCTGAAGCAGATGCGGGCCGAGCTGGGAATCGAATATCACCATCTCGAGCGAGGAATCCTTAATTTCTATCAGGATCCGGCCGAGTTTGACCTGTCCCAGGATGCCGCCGACCTGATGCGTGATTTCGGGGTTGACCGCCGGGTGCTGACGGCTGACGAAGTCATCCAGATTGAGCCGGCCCTTGCTCCGGCCCGAGCGTCCATCGTTGGTGGCGACTATACCGCCGAAGACGAGTCCGGTGATGTCTATATGTTTACGTCAGCACTGGCGCAACTGGCGCAGCAGGCGGGCGTGCAGTTTCGATTTTCAACCCAGGTCAGTCGCCTGCTGGCGGCCGGCGGCGAAGTACAGGCAGTCGAGCTGATCAACTCCGAAGGCATGTACGAAACCCTAAGGGCCGATGCCTATGTGGCGGCATTGGGAAGCTGGACGCCTCATCTTGTTGCGCCTTTGGGAGTGCGCTGCCCGGTTTACCCTGCAAAGGGATACTCGGCTACCTTTGATGTCATTGACGCGATGGCTGCGCCTACTGTCAGCCTTACGGACAGTGCCCGAAAAGTGGTGTATTCTCGATTGGGCAACCAGTTGCGCATGGCCGGTGTGGCAGAAATCGGCGGCTATTCCCGAGGCTTGAATACAACTCGTTGCCAAAATATGCGCGAGCAGGCCCGCGCCTTGTTCCCAACGGCGCTTGATTTTGATAATGTTCGCTTCTGG